>JAZLHK010000079.1:0-11668 GCA_045616805.1 Fibrobacter sp.
TCGGTTTGCTCCTGCTTGACGACAGTACAGCCGTTGACATTGAAGATGGATTTGTATAATTTTGACATGGGCTTTTTCTTCTGTTTTTTTTGGCGATTAAATTTTAGAAAATAGCCCATTTTTTGTTTAATTTAGGCGAAAATCAACAAAAAAGGGTGGCGAAGCCACCCACACATGTTGATGAAGAGCCGAAAAAGATAGAAATATCCGTTTTTTACCGCAAGATTGCGTAAGAAAAAAATAAAAACCATACGCAAGTTCTTATCAAGTCCAGCAGAGAGAAAAGTGGACTTTTTCTGGATGTAAAAAAAAAGAACTACTTCAGCGAAATCCCGACACGATTCTGCGGAGTTTCGAAGACGTAGTTCTTTTTTGAGAATTTCCCTAGGCTATTTGTTTTAGAACAATTCTGCTAACCAACCACCGACTTTTTTTGCAGCCTTTTTTATTTTCGACCAGAGACCATTTTCTGGAGCATCATCCGGATCAATCAAGTCCACCGCGTTTACTGGCGTTTCTTTATAGCATTCCTCTTTCATCAAAGAAACCAGGGAATCGAAGACCATTATTTGGGGCGGATAGCTGATGGCAACGCTGGAATCACAGGTCACTTTCTGTTCAGAGGTTTGTGCAGCCTGGACCTCTTTACAGAATTTTTCCACATCTTCGTATACTTTGGGATATACGTAATTGGTCACCGTCATGGCGCTGTCTGGTCCATTGAATGAGTATCTAAGTAAGGTGGTTGTATCATCGACAGAAAGGCAGGCGAAATCTCCGGTTCTGTCGTGATCCCAAGTGCTGCTAGAAGATTCTGTGCCATTGCTGCTGGAGGATCCTACGCCTTCGCCGCTGGTGGAACTGCTATCATCACCGCAGGCAATTAACATTGCTGCAGCGCAGGCAAATGCCGGAAATAATTTTTTTTTCATATTAGACTCCATAAAAAGTAAAGCCTTCGCTTTCGCTGTTTAACAACCGAACAAATATAACTTACGATTCAACCCCATGTAAGGGACAATATTTGTTTTTTTTGATTACTGTTTTGGTACTAAAAATTCCCTGATTCCATTTAACGTTAAATTTCCATAATTTTGGGAATTAAAAATAGAAGCATGAGAGCCCAGTGTAGCCTTATAAACTTCATTGTATATATCATTTAGCGAGATGTCTGAATCGTTATGCGACGAAATTGCTGCATGGTCAAGCATAGACATGAAATTATACGAGAAACTATTTGTTAGGAAATTTCCATATGCTGAATTATACATAAACCCTTTGGAAGTTTCGTTTTCATTTGTTGCAGTCATGCACAAGGTTCCTTTGGCTTCGACATCGCCAAAAGCTTTACAAACACTGCCAGAATAGCAGGCTTCGACAACCCAAAGCATTTTGCGGAATTTTTTCTCTTCTGACAATGTAGATACAAGCGTTTGCATATCGGCATACGAAAAACTGCTCATTGGCCATAAAAAACTATCGTGTTCGCCATGTCCGCTCCAAAATACAAATATGTTTTGAGTAGAATCGGATTGAATAACATGGGGCAGTCGCTCGCTTTTTTGGCCAGAAAGAATTTTTAAAATATCCTGGGGTTCTAACTCACTTATCCTGTAGTCTATATTTAGGCCTTCACTGATTAACTCTTCATTGTAGTCAATCAATGATCCTGGCACAGGGTTGAACGGACTTGATACGACATCGTTTTCCGCGATCAAAATTATGTGATCGTCATCATAACCATATTTCCTTAGCTTGTGATACATGCTAAAAACATCAGCCTGGTGCCTGTAATTTGGCCAGGAAGTGGAGGTTGCAATGAGTAAGGCATAATTGCCTTTCAGTGGTACGTATTTTAGATATCGTGTAGAATCGCTTTCCAGAATTTGCGGTATAATGTGTGAGAACATCCATTTGTATGAAAACACCGCCAGATTTGTTCGATCGTTGCCAAATGCCGATTTATAACTTAAAGGAACGAATTTTTGATCTTTTACAATCCATTGCGTATAAATTGTTTCCAAATTGAGAGAATAATTATTTTCGTTGAAAAGCAGTCTTCCTGAAGCACCGCCGAAATCAATATTCGCCTGCCCGTTTAGAATTTTCTCTAAAACTCTTGACATTGCAAATGGCTCCCAGGCCCAATTATTTGCATCGCTGTTTTGTTTTATAAGGTTTTGCAGGTGTTCATCAAAAAGAAGACTGTCATCACTAGCAAGCATTCTCGCTTGAGTGAATGCAACAAGTAAAAGGGCATCGTAAAACTGGGCGCTACCACTTATTGGATAAGTATCAAATTTTGTCAAGTACGCTACATCAAAACCACCTTCTGGGCTTGCTCCCGGAGATATTGCCTCAAGGCCATCTGCTTCTGGGAATTCAAGAATTTCTGGATTAACAGCGTTTTCGCCAAATAGAAGTTTTGCTGTTGATTTTTGGCTTTTGTGAGCCTTTAGTATTTCTATGGCTTCCACATAATTTGCCGGAGTGCATATTACAAAGTCCTGCTTCGTAGAAAAGAAATTTTCGGCTATGGCTTTTACATCCGAGATGTCTTCGTAGCTTTCAATTTTATTTATCTGTAGGCCGAGTTCTACAGCCTGAAAGGCAAACCAGTCTAGAAACGTTTTTTCTTCATTTGCGCCTGATGTTAAGAGAGATACAGATTTTGCGTCCATAGCCTTTGCTGTTGACAGCAAAGTTTCGCTCAATGTTACGTCTGTTTCTGTAAGGCTAAAAAACCATTTTTCACCCGCATACTTTCGTATTATTTCTGCGGCTGTTGCTTTGGGCGCTATAAGGGTTTTTCTTGAACCTTCCTTGTTTGAAATTGCCAAATACCCCGCAAGGCTGTCTAGTTTATCTTCTTTCAGCGGGCCGATAATTGCCTTGATGTCGTTATTTTTTGCAAGTATTTCACCTAATTCCTCCATATTGGTGGAACTTTCGTCAAACCATTCCAGTTCAAGTTTTATTGAAGAATTGGAAACTAAACGTTTAAGAGCCCTTTCTAGGTTTTCTTCAAACAAATCGGCCGTATTGTGCCAATAAAATGAACTGCTTTCGTCAAGTGGTAGAATGACGGCGACCTTTATGGATGCCTTTTTTGGGGAGGAGTTATTCTCCGAGGAAACATTTTCGGAACATGCGTTCAGGATCAAGGCAAAAAAAAGAAATATAAGCAGTCTCATCTTGCCTTCTCTATATACGAATGTTCTGCGTCTTGTGCTTCTTTTAAATGCTTATCAAAATGCGGCTGCCAGTCACTGTAATTTTTAGAAACCACAATGTCTGCATATTTTGAATCTAGAGTACCAATGAAATTGTTGGGTAAATCTTCTTCTAAAGCCCATTTTGAAACAAAGTCAAGTACAAGTAAGTCCGCCTTTTTTTCAATTGAAAATGGAATGTTGTTACCTAGGTGTTCCTGGTTTACATCCATGCCACAGCTGTAAAATGATATGGAGTCCTGCATTTCCCTCATGAATCTGTAAATTTCAATGCTGCTCCCTCCAATGACAGGAAATATAAAGTCAAAATAGCGCTTCTCATAGTTGTATGAGGCGCTTAGATATGCTAATTTCGCATCAAAACCCTTTCCTTCGTCATCTCCTAAAAATTCGATGTGGTCATCGCCGGCAAGTGTCTCTGAAGAAGCTTTTTCATAACCATCAACAAATCCCTGTATTGCATCTCGCACGGACTTTGTTTTGGGGTTTGCTCCTATAATGCCCGCGGAGTCTAGGCCTAATTCGTATATCGTTCGACCTGCTTGGTAGCTTGCTCCATAAAGAGAAATGTCCCAGGCATATGCGTCAATAGAGTCCCTGTTACCACCAATCACAAGAATTGAATTGATTTCGCTTTGCTTCCATTTTGGATGTGATTTAAAAAGGGTATTGTATTCGTCTGTCGAAAGAAGAAGCAGTCTCCGTTTATAGTCATTTCTTTCTGTTTCATCAAAAAAGGTCTGGATGTACTTTTCTGCAGAATCTAAGGAATTTGGATGAACATTTTCCACAGAAACAGGATAATTCCTCATGGCCTTATTTACACCATGGTAAATAAGGTCTTGATAGCCTTGGTCACCAATTCCTGCTACAGAATATACTGCATATACCAGACACTTATCAGGTGTACATCCAGATTCAGAAATCGGGCCTGAACTATTTGAATCACTAGAACAAGACGCAAGGCATGCCACAAGAAGAATTGATAGAAATAATAGGAATCTCATTTTTTCCATAAATACGCCCTAAGGAAAAGATAAAAACAATCAGATGCTGTAACTAAGGCTTTGGCGTACGAATTGACTTGACATTGCCTAATTACAGGCCATGTCAAGCCAAGTTGTATTGCTGAGAAATGATTGTTTAGTTGCTATTAGAAAGCTGCGGCGCCAAAGCCTGTTTCAGCCCAAAAATCAGTAGTCGCTTGCTTCGCAATCTTCATAGCGAGGTTTTCTTGACCATCTTGAAAACATGAAATAACGCAATTCAGGGCAAGTTTCTATTGCAGTGCCGCTGAAGGCAACATTTTCTCTGGCGGGTAATTTCCCATTGTCTGGAGGAAAAACACCTATATCGTTGATGACATTAGCTTTTGTGCGGTACTTTAGACTATCGCTCCAAACCCATTTGTCGTTACAATAAACTCCGACTCTCAATAGGATTTCTTTGTTCAAGACAATCGTGTCAAAAAAATCTTTGCTTATATAATGGTGGTCAGCATAAAATTCGGATGCATTTTCATCAAAAAATAAAGAATCTTCTACGTATAACATTACTCGTAGAGAATCGGCGGAGTCTGGTCCACGAACATATAGATCAATGGAATCCTGCCAACAGCCATAATCCATATCCATACAGTCTCCGCAGCAATCCATACCGCAGGTGATAATCCATATAATCGCCAATAGGCAGATTGTTTTCATGGGTGTGCTTCGACCTTCAATTATTCCTATTTCTGCGGCAACCACCTATAAACGCTGTCCGGCCTATCATAAGTCTTCCCGCACTTGTATTCCTGGCTATTAAAGAGGATAGTTTCTTCGAAAATATCCTTACGGCAGGGGCCCTTTTCTTCGTCGATAGGGGTGATTATGTGCCAGCCCGCGTATTCGCTGGTAATGGGTTCAACGAGTTCGTCGCAGTAGAATAGAGAATCTTTGAAACCGACGGTTACGCCGTATTTATACAGGTATCTGTCATCGCAGGCTGTGTACATTGCCCAGAAGGTGCTGTTTTTCCAGCCCATTTGATCACGATCGCAGACATAGTCCAGGCCATTGTATTTTTTCCATTCCATGCCGAAACTATGGCAGAATCCCATCGCCCTGTCCAATTCAGTCTCTTCGCGCCACTTGAATTCAACTACATTGTAGTAAATTCGATCGTAATTCTTAGCTTCGCGAAAACAACCGTATTTCTTTCCGTTGTAGGTGATGATATCGGTTCTTCCATCTTCGCAGAGGCCGTGTTCAAGTTCAGGGCCAACCACCTCTATCCAGTTCTTCTTCGGAGAGCAGTAGTACGTGTCTCCGAGATACTCCTCGAAAGTCCCCACCTTGGCCGCGGTGCATTCCTCCAACTTGAGCGTCGCCTGCGGAGTACGCCAACCGGTAATCCAGCAGACATACTCTTCGTCGCCAAGTTTAAAAATTTCATTTTTATGCTCGCTTCGGAAACCATCGTTGCATTTTCCAAAGGCGACTTCCGGAGTGTACTTGGTCCAACCGGTGTCCAGGCATTTGTACGATGTTTTTTTGACGGTGGACTTGATTTCGTTTAGTAATTTCTTGGAGCAGAAACCGAGGGAATCGTCGACGGCTTTGAACTTGATCCACTTTAAATTCCTGCAGCCGTAACTTGTGTTGATGAACTTCTTGGTGGAGCCCTCGTTTTCTTCGGTGCATTCCGCCAGGAATTCCGCCTGGGTGGCCGTGCGCCACTTGGAGTCGCAAATGTAGGGCGTGCCGTCGTAGTCCTTTATGATTCCCCGGATGTCCTTGTTGCAGAATCCCAGCTTTTTGGTGGCGTTGTCGATTTGCGTCCAGGTGGGCGGTTCTACACAGGCGTAGCCGGTTCCCTTATAATCCACGATCGTGTTGATTTTGAGTTCGGTGCACTTGCCGTAGTAATCGCTAACGCCTGCGGTGTGCCATCCACTACTGTCGCAGGCGTAAACGCCTATGTCGATGGTGTCGATGTCGTTGTACCTTTTCGGTTCGCAAATGCCCAGTTCCTGTTCTACGGCGGTCATTTTGGTCCAGGCGCCGTTGGAACGGCAGGCGTAGGACACTGAGCCGAAATTAATGACTTTGTTGAGTTTGGTGTCGTCGCAAGCACCCGTGTAGTCTGCAAGTTTAGCCGCGCGCCAACCGGTGGAATCGCAGAAGTACGGGTCGATGCTTTCGCCCTTTTTAACGGTGTCGATGACGCCTAATTTTTTAGGAGTGCAAAGCCCGATGAAATTTTCGAGAGTCGTGAACTTTTCCCAAGTGCTGTCGGTGCGGCAGGTGTACTTTATATCGTTGAGTTCAAAGACACTGTAGAACTTGCTTTCGTTGCAGTCGCCCACGTAATCGACAATTTTCGCAAAGCGCCAGCCCGTAGTGTCGCAGTAGTAATATTCCAGCGAATCCTTCGCGGGAATTGTATCGATGGCGCCAATGTTTTTTGCGGTGCAAAGCCCAATGGATTTTTCAACTGCATTGAGTTCACGCCAGGAGGAATCTTTACATATAAACTTCTTGCCATTCAATTCCAGTACCTCGCCATCGTTCTGGTCGGTGCATGCAGCGCCAGCCTCGTTCATTGTGGCGAGCGTCCAGGAGCCGTTGCAGACGTACAGCGAATCTCCGTAGTAATGAAGTTCGCCGCGGTCGCCCCAAGAACAATCGGAGTCGCTCCCCTTGACCCATTTGTCACCTTCGCAAGAGTAGTTCTTGCCCGCACCCGCCACGAAAATATCGCCAAAGTCATCTTCCGTCTCGGCATTGCAAATGGGCAACTGTTTTTCGTTTTCTACAAACGACAATTTTCTGACGCAACGCAGCGAGTAGAAACCGTAAAACTCTGATTCCATCATGCGCGCCTTGCCATCCTTGCCAACGACAAACATGCTGTCGTTGTTTGTCAGCAGGTAAGTCCTTTTACCCTTGTCGGAGCAACCTAGCGAATCCATATCGAAGGTACCGCGCCTGCAGAAACCCGCCATTTGGGGATTGAACCCAAGCCCAGCATCGGTAAGATTTTTCGTGACACGCAGCAGGTACCTGTAATCCGCAGAAGATGGCACCACGAACCCGGTAGGGCACATATTGTTCTTTGTATAATCCCTGAACAAGCGGCCATCGGTCTTGCAGTTGTTACGGTCGTTGTCGTAGCACATGTCGTAATTCTCGAATGCGGTGGTAGCATCCAGCAAGTTTTCCGCAATCCACTCGTAAGGTCCGATTCTAACCGTCTTGTATTCGTGATTGTACGTGGAATCGTAGATTGTGCCGTTGACGATGTTCATCATTCCTAAATCGGATTTGTATTTCACACCCACCAGCGAAGAATCCTTGTAACTGCTTGCAGAAATGTCAGCTTCCTTTTTCTGGAAACTGGAACTGCTTTCAGCACTGCTGGAACTCATTCCTGCAGATTTTCCATCACTGTCGGAACTTTCACTGTCGCAAAAATCGTCTTCGCAGATTTCGTCCGTACCGGAGGGATCCTCGAAATCGCTGTCGGAACCGCTGTCACCGCAAGCCGTCATGAAAAAAGGCACGGCAACGCAAAATGCACAAAAATACCGTTTGAATGAAAAAAAATGAAAATTCATAACACCCCGTCAATTTACCGATAGGCACGTTTTATAAATATAACTATTTGAAATTGTAAAGGTTATAGACTCACATCACACCTATTCCACATCATTCCTGTCGATCGCCATCGTAATAGCGGCGTATCTGATCGTGGACATGATTTAACACGAAAATTTCAAGGCGAAATGAAGTTTTTTTACTACAAACGCGCTGAAAAAGCCCTATATGTAACAGGGTGTTACATATAGGAAATTCGGCTAAAAACGCGTGGGAAATGTGGGGCGTTTGGGGAAAGCGGTGGTCGGGAGTTGCTTGGTTCTTTTCTACTATTTGGTTGTAAAAGAATGAGGAAAACTTTATGAAGTTCGGTTTGTTGAAAGCCTTTGCACTTGGAAGCGTTATTCCACTTGCTGTTGCGCTCAACGCCTGCGGCGATGACTCCAACTCTACCAGCGCTCCTGGCGAAAACGGTTCCCTGAGCTCCGCAGTTGAGGACGAAGAATCCTCCTCCAGCGGCAACGGAGACTCGTCCTCTTCTGTCATTCCTGGTTCCTCATCAAGTGTCATCCTGAGCGATAGCGAAGGATCTAGCAGTTCATCCAAGATAAAAATTGACAATTCCAGCAGTTCAACGAGAAACACATCTGAATTAGAATCAAGTTCCTCTAGTTCCGGGTCATGCAAAAATGGGGAAACCAGAGAGTCGGACGTGTTAGGTGTTGCAATTCAATATGACCATTGTGAGAATGGTCGTTGGGTTATTGATAGTACGGTTGTTGTTGTTGATACGTCAATACACTATACGTTCCATCCGAATCTTGACAGCGTGTTCAACCCCGATGTGGAATACGGCGAATTTAAGGATAAACGCGACGGGTATGTGTATAAGACGATAACTTTCGTTGACGGGTATGGCGATACTCGGACGATGTTCGCCCAGAACCTGAACTACGGCACATTTGTGAAATTGGGTGAGAATTCCGATGCAGAGGTGCAGAAGCACTGTTACGATGATGACGAATGGTATTGCGACCATTATTTTGGTGGACTCTACACGTGGAGCGAAACCTTCGGTTTCCCGAGAGCCTGCGATACCATACCCGTAGGGACGAGTCCTGCGTGTCCTGATACTGTTTGGTACGATCCGGATCCGGATGTTAATAACGATGGATGGAAAAGCATCATACACAAACAGGGAATTTGTCCTGATGGGTGGCATATTCTAACTTATGATGAATGGAATGCTGCCATTGGACAAACTGTGTTGTGGCGAGCATTATCTAAAGCTTCTTGGTGGTATGAAAATGGTGCAACCAATCAGGCCGGAATTTCTCTTTTAGCAACTGGGTATATTGACGAAAAAACATTCAAATATAGAGGTGAACAAACTGAGTTCTGGTATAGTGTTCATGCAGGTTATGGTGTTGATATGTTAGGAACGGATAAGGCTAAAGGATTTCGTATTTATACTGATGAAAAATACATAAAAACGGCTACTTTGACTAAAGTTGCTTACTATCCCAAAAAAACGGCCTTTCCTATCCGCTGTGTAATGGATAAGGAATAAAAAAAGAGGTTCAATATGTTCAATGAAAATAAAAAGACTGCAAAAAGGGTTTGTATGAAAAATAAAGTTAAAAAGGATGAGAATCTTTACCGCATTGAACAGCTTGAACCTCGCCTGATGATGGATGGAAACCTTAGCATTAAAAAAATCCCAAGCCGCGTCTAAAAAAATCAGCAAGGAAAATTTACTCGTGATGACTGCAAAATCGGCATCCTTCAACACCGCAAGATTTGCATAGACACACCGACGGAAGCCGACATGAAAGCCTTCAAGAAAAACATCCCTGTCGGTTCCACATTGCTTTCGCGTTAGGCCCCGCAGCCCGCATGGGGTCGGACTCGCGCGACGCTTGACTCGTGCAGTCGCACGGAGCGCGAGGCTGAACGAACGACTCGCATCGCGAGTCGATAGCGCAAGAGGGCCGGCCCGCCAGGGCAACGCCCAAAACATCGCCCCCTGTCGCCTATAGTTTGCAAAGTGAGATTTTTTCGCGCCCCGCCTTGACACCGCCCAAACTTTTGTATAAATTTAGTAGTGAACAAAGGAACACTAATCAAACCGTCGCTTTTTTTAGCCTGTAGCGACTGGAGGAAAGTATGAATAGAAAAATCAAGCCCATCGAGGAGTTGACCATCAGGGACAACTTCATGTTCGTAAAAGTCTTCAGCGACGAGGAAATCGCCAAGCCGTTTCTCAAGGCCCTTTTGAAGGTCGATATCGAGAAAGTCAGCGTCGTCGGCGAGGCCTTCCAGCAAAGCAATCCCAACAAAAAGTGCGTCCGCTTCGACATCATGGTCAAGGAAGACGGCAACGGCATCGGCCGCGTTTTTGATCTGGAGTATCGTGCAAACGAGTGCCGCGCCAAAATGCCGGCATTTTGGCATGGTCGAGTGCAGCCGATGACGCCGTAGGCGTCAAATGCAGATGGTCGATACCAAGGAACTTCCGCTCCGCGCCCGCTACTACCAGGGCGTCTGCGACACGGAAACGCTCGGCAGTTCCCACAGGTACAAGGAGCTGAAGGAACAGTATATCGTCTTCCTCTGCCCCAAGGACATTTTCGGCAAGGACCGCCCCATTTACGAGTTCGAGAACCGCGAAAAGAACGACCATTCCCTGACCCTGGGCGACCTCACTTACAAGATTTTTGGGAACTTCGTTCCTAATTTGTGCGGCTCGGAAATGACAAAATAAATTTTGTCGCTTCTCTCGCCTTAGCAAATTATGTAATTTTAGCAAGTACGAATCGGTAACCGACGAAGCCGTTCGCGACTACCTGAAGTATTTCGCCACCGATGAGGCGACATCGACAGCAACGAAGGCCATCAAGAACAGGGTGGACTTCTATCACAAGGACCCCAAGACAAGGAGCGACTACATGACTTTTGAAGCAATGCTTGAAGAGGAACGCGATGAAGCTCGCAAGGAAGAAAAGCGCGAACTAGTCAAGGCGTTGCGTGATCAGGGGAAACTTACTTTGGCAGAAATTGCTTCTGTTTCTGGCCTCACTCCCGAAGAAATCAAGGCGCTGTAAAAGAGGCTCAGTCTCGCATTTGCGTCAAGAGCCGTTCCACATTGCTTTCGCGTTAGGCCCCGCAGCCCGTATGGGGTCGGACTCGCGCGGCGCTTGCCTTGTGCAGTTTCAAGGAGCGCGAGGCTGAACGAACGACTCGCTTCGCGAGTCGATAGCGCAAGAGGGCCGACCCCGGCGAAGCTGGGGGAACGCCCAATTTTTATAGACATGCATTGCCGATTAATCGGCCGTTGAAATTTGCTTTACGATTGCTTCGATAGTGGCACAGACCTCGGCAAAGGAATATCTATTTGCCTCAGGGAAGGTCTTTTGATAGCGTTGCCAATATTCCGCCAAAATCTCACTGTCCTTGATGCTGCGGAGAATTTCGGAGGCTTCGTTCAAGACTGCGGCATTGTTACGGAAATTTGCGGTTTCGGTTATTGCTGTGCTTAAAGTTTCCACGCTGATTTCGTTCGCCAGCATTTGCCAAATGGAATGGACGTCGAAGAAATCTTTCATCCTTGTATTCGCGACACCCATGACGAGAATTGCGTTCAGATGAACTCTAAGGCCTGAATATTGATTCTTTTCACGAATCGTTTCGATTCCTTTAATGCTGAAGGAAAAACCGTCGTCTAAATCAATTTGAACGATTTCCTGGAGAATTTCTCTAATGGAATTTTCGTCCAGCTTCCTATGACAAAGTGTTGCTGTTTTTCAACTGCATCACATTGATAGCGTTCATAGGAGAGCCTCCACATAGGGGCGG
>JAZLHK010000080.1:0-54851 GCA_045616805.1 Fibrobacter sp.
AGAAGGCATACACTGTTCCAGGTCATCAATGCTAAAAACATTTAGAGCCAACTTCACATATTCAATATTGTTCATGTGGTGCGACATGTCAATATGCTGGGGCAGAACTGTCTGCTGGTAAACTTCCTTGTAGTCTAGAACCTCATCCTTAAACTTGTCGAAGGAATCATCCATCACAGGTTCCGGAAACCCTTCCGTAGGGAAATCCACTGCGGACAGCTTCATGGGTCGGTGACGTTCAACATCCAGGCAACAGGCTTCCTGAACTGCATATACAATGGGCTCCCCATCCACCGTGGAAATCACCGTATTCTCATGAGTACGGATAAGCCCGTTATCTGCAGGGAAGGAAGTGGTCACCACCTTGTCGCGCCAGAAAGGACGCTTCATGAACTTGAACTTGGCCCTGGTAATAACCCAATAACCACCCTTCTCCTTCACAAAGAAGTTATCCTGCTTGATGGTCCCGAAATTCTCGGTAAAATTGTCCTGAATCATCAGCACCGTCTGGGCAATGCCGATTTTACCTGACGAATCAATGTACGCCGATGTTACGGTACGCTGCTTCTGAAAAACCAGGGGATTTTTGGAAAGGGAATAGATATCAATCATACTTTATATAAACAAAAAAAAACCGCCGATGAACTTGCGGGGCAACAACCGTATTAATCCTTAATGGTCTTTTTAGGGGCTTGCGTTGCAGTGACCTTAACAGAGGTTCTCCCATTTCTCAAGGTACTAACCTCAAGAGCAATGGAATATTCAAAAGCACCATCTGCCATTACATACGTACCGGCAACACTGCTTTCTTCATAGCCTTGATCTTCTATCAATTTAGTTCTATATCGAGACACTGTCGTTGGAGTAGTAAGTCCAGAACCAGTCCACGTCTTGACAAAACCCGACACACTATACGTCTTCATTTTCACGAGATCATTGACGATGTAAAGTTCTTCAGGCATTTCCACATAGATGGAGTCAGTGCCATTACTTACACACACGCCTGTTTCCAGCTTTTCCACAATTTCATTATTGCATTGCGCATAGGAATCGCTTGCGTAGGCTCCGCCATTAAAGCAGAATTCCGTGGACTTATTGTAGACCGCAGTTTCCTCGTCGTCGGAATTTTTACAAACGTCGTAGGTCGCATTATCATAAGCCTTGCCATCGAAGCAGAACTGGAATTCACCAGCAACAGAGACTACCTCTCCGCTAGAATTTTTGCAGGCAAGATATTCTTCACTTGCATAAGCATCGCCTTCAAAGCAGAACTGCGTTGCCGGGTCATAAGTTGCGCCGCCACAAAGTTCAACAACCTTGTTGTCAACGGAACAGAATTCTGCGCTAGGATTATAGGTTTTTCCGCCGCAAAGATTTTCGACCTTGTTGTCGGCGGTGCAGAATTCCTCAGATATTTTATAAACGGATTCACCACACAGGCCCCATTCTTCACGAGAGAGGGTATTTCCTTCATAGCAGAACTCAGAAGACTTTTTAGCAACAACTGTTTCACTGCACAACTCATACAAGTTCTTGTCGTAAAGTTTTCCATCAACGCAAAGTGTACTTGTCGGATCGTAAATTTCAGTTCCGCATGTGGGTTTAGAAGACTTATTCACAACTTTATAGTTTTCGCAAATTTGCGTGTCAGGATTATATTCGACCATTACTTCATAACCTGCACCACATTTTTTATAAACAGCACCATTAAAGCAGAATTCACTACTGAGGGATGCCGCTCCTGTTATGACATCGTCAGTCATACAGGGAGTGTAAGAATCATTTTTATAAACTTCGTTGTTGTAGCAGAATTCTATGCTTTCATCATATTTGTACCAGCCACAAATGAGCAATTTTTTCAGTATTCCATCAACGCATTTATATTCGTAAGGATTGTACGTAAAACTAGTTTTAAACGAGGATCCGCCGCAACGGTCATAGATGCTGCCATTATAGCAGAACGTCTTTTCTACATCGTGCAGTCCTTCTGCAGTTGAAGAAGATGTGCTAGGAGCGCAGAACTCATAACTGCCTCTGCCGAGATCTGCTTCTATAATATCATTTTCTAGATATGTCAGAATTTTTTCCACATCAGTTTCTGCAAAATCTTTATCTATTTCTTTTGTCATGATGACCTTGAAATAGTAATCACAGCTGTCTACGAAATTTTTGTTTGAAACAGCCTCAAACTTATACCAAGCCGCTCTGTCTCCATATTCTTCGACGAGTTCTTCGTCCGTTAAAGACAAGATATAGTCTAACCATCCCGGAGAAAAGGAATCCTTTTTGTTATTAAATTTTATCGTACATCCGCCGTAATCGGTGAATGGCGAGGAACCGATGTTTTTTTCGATGTACTCGACTTGATTGCCCTTACGAGTCAAAGTGTATTCTACACCGTTTGAAGCTCTTTTCCAGTTAAAACCCTCAGACTTTTTGCCATCTACGCAAGAATGGGTCCTGGGATTGTAGATTTCGCTGGTTGCAAAGGTGGAACCGCCGCAACGGTCATAAACAAAACCCTTGTAGCAGAACTGCCTTTCGACGTTCAAATCTACAGCAGCGATACCTTCCCCACACATTATTTTACCATCCGGTCTCGGTTCATACAATCCGATACTTTCATTAGGTTCAAGCATCCATGCAGCGTAAAATTCATTGGAGCCCGTTTTGAATTCCTCAAAAGAAAAGTCTTCCGAAACCTTAGCCTTGCGGGTATACCTAGCATAATAGTCGCAGCTGTCAACGAAAGTTTCCGACTTACTATTGGCAAAGAAATTTTTCATAGCTTCCGAATACGGATCAGAAATAATCGTTTCAGATATGCCATCTATTTCACTACCAAAAGCCATTCCGGTTTCATAGCAGCCCGTCTCTCCACGATTCAGCACTTCACCGAACATGATAAAGTCAGAATAAACAGAGTCTCCTACAGAATAGACCTTTTCATAGCCGTAAGCGTGGGTAACGGAGGATTCATTCTTTACGTTACGGACAATAATGCTAGATTCACACCTCTGGTAAACGGGATTAAAGTCTTTGCCGTCACACTTTTCATAAGCCTTTCCGCCTGCGCAGAAATAGCTTTCGCTACCATAGGTCTTTCCACCACAATCAAGAACCTTTTCCCAGGTACGATTTTCGGTACAGATAACAGAAGACTTTTCAGAGGTGACGTAGTAAACTTCACCTAAGCGGGTTGCCGTACAGTTTGGAAGGTCATCCAAGGATGCTACGGCATCTTCCGCCTTAGAAGACGAGGAGTTCTTTGTCGTTGAGGAGCTAGAATCCCTGTTTGCGGCAATGCTGGAAGAAGACTTGCCGGTAGAGGCACTGCTCTTTGCAGTGCTGCCGCTGGACTTAGCGTCATCCTTGCTAGCACTGCTCTTGGCTTCGTCCTTACTTGCGCTGGAAGAGGAAGAACCGCCTTGAGGTTCCGGGTCAGTGCCCGGAATGACGTCCGGGTCCTTGCTGGCGCTGCTCTTGGCGGTACTGCCGCTGGATTTGGAATCGTCCTTACCCGAGGCAACGCTGGAACTGGACTTGGCTTCTTCCTTCTTCACGATGACAATTTCCCAACGGTTGTTTTCGCAAAT
The DNA here is from genome assembly GCA_045616805.1 of Fibrobacter sp. Lineage (GTDB taxonomy): Bacteria > Fibrobacterota > Fibrobacteria > Fibrobacterales > Fibrobacteraceae > Fibrobacter. The sequence continues at coordinate 3,597 of JAZLHK010000080.1, forward strand.
GTAGTTTACACCAACTTTTTGAATATAATAGGAGTTTCCATCCTGTTCATCAGCGCAGTTCGGAATGTCATCAAGGGTCTTTGCAGTATCGTTAGCAACAAAACTGGTATCCAGAATTTCCCACTTACTGTCCTTACAGACATAGACATTTTCATCGTCGTTGACAGACGCACGTTCAGCATCATTCTTCAGCGTACAGCTGGGCAACTTTGCGTAATCGTTAATTTCGGCATTCTTGTTCTTACTGGATGTTCCGGAATCGCCACCACAAGCGACGAACATTGAAGTTCCAGCCACGGCTAGTGCGGTCACCAAAGAAAATTTAAGCGTTCTATTCATGCTAGACCCTTTGGGGCACCTCGCCCCAGGTGTAAAATTCGGTGTAAAATGTAAGAAAATTGTGCGAATCAGGCTAGACCACCGAAACATCCAGCATTTTGGCTGAATGAAATCAAGTATTCTCAAAATTTTGAGAACATAAAAATACAACTATACAGGATTAATATTAAAAATTTCAGTAATATTCTATTGACTTTTCATTTTATTAAAATATATTTTAAGAAACAATTTGAGAACATGAATGAAAATGTTCTTAAACTTAAAAAGGGATGTGATATGAACAAATTGACAAAAATCGCCGCTGGATTGGTTTTGGGAACAGTCCTCGCAGCTTCCGCTTCCGCAGCATACGCCCCGAACTTGCCTCTTACAGGCTGGGCCACCCAGAACGGAGGCACAACTGGCGGAGCAAAGTACGGCACGGTCACCGTGGATAACGTAAACGATCTGAAGTCTTACGCCAAGGCCGGCAACAAGACCATTTATATTAAGCCGGGTACATATGCCGGTACCGTGGAAGTGGGTAGCAACGTAACTCTTTACGGTTATCCGGGAGTCACCATCACCCAGCCCTCTAAGGGCAGCGGCATCAAGCTTTCTGGTTCCAAGAACGTGATTATTCGAAACATTTCCGTAAAGGGCGTGGGCGCCGTGGACGAAGACGACGAAGACTGTCTCCAGATTAATCACGAATCCAAGAATGTGTGGATCGACCACGTTCACGTCTACGACGGCCATGACGGCAACATGGATATCGTGAACCAGTCCGACTACATTACCGTTTCCTGGAGCAAATTTACCTACACTTCCAAGTCCACCAACCATCAGTTCTCCAACCTGTTTGGCAACAGCGACTCCAAGACCGCAGACGCAAACGCCCTGAAGATCACAGCGCACCATAACTGGTGGGGCGATGGCGTAAAAGAACGCATGCCCCGCGTCCGTTTTGGCCAGGTCCATGTGGTTAACAACCTCTACACCAGCAGCGCTGCAAGCTATTGCGTGCGTGCCGGCATGAAGGCAAACATCCGCGTGGAAAACAATGTGTTCATCGGCGTAAAGAACCCTCTGGATTATAACAACAAGTCAAAGGAAGACGCCAAGGTTTCCATGATTGGCAACTACTACGAAAAAATTTCTGGTAATACAGCTGGCCAGGGAACTGCATTCACCCCCGCATACAAGATGCCCATCACCGACGTAAGCACGCAAGCGAAGGCTTACGCACTCCGCGACTCCATCCAGTCTTACGCAGGTCCTACTCTCCCTGCTCCAGGATCCAACGAAGTGACTCCCGTTTCTTCCGCCTCCCAACCAGCAGTAACCTCTTCTAGTTCCGCGAAATCATCTAGTTCCGTGGTGACAGTCTCCAGTTCTTCCGCCAAGGTTTCCAGTTCTTCTATCGCGCCTTCCACTGGCACAGCCTCCCTCACTAAGCACGGCACCGGCAGTTCCAACCAGACACTTGCAGCAGGCAACCCCATTGACGAACTCTACTTCACCATCGAAGGCGCCACGGGCGCAACCGTCAGCGGCCTGCCCGCAGGAGTCACTGGCACCTTGAAGGGATCCGACTTCTACATCTCCGGCACGGTTTCCGCAACTGCCGAGGCCAAGGCTTACAAGTGGACTGTTGCCACAACAGGCGGCAGCACCACCGCCACGAAGAGCGGAACCTTCACCGTCACTGCAGCGGGCTCCACCCCCACGGCTTCTTCCAGCTCTCAAGCAGTCTCTAGTAGCACCACGGCCGCCCCCGCCTCCAGTTCTCAGGCAGCCGCGACCAGCAGCGCAGACGTCACAATTTCTTCCAGTTCTCAGGACGTAACAGGCGACGCAGACACAACAAGTTCAAGCGATACAGTTGAAGTAAGCTCCAGCGACGACGCCAGCGAAATTTCCAGCAGCGACGCCAACGTTCCCGAAGCTGAATCTTCCAGCACAAAGGACACAAACAAGGCTCCCACCGAGGAAAATCCCCAGAAGCTCAACAAAGCTGTCCCGCCACAACTTAATATTTCCGTCTCTGGTCGCACCCTGATTGTCTACGGCATCTCCGGAAAGGCCCTGAACATCTTCGACATGCAGGGACGTCTCCTGTTCGCTGGTTTCGTACAGACCAACAACTTTGACGTAAGCCTCCCCCGCCCAGGAACCTACCTGGTCCGAGTCGGCGCCATGAGCAAGACCATCAACGTCCGCTAAACCACGAACAAGTTACTCCATACCAACCAAACCACAAATGCCCCGCCCCTTCCTTACGGAACCGGCGGGGTTCTTTTTGGGTAAGCGGCAAGTTCTTTTATAAAACAGCAGCATCGCGCTACGGCCTGCACAGTTTTCTATATTGGAAAGAAATGTCCAAGGTCATTCTGTTCAACAAGCCGTTTGGCGTCTTGAGCCAATTTACGCCGGAGTCGGGTCACCCCGCTCTGGATACTTTCGGCTTTCCGCCGGGAGTTTACGCCGCAGGCCGCCTGGATCACGATAGCGAAGGCGCCTTGTTGCTCACCGACAACGGTAAGCTCATCAAGAAATTGCTGGACCCAAAGTTCGAGCACCCACGAACATACCTGGCGCAGGTTGACGGACAAATTACCGAAGAAGCCGTGCGCCGCCTCGCCGCCGGTGTAGACATCAAGGGGTATCACACAAAGCCCTGCCGCGCGCGCATCGTACCCGCACCAAGCTGGATCTGGGACCGCAACCCACCGGTCCGTTTCCGCGCAAGCATTCCCACCAGCTGGGTGGAGCTGACTTTAATCGAAGGCAAAAACCGCCAGGTCCGCCACATGACAGCCGCCGTGGGCTTCCCTACCCTGCGTCTGGTCCGCGTGAAAATCGGGAACATTCCCCTTGGCGATCTGCAGCCCGGCGAATGGCGGGTTGTGACCGAGAAAGTGATTTAACAGTCAAATTCTTTCTAAAAAACGCCATTTAGCAGAAAATAGGGTACTAAAACAAGGTTTAGAGCTCATTTAGTACCCTAAAAATTACTTTGTACGCACCACATTAGGCTATCCTTCAATCATACAGGGTACTAGAAACACCTAACAGCATCATTTAGTCCCCTGATTTCATAAATTTCTAGAAATTAACACCAAATTTTCATTACTTTGTCCACAAATCAGGGTACTAAACAAGCGAAAGACTGCATTTTAGTACCCCAAAAAACGTATTTTCGTCTTTTCAAAACACAAAAACACCCCGCCGGCGCAGATGCGAACCGACGGGGCGTTAATGATTTCTCAGCTGAATTAATTCAGCCGAAAATGGCGATTACTCTTTCTTTTCCCAACCATCGCTAGTGCAGACATACTTATAGACAATCGTCCGAACCTCATGATCAGTTCCTTCTATATAAACTTGCTGTTCCAATTCTGTTTCTTCTCCCACATTTCCTTCACTACATTTTTTTCCAAACATTGATTCTTCATAATCACTTTCCCAATGGTAATATATTTCAGTATATACGCATTTTCCTGCAGAACATGTAAATCCCTGCGCCCCTACACATAACACATAGTAATCATCAACAGAAAGAACATCACCAGCCTTCTTTTCCGTACAGCCAGCAACTTCATTATTTTCAGACCCAAGCTTAGACTTAATGGCTACATCGAGTTTATTCGCAAATGTCCAACCCAATTTCGCATCATATTTATACCACTGATTCAAAGAAGTAAGAAATCCATCACCGTCATAAGATTCCGTTTGGACAGACTTTAAACGAGCATTCAGTGTATCAAGAGACGCTTCAATAACATCAACCTCAACCCATTCCAAGTCCTTACAAATAAATGCACGAGCTTCACACGGGAAATTATATGATGGTACTTCGTATGTTCCGTTTTCCCAATTGTACGCAATTGTATCACCAGAAACATCATCTATTGTGCAGTAATCGCTATTAAATTTTTGTTCATAGAGAACCAACAAGGGCTGGCCCTCGCTCAGTTCCGTGCAAATTCGATGAAAACTCTGTACCTCGCCAACCGGGACTGATCTATGATCATCAGTATCAATTTCCATATCTTTGGGTAAACGCCACTCTTTCGTCTTAAAATCGTATACGTACCAAGTCTTCGTGAAACGACCTTCTTTGGCGTGAAGTTTTCCAACAATGCCGGGGTCCCAACCATAGGTGTCTTTTTCCAAGTCAGAAGCTTCAGCCCACTCTCCCGCCTTACAAATAAAACGGGTATCGGGATTCAACTTGCTTTTAGAATTTGGGTTACTGACAACCTTACCTTCGACTTCCTTAGAACAAACATCTAGGCCATAAACCCTAACCCAGAAAGTATTTATCAAAGGTTTGAATTCAGGAACTTCACCCAATTTCCAAGAGGCAACATTCTGGCTAATGGAATCAAGCTTTCCGCTTGTTTCCGCAAGTAAAGCCCAGTCAGCCAATTCCACCTTGGCAGCTTCGTCATCCCAGGTTCCGTCTTCCTTGATGTCGCCTGCAAACTTTGTCAAGAATTCAGTAAGCTCAGCTTCGCTCTTGTCACCCTGCATAAGGACGCTAATTGCAAGGAGTGCCGCATTGCCTTCGCCCTTGCTGAAAATATCCAGGTCTTCGGAGTTACCGAAATCGCCTTCAATGCCAATGGCCTTGAAAATTTCATTTTCTGCCTGGGCCTTGGCTTCTACAACACTCATGGTATCATGCTTTACAAGGTACATTGCACGGTCGTATTCCAGGTGAGTGAGCAAGTTTACATTCACCTTTTCTCGGTCACTCAGATCAGTAATAGCATTCAGTGTAATGGTGCCTGCAGACTTTTCACCGGTCACTTCATTGCGGTAGTAACCACTTGCTTCAAGCACTGCATACTGGCTTGCAAGTTCAACACTTTCAATGGCAAAGGCACCATCGTCCTTTTCAATTTTGCCAGTGAAGCTCTTACCGGTCTGCTTGAAGTTTTCATCAAGTTCAAAGACCTTGACTGAGGAACCCGTCACAAAAGGGCCCTTCTGGGAAACACCCGAAATGGCCTTGTCGCTAATGGAAACAATTTCATTCTTGCTGGTGCTGGAATCATCATCTTCGCTGGTACTGGATTCAACACTGTTTTCCGTTTTAGGGGAAGAACTGGAATCGTCACCGCAAGCAGCAAACAGCATAGAGCATACTGCCGTGGCAATGGCGGTCTTGAAAAAATTAATCTTTGCCATGGGGGCCTCTTAAAAAAATGTTACGGAACCAATGTAAGAAAAAAAAAACGATTCCGTCTACGTTTTTCCGCCTTTTGAACAACAGAATTATCCCGACGGACGCCATTTAGCAGAATGTTGAGCTTTCGGGCTCACAAAACAAAAACACCCCGCCGGCGCAAATGCGAACCGACGGGGCGTTGGATATCCAATAGCACTAATCTAACTGTTCAAAGAAACTAATTTTTCTTTTCCCAACCATCACTAGCGCAGACATACTTATAGACATTTTTCAGCTCTTTCCCGCCTTCATGAACAATTTGTTCATGTTCGGCTTCTTCGCCTAAATTTTCCTCGGTACAAATTTTTCCAAACAATTCTTCTTCAGAACCCCCTCTCCACGAATAAATTTTTTTATCGTACTCGCGTTTATCTGCCGTCCCTTTAAAATCTTGCCAAACTTCACACATCACATAGTGATCATCTACAAAAAGAATATCACCAGCTTTTTTCGCAGTACAACCAGCGTAATAACGATCCAAATTCGTAACAAACCAATGGTCATCCCAATCGAAATCCCAACCTAGTTCTTCATCATACTTAATCCACCTCATTACTTGAGGAACGTAGACAAGCCGACCATCAGAAAGATCATCAACATTCGCATAATAAGCGGCGGCTTCCAAAATAGCCGGTCCATCTATCGTAGACGCAAATGCTGGTGTTTTACGTTCTTCCCAGCCAGATTCAGTGCACTTATAGACATGTGGATCACACAACGTTTGTTCAAATGTTTCCAGTCTTCCAAACTCGTCAAACCTACCTTCCATCGGCTGATCAAAAACGCAGAAGAAACTTTCATAATCGCGACCATCCGTAGCAGACTTCTTATAAGCAATGACCGCATACCCGCCAATACTGTCGCCTTCACAGAGGAACGTACTTAACTTTAAAATATTATCTAAGGAATCTGGGCCAACCATTAGGTTTTCCCAATCATAAGCTTCACGCCACTTCTTCTGCACAACATCGTAAACATAGCGGTATTCAACATCGCCATGTTTTTTCCAGAACACGTGACTCTCGAAAGCATCTTCAGCCAACCCATAGGTATCCATTTCAAGGAATGTAGCCGGAGCCCAACCGTCTTCCCTGCAGATAGCCTTCACATCCAACGAGCCACGAAGTTTGCTACCTTTCTCAGAAACCCCGAGAACCTCGCCATTGTTCTTTTCTTCGCAAGCACCGAATTTGTAGACGGAAATCCAGAAATCACGCATGAATTTTTCAAATTCAGGGACTTCGCCCAAATTCCAACTTGCCACGTTTTCCTTGATGGAATCCAGTTTTCCGTCGGCATCAGCCTGCAATGCCCAATCCGCCAAGGCAATCTTGGTTTCTTCATCGTCCCAGGTTCCGTCTTCCTTGATGTCACTTGCAAACTTCTTCAAAAATTCTGTAAGGTCAGCTTCGCTTCTGTCACCCTGCATAAGCACGCTAATCGCAAGAAGTGCAGCATTGCCTTCTCCCTTGCTGAAAATATCCAGGTCTTCGGAATTATCAAAATTTCCCTCAATGCCAAAGGCCTTGAAGATTTCCTTTTCCGCCTGGGCCTTGGCTTCGGCAACACTGAGAGTATCGTTTTCCACAAGGTACATGGCACGTTCGTATTCCAGGTGGGTGAGCAGGTTCACGTTCACCTTTTCACGATCGCTCAAGTCAGTAATGGCGTTCAAGGTAATGGTGCCAGCAGACTTTTTACCAGTCACTTCGTTGCGATAATAGCCATTAGCTTTCAAGAATGCATACTGGCTCGCCAGTTCTACAGCATCAATCTTAAAAGCGCCATCATCAGATGCAATATCACCGGCAAAGCTCTTACCCGTCTGCTTGAAGTTTTTATCCAGTTCATAAAGGGTAACGGTGGAACCCGTTACAAAGGGACCCTTCTGCGAAACGCCAGAAATGGACTTGTCTGAAATTGAGACTACTTCATCCTTGCTGGTGCTGGAACCATCATCTTCGCTGGCACTGGATTCAACACTGGTTTCCGGCTTTGATGAGGAACTGGAATCGTCACCGCAGGCAGCAAACAGCATGGAGCATGCAGCAGCGGCGACGGCGGTCTTGAAAAAATTAATCTTTGCCATGGGGGCCTCTTAAAAAAATGTTACAAAGTCAATGTAAGAAAAAAAAAAGATTCGTCAACATTTGTCCTTTTTTTCACATTTTGAACAACAGAATTATCCCGACGGACGCCATTTAGCAGAATGTTGAGCTTTCGGGCTCACAAAACAAAAACACCCCGCCGGCGCAAATGCGAACCGACGGGGTTAATTTTTTGATTGTCATGCTCGGCTATGACCGAGCATCCAGCAGTACTGCCAGATCCTTCGACTTCGTGCCTGCGGCACTCCGCTCAGGATGACACCGCGCTTTCGCGCGTCGTCAATTACAGCAAGCCCTTAAAGAAGTCGTTGCCATATAATGACTCCACACTTGATTACAGCAAGAAAGAACATGTGAAATCAAGTGTTCCGCGCTTCAACGACTCGTTAATACGAGTCGCTTACGCTTGGCGACGGGCACTTTGTTCTTTAAAGGAGGCCTTTAAAGAAGTCGTTGCCCTTGTCATCAACGAGGATGAAGGCGGGGCGGACAGCACTTAGCACTTTAGTGCTTAGTGCGCATGGCCCCCGCTTGGGCGACGATTATAAGAGTCCTTTAAAGAAATCATTACCCTTATCGTCGACCAAGATAAAGGCGGGGAAGTTCTTGATGGTGATCTTGCGGATTGCTTCCATACCCAGTTCCGGGAAGGCCACGATGTCGTTGGACAGGATGTTCTGTTCAGCGAGGATTGCAGCCGGACCGCCGATGGAGCCCAGGTAGAAGCCGCCAAACTTCTGGCAAGCGTCGGTAACGTCCTGAGAACGGTTACCCTTGGCCACCATGATCATGGAGGCACCCTTGCTCTGGAAGCGCATCACGTAGGGGTCCATACGGCCAGCAGTGGTAGGACCGAAGGAACCGGTGGGCATGCCTTCCGGAGTCTTGGCCGGGCCGGCGTAGTAGATCGGATGGTTGGAAACAACTTCCAGAACCTTCTTTTCCACATCGGTCAGTTCCTGGCCAGCATCCTGCTTGTCGAAGATTTCAGCAATCTTTGCGTGAGCCATATCGCGAGCCACGATCATGGTACCCTTCAGGTTCAAGCGGGTTGCAACCGGGTACTTGGTCAAGTCTGCGCAAACATCCTTCATGGGGCGGTCCAGATCGATTTCCACAGGATCAGCGATCTTCACAGCTTCGCCCTTGGGCAGGTACTGTTCCGGATTGTGTTCCATCTTTTCGAGCCAGAGGCCGTTTTCGTCGATCTTAGCCTTGATGTTGCGGTCAGCAGAGCAGGAAACGCCGATGGAAACCGGGCAGCTTGCAGCATGACGGGGGCAACGGATCACGCGAACGTCGTGGACCAGGTACTTACCGCCGAACTGAGCGCCGATGCCAGTCTTCTGACAGATGTGGAGAACCTTTTCTTCCATTTCCACGTCGCGGAACATACGGCCGCCTTCGGAACCAGTGGTGGGAAGATCGTCGTAGTAACCGCAGCTAGCCAGCTTAACGGTGTGGGTATTCATTTCGGCAGAGGTACCGCCGATGACGATGGCCAGGTGGTACGGCGGGCAAGCAGCAGTACCCAAAGTCTTCACCTTTTCGGAGATGAACTTTTCAAGGTTCTTCGGGGTGAGGAGGGCCTTGGTCATGGGCCAGTAGTAAGTCTTGTTGGCAGAGCCACCGCCCTTGGCAACAAAGAGGAACTTCATGTCGGCACCTTCTTCGGCGTGGATGTCGATCTGAGCCGGCAGGTTGCAGGCGGGGTTCTTTTCTTCGTACATGGTCAGAGGAGCGATCTGGCTGTAGCGGAGGTTCTTGGTAGTATAGGCGTTGAAGATACCTTCGGAAATTGCCTCGAAGTCATCGCATCCAGTCCAGACCTGCTGGCCCTTGTGGGCGACGCAGATGGCGGTACCGGTGTCCTGGCAGAACGGGAGCACGCCCTTGGCGGCAACGCATGCGTTCTTCAGGAGGGTAAGAGCCACGAACTTGTCGTTGTCGGAAGCTTCCGGATCCTGGAGGATCTTGGCCACCTTGGCGGTGTGGGCCGGGCGAAGGCGGAAGCTGACTTCTTCGAAAGCGGCCTGGGCGATCTTGGTAAGGGCTTCCTTAGAAACCTTCAGGATCTTCTTGCCTTCGAATTCGGCGACGGAAACGCCTTCCTTGCCGAGATTGACATATTCAGTGGTATCACCGGTGTGCTGCACGGTGGCTTCGTACTTGAATTCCATGGTTACCTCTTTTAAGTAATGAGGCCGGTCGCACGACGTGCTCCCTCTGAGCGATGAGGTCGCGGCGTTGCCGCTTTGAGCAAGTCTTACGAAGACCTTCACCTATGATTTAGTGTTACGATGGCAAAATTACATAAAAAAGAGAAAAAGGGGAGAGCCCTCCCCTGGCTGCAGCCATTTTTAACGGCAGGCCACCCAAGGGCGAACGGCTTCCTTCGGTCGCCGGACCCGCCTAAATGTCTTCCGCCACCCCTCCAAATGCAAAAAAAGTGGATAAAAACCTTATTTCTGGGGATAATTTGAACTTTTTTCAAAAAAAATTCGTCTCCCTACCCGTAGAAGTATTATTTTTTCGCAGTAAAAGTTTTAAAACGAAAGGACAACACCATGATGAAAAAGTTCTTGATGGCAACTGTTTTTGCCTCCGCAATTGCTTTCGCTGCAGAAACTGCAGCTCCCGCAGCCCCTGCTGCCGCACCGGCCGCCGCTCCTGCAAAGGTTGAAGCAGCACCTGCTCCTGCTGCTGCACCCGCTGCACCGGCCGCAGCACCTGCCGCCGAAGCCCCGAAGGCCGAAGCAGCCGCTCCCGCTGCCGATGCTGCACCGGCTCCCGCCGCTGCCCCTGCTGCCGAAGCCCCGAAGGCTGAAGCTGCTCCGGTTGCTGAAGCCGCACCCGCTGCCGAAGCCGCTCCCGCCGCTGAAGCTGCACCGGTTGCCGAAGCCGCTCCCGTAGCTGCAGATTCCGCCGCTGCTCCTGCTGAAGCAGCACCCGCCGCTGAAGCTGCTCCGGTAGCCGAAGCCGCTCCGGCCGACACCGCAAAGACTGAAGTTCTGGAAGCCAAGCCTGAAGAAGCCCCGGTAGACAGCGCCGCTCTCGCCAAGGCTGAAGAAGAAAAGAAGGCTGCCGAAGCTCAGGCTAAGGCTGAAGCCGAAGAACAGGCCAAGGCAGAAAACGAATCCATGGGCGCAACCCCCAAGACCACCATCATGGAAAACCCCTGGGAATTCCTGATTGTGTCTGCAGCATTCGTTGCATCTGTTCTCGTGATCATCTTCACTGGGGACTGATTCTAGTCTAACAGACAAGTTTAAAAAGCCTCGGGTATGCCCGGGGCTTTTTTTATTACCATTAAGTTTTTCAAAGCAAAAAGTAACCCTCCGCCGATGGTTCTTCATATACGGGCGTAGCCCTTGAATACAATCAACATGCAAAGTCGCAAAGGGGCGCATGGTAATCAGCCACCTGCAGGAACGATTACATACTAAACGACCTTCCTGCGCCTTTTAAGTATGTAATTTCTGCTTAAATGTTAAAGGCAACCGCGAAAGGAATGCCATTCCTTACATACTGCGTTAAACATTTTCTACCTCCAGGTATGTAATCCGCTGTAAAAAAATCGATTGTCTCACATCTTCTCCCATCTTTTTACATACCGCATTGCAAAATTTCAATTCATTAGTATGTAAACCTTTGCAGCAAAGCCATTTTTTAGGTACTGCACCAGCTATTTTCTTTCTTCAAGTATGTAATAACGAGAATATGACTAAAGAAAGAACTTTCTTCACCATTATCTCATGACCGCCAGAAGGCTTTTACGGAAGCACCAGCCTTGCTGGTGGTTTTCTTTATACAAAAAAGCTGGGCGACATAGCCGTCCAGCCAAATTATCGACCTTTAGCGCGACAGACATAGACCTCATTGACCGCCGCACCGCTACAGTCTACTGTAGATTACTGTGACACGTAGCAAAGCGCCTGCTGAGACACACTCAAGGTAAATTTCTTTCCTGGAGCACAGCCAGCAACATCAACCTGCGCACTCCAGTCATAGGATTTCTCCTCGCCATCGATGGCGATAATCACTCCCTGGCCGGAAATATTGCAAATCAGCTTAGTGCAGACACTCACAGACGGAGAAATCTGAGCAACCAGGGTTCCTCCAGCCGGTATTAGATTCGATGTAGAATCCTGAGCCCCGGAAGTCAACGTGATATCAACCTGATCTGGGTCAACAACATCAACACCGTCACACACATGAACTTCGTTGGTCTTATCGGCATTAATCACCGTCACAACTGCAGAAACCTTTTTCTTATGCATCGTAGGTTCAGCCACAATGGATGCAGAGACGCCATTTCCGGTTATAGAACCGGTCTCAGAACTCCACTGATATCCAATCAATTCTGCTTCTGACTCGGCATCAACAGTCCAGGTTATGGTTTCACCCACAAGTGCGCTTAATTTATCAGGAGAGCAGGACTTGACCACAATAGGAACACCCTGAACCTGCAAGGGATCGCACAGTGCCTCGGTTCCATCTGCATTCAAGACTGCCGTATAGACACCAGACTCAGGATACAGCATATCAACTTTATTCTTACCATTACCCGAAATGGTCTTTTCAAGTTCAGGGAAGGTCCACACAAAGGGAGACATAATGGCATCGAACAGGTCACCTGTTTCACGGTAGAATTTCCAGGTGGTAAATTCCCCCTTCTTAATCACGTTCGGTTCTGGCCCACAGGTGCCCTTTACAACACCACTAGGTTCAGCCAGCTGTTCCTGGTCGCTTACAGACTCGCTTCTCACAGAGGAAGACATCGGAACTGTAGGCCGAGATGCCGATGATGCAGGCGCATCAGAAGTCTCGCTGCTAGTTATAGCTTCTTCTGCGGAACTTTCCACAGAATCAGAGTCCGAATTCGGAATAACAGCTTCGTTTTCGGGTTCTTTTGCACTCGTGGAATCATCGCCGCCACAGGCAGCAAGTCCCAAAAGTAAGCACGAGGACCCAACCCATAATGTTTTCGTAAGATTGCCAAACACTTTCATACCCGCAAATATATAAAAAAAAGGGATTTTAGTCCTTATCTTTTTTCATACCAAAAAATTGACTTGAAAAAAATGACTATCTTGTTCAGTGAGTGAGTGGGATTAGATTTTGAAAAAGGAGGCTTCATGCCGTTTTTTGTTGTACCCGTCTTGTTATTTGCAACAGCATTGTTTGCTGTTGAGCAGGAACAGCCAACTCCTTATGACCTCATTCGTCCAATTTGGCCAATGGCCTGGGATACTGCTGCAACAGACGATGGCGGAACCGTACAGAGTTTCAGCCAATACGTACCGAACGCCAAAAAACACAATACCGTGCCTCCTATTGGCGCAAAACCGCAGGATTTCGTCGCCAACGGTCTAATCCCCGACACCCTTAACCAGGCGTTCCGTGATGCCCAGAATCTCCGCATTGGCCGAATCCGCGTTAACCAGGCAGGCTACCTTCCGGACGATCCGGAAATGCAGTTCTACTACATTTCCGATGGAAGCTGTACCGAAACGTATTCCGTTGTCGATCTAAACGACAATGAAGTTGCTACTGGCGGAACGTTCACATCCTCCGGCTTGACCACAACATCTTCCTGGGACATAAAGGCTGGCACAGACGCTGCCACCAACAACCAGGGCCGCTACACCTCTTCTGCCGATGCACCTTCGGGTACAGTCTGTATCGGTAATCTGGTGCAGGTCGCAGGCAACCTCTCCCTAGACACCCGTTACCGCATAAAGGTTCTTAAGCAGAGATCCTCTACATTCATCATCAGTCCGAGAGTATACTCCATGGTCCGCGACGCTTTGCTGAAATTCTATGGCGTCAATAGAAGCGGAAACTCAGAATCCTGGTTCCACAAGCCCAGCCACACAAAGGATGGCGGCGGTCCAGTCGTTAATAACATTACAGCAGGAGCAGCAACTACAGTCATTTCTCCCAAGGAAGGCGATCTCCAGGGCGGGTGGTACGACTGCGGCGACCACCTGAAGGAATCCTATACCCAGGCTTATGCATTCATGGTTTTGGCAATTACCGCAGCGGGCAACCCGGACCGTGACGATGACAACTACGCCTATAATCACGGAGAAACCGTAAATACAGATGGCATCCCTGACATTCTCCGCGAAGCAAAACATGGTGCAGACTACTTCTTGAGGGCTTATCGCATCGCTGGCGGCATCGTAGACAATATGCCTGTTTCTGTAGGTAATTTCGGAGCAGACCACGGTTGGTGGGGCAGACCGGAAAACCAGGACGCCCTTCCCGCAACACTAAAGGGCCGAGGCGGACCGCATGAACGAGATGTCCGTCTTGGTGAACTTGGCGCCAACGTTTCCAGCGAAATCGCTGCAGGCCTCGCCATCCTCGGTAAGGAATACGCAATTTACGACAAGGCCTTCGCAGACTCCTGTAAAATGGCCGCCATTGCCATATACGATTTTGCAAGGGCCCTTGCTCTAGACCAGCCGACCTACGGTGATGGTCTTTCCTTTGTAAACAACAAGGAAAAGGGTGAATGGGGCACTCCCGCCTATAGCGGAAGCAACTCCTACATTGACGATATCAGTATTGCTGCAATCGCACTTCACTACGGCACCTATGATCCCAAGAACCCGGATATGAAGTACCTAAACGACGCGGTTGAAGACAAGACTATCGGTACCGATCAGGAACCTGGTGTTGGATTCTTCCGCGGAGGCTGGATGGCAGCAAAACGCGACGGCATGCGCAAGAGCAGCAACACAGACTGGGCAAACGTCCAAACCTATGCCCTCTACGGCTTCTACAAGCTTCTTCTGAAGAACGATAGCATCTCTACAGCCTTTGGAATTTCCCATGACGACCGTCTCTGGTATGCGGAAAACGTCGCATTCATGCTTGCGAATAACGTAGCCGCTCGTTCCGGTTCTGGTTCTACATCTATTCCTATTCCTAATCCCAGCGACGGAACAAAGAACGTTTCCGCAAGTGACCTCTGGTACCAGATGCAAACCCAGATGGCATGGATTTACAACCGCTATCAGGCTGGCAATATCTTTGACGTTTTCGCCTACGCAGACGTGACCAAGGATCTGGAAGGCGTAAAACTTCCCCAGAAGGGAGTTCAGCCCTGGAACTCCGCAAAGATGAAGCAACTAGGCATTAACCAGTTGAACTATCTCTTCGGCGTTAACCCCTGGGACATTTCCTTTATGATCGGTGTGGGCGACAAGAGCGACAACCACCCCCATCATCGAGCAGCAAACCCCGAAGGCAAGAATATGCCGGGCGCTGGCTACTCCTACAAGCCTCCTGTAGGCGCACTTTTCGGTGGTGTTCCTCCCGAAGGCGACAACGAATGGACGCCCTCTACCCTCAGCTGGGAAGACTACTTTAAATCCGAAACCTGTATTGACGCAACGGCAATGTTCCTTGCGGCAGCTTCCGCAGCCATCAAGGAAGAGGACCGCAACCGCGCACCTTCTGACATCAAGGTCGAAATTCGCTATGCAGGCTACGACAACGCAATTATCAAGGTGGGCCAGGATGTTCGCGGACCAGCCATGATTCTGTATAGCACAAACGAAACCGGGCCTTTCAACATTCCGGCAAAGGATACCGTCAACAGCGTAAATCACGAATTTAACCTGACCGGGCTCAAAAACGGAACCACCTATTATTTCAAGGTCATTTCCGTTAACGCCCGCAGTGAAGCCTACACAACCAAGTGGCTGGTTGACAGCACCAGCACCCCATTCTCCTTCACGACACTTGTTAGCCCCCAGGGTGACGCCAACATGCAAAACATCAAGATCTGCAACCTGACCGCAGATACAGCAGAAGTCATGTGGTACACTCCTAACGGACAATATGGTTCGAAAGTTTACTGGGACACTGAGTTAAAACCCTACGACCAGATGACCTGCCCAGGTACAGCCGGCGGCAATTGCGACATCGTTGGAACAGCCGATATTTCTGGAATTCCCACCAGTTTCCACTATGTAAAATTCGGCAAGCTTAACGAGAAAACCACCTATTTCTACTGCGTAGAAAGTGATGGTGTAGTCGTTTGCAATAACGACAAGGGACAGCCACTTAAGTTTACCACTCCTGTAACACGCTACAACTTTGACGTCAGCGTCTACCAATATGAATTTGGTGGAATGGATTTCTTGAACCTGAACCTTATCAATAACGAAGACAGGGCATTTGACAATATTGAACTCCGTCTCTACGTGACAGCCACCCCAGAACAAATCGAGGCTGTTCCAGGCGAAAACAACCAGCCCGGCACCTGCCCCCTGCTTATAGACTCAGACATTTGCCAGGCCTATGACGAAGCAGGCTTTAACAGACCCTGCGTCAATGGAAATGGTGAAAATGTTGACGATTCCCTCCGTTATTACTTGCGTCACGCAGTTCCCAAGAAACTGGATGACACATACAACCCGCTGACCGGCGAATATGATTGGTACATTCCAATCCCTCTGGGTGGAACCATGATCAAGTCTTCATCACGTATGCGTGTTGACGTAGGTTTCTCTTCTGGTATTTATCAGAACAACATGTGTGAAACCTTACGTACTCCGGGAAAGAAGAGATTCATCATTCCGAACACAAAGGACTGGACCTGGAGAGCTCACGCTCGAGAAATTGATGGTGCAGATTTTGCAGGTGTTCCCGCCTGGGATAAAGACCAGGGCGACATAGAACAAGCTCCCGTCAATCCCTACATCGCCGTATACCGCAAGGGTGAATTTATTTCTGGATTCAGCCCCTCCTACCAGGAAATGGTTACCAAGCGAGCAAACTACGAAATCACAATGGCATTTGACGCTCCGTTCAACGTGTCAAACGGATCTTACATCAAGCTTGATTCCACCATTAGCACCATGCATGTCCGAGGAAATGCGTTCGTTTCTGAAAGCGGTTACATTACTGATATTTGGGTAAACGGCGTCGCCCTGACGAGAGAACAGCTCGCCACAGCTGCAGTCTACGATCAAGCAACCGGTCGCTATACTCTGGACATTCCTGCCAAGATGAGTATCGGTACAAACAAGGTTGATATCACGGTATTTGCAGGCCCCAACCCGGAATGTGCAGAATGTCAGGAAAATGGTGGTTGCGCCTTTGTTAATCGTTCTTACTTTGTCCAGTTCAGCAAGGGCGACCGCACCGCCGGTAAGATTCAGTTGCTCCGCGAAGACGGATCCTCCGTTTCTAGCCCTGTGGAAGAAGATCCCATGAAGTTCAAGGTCTTTGTCAGCGACAAGGATAACAACGGAAGGGAAAGCATCAATGTAACCTTGCGCAACTCCCGCAGTGGCGACACAACAAGGGTTACCCTGAAGCGTACCGATCCTCTCCTGGGATATTTTGAAAGCGAATGGCTTTCCGCAGTAAATAACGCAAGTGTGTCTCTCCCGAAGATATCTCTCCTGGGTGGCGATACCGTTTACGTAATCTATGTTGACGTCGAGGACCCTGAAGATTCTACAGCACAGTCCTTCTACGCCAACCCAACCACACCAATCCCCCAATTGGCTTCTCTCGCAGATACCGATTGCGATTCTAAGGGAGACGTACTCTCCATCACCTTTAGTGGAAGCCAGTTTGATGGAAGCCGTGTCAAGCTGGACTATGTTGTTGTTGACATAGACTCCGCCAAGAACGCCCCCGCTGTAAGCCTGAAGGTTTTGCCCACAACAACTGTTGTTGGTGCCACGGCGACATTTGTGCTAGACCAGTCTCTGATGTATACAAATGCAGCCCCCACAGGAAAGGTCACCATCTACATGACAGAAACCGGCGTTGAAAAAACCGCCGAAAAAACAATCACTGACGGCATTTTCCCAACTCTTGTCAGTGTAGCAATGCTTGAAAATGAGGACCGTGCAGCAAATCCCCAGGATACAATCAAGATTGCGTTCTCCGAGCCCGTCAATCTGTCTTCCACAACAACCTGGCCCCTTGAAATTTCCAAAATGACCGAAGCTGGTTTAGCCTCAGTTCCTCAAGAAGGGATCAAGGTCATCAGTGCAACTACAACTGATGAAGGCAAGAGCTGGCTTTACGTTATTGAAGGCAATGACGGATCCATTGTGGCAAAGGATTACAAGGCTGTTGTCAAGGCTGGTTTCACTATAGCAGACATGTCCACTAATCCTCTTTCCGATTGTAATGGAGCAGTGACAATCATTGAATCCGTCCGCCCCGTTCCTGTAAAGTTCGCAACCATAACCGACTTTGAAGGGGATGGCAATCCTGACGAAATCTACATCGAATTTACCAAGGTGCTCCGTGACAAGGACATGCTCGACACCATCGACGTTTACTGGGGCACTCCGGATATCTACAAGGCATTTGCAATGCCTGCTGGTGGCTGGATGCTCGACACCGTCGCTGGAGATACCATATTTAAGAAACTTACAGAAATTGATTCGTCAACAGGTTCATGGAACGTAATTGTCAAGGAATCCTGCGATTACGTAGACACGATGGACAGCGTCTTTAAAAACGTCGTCATTCGAGACTCTCTTGGAGACTCCATTGGCACCAGACGTGAATTCGATTACCTGAAGCCAAATACAATCAAGACCAACTGTAAGAAAACTCAGGATTCTACCTTCATTCCGGGAGTCAAGGAAATTGGCGTAGATACAGTCCAAGCCGAACACACGGTCATCCGCATCGCTATGACCGATGACACCTACAACATGAAGACGGGCGGTTCTCGAAACGGCAACGGCATGATTCTTCCGCGTCAGGGTCCTCTGGGAGGTTTCTTCGACGAAAATACCGCAGCACTCTACGACAAGTGCGCTCCTGTCATTGTCAGTGCAAAGCTCACCGTGGAAGAAGGAATTGACCGCCTGAAGGTCACGACCTCAGAACCTGTTCAGGCTGATTCTGCTGAATTCCTCTACTACATCGAAAGAAAACGCGGTGGCGTTGGCGGAGTTTACCTCGAAAGCGCAACCCGCGTCACAATCAATGGCAGTACACAGAGCTACATCTACTTCGATGACGCTCCCGATGCCGTGCATACCGCAGACTCCATCCGCCTCGCCCCTATGGAAAAGGCTCGATTCAAGGATGCTGCAGGAAACCTGCCCACAGAAAGGAACCCGTGGAAAATCGTTTCCGGTGACGCAAGTAACACAAGATTCAAGGTCACCATGGAAACCGGCTTTAGCAAGTCTACTGGCGATGCCAGCGTATACGGCAACTTCCCGCCGGAACCGGATGAAGCCTTCCGCATTTCCTACAAGAAGGACGATTCCGAAACTATCGGTACCTTGATGGACGGCATACTAACTGTCGGCTCCAAGAATATCGGTAGCGACTACGCTCATGGCGGTCCTACCTTTGATTTGGAAATATCCCTTCCTGTCCTGCTGATGACAGACTCTGTTTCTGGAGGAGACCTGTACGACGTAAGCGTGAAGTTCAGCTTCAGCGTTTACGACAATATGGGACAGTTCATCAACAAGCAAACCGTTAGCATTGAACCGAATAC
Source organism: Fibrobacter sp. (assembly GCA_045616805.1). Classification (GTDB taxonomy): domain Bacteria; phylum Fibrobacterota; class Fibrobacteria; order Fibrobacterales; family Fibrobacteraceae; genus Fibrobacter. Next base: position 22,771 of record JAZLHK010000080.1, read on the forward strand.
AGTTCGTAAGGTTGCAGCAGAAGATGGAACCCTTCGTCTAAGCCTGGAATGGCTTGCCCAGGATGGAGACGCTCCGATTTCTGCAGCAGGCAAGAAGATTGCAACGGGAGCCTACATCGCCAAGTTTGACTTCAAGTCAACGGCAACGAACGTAAGGACGGGGGATGTTCAGAAGAGCTCTGATGACGCCACCAAGACATTTGGTTTCAAGCGCGCCAAAAGATAGGGCCAAGCTTTAAAGCTAGCCGGTGAAAGCCGGCTAGTTTTTTAATTACAAGTGTTTGGATAAAGTATGAAAAATACAGTTTTTGTATCTGTTATCTTGGGATTGCTGCTCACCGAGTTCGCAGCAGCTCAGCTGCCGGCCATCGACCGTACGGACAAGGTCAGCGACCGTCGATACCTGGACTCCCTGAACGTCTATAACAGGCGTCCCATCCGCGTGAACCAGAGCGGATTCCGCCCACAGGACAACAAATACGCCTATGTGGCAGACCCTGCGGCAACATCCTTCAAGGTCGTTGATGCAAATACCGGTAAGGAAGTAGAAGCTGGCAACAACACCTTGACGCTGCTTGACCAGAGCGCCCCTAAGCCAGGCATTTGGGTGAACGGAGCATTCAACTCTCTTGAGGCTGTATATGAGTTTGGATCCCTGGATTCCACGCTGAAAACAGAGACCCTTTATAAGGCGGACTTTACCAATCTTACAACCGTTGGCGAATACTACCTGGTTGTAGGTAACGACACTTCCGCAACATTCCATGTACACCCCGCCATTTACAACGCCATTCTCGAAAACTCCCTGAAGTTCTTTGGAATCCAGCGTTGCGGCGATACAAAATCTCATCTGCACGCCAAGTGCCACATGAAGGATGGTTCCGAAATTGGTCACGATCTTACCGGTGGCTGGCATGACTGCGGTGACCATTTTAAGGTTTCAGAAACACTCGGTTACACAGCCTATGCGCTTGCCACAACCTACCTGGTTTATCAAGACAAGGCTGAAGACCGTTACGGAAACTCCTACGACGACACCGTATTCACAGATGGCATTCCCGACATTCTCTACGAAGCAAAAATTGGCGCCGACTATATTTTCAAACTCTATAAGGCATCCAAGGCTGACGGTCTCATTGCGCAGAACGACATGTACCACTCCATTGCCGTAGGCAGTGAAGACCACCAATTTTGGGATGTTCCGGAAAAACAGGATGCACAGCCCCAGGCAAAGGGCGGCCCTGATCGTCACGTAGCAAAGGGAATCGGCACCATCGCAGGTATGTACGCAGCATCCCTAGCCTACTTTGCCACCGGCTGGCAAGTCTATGACCCGGTCTATGCAGATTCTCTCCTAAGTGCAGCAAAGGACATCTATGCAAATGTTCTGATTCCCCATACTCACAGCAAAAGCAAGGGAACTGATTACGCCACTGCAGCTGAACTAGGAGGTTTCTATCCTGGTGGAACCAGTGAAACAAATATGATTGACGATGCTGCAGCCGCAGCGCTCGCCCTTTGGTATGCCACCAAGGACACCTCTTACCAATACGATCTTTACAAGAATACCGACATCAACAACAATGCCACAAACTACGGCTTTAATAACGAGCCCGACGATGCCGGCCCCTATTTCAGAGGTGGGTTCCTGGGCTTGACCAGCGGATTCTATCCTGGCGGCTGGATGACAGACTTTGAAAACGTACATGCCTATGTGCTATTCTCTTTCGTCAAGTTGATTCTCAGCGACAAGGATGTAGCCAAAAGCTATAACGTTGGCGAACTGGAATGCGACACCCTTTTACAGCGAGCCACAAATGCCCTGCGCCGTCTGACGGATGATGGATCACAGGGTTCCAACAAGGTATACGAAAATCGCTTTGGAAGCGTCAAGTCCGTGCCACCCTACAACCTGGTATGGACTTCCAGTGACTGGGGTTTCAACCGCTATAATATGGGTGCCGCCAACGCCATTTTCATGCTTTCCGAAATTACCACCGGAGCAGAAAAGGAAGCGTACAAGAATCTGGCTCTAGACAATATTTATTATAATCTGGGCGCAAATCCCTGGGACATTTCCTTCATCATGGGTGCCGGCGACAAGAACCAGAACCACCCCCATAACCGTTCCGCCAATCCGGATGGTTACAATGCCGGCGGTATGCCCTACAAATACAAATGTCCCCGCGGAGCCCTGATGGGCGGTAGCGCCCCCACAAAACTTTTGCTGGAAGACTGGAAGGATTATACCGCTACAGAAACTTGCATCGATTTCTCCGTTCAATTGTTGATGCCAGCCCAGAGCCTTGCAGAAACTCTCCCCATCGATGCGGAAGGTCCTCTGTATAGCAACATTGCAGGAACCCCCATTACGGAAACGTCTGCAATTATCAGCTGGGACGCCAGTGAAGTCGCCCTCACCACGGTATTCTACAACACTACTCCCGATGCTGCTACGGCAAAATCTGCGCAGCAGACCACAGCAAGCAAGGGCGGAGCCCTTACTATCGACGGTCTTGTCATGGGCCAAACCTATTACTTCTTCCTGGAAGGCATGGACACCAAGCGCAACATGACCACCGATGACAATCATGGTCAATGGTATCAGTTCACCATGACCCCGGCCACAACAACCATCAGTGGAGTCACCATCTGTCAGGTAGACCACCGCAGCGCAAAGATTTTCTGGTGGAGCGGCGACCGCATGAACGGCATCGTCAACTTTGGCACCTCTCCGTCAAACATCACGGAAGCACAGGCCGCAGAAGGTGGAGCAGTACTTTTCCATCAGGCAACTCTCAACGATCTCAAGCCCGGAACAACTTACTACTTTAGCGTATCTTCCGGAGCGACAACCGAAGACAATGGCGGAAGCTTCTACAGTTTCACAACAGACTCCTACGCCACTTACGCCGATTTGGATGTATGGGTAAAGCCCAGCGCCTACCAGGACGAAACCAACTGCTCACCCGCAAACGGCTGGCAAAAGTGCAGCGAGTTCATCGTTGAAATCGACAATAACGACACCATCGCCTTTGAAGATTTTGAACTGCGTTTCTACCTGGGAGCAAATACGAACCTCCAGGCAGTAAGTTACATCAAGCAATCCTTTGACGGAACAGGTACCGTCGCAGGATCTCCGGACATTACCTTCGGATCTGCCACCACAGATGGCGTTGGCCAGTACTATCTGCCCATTACCGTCAAGAGTCCTCTGTATGTTTCAGGCCGAATCATATTCCAGATGAAGTTTACAAGCAACACCTTTGCAAGCTTTGAAAATGGATGGTCCTTAATCGCCCATAATGGTGAAGATGATCCTGAAAAGTTTAACGGAGTAGACCTCACTCAGGCTCCCTATTTCATTGGCTCCGAAACATCCCAGCTGGAAACCAATTCCCAGGGTGTGAGGGTAGTCGGATTCACCCGCGACCCCTACGTTCCTGTATACTATCACGGCAAGCACATTTACGGCTACGGCCCCGATTACACACCAGAAAACGGTCCCCAGGTCAACCGCACCGTAAAGCTCAACTTTGCAAGTCCCTTTGTGACTCCGGCTTACTCCGTAGAAAAGGAAGATTCTCTGACATCTTACGCTGCAACAAGCGCAGTCTCCCCCACGGGCATTCTGGACGACTTTGAAATCAACGGAGTCTCCCGCTTCGCCAATACGGTTTACGCAAAGAAGAACCGTAAGGATTCTCTGCTGTTCGGCCTGGACACCACACTTGCATACGGCAATAACTACATGGAATTTGTCAGCTGGCACAACCATGGCGCCAACAAGAACGGCAGTTATGACTGTGCCTGCGCCATTGTCCGCAGCAACGTAGAAGTGGACACTATTGTCACTCCGCCAGAACAGCGCTATCTGGTATTTACCGTAGACACCGTAAATGCCTATACCGGCAAGATGGTTGAGGTCCATGTGCAGTTGTTCGACAGCACCATGACGCTTTTGAACAAGGAATCCCTGAGCATTCTTCTCAGCACAGAATCTGGCCTGGCAAAGTTCTACACATCTGCTACGGCAACCATTCCTACGGAACGTATCGACATCGTCAACGGCGAAGCCGTTTTCTATCTCAGTTCCGACAAGGCTACGGAGACCATTCTTAAGGCATCCGCCAAGAGCACCGCAGCCTTTGCCTACACAACGGCATCGGCAGTGCTGATAGTCAAGGATCTTCCGCCCTGGCCCATCATTGACGTAGCCAAGATGGTGGATACAAATTGCGACAAGATTCCCGATGCCATGGCAATCACGCTTTCCAACGAATACATTGCAGCAGAAGGGCAATCCTTCAACTCCATTAGATTCGTTTACAATGGAGATACCCTTACCGCCAAGGACTTGATTTCTGAAAACGGCAAGGATATCGTGGTTAAAGTTTCTTTGCCAAGTAATGAAATCAACACAAATCCCGCTGGCTATATCGAACTAATTAGCAACGTGGGCAACAAGTGGGAATCTGCCCCCGATTTCTATCAGGATGGCATCTCCCCTGTTTTGATGTCCGTTTCCGTTCTGGAGCGTCTTGACACAGCAACCGTGGACCGCGTCTACCTGCAGTTCAGCGAGCCCATCAAGTCTCCGTCCCTGGACTGGCCACTTACACTTTATCCCAATGACCAGGCCATCACGGTCAAGAACGTAAAACTCTACAACGAGGCATTCAATATCTGGGAATTCGAAATCGGATTCGGTGCAGAAGGCGTCCCTCTCGTATCTGAAGGAATGCAGGCAACACTGCTTCCCACAGCACCAATCCGCGACATTGCTGGTAACGGCATCAGCGAATGCGCACCGGACACCCTGCCGATCTTGCTGAAATTGCTTCCCATTCCCATGACCTACGCCAGCATTTCTGACGCCAACGAAGATGGTTACGCAGAACATGTTGAAATCCAGTTCGTGAAGGCTGTGGACTCTAAGCATATTCCTGATTCCATGTCCGTCATATTCGGTAGTGCAACTCCTGAGACGCTGACTGTTGCTGCAGCAACAATTCATTTCTCTGCAGACTATCAAAGCGCATCCATTGACCTGAATCCCGCTTTCGCCTTGGGCAACACAAACGGTCCCTACGACGGAACCCTGAACGGCAAGGAAGTTGTAGGGGCAGGACTTGCCATTCAGCATTTGGGTACTGGCGCCGCCTATGAAAGCAACGACATTCTGGCAGAGGACTTCGCTGGTCCGGTCATCGCTTCAGCAGCGCTGAAGGGGGAAGATATTGATGCAGTGGCCATCCACCTCAGCGAGCCGGTGAACATTCTGGATTCCTCCTTCACGCTATTCCTCCGCGAACGCGATTCTCTTTCCGTCCATAGGGGAAACGTTTATAACTGGAACCTAAAAAACACTCTGCTTTCTGCCATGGACACATCCAACACCTTCATCATGGAAGGCGACCGAGTTCGTCTGGCCCCGCAAACAATGAGCGCCTTCATTGACAAGAGCGGAAACCTTCCCGCAATGAACAACCCCTGGGTCGTCATTGACGGCAATGGCAAGCCAAAGATTGACTTCAACATCTATATGGCAGAAAATCTGACCCATGTAAAGGCAAGCGAAGCCAACGCTCCTGTAGAAGATCCCACCATGAAACTTTACGTCGTAAACCAGACCACCCACAAGCTTGATCTGATTGACGCAAAGACAGGCGTAGTTATCCAGCATGATATAGACACCACAAAGACACCTCTCCGCGGTCCTCTTTGGGTATTTGACCTGACAGTTCCCCGTGGCGCAGCCGTAGGCGAAGCCGCAGCCTGGTCCCTGTTGACGATCAAGTACAACTTGCCCATCTATACCAACTTGGGAACATTCGTGAACCGCATCAACGGAACCTACGATGTCCAGCCGGATAAATACCTATCCACCAACAATAAGCTCACCTTGCTTATTGAGTGGACAAACACTGTGGGTATCGGCCTGCGAGACCAAAATGGTCGAGCCGTAGGAACTGGCGCCTACATCTACAAGGTGGATATTTCCGCCAGGTTCACGCCAAGCAATGCTGCTGACGAAGAAACCCGCAAGCGATTCAGTTCCAAGAGTTCATACGATCAATCAAAAATTTTCGGTATTAAACGTTCTAAGTAACAAAAATTCGCGGCACCCTGCCGCGTTTTTTTATAGTTTCCTTTTGTATGCAATACTTTCTTTTCAGTTCGTCCCCTATCGACTTTGTGCTATCGGCACTTTGTCTATTCCTGTCGATAGTCCTCCCATTATTTATTATAAGGGCAACAAAACTAAGGCCTCTTCCAAAGCCTCTGTACCAGTTAACCCTAGTTTGCATTTTTTGGAACCTTTCCAGCTGCATAGGCAACCTGCTTTCTGCTGGACCTGCCAGTGACATGGCGAAGTACATTTGCTTCGGCTTTGGCGCCATTGGCTGGGTACAGCTTGGAAATTCAGTCCATCATCTGAGCGAACTCACCCTCAAAATCAAGCGTCACGCCATTTGGAAATTGTCCAATGCATTCGGCTGCCTGACAGTCATTGTCTTTACAGTCTACTACTGCGTCTCCCCAGAAAAATTGCCCCCGGCATATTACACATACGCCGCCCTATATTTGATTTTTGTCCTTCCAAACATTCTTGCAACCTGTTTCAAGATGTTCAAGGTCTATCTCATTTCCAACGATTCAAATCTTTCGCAGATTACCTTCCTCATGGCAGTATCCCTACTTTCAGTACAGGTTCTCTGCATTCTCATTGACTTTGCCATTCCCTTGGCATACAACTTCAATATTAATGGCACTACGCCCAAGTTCCTGCAGTGGACCCAATTCAGCGCCGTATTCCTTTCCTTCCTCTCTTTACAGTATTTCACGTCCATTTCGTTTAAGAACAGGAGTTCCTACAGGCTCATCAGCGAATTGACCCGACATATGGGCGACAGCATTTTCCACTACAGCAGCAGCGGACAAATCATTTTCGCAAACCCAGCGGCCCAGCAGCTGTTCCAGCTTGGTGAAGAAGACCTCTGCAAAAAGAACATTCGCGATCTTTTGCCCGACATTGAGTTGAATAAGGAAAGGCACTATACTAGCCAGAAAATTCAGATCAACAACGAACTTCACACATTCAATATCAACACGTTCTATGTTCAGCAGTCCCTGACTACCCAGATGAACGTTCTCATGCTTATAGACCAGACAAACCAGCTGTTCTTCCAGCAGAGAATTTCCACACTGAACAGGCAGTTCTCTGAATACAAGCAGGACCTGATCCGTTATCAGGACCGTTTAGACGCCTCCGAAAAGAAATCCAGGGAAACTGAAAATCTGAACGCCACCCTGATTAACGCTCTTCCCTTCCAGTTCTGGTCTAAAAATGAAAATGGTGTCTACGTGATGCAAAACCACAAGGACATCACCATGCGCACCAACCTAAGCAAGACCACCGACGCCCCTGATTCCATTTCTCGGTATGAATCAATTGCCCGCCGCGAAGGTGTGGCCACCCTGCACACCAGCTACGAAGACGAAAACCATAATCCGATTTCTGAAGATCAGGCCAATGTGGAATTCAAGAACAGCAAGCCAGTTTTCGTCTACCAGAATCACTTTATTCCTGTTGTGGAAAACCGTCCGCCTTACAAGATTATCGGTCTAAAGATCGACATCAGCGAAGAAAGCCGACTGGAACGAGAAAGAAACATGCTCCGTGAGCAAAAGAACATCCACTCCCGTCTGGAAGAACTGGGAACCATCTGCGGAGCCTTCGCACACGACTACAACAATATCCTCGGCGCCCAGATTGGGTTCTGCGCCCTAGCAAGGGAAATGCTTGGTGTAGTTGCCTCTTCCGTTGAAGATGAAAAATCCCAAAAGTTCATTTCCAAGGCAGACAATTTTGTCGGTGAAGCGCACAAGGCAGCCCTTCGCGGTAAGGAATCCCTGAACGTACTTCTGGATACTGTCCGCGGCAAGACCGACAGTCAAATTGCAGACACAATCTTCCCGCCGGTAGACATCGTCCGCGATGTTACAAACAAGTTAATCGTCACCCTTCCGCCCAATATCAAGATTGATTCCGAAGACATGGACGAAAGCCTCAAAATCAAGGCACAGGCCCCGTCCTTGGACCGTATTCTGAGCAACCTTTCCAACAACGCCATTTACGCCATGAAAGGCGATGGCGGCACACTCTCGTTCAGGGTGGAAAAGGAAGTTCTTCAGCAACAGCTGATTTCTCCCTTCGCACCTCCGGTTCCTGCAGGAGAATACGCAAAGATTTCCGTTTCCGATACAGGTACAGGCATGGACTCCGGAACCCTGGAACGCATTTTTGCTCCCTTCTTTACCACCAAGGCTCCAGGAGAAGGACTCGGACTTGGCCTATCCAGCGCTGTTCGCCTCCTAAAGGAGGGCCATGCGTACTTCACCGTGCAGACCACGGTTGGCGAAGGCACTACTTTTAATCTATATTGGCCTTTGTATAAAGAACCGAAAAGTGAATCTAAGGAGCAATGATTATGGCAACCATTCTCATTATCGATGACGACGAACAGCACAACCTGTTTTTGCAGGCTAGCCTTGAAGTGAAGGGTTACGATGTTGAATCCGCCAACAGCGGTAAGAAGGCCAAGGCCCTCTACCAGGAAAAGAAGTACGATGTCATCGTCACCGACATCATCATGCCAGACATGGACGGTTTCGAAGTCATTCTGGACCTTCGCCGTATGGGCATGAGTGACCGCACCATTGCCATCAGCGGCGGCGGACGTACTGCAGCAGAAGACTACCTGGTCACAGCTGAACACTTTGACGTTGCAGCAACATTTAACAAGCCCATTGACCTGGACGCATTCCGCGCCAAGGTTGAGGAAATCATCCAGAAGCACCAGTAATCAAGGTTGTCCATGAATATCCTGATCGCCGATTTGGATCAGTCCTTTATCAGCGACATCCAGCGTTCATGGTCACTTAGCGGCACGGATCTGCTGTTTTGCAGTGACAAGAACGCTTTAATGCCATTAGTCAAGAACGACTCGATAGACCTTGCGTTTATCGAGGTTCCTTTCTTGACTCTTGAAAACATGGATATGGTCAGCTACCTGAAGGAACGGAATCCTGGCATTGAAATTTTCGTTCTCTGTAACGACAAGAACTGGCCTGGCGCCACCAGCGCCATTTCCCGCGGAGCCAACAGTTTCCTCATGAAGCCCCTGACGGTGGCCCAGCTGGAAAGCACCGCACAGAAGATCCAATCCCAGCAGCAGAACAAGAACACCCATCAGTTGATGGAATCCCAGGTCCTGGACAGCCTTTTGGGCGATACGCCTGAAATGCGCAAGATTCTCAAGACCGTCTACAAGATTGCCCCTACTACAAGTACGGTACTCATCACCGGCGAATCCGGTTCCGGTAAGGAATTCCTGGCCAACGTGGTCCACCGCTACAGCAAGCGAGCCGCCGAACCTTTTGTGGCAGTCAACTGCGGCGCCATTCCCGAGAACCTGGTGGAAAGTGAACTTTTCGGTGCCCGCAAGGGTTCTTACACAGGCTCCACCACCGACAAGAAAGGCCTTTTTGAATCGGCCAATGGCGGAACCCTCTTCCTGGATGAAGTGGGTGAACTTTCCGCAGCGACCCAGGTCAAGCTCCTGCGATTCCTGCAGAGCCACGAAATCAGACGCGTAGGCGAAACAGAAGCCCGCTATCTGGATGTGCGCGTTATTGCAGCAACCAACAGGAACCTCCAGATCGAAATGGAAAAGGGCAACTTCCGCGAAGACCTCTACTACCGCCTGAACACCTTCCACCTGCACTTGCCGCCCCTGCGGGAACGCAAACCCGTGATTCCCACACTGATACGCTACTTTATCCTGAAGTACAAGGAAACCCACGGCAAGGAAATTCTGGATTTGGAGCCGGCAGCTCAGTATGCCCTTTCCCGCTACCCCTATCCAGGCAACATCCGTGAACTGGAAAATATCGTGGAACACGCCATTGTACTTTCAGAAAACGGAATCATTCGCCTGGACGATCTTCCCGAAAACGTACAGGTCGAAGCCAGGGAAAAACAGTTTGCCATTCCCCACATGAAGAACGAACCTCCCCTGGAGGAAATCCATGTGGAAAAAATGGCTCCCATTGCGCAACCCCCGCAAAGCAAACAAGCCGCAGAGTCGGACGAAATCATCTCCTTGGAAGAAATGGAGCGTCGCCACATTCTGCACGCCCTCAGCGTATGCAAGGGCAACCAGACGGAGATCTGCGAAAAGCTAGGCATTAGCCGTTCCACCCTCTGGCGTAAGATTAAAACCCTCAAGATTCAAATGGAAGGGGAAGAAGAATGATGCGCATCAACAAGTTTATTTCGCTTTCCGGTATTGCCAGCCGCCGCGCTGCAGACACCCTGGTTGCAGAAGGCCGCGTCATGGTCAACGGAGAAATCGTTAAGGACCTCGGTCACCAGGTTGACGAAAATAAGGATCAAGTAGTTGTTGACGGAACTGTTGCAAAGCTTCCCACCAAGACCAAGGCAATCCTATTTCACAAGCCGGCCGGCTGTGTGTGCACCAAGGATGACCCCCAGGGGCGTCGCACCGTTTACGACTACCTGCCTCCCGGCTATCAGACATTCAAGTACGTGGGTCGCCTGGACTTGCAGAGCCGCGGGCTCCTGCTGTTTACCGACGACGGGGAGCTGCTCCATCGACTGACTCATCCCAGTTACGAAATCCCCCGCAGTTACTATGTGTGGACCACACGTCCCCTATCCGAGCATGCTGCCCAAAAACTGGTGGAAGGCGTAGACATCAGCGATCCAGACGACCCCGAAGCTCCAGAAGAAATTGCGTTTGCCAACGACATTTATCTGGAAAACGGTTTTGCGGAACTAGTTCTTACGGAAGGCAAGAACCGCGAAATCCGCCGCATGATGCGTGCAGTCGGTTACGAGATCCGCGACCTGAAGCGTGTAAGCTATTGCCGCATTCAGTTGGGCGATTTGCCCGCCGGTGAATTCCGCGAACTGACCGCAGACGAAATGAACAAACTCCGTCAGGCTGTTCATATTTAATACGTCAAAAAGTTTTCAGGGCAACGGGATTTTTCATCATGAAGCGCACTCTCTATATTGGTGACGTTCACGGTTGCGCCGATGAACTGAACCGTATCATCGACAGTTTCGGTTTTGTCCGCGGTACAGATACCTTGTACCAGACAGGGGACATCATCAACAAGGGTCCCGACATGATCGGGGCAATGAAAACCATCCAGGACCTGGGAATCCTTACGGTGCGCGGTAACCACGAAGAACACCTGATCCGCATGATGGAAACACCCCAAAGCGACTGGACAGAAAAGCAGAGGAAGCGTTTCTCAAAACTTTCCCTGGAGGAATGGAATTACATTCACGATATCGTGAGGGATTGGCCCCTGTGGCGAGATACTCCCCATGGGCTTCTTGTTCACGCCGGTCTTGAACCAGGCAAGACCCGTCTGGAAGACATGGACCGCAAGGTAATTCTCTCTATCCGCTACTGGAATGACAAGCCCTGGTTTGAACAGATTAGTTGGCCCAAGCGGGTCATCTTCGGTCACTGGGCTAAAATGGGATTTGTTAACCTTCCCGGTTTTCTCGGTCTGGATTCCGGATGCGTGTACGGCAAGAAACTGACTGCCTGGTGCCCCGAAGAGGACAAGTTCTATGTAGTTCCCGCCGCCCGGGAATACACCCCCGTAAAGGACAAGGCCAAGGAATCCGAAGGCGCCCCCTGCAAGGTCCTTGGGGATAACTCCCCGACGGCTACACCGCCCCGCACCTTCGACGATATCAAGAAGCAAATTGCAAGCGGAGATATCGCTCCCGCGGATGACACCGCCGAAGACGCCGCCATCCGCAAGGCAAGCCCGTCCATCGCCGCCGAATGGGCCGGTTATTAATTTTTTATATTTGCGGCATGACCGCAGAAGAACTTTACAATCGTCTTAAGAGTATCCAGCCCGGCGCTGTCCTTTGCACCTATTCCATGGAAAAAGTGGAACAGATGCTTCCCATCATCAACGAAATCAACGAACTGAAGAAGGAACGCGATGCCGTCATTCTCGCCCACAGTTACGTTGCCCCGGAAATCATCCTGGGCGTTGCCGACTACGATGGAGACTCCTTCAAACTGAGCCAGGACGCCACCAAGGTGGAAGCAAAGACCATCGTGTTCTCCGCAGTCCGCTTCATGGGCGAAACCGCAAAGATCTTGAACCCCACCAAGGACGTCCTGATTCCGGGACCTCTCACCGGCTGCAGTCTCGCCGACTCCATTACCGGCGCAGAAGTCCGCGCGCTGCGTGAAAAGTATCCGGACCACACCTTCGTCTGCTACATCAACACCACCGCCGACGTCAAGGCAAACTGCGACGTTTGCGTTACCAGCTCCAACGTGATGAAGATCGTAAGCTCTCTCGAAAACGACAAGATCGTGTTCGTTCCCGATGGACTCATGGGCCAGAACCTCATCGACGAAATGAAGAAGCGTAACATCAAGAAGGAAATCGTTCTCCATAGCGGTTGCTGCTACGTGCACGAAACCTACGATTCCGAACTAATCAACTTCTTCCGTAGCCAGAATCCGAATCTAAAGGTGGTAAGCCATCCCGAATGCCATCCGGGCGTCGCCCTCCTCAGCGATTACGTGGGCAGTACCGGCCAGATGGTCACCTACATCAAGGACCAGCCCGAAGGTACCCCGTTCCTGCTCCTCACCGAATGCGGCCTCAATGCCCGCATGCAGTACGAGTTCCCGAATAAGCGCTTTATCGGCAGCTGCAGCATGTGCAAGTACATGAAGAGTAACTCCCTGGAAAACATCCTGGAAACCCTGCGCCATCCGGAAGCAGCCCAGCATGTAGAACTGGACGAAGCCACCCGCGTCGCCGCCAAGAAGTGCATCGACGCCATGTTCTATTACGCTGCGAAGTAGGTAGTGATTAGTAGTTAGTGGTTAGTAATTAGTGGTATCGGGAATACGCGGTGGGTAAAGTAAAGATGTAACCGTCTTGAAATCATTCGCACTTGCCTCCCGCGGCCCTAGATCCTAGCCCCTAGGCCCTAAATCCTAGCCCCTAGATCCTAAAAAATCATGAAGAAGTTCGTTTCATTATTTTTGTTATTTGCAGGTATATTCTGCCCCCAGGCAGCAGCCTACGAAGACTATGGCGACAGCTACTGGCCCAAGTCCTACTATATCCGAGCAAACATGGGCGCCATGTTCACTAACGGCGACCTAAACGAGCGCGCTATTTCCATCAAGGACACAAACGATTCCAGGATGAGGGTATACCCACCGGACATTTCCATAATGGCAGTGCCTGGATTTACCCTAGGTGCAAACGTCCGCAGTTTTTCCATTGACGTTTCCTTCCAGTACAGTTCATTCAGCGAGAGCCAGACGGACAATCCCGACTCCGATGACATGAACACCCTTTTCTGGAATGTAGGATTTGAATTTACATACAACTTATTCTGGCCAGAAGATTTTCAGATTGGTTTAGGTGGCGGCTACACCCTCAACACAGTCAAGGCGAGCAATTCCGCAGTGTTGGACGGAGAAACCTACAGATCTGAATCCGTTGGCGCCGCAGCTGGTTTCGTGGCTAACGTCAAGTACTATTTCTCGGACTATTTTGCAGTTGTTCCCTCCTTCAGATTCTATGAAGGATGGTTCAGGAAGGTCTATACAAAGCCCTCCGAAAATTACGCCTTGGATCCCTACCTCTGGCAGACATTTATCTCCGCAAATTTGGCGCTCCAATTCCAGTTCTAGTTTCTTCGGTTCGGCAATGGAATATATAAACTGATTCCACGGCCTTCGCCTTGTTTTCGTTTGCCGCGGCCCTCGACAATTCCTATCTTTGCACGCTTCGCGTGCAGATAGTGGCGTCTCGGCCATGTCAAAATACAAAGCATTTTGCCGCGGCTCTCGACTTTTTCCTATCTTTGTCCGCGTATGAAAAACTCACGTAATATCGTTTCAAAGATCATTTGTGCCGCAACGCTCTGCGGAACCATTTCCGCATTCGCTATGGACGAAGACGGTTGGGCATCCATTTACGAATCTATTGGAGCATTTGACTCCAACATCCCCGTTTATGGCGGTCGCTCTGGCTACGTACAGCCCATCATCAGCAAGCTGGGCAACGTGCTCAACAGCAACTGGTACGTTAGCGCCAATGTTCCTGAAAGCTTCACTTTCGAAGCCGGCCTACCCTTCTCTCTGATTCCGGTGGGAGACGACGACAAAACCTTCAACGAGAAGAATGCGCTTGGAACATCCGCAAATGTTCCAACAATTTTCGGCGATCACTACGCTGTTGGGGATGGCTATGCTCCAGGAACTGTTTACGGTAATGAAACGCTGAACGGTCTCGGCGTATTCACCTATCCGTATCTGCAGTTGGCCGCAGGATACTACCATGCTCGAGTCGTTCTTCGTGGCATGTGGCTCCCAGCCATCAGCGAACTTCAGGGATTTAGCGAACTTGGTTTCGGCCTTCAGTATAGTTTTGGACATTTCTTCCAATACATGCTCCCTCCTGCAGCACAGGGTCTGGACGTGAGCCTCGTTTTCGGTTACAACTCCAGCAGTATCAGCTACCAGCCAGAAGATTACGAAGGCTCCCTGGACCTGGATGTTTCTGCACTGACCTTTGACGTCGTCATCGGCTACAAGCCCATTAGCCTTGTTGAAATCATGATGACCCTGGGTTACCAGAATGCATCCATGGAATCCTCTGGCCACCTGGTCTCTCACGCCAAGGGCAGTGAAGGCGCTCAGATCAACCCCAACATCTCCGTTGACGGAAATTGCGGCTTCAAGTTCGGTCTTGCTGTTGCATTCCAGCTGGGTAGCTCCTTCCATCCGGTCATCGGTTATGACCACGCCGGCGAAAGCAGTTTCACCACAAACGTTCTCTACTTCCGCCAGCAATTTGGAACCGACAAGACTCCTGATGAAATTGCCAAGGAAAAGGGCTATGTCCGCAATGGTGCAAGTGAGTCCGTAAAGAACGAATCTTCCGAAGAGGACACTCCGAAGGCAAAGAAAAAGAAGAAGTTAAAGAACCGTCACGCTGAAGAAGAAGACTCCGAAAGCGACCAGGAAGAACCTAATGTTCAATCTTCAAAGAGCACCGAACAATCTTCCGATGACGATTCTGAATTCGAGGATTTTTAACCAAATTGAATATAGACTTTTGATAATAAAATGATATAAAGCGTCTCGATCAAAAAATCAATTTACGTTCTAACTATCATTCATCAATTATCAATCATCAATAGAAGGCAACCAAATGATCACATTCCTTATTGGCGTCGCAATTCTTATTGGCGGCTACTTCACATACGGAAAGTTCGTAGAACATGTGTTCGGCCCCGATGATCGCAAGACCCCCGCTACCGAAAACCCCGACGGCGTGGACCGTCTAGTTCTTCCCCACTGGAAGAACATGCTGATCC
Source organism: Fibrobacter sp. (assembly GCA_045616805.1). Taxonomy (GTDB): domain Bacteria; phylum Fibrobacterota; class Fibrobacteria; order Fibrobacterales; family Fibrobacteraceae; genus Fibrobacter. The sequence goes on from JAZLHK010000080.1 coordinate 38,252, forward strand.
AGCTTCTGAACATTGCTGGTATCGGCCCCGTCATTGGCGTGATTCTCGGCATTAAGTTTGGTGCCATCGTCTTCATTCTCCTTCCTCTGGGTAACGTTTTAGGCGGAGCCGTTCACGACTACTTCAGCGGAATGGTCAGCATGCGCAACAACGGCTACAACGTGCCGGCTCTTTCCCGCAAGTTCCTGGGCAAGGGTCCTTCCAAGATCGTCATGACCTTGATTTCCGTAGCCCTGATTCTTGTAGGCGCAGTATTCACCAATACTCCTGCTCAACTCATCAACACCCCGATTCTTGTTGGTGAACACGTTTCACCCACACTCTTCTGGATTGCCGTTGCAGCAATTTTCATTTACTATTTCCTGAGCACATTCTTCCCCATTGACAAGATTATCGGCCGCATCTACCCCATCTTCGGCGGTCTCCTGATTCTTGCGTCCGTCGCAATTTTGATTGGTGTCGCCCCGAACCTGAACGTCCTTGACAACATCAGTTTCAGCGATTTCGGAAGCAACTTCAACAAACATCCCGCAGGACAGCCCATTCTGCCCATGCTGTTCGTAACTATTGCCTGCGGCATTATCAGTGGTTTCCATAGCACCCAGAGTCCTCTGGTGGCACGCACCGAATTCACCGAGAAGACAGGCCGTCAGACCTTCTACGGCATGATGATTCTGGAAGGTCTCATCGGCATGATCTGGGCTGCTGGCGGCATGTACATCTATCACAAGTTCCCGGAACTGATTACAGGCGCCAGCGGCGTTAAGGTTCTGAGCACGCTGGTAAACGATGTCCTGCCCTTCGCCCCCATTTCTGTTCTGGTTGTCATTGGCGTAATCGTTCTCGCCATTACTAGCGGCGATACCAGCCTTCGCAGCCTCCGCCTGACAATTGCAGAACTTTTCGGCATAGACCAGGCTTCCACCAAGAATCGCTTGCTGTTGACCGTCCCCATGTTCGCCATCTGCCTTGCCATTATCTTCTGGAGCAACCTAGACAAGGAAGGTTTCAATATTCTGTGGAACTATTTCAGCTGGAGCAACCAGCTTATGGCAGTCTGCAGCCTCTGCGTTACCGTGGCCTACCTTCGCAGCAAGAAAAAGAATTTCTGGATTGCCCTGCTCCCCTGCATGTTCATGACCTTCATTACCGCCTTCTACATCCTCTGGGTTAGCCCCACCAACTTGAAGGGTGCACCTGTCGGTTTCGGCCTCGATTACAACACCGCCAGAGCATTGGCTGTCTTCGTCGCCATCGCCCTTGGTGTATGGCTAGTCCGCCGCGGCAAGCAGTTAACCACAATGTCGAACTTCGATCCAGACAAGTGGAACGATTCTCAAGACGTCAAGAATAACTACCAGCCTAAGTAGCGAAAAGATTAAAGGATAAAGCGTAAAGGATCATTTAGCCTAAAGCGGAAAGGTTAAAGCTTAAAGGAAAATCATTATTCTTTAACCTTTATCCTATAAACTATGCATATCCAGGGGACCATTAAATCCATCACCTTCCACAGCCAGCAAAACGGCTTTACCGTTCTGCGTCTTACTGATGCCGAAACAAAGAAGGTCGTGGTGGTGACGGGAACCCTGCCGGAACTTGCCGTCGGTGAAAATGTCAAGTTCCTGGGAGAATGGGGGCGCCATCCAAAATTCGGCACCCAGTTCAAGTGCGCAAGTTTTGAGTTGATGCCCACCGCAGATGACGGAGATGTGGTCAACTATCTAGCCAGCGGATTTTTCCCGGACATTGGTCCAAAAACAGCACAGAATATCTATGACGTCTTTGGTGAAGAGACCTTCAGTGTTCTCGACAACGAACCTGACCGTTTCCGCAACGTGAAGATAAAGGGCATTACCAAAACTAAAGTGGAAACATTTCTCGCGCGTTGGCAGGAAGCCCGCCACAGCCGAGACACCATGCTGTTCCTTTACAGCCATGAAATCGTGGGCAGCATTGCCAAGAAACTGTGGCTGAAATTCGGTACCGACACGGTTGAAAAGATTCGCGAAAATCCCTACATGCTTTGCGAAGAAGTGTACGGCATCGGATTTCTAAAGGCAGACGAAATCGCCATGAAGGTTGGCATCCCCAAGGACAGTCCCATTCGTATGGAACAGGCCCTGCTTTACACCCTGCAGGAAGCATCCCTTGGAGATGGACATACCTTCCTGCCAAAGGACACCCTGCTGACCAGAACCATCCGCAACCTGCGTCTGGAAATGGAAGACGAGGATTCCATCAACAACCTGCTGGATATTTTTGAACGAACCTGCAGAAATGAACGAATCCGTCGCGTGAATGACGACTGTTTCTATCCGCCCCTGTACAATGCGGAACAGCGAATCGCAGACAACCTGATTTCCCGTCTTGACGGATCCTTTGATGAAAAACTTGGCGAAGACTTCGTCAACCGGGAACTCATTGGCTGGGAAAGGGAACACAAGTTCGCATTCGACCCCGTCCAGAGGAATGCAATTATCCAGGCTCTTTCCCATAGAATTTTCATCATTACAGGTGGCCCCGGCACCGGCAAGACCACCATTCTAAAGGGAATCATCCACCTGGCACAAAAGCTAGGCGACACCATCTGCCTTACGGCACCTACAGGCCGCGCCGCCAAGCGCATGAGCGAAGTCTGCGGAGAAAAAGCAAGTACAATCCATCGTCTGCTGGAAATGGACCCCATCAGCAAGAAGTTCAAGAAGGATGCAGACAACAAGATCCAGTGCAAACTTCTTATCGTTGACGAATTCAGTATGGTGGACACCTGGCTTGCATCCGCCCTTTTTGAAGCCACAAGTTTCGGATCGAGAATCGTTCTCGTCGGCGATGCGGACCAGCTTCCAAGCGTTGGTCCGGGCAATGTCCTGAACGACTTGCTCCGTTGCCCAAGCATTCCAAGCGTAAGGCTCCAGCATATTTTCCGTCAGGCCGGGGGCAACGACATCGCCGACAAGGCTGCCAAGATCAACCAGGGAATCATCCCCTCCCCAGCCTCGGGCCCCAACTTCCATTTCATCCCCTTTGAAACGCCCGAAGAAGCAAAAATACAGCTGCAGACACTCATAGAGAGTGGCGTCAGGAGCAAGCTGGACATCAACCTCAAGGAACAGATGCAGATTCTCGCCCCCATGAGAAAAGGCCCTCTCGGAATTCTGGAACTGAACCCCTTCCTGCAGAACCTCCTGAATCCCACGGAAACCCGTCACAAGATCATGGGCGTCCAGTGGAGCGTCGGCGATCGCGTCATGCAGATGAAGAACAACTACGACAAGAACGTCTTTAACGGCGACGTGGGCATCATCTGGCGCATCACCAAGGACAACAAGATTACCGTATTCTTCGACGACAAGAACGTAGAATACGAAGACGACGAAGTGGACGAACTTTCCCTGGCGTACGCCAGCACCATCCACAAGAGCCAGGGTAGCGAGTATCCAGCGGTTATCGTGATTCTTGATACCAGCCATTACGTCATGCTCCAGCGCAACCTCATCTACACGGCAATTACCCGAGCCAAGGGCCATGTATGGGTTCTTTCGGCCCCCGGAGCATTCTATCAGGCAATCCGAAACAGCCGAAGCAACCGCCGTTTTACCCGTTTAACCGAAAGATTGTCCTAAAAAGCGCAAAAAAACGCAATTTTCGTCATATACTTTTGAATTTTTACACATATTCGATTTGCGTTTCACCTCTTTTTAGTGTATTTTCTAGAAAAACATTTTAAGAGGTATTACAATGAAGTTCAATAAATTGGTTCTTGGCTCGGCTCTCGCCCTGTCCACCTTCGGTCTTCTCGCCTGTAGCGACGATTCCAGCAGCAACGCAAAGGACGATGACAATGGCAATAAGGCTCCGGTAATCGACATACCGCAGGATACAGAAAAGTCTCCCATTGTCGCCCCGAACACAATTACAGCAGACCTAGTCAACCCCAGCGTATTCTTTAGCGGATCCTTCTCTCTGGATCTGGCAAACCCCGATATGGAAAACCCGGGCGAAGTCAAATTCACCAGCATAGAATTTACCGTTGGCAAACTCGAAGCAGACGGATCCGAAACAGCATCTACTGCAGTTGTCGACTACGTTGCTCCAGATATCGCAGCAAACCCCCAGAGTTCTTTGAATCTTGTCACCATGTCCACCAAGATTGACCTTTCCAATCCGGCATTCATGGAATGTGGTACATTCATCCTTCATGTGATTGTCAAGGCTACCGACGGCAAGAACCCCTACCAGACTTCCCGTACAGCCCAATTCTCACGTCCCCAGAGTTACTGTCCTGAAGTAAATCCGGAACCCGAATCTTCTTCTGCAGCAGCCCCCACCGGCATTCCCATGACTTCATACGAAGCAACGCTTGCTTCTAACCTGAAGTATGGCATTGATCTTGCCTCCGGCAACACCTTCACAGCAGCAGAAGTTGCAGCAGGTGCACACGTCGACATGACCTTTGAAAACATCTCTGGCAACATCGTTATCAATGGTCAGAACGGAACCTTGTTCTCCCCCATTACCAACGGCGACGACAACATCAACTTCGACGACGACTGGGAAAGAGGCTACTATCCGGAATCTGTAAATGGTCAGGCTTACGTCAGCGACTTCAAGTACACCGCAATCACTGGAACAGCAGTCGAAAATATCATGACAGACAACAGCAACACCATCTTTGTTGCCAAGACTGCCGCCTATGACGCCGCTACCGGAGCAGGATTCTTCGCTTTCGTTATGACATCAAAGCAGGAACTGACCAACAAGGACTTTGAAGCGACATTCAAGATTTACAAAGCCGGCAACTAAGTCCTAAAATCCGAAACTCAAAAAGTCCCTAGCTACGCGCCAGGGGCTTTTTCTTTTTTACGGCAGACAATACTTTGCCATGGGCAGAGCTTTTCTAAATGGCAAACAATTCACGGAACAATGATTGCCGCGACGTTCGCCTTTTTTCTATCTTTACCAGCGTAATTTAACACGCCCGCAATGTCCGGGCATAACTGGAGTAAACTATGCTTAAGAAGCTTTCCAACTTCCCTGGTATCAAGGGTCCCGTTGTCACTATCGTGATGGACGGTTACGGTTTCAACCCCAACGAACAGGGCAACGCTATTGCCGCTGCTCGTAAGCCCACTCTGGACGCCTTGTTCGCCAAGTACCCCAACGTTCTTCTGAACGCTCACGGCCGCGCCGTGGGTATGCCCACCAACGAAGACATGGGTAACTCCGAAGTCGGTCATAACGCTATCGGTGCTGGCCAGGTTTACAACCAGGGTGCAGCCCTCGTTCAGGACGCTATCGTTTCTGGCGACATCTTCGGCCGCGACGCATGGAAGGAAATCTCCGCCAACGTTCGTGAAAAGAACTCCGTTCTTCACTTCATCGGCCTCTTCTCCGACGGTAACGTCCACTCCAACATTTCTCACCTGAAGGCCATGGTGGCCCAGGCCAAGAAGGAATCCGTAAAGACCGTTCGCGTTCACATCCTCCTGGATGGCCGTGACGTTCCGGAAACCTCCGCTCTCGATTATGTCGGCCCGTTCGAACAGTTCCTCGCAGAACTCCGCTCTCCGGAATTCGACGTTTGCATCGCTTCTGGCGGTGGCCGTATGCAGATCACCATGGACCGTTACAACGCCAACTGGAAGATGGTTGAACTTGGCTGGAAGACCCACGTTCTGGGCGAAGGCCGCATGTTCGCTTCTGCTACCGAAGCTATCGAAACCCTCCGCGGCGAAACCAAGGCAATCGACCAGGATCTTCCTCCGTTTGTCATTGCTGCTAACGGCCAGCCTGTTGGCACCATCAACGACGGCGACTCCGTGGTGTTCTTCAACTTCCGTGGCGACCGCGCTATCGAAATCACCCGCGCCTTCGAAGAAGAATCCTTCAATGAATTTGACCGCGTCCGCTTCCCCAAGGTTTGCTACGCCGGCATGCTCCAGTACGATGGTGACCTGAAGCTCCCCAACCGCTTCCTGGTTCCTCCTCCGGCAATCAAGGAAACCTCCGGCGAATGGTTCGCAGAAACTGGCGTTAAGCAGTTCGCTTGCTCCGAAACTCAGAAGTACGGCCACGTGACTTACTTCTGGAATGGTAACCGTTCCAGCAAGTTCGACGGCGAAACCTATCTCGAAATCGAATCCGACGTCGTTCCGTTCGAACAGCGCCCCTGGATGAAGGCTGCAGAAGTTACCGACGCCATGATCGAAGCAATCAAGAGCGGCAAGTACCAGACTCTCCGCTGCAACTACCCCAACGGCGACATGGTGGGCCACACTGGTTCCTTCCGTGCTGCTACCATGGCTATCGAAGCTGTGGACATCGGCCTCGCTCGTCTCCTCCCGGTGATCGACGCAGCCGGCGGTGTTGCTCTCATTACCGCTGACCACGGTAACGCCGACGAAATGTACGAAATTGACAAGAAGACCGGCATGCCCAAGGTGAACAAGGATGGTTCCTTCAAGGCTAAGACCAGCCACACCTTGAACAAGGTTCCCTGCATCCTGTACGATAACGTTACCGGCGGCAAGCTGGGTCTCAAGGAAGGCAACTGGGGTCTGTCCAACTTGGCAGCAACCACTGCTAACCTCATGGGCTTTGAAAAGCACGAAGCCTGGGATGACTCCATGCTCATTGTCAAGTAAGAATTATGAGTCATCTACACCGACCAAGGTCGGTGTTAAAAAAGGAAGCCCGCAAAGGCTTCCTTTTTTGCAGGCTTCTAATCCCTATTGGAAGTTACTAGGCGCTAAAGCGCCAAGTAACTTTAGCCAAAGCGATTTCGTTCTCCGATCGGCGAGCTAAAGCTCACCTCCCGCAGTAAACTGCGGAGGTTCACGAGAAGCTTGGGATGACTCCATGCTCATCGTCAAGTAAGAATTATGAGTCATCTACACCGACCAAGGTCGGTGTTAAAAAAGGATGCCACTAAGGCATCCTTTTTTGCAGGCTTCTAATCCCTATTGGAAGTTACTAGGCGCTAAAGCGCCAAGTAACTTTAGCCAAAGCGATTTCGTTCACCGGTTGGTGGCCTAGAGAGAGTTTTTACAAAGAAGTTTTCATTGCCTCATACTGGGCACGAATCCATTCTGCATCACGGGCAATTGTTTCTATGCGGATTTCATCTATCGTTCCGTTCCAGGTTTCCTCGTCAACTTCATTGCCACCAATGCGGAACGGTACGTTTTGATTCAGTTCATTGGGAATAAATTCATATTCCGAAACAACGGAACCATCTTCTTCGCTGGTATACAGGACTTCCCCATCCACATACATACTCAGCATGTGATCTCTTGAAACCAGAACCAGATTCACCCATTGTCCAACAGGAATCGAGTCGCCAAAGTACACCGCATAGGGATAGCCCGGCATGCTCTTCATTGCAGTAAACCAGCCTTCCATACCCTCATAGTGCCATTGGAATCTTGACGTGCTGTCGCTCCAATAGGCTCGCTGGCTCACCAAAATCTGATGGTGACCATTGGGGCCTTTCCATTTGGTCCAAAGTGAAATCGTAAAATCTCCACCCGTCGGATTCAATGTGTCCAGATCAATAAATTGGCCGGGCTTCAGAGTCAAGCCATTTCCCCACAGCCCTACGGAATCCTTTACGGAGGTTGCAGGCGTAGAGTCGTAGCTAAGGACCTTAGCATCTCCATTCAAATGAAGATTTGTAATCACGCCATCATGTTGCAGAACCTCTTTCATAGAAGAAATCGAATCAGACAGCAGAGGATCTTCAATCACACTAAGGACAAGAGAATCTGCATCTGTGACATTTCCAGCCAGGCGCACCCACAGCAAAGCTTTTCTCTTCCCCCAAAATTCCACTTCACTAGAAAGTTTCAGGGTGGAATCACCGGACTGCAGAACCACAGCAACATCAGAGTACTTTACGGAATCGGAGAAAGCGCCGAGATCCAACTTTACCGGAATTACAAAGCCATCAAGGGATCCTGAAACCTTTGGCATCGGCACCTGGATTTTCTGCTGAGGCTTTTCAACCACCACAGAGTCAGGCTCTTCCTTCGGACCAGTCCAGGCTTCAGAAGTCGGTTCCAGAACCTTAACTCCATCAAAACCAGAATTCCCGTAGTATTTGGAGGATGCCACAGTCAGCCAGGACGTATCGTTTTCAAGGAAGGTCAATTCAGGAAGAACCAGTTCACTTTCGTCGCCAACAGTCGTGAATACCAGACGGGACTGCAAATCTGCGCCATCCGAACTATCCGTATAGACGACCATCACATCTCCCGGAGGCATATCAGCAAAGGAGAAAAAGCCCTCGTCATCCAGCTCTGCGGAAATATTGCTGCCAACCACACGAACAGAACCCGTGTGACGACCTCCTATATGGCTAGAATAATTCTTGCGACCGCCAATTGTTATGACAGAAGGTTCAGAATCCGCCTGATGGATTTCCGGCAGCACATAACCACAGTTATCCCCTGAGGATGCATACAGTACAAATTCAGCAGCGCTATCCAGATTCAGTTCAAAGGAACCATCCTCAAGAGCGACGGTTTCAACGGAGTCACGGACGCCGGGCAGCGTCCACCCATCATAATAGGCAACCACACGGGCACTAGCCACTGCCTTGCCAGATCCATCTATTACACGGCCCGTATAGGCAATGGAGTTACCAATGTCCGTAACACCGCCAGCAACATCATTCGAGGAGCCACTATCCGAACAGGCAATCAACGCTGCAACAAGAGAGAACGTCAGTCCAAATACAGAACTTTTCAGAACTTCGTATTTCATTTTTTCGTCTCCTTCCGCATACTTTTGCTCATGGGGAATGCCACCAGCATCATCTCATATACTCGTTCTACGCTGGTATCGTTGGCTGCGCGGGCAATAATTTTCTTTCGTGCTTCCTCAAGAATATCTACCGCATAGGCGTAGGAGCTTTCACTCATGGCGAGGGTCGTAAAGGCGGCAAAACGTTCCCATTTGGGCTTGGATTCAACAGCGCCAATGGCGTGCTGAATATATTCACGCCTAATCTGCCGCAGCGCAATAGGCGGAATCTTTACCGCATCCAGCATCTGTGCAGTTTCTTCATATTCGTTGGGCCCTACCTGGCGGATCAGTTTCCATTCCAGCAGCTGTTTCACACCGTCCCTTGCTTCTTCCGTCGTTATTTGCGGATCCAGGGTACGTGCCAAAACCATATAGTCACCTTTCCAGTCGCTATTCACCACCGCTTCTCGCAAAACTGGGTAATACCACTTGGAAAAGTAGCCGCTCTCGGCATCAGTGATATGGTTGAATTCAATCTGACGACGGATCTGGACAATCTGCTCCCAGGCGGACTCACGGTCAACCACCTGCTCCGCCTGATTATACCTCACCAAAGCCTGAAAGAAGGACTTCTGCAAGGGACCAAATTCCATCGCTTTGGAAATCTTTTCAATGGACTTGGAAGATAAATTGAAGCGTCCACGAATGACATTCAAGCAATAGGAAGACGAACTAAAACCAGCTTTCGCCGCAAAAAAACGATGGGAAAATGCAGCACGCATTTTCTTCTGCTCTTCAAAATAGTCCTGAAGGAACTTTCTGAAGTCATCGTAGTCAAACAAATGTTCAAGAGCTATGCACATACCTACAAAATAAATAATTTTTACACACCGAACAATAGAAATAGTTAATAAAAATGCATTATTCCATACAATTTGAAGTATTTCTCCAATAAAAAATCATACATCAGCAATATTTTTTACACATTCACATATAAAAAAGAACCGGCAGGACAACCAGCCAGTTTCTTTATTCAATCCCATAGTTGCGCGAAAAACAACTATTCCTTAGAAAATTTAAGTGTAAACGACAGAGTGTAACGGCCCTGTTCTGTCGTCGGAAATTTCTGACGACCAAGGGTATTGATAATTTCCTGATTAAACCTTGGAAATCCCGTAGATGAAGAAATCTCGACCTTGGATGTCACATCGCCACAGACATCAACGGTAAAATCCATAGATAGGGAACCTTCGAAACCAGGCCGAATCTTCAGATACTTTTTGTAAATGTAGGTTAGACCAACAGAGCGTTCCTGCAGGATTTTCATGAGTTCCGGCATACCGCCATTCATATGACCATGAACCCTAATATCCCTTTCAGAGGGAAGAATCACCACTCCAGCAATAGAATCAAGAGCCGCATCGGTATACGAAATATTCTGTTCTATGTACCCATCCGGGGTCACGGTGTACTCTAGAGACAAATCCCGCGGCGATTTTACCATCTCTACAATAACCAAAACAACAAGGCAAACAATAACAGCAGCACCTATACCAATAGCGAATTTTACCTCAAGTTTATTCACGATACATCCAGTTCAATTTTACGAAATCACTCACATTTTTTTGTTCAAAATAAAAAAACCTGGACAAAAAAATCCAGGTTTATAAAGAATCAGCTCCCAATTGGAGCGGACGCAGTGTCCAAAGCTCGGTCATGCCTTTTTTGAGCAAGCTCAATCGGCACGACTCTCGCTACTTGAGACCCTTGAGTGCGTTTTTTAGAAGGGCATTCATCTTGGCAGGCTGGGCATTGCCCGGCTTCTTCTGCTGGGGAACGCCCTTGCCAGCAATCTGAGCCTTCAGATCTGCAATGGTAGCATGTCCCTGAATGCCGCCCTGAGGACGACCACCGCGGTTATCACGGCCGCCAAAGCCACCACGGCCCTGGCCACGGGGACCACCGACACGCTGGCCTCGAGGACCGTTTGCGCCAGCACCAGCAACGCCATCCGTCTGTTCCGTCTTCATGGAGAGACTGATGCGCTTCAGCTTAGCATCCACAGCAACCACACGAACCTTCACCACGTCACCGACGGTAAGGACAGTCTTCGCATCCTCAACGAACTTATCGCTGATTTCGGAAACGTGAACGAGACCGTCCTGATGAACGCCGATATCCACGAAGGCACCGAAATTAGCCACATTGGTCACCACGCCTTCCATCCAGCTACCGGTAATGAGGTCGTTGATTTCCTTGATCTTGTCGTCAAACTTTGCGTAACGGAATTCCTTACGGGGGTCACGGCTAGGCTTGTTCAATTCCTTCAGGATGTCGTTGAGGGTTTCCTTACCCACCTCGTCACTGAGGAATTCTTCAAGGTTGATGCCCTTGACAACATCAGCATTGCCCACCAGGTCCTTCACAGGAACGCCAACCTTTTCTGCCATCTTTTCGATGAGGGCGTAGTTTTCAGGATGGACAGCAGAATCGTCCAACGGGTTTTCTGCACCCGGAATGCGCATGAAGCCTGCTGCCTGCTCGAAAGCCTTGGGACCGAAGCCCTTCACCTTCTTCAGATCTGCGCGGCTAGCGTAGGCACCATTTTCGTCACGATACTTCACAATTGCTTCAGAAAGAGTATTGCTAAGGCCAGCCACATGAGCAAGCAGCGGAGCGCTAGCACTATTGACGTCAACACCCACCATGTTCACGCAGGATTCTACCACTTCGTCCAGACGCTTCTTCAGTTCACGCTGGTTCACGTCGTGCTGGTACTGACCCACGCCAATGGACTGGGGATCCACCTTCACAAGTTCAGCCAGCGGGTCCTGGAGGCGGCGACCGATGGAAATGGCTCCACGGGTAGTAACGTCTTCCTTGGGAAATTCCTGGATAGCAATCATGCTAGCACTGTAAACGGAAGCTCCGGCTTCAGAAACGATAACGCGAGGAGGAACCTTACCCTTGAACTTCGCAGCCATTTCGGCGCAGAAGGCGTCCGTTTCACGGCTTGCAGTACCGTTACCGATGGCAATCAGGTCAATCTTATACTTGTCGATAAGGCCCATGAGGTAAACGGCGGCGGCAGCCTTATCATTCCAGGGTTCATGGGGCTTGATAATACCGTGATCCATGAACTTGCCGTTTTCGTCAAGGACAGCCACCTTGCAGCCAGTGCGGAAGCCCGGGTCAAGGGCAAGCACGGCCTTGTGGCCAGCAGGAGCAGCCAGCAAAACATCCTGGAGATTCTTACTGAACACCTTGAAGGCTTCTTCTTCGGCAGCATCCTTCAAAATCAGGCGAACTTCGCTTTCCATGCTTGGAGCGAGGAGGCGATCCCAGGCATCCTGGCACATATCTTCAAGATAGGGCTTCCACACAGAATCGCCCTTGATGATCTGGGCCTTCAGGTAGCCAACCAGCTCTTCCGTGGGAACTTCGATGGAAAGGCGGAGCACCTTCTCCTTCTCACCACGGCGGAGAGCCAGCATGCGGTGGCTGGGAATCTTGGAAACCTGTTCGCTAAAGTCGTAGTAGTCCTTGAACTTGGTTTCTTCCTTTTCAAAGTCCTTCTTGACCTTGGAAACCATAACGCCAGTCTTTTCCACCTTGCTTCGGAGATACTGGCGGAATTCAGTGTTGTCGGCAACTTCTTCTGCGAGAATATCGCAGGCACCCTTGAGGGCAGCACGAGGATCAGCCAGTCCCTTTTCTTCGGAAAGATAGATACGGGCAATTTCTTCGGCTGTATTGCCAGTATTTTCCTGAGCCCACATCAGGCGAGCCAGGGGCTCCAGGCCCAGTTCCTTGGCAATGGTTGCGCGGGTGCGCTTCTTGGGCTTGTAGGGAGCATAAATATCTTCGAGGAGGGTCTTGTCCTTACAGGCTTCAATCTGGGCCTTCAGTTCGGGAGTCAGCTTACCCTGTTCTTCAATGCTCTTCAGGACAGTTTCCTTACGATCTACCAGTTCCTGCAGGTAGTCGCGACGGTGACTGATGTCACGGAGTTCAATTTCGTTCAAGGTGCCCGTCTGGTCTTTACGGTAACGGGCGATAAAGGGGATGGTACCACCCTGGTCCATCAATTCAAGTGCCTTAGCGACACGCCATACTTCGAGATTCAGCTCTTCAGCAATAATTGCAGAAAAATCCATAATGCAGTTTCCGTTTTACGGTTGAGGGTCCGACGGCCTCCTCCAGAACACCAACCGATGCACAGAAGAAGACTTGTGGCCCTGAGGGTTTACATGGGGCAGCACCTGCCACCCCGGTCTCTGGAATATAAAAAAATCTCCAGCCACAGGGTCGTAAAGTAACCGAGCCGGCATTTCTTTATTTCCGAATCCAAATATACATTCAAAAAATGTCACTTTAGTGACAAAATGTGCAGTAAGTTTTATTTTTCATTTGAACGAGTATAATGCAGGGATCCTATGATTATCATGGCAGGCATGCGGACAGACGTTCCCGCCTTCTATTCAGAATGGTTCGTGAACCGGATTCACGAAGGCTACGCCCTTGTGCGCAACCCCTACAATCCTGATGCCGTCACACGCTATGATTTGGATCCCAACGTGGTGGACTGCCTGTTTTTCTGCACGAAGAATCCGACCCCCATGCTCCCTCACCTGAAGGAATTAGAGAACTTCCGCTGGTTCTGGCATGTAACCCTCACACCCTACGGCAAGGACCTGGAGCCAAACGTTCCCGACAAGCGGCAGATTGTAGAGCAGTTTAAGAAGTTATCCATTACGGTCAACCACCATAACGCAAACTTTGGCAAGGCAGATACCAACCCGCCGCAGGTGCCGCGCAATTCCAACACAAAGTATGCCAGCGACACAGCAACAATCGACGACCTTAAGCTCATCGAAAAATATGACGCAGTACACTGGCGCTATGACCCTATCGTCATTACAGAAAAATATACCGTGGAACAGCACATCAAGTCATTCTCTGTCATGGCAGAATTGCTGGCGGGATACACCCACAGCTGCATCGTCAGCTTCATCGACCTGTACGACAATGTCAAGCGGAACTTTTCCGACGCACGGGGTGTTTCACAGGAAGAGCGAGCAATCCTAATCCAGGCATTTGTGGAAATCGGCAGGAAATACGGCATCACAATTCGAATGTGCGCTGAAGGCTCTGACATGGCCTCTTTCGGCGCCGACTGTAGCGGGTGCAGCACCACCGAAATTTTAAACAAGGCACTGGGGCTTTCGGATTTCGGCCTCACCCTCGCCCCACCCAAAAAGAAATTTGCCAGAGCAGAATGCAACTGCATTCTAGGCGGCGACATAGGAGCATACAGCAACTGCCCCCACCTATGCAAATATTGCTATGCCAACTACGATCGAGTCCAGGTTCTCCGCAATCACAAATCACACGACCCCACATCCCCTTTTATCGTTGGAAATCTGAGAAAAGGCGATACAGTCCATTCAGCAAAACAGGAAAGCTGGATTGTTCCCCTTCCCGAATCACAACTTTTACTACCTTTATAAGTACTATGAGTGAAAACTGCCTATTCTGCAAAATTATCAAGGGTGAAATTCCCTCCAAGAAAATCTACGAAGATGACGATGTATTCGCCTTCTACGATATCGCCCCCCAGGCTCCCGTCCACTTCCTGGTCATTCCCAAGAAGCACATTTCCAGCCTCATGGAAATGCAGGTGGAAGACTGCGAACTGATGGGCAAGATGCTCTTCCAGGCTCAGCGCATTGCCAAGGAATTGGGTCTTGAAGAATCTGGCGCACGTTTCGTGTTCAACTGCAAGGAAGATGCTGGTCAGACCGTGTTCCACATCCACCTCCACGTAGTAGGCGGTCAGAAGCTGGGTTGGCCTCCGTTCCCGCCGACCAACGGCTAATTTTCCGCCAGTCGGATGCTCGTCAAGTCTCGTTCCATAGTGCTGCACCGCTATCCCTATAGCGATTCCAGCTGGATTGTAAAGGCTCTCACCGAGGAAAACGGCATCGAGAGCTTCATCATCAAGGGCGGCAAACGGAAAGAGTCCCCCTTCAAGGGAGCCCTAGATCCGCTGGCTCTGTCAGAAATCGTGTACAGGCAGACCCCGCAGAAGGCGGATGGCGGACTGCAGTTCGTAAAGGAAGCATCCCTCCTGAACTGGCATGGAAATATACGAAACGACCTATTGAACCAAGCCATATCGCAGGTCATGGCTGAAATCATCCTGCGATATGCTCCCCATGGGGTTCCCCTTCAGGACGAATTCCTGTTGCTGCACGACGCCCTGGAACAACTGGATGCCCACCCCGATGATTCCCACATCTTTTCCAACTGGCTTTTAGGAACATGTGAACTCTGGGGATATCACCTAGACTTGAACGTATGTAGCCGTTGCGAAAGTGAACTGACCGGACCTGCCGCGGACTTTCATCCAGAATCTGGCGGGCTCATCTGCAAGACTTGCCAAGGCGTAGAAACGCCCCGCGCCAAACCAGAGACCCTTTCTGGGCTTTGGCAATTGAATACACAGACTTTTGCAAATTTCGCCCCTTGCAGGGAGTTTGTGGAAAACGCTCTTTTAACCTACCTGCGAAACCATATCGGTTTCCTGAAAGATCTGAATTCCCTCCAGTTCCTAAATGAAATCCGCAGAATGATGCACTAAAGTAATCGCAATTGCTATCTTTGTCTTTAGGATGGTTAAAAAGATGTTAACTGCACAGGATATCAAAGCAAAAAAAAGCCGCGGTGAAAAGGTTTCCATGATCACCGCCTATGATTACGCCTTTGCCCAGATGGCAGAAGCAGCAAATATTGACCAGATTCTCGTTGGCGACAGTCTTGCTAACACCATGCTCGGCTACAAGAGTACCCGCGAAGTAGGCATGACAGAGATGCTGATTTTCACAGCAGCAGTTTGCCGTGGCGCCCCCAATACCCATGTTGTAGCAGATATGCCCTATATGAGCTATTGCGATCCCAGGACCGCACTGGAAAATGCCAAGCGTTTTCTTGACGTAGGTGCAGCATCCGTCAAACTGGAAGGCATTACCGAAGGAGTTTACGAAATCCTTCGAGAAAATGACATTGAAATTTGCGCCCATCATGGTCTCCTCCCCCAGACCGCAGAAAATTTCAAGCAAAAAGGTCAAACAGACGAAGAGGCCCAGAAAATCT
The DNA here is from genome assembly GCA_045616805.1 of Fibrobacter sp. Taxonomy (GTDB): domain Bacteria; phylum Fibrobacterota; class Fibrobacteria; order Fibrobacterales; family Fibrobacteraceae; genus Fibrobacter. The sequence continues at coordinate 54,152 of JAZLHK010000080.1, forward strand.
ACGAAGCTTGTCTATTTGCCGACAAGACTGGCTGCTATGAAATCGTTCTGGAACATATTCCAGAAGCTCTAGGCACGAAAATCACACAGTCCGTGGATGCAGTCACGATCGGTATTGGCGGAGGCCGATACACTGACGGCCAGGTCCTCGTCATGCACGACGCACTGGGCATGCACAACAGAAAGATTCCTCCATTTGCCACCAAATTTGTTGATATGTACAGCCTAGGCGTGGAAGGGTTCAAAAAATATGTCGATGACGTGAATCACAAGTAGTCCTACAGTTCATCCAATCAGCATAACTTATTGAATTTCAAAAGGTTAAAATTGATAAAGGCCAGGTGAAAACCTGGCCGTTCCTTTATCTCAAAAGAATTACAGACAAAGTTTTCTCAGCAGAACAAAAATCATTCCTTATAAAGTTTTCTTTCGCAAGTCAATAGTTTTTTAATTTTTTTTGAAAAAATTTGTAAAAAGGTGTTGATTATTTGTGAAAAACAAGTTATTTTATAAGTATCAAAAATTTAACCCTCAAACAAGGAAGAAAAAAAATGGCTACAACAAAGAAACCCGCTGCAAAGAAGGCTGTCGCTGCAAAGCCGGCTGCTAAGAAGGCCGCTGCTCCGAAGCCTGCTGCTAAGAAGGCTGCTGCTCCGGAGGCCGCCGCTAAGAAGGCTGCTGCTCCGAAGGCCGCCGGTAAG
>JAZLHK010000081.1:0-124299 GCA_045616805.1 Fibrobacter sp.
TGCCTTGATCTTGTTTCAGCGGTTCTTGAGCGAGGGTCACACCCGTTCCCATTCCGAACACGGAAGTTAAGCCTCGCTTCGCCGATGGTACCTGGCCCCCGGGCCCGGGAGAGTAGGGCGCCGCTGGATTCTCGGGGCCCCTGAGCTAGCGCTCGGGGGCCCCTTCTTTTTTTGTACCGCCAGGGCGCGGCTCCCGCCCCCGCCGTAGCGTCACTCAACGCAAACCCCTTATTTTATGCGGGTTGAGGCGTTTTTCTAAATCAAATTTATTCCAGTTCGGATATAGTTTTTTGCCCTTTTCACTCCGCAAAATGTTATTTTCAGTGATATGAAACCGGCAATTTCCTTTGTCTTGCAACTGTCCTCATCTACTGCTTACGAAAACCTCGAAGCGGTTGCTCGTAATTTGTTGGACGGTTTGGATGTCCTCCTGAATTCAGGAAACGTTAAGTGTTCTGTTTACATGGATGGCCCCACAATTGAAATGCTGCGTAAGGTGGCAAGGCCTCTCGCCTTTGGTCGTATTAGGGATGGCGTAAACAACGGTGTCCTCGAATTTCTTGGTGGCGGTTATCATGATTCCATGCTGCCGTTGTTTCCTGAAGAAATGCAAACCCTTCAGCTAGATTCCCATCGTCGCCTTCTGAATAAATTTTTTGATGTGGAACCCCAGGGATACTTCAACTCTTCCCTTGTTTGGGAAATGGGGATGACTGCTGTACTGGAACGTTCTGGTTTTGATTATGCCCTGGTGAGTGAAGCCGCCATTCAGGATGCTCTTGGACGCTCTACGCCAATTTCCGGATGGTATACTATTGAAGACAAGGGCGCTCTCATGCGCATTGTTCCTGTTGCAGATTCTTTGTCCAGGGCTATTGAGAACGATGATCTTAACTGGAAGGAAATTGCGGAGCCTTATTGTAGAGATGGCAAGTCTGCCGTTGTGGTTCTTGACATTCCGCCTGAATCTGCAGAAATCGTTTCTTTCTTTGAACGTCTTGTGGACTTTGTTGAAATGAACGAAGTACAGACTCGTCCGGTAAGTTTTGCTGTGAATCAGCTGCCGACCGACGGATCATTAAGCTATCTCATATCTGCTGGCCGAAACATTGGCTTGCCTGCTACGGCTCGCACCTGTCGTGAACTTCTCATCCGCCGTCCTGAAGTGAACATGCTGCAGAAATCATTCTTGCACTGTTTTCACCAGGCAAAGACTGTACTTGGTGAAAAGGACTTTGGCGAATTTTGCGAATCCCTTTTCCCCATGATGTCGCCCATTTTCTTCAGGGACCTTGGCAATGTCCAGGGAATGAAGGATTTGAAGGTGCGAGAATGGGCTTCCCGCTATTTGTCGAAAGCCTTGAAAAAATTGGACGCGCTATCTGATTTTTCCGGCTTGAAGATTGACGTCTGCGATTTTCTTCTTCAGGGACGTAAGCAAATCTGGGTTGAAAACAGCGATATGGCAGGCCTTCTGGATTTCTATGCGGGTGGAGTTCTTCGTTCCCTTGTGCATAAGCCATCGTCTTCTAATTTGCTGAATGCGTGGCGTGATGATGGGGAGCCTTCGCTTGCGTTTGTGGATTGCCTCCTGCCCAATGCAGACCTGACTCCAGTGCAGATAGAACTTGCCCTTGCTGGTCATGAAAACATCTTGGTGGAACCATATGAATACCAGATTAAACGGCAGGAAGGTTCTGCAGAAATACAGTTGCTGGAAGAACAGGGTTTCAATATTGGTGATAAGCATGGCGTTTTCCACGTGAGCAAGAATTTTGAATTCAAAAATTCTTCCACGGAATTTTCTGCCAATTACGTAGTATCCAATTCTGTCTATCTGGAGTCCAAGTGTTTCTTTGGTACAATCCTGGAATTGGGTATGCTGGGCAAGTCAAGGGGCGAAGGTCTGTGTATTGATGGAGCCCGGATAAAGTGGGACCGTAAGGAGCCCATTCTCTATCCGGATGCAAAGACCATGGATATCCATGATGCTAACCTCGGCTGCACTCTACATTTGAAGTTTGACGCTCCTGCATCTGTTTTTGTCGGCCCCATTTTTGGAGCATCCACTTCGGCTGCTCCAGAAGCATTCCAGGGCATTCGTGTGTATCCCTTCTGGCGAACAGCATTGAATGTTACTGAAGAAAAAGAATTTAGGATAACGGTTTCCGTTAGCAAAAGGTAGTTCGTCATGCGTGCTGATTTGATAGACATTCAGGTTATAGATCATGGTGACGACGTGGAAATTTCCTTGTCCGGAACCTTAAGCAAGGTTCAACTTTCTGCAGTCCGTGAAAAAATTGAAATGCTTGCAGAAGGTCCGGGTTGCTTTATCTTTCTAAACTTGCAGCAGGCTCACTTTAAGGTGAAGGATTACCTGGATCTTTTCCTTGAACTTCTGAATAAAATTCGTGCGCAGAATTCTTCTCTGATCTTGGTTTTTAGCAGCGAAGAACAGTTTGAATATTTCGGTAAGTACAGAAATATTTTTGAGATTTACGAAAGCCGTGAAGCCTATAAGAATTCAGGTCTTTCAAAACAGTTAAGTCAGATTGGAGTCCATTATGGCCGTAAGACTGGGCTTCGCTTAAGTCCTAGTGTGGCCATTGCTGCAACGATTTTGATTGTTGGATGGGCGGTTACTTTGTTCTTGATTATTGCTGCCCAGGGCCGTGATATTGCTGATAAGCAGGCTCAGATAATTGCCTTGCAGAGCCAGAAAGAACGCTATGTTCGTGAAATTGATAAGCTGGAATCGTCCATTGGACCTTTACGTAAGCTGGGTGTGGTTCAGGATACATCCATGCTAAGTTCCTTTGGCGTTATCCAGGATTGGGTATCGTACCTTGAGTACTTGGAGAATACCCGTCGTGAAGAGTAACTTACAGCTTTCTCCTTTCGCCATTGCCTTGTTATTTTCCTTTGCCATGGTGACACTTATTTCCTTTGCGGGGTGTTGGCAGATTCGCCAGCATAAGCTTGGGGAATTGGCGGAACAGGAGGAACATCTGCGCGGGGAATTGGAACAGCTTGACACATGGGGCAAGTGGACTGTTGACTATGTGAAGATTGATAAGGCTCTTGACTACCTTTCCAAGAACAGACTGTCCCAAGAAACTCGTCGCAAACTGACCGAACAGATTTGGCAAATTTCAAGGTCCTATTCTACGGACCCCCTGCTGATTCTTGCTGTGGTTGCACAGGAAAGTCATGGCAATCCCAACGCCCGTGGCCGTACAAAATCAGGCAAGGAATCAGGTGCTTTGGGGCTGATGCAAATCAAGTTGGAAACTGCCCAGAAAATGGCCCTTCATTTTGGCCTGCAGGTGAATACCTCGGAAGACCTGCTGAAGCCGGAAATTAACGTGACAGTAGGTACCGCCTACCTGATTCGTCTCATTGGTCGGTATGGCAATTGGAAAGATGCTCTTATTGCCTACAATCTTGGTCATACTGCCGTTGATAAGATGCTTGAAAAAGGTCAGCCTCTACCAACGCGCTATTATGAACACGTAATTTCCAAGTACAGGAATCTTGCCCATTCGCCTTTTTTGTATCTTTAGCTCAAATGTTAAGGATCCTTATTCCATTGTTGGTGGCGTCTTTGGTGTATGCCGGTGAAGTCCGGTATGACTGCTTGCGCTTTGTGGAAGAAGGCCTGGCTAGAGACCCTCAGCTGGCGGAAGAACGCCAGGGTGTCGATGCCAAGAAGAATAAGATTAGTTCCCTGAAGGCTGATGCCATTCTCCCGACATTTTATGTTTCCATGATGGTTGGCCCTGCTCCGGGTCTTCGGGAATCCGTGGAAAGCGATGGCGATACCGTTGATGTCTATGACTTCAGCAAGATGGGCCCGTTCTGGGGCGTTGAAGGCAAGTTCATTCAGCCGCTGAACCTGGGACAGTACAAGTCTGGCAAGAGGGCGCTGGAGGCTGACCTTCAGCAGAAATCTTATGATATCGAGAACCGCGTCAACAAGAAGGATGTGGAACTTCAGACCTACTACTACAACTATTTGCTGGCTCTTGAAATGCAGCGTCTTGCAGCAGATGCCAAGGCTCAGGTCGACAGAGCCTATGACCAGATGGAAGAGGCTCTGGACGAGGACGATGGTACCGTTTCTCAGATGGATTTCCTGAATCTGAAGGCGAAGATGCATACCGTGAAGGAAGGTGTCATCGAAGCGGATCTTGGAATGAAGCGTGTGCAGTTGGCGATTCGGTTCTCCCTGGATCTGCCGGACGGTGATGTGTTTGTTGCTGAAGATACTTGCCTATTGCCCCGTCCCGAGAAATTGCCTTTGCTGGAAGAAGTCCGTACCCTTACACTGGGACACAATCCTGAACTGAAGCAGCTGGCTGCAGGTATGATCGCAAAGCGTACGAAGATGGATTTGGCTGAAGCAAAGCTTGCTCCGGAATTCTTTATCATGGGGCAGTTCCAGTATGTGAAAAGCTGGGCGGGAAATCGCAGTGTCATGCAGAAGAACGCCTTTGCGGAAGACGCGGTGAATAAACTGGACGGCCTGATTGGTATCGGCCTGCGCTACCGCCTGAACTTCTGGAAGCAGTGGGAAGATTTTCGCAGCGCCCGGACGGAATATCATAGTTTGCAGTTGAAGGATAAGTACGCTGCAGATGGTCTTGTGGCTAAGGCAGAAGAACAGTATTACCAGGTTGTTGCTGCAAAGGAAAAGATGGAATCCCTGAAGGAAAGCCTGCGTGCATCCGAGGCCATTCTCAAGGGGGCTGCAATGCAGTACGACCTGGACAAGTCCAAGACAGGAGATCTGGTTTCTGCATACACACAGAATGTGAACCTAAAAAAGGATTATTTCTTTGCCGTTTGCAAGTATAATGTGGAGTTTGCACAGTTGATTGCAAAGATGGGAATGTCCCTGAAGGAATTCAACAAAGAGTTTGGAAATTAAATAGGAGTGAAATCATGTTGAAGAAACTGTTCGTTATGGTGGCCTGTGCTGCGCTTGTTGCCTTTGCTGCAGAAGATCCAGTTGCTGCCATCAAGAAGAAGGATGTGGAACTTCAGACATTGCTGAAAAAGTCCAGCCGCAGCGCCAAGGAAACGGAACGCGTAAAGGCTTTGCTCAATGATTCCTTCGACTTTGAACTGCTTGCCAAGAAGTCTCTTTCCAAGGGCGACTGGGAAAAGCAGGATGCTGCCTCCCAGGAAAAGTTCGTTGCTGAATTCCAGCGCATGGTTCGCAATTCCAGTGCCAAGCGTCTTGAACTGTATCGCGCAGATTCTACCATCTACGAGCCTGCCAAGATGAAGAAGAATGGCGAAGAGGCCTCCGTGGTTGCCCATCTCTGGAACAAGGGCAAGGAATCCGTGCTGGAATATAAGATGAGCCAGGTCAATGGAAACTGGAAGGCCTGGGACCTGGTTATTGATGACCTTTCCACTGCTCGCAATTACAAGGACCAGTTCGGCCAGATTCTCAAGACCAAGAGTTTTGCCGAGCTTATCGATGTAATCAGCAAGAAGGCTGACGAAGCCGAAAAGTAGAGAGTAGCTTTTTGATCTGGCTACTGTCTGTCATTTTAATCGTAGCGCTAGTGCTACTACTGTTCCCTCTGTCGGTTCGGATGAACTTTGACCTGAGCGTGAATGGAGTGCTGGCGCGTTTTTCTTTTTTCAGGAAGAACTTTTATACGTATGAAAAGAAGTTTGGCAAGAAAAAGGATGACGAAGAATTTGCAGATGGTATTGAAGACGAATCCAAGACATCTGATGATGACTTGAATGAAGATGAACATGAAGCTGTTGTGCCGTCCTATGTTCCTCCTCCAAAAACAGAGAAGGCGAAGACGCCGGAACCTGCCATTGAATCTATGAGGGCGGAGCCTGCGGGAGAACATGAACCTGCAACAGAGTCCGCTGAGAAGCCTGCTACGGAAACACAACCTGCATCAGAAGATTCTTCTGATGAAAAGGTGGGGGATTCTCCGGAGGCGGCGGCAGAACACGATGAGAATGGGAAGCCAGAAAAGCGCAAGAACCTGACGGACTTTGAATTCTGGACCATTCTTCTAACACCTGATTTGGATGAACGCGCTTTCCGCTACGTAACTTCGCTGCTAGGAAAGTTTATCAAGGTATTTAAAATCCGTTTTCATGATTGTTATGTAGAGGGTATTCGTTCCGACTATGTTTCCATGGGCTATGGTGCTGCCGCCAATGGAATTATGAAGGGATTTCCGTGGCTTTGTGATTGGGATCTTCGCATGGACTGGTGCAACGACAGGGAACTGCACTCTGAGGGGACTGTTTCTGCGACGGTAAATCTGTGCCGCATATTATCTTTTTTACTGGTGCTGCTTGCCTATGGAAGTGTTCTTGGCATCAGTTTCTGGCGTCGTCGTGCCAAGGTGCTTAAAACAAGTGAATTGCCCGAACTGGGTTATGTCCGTCGCAAGATTCGCGGCTGGATGGTGGAGGAATAATGCCTGCATTGACTCTTGAAAGACTAATCGCTTCTATTGGTTTCGGTTCCCGCAAGGAAGCCCGCGGCCTTATCCGTATGGGTATGGTGGAATTGGACGGCGAAGTTCTTGATGATCCGTTTATGGAATTCAAGGAGCGTCCTGAAACTATCGTGGTCAATGGGGAAGAAGTCCCTACGGTTGAAAAGTTGTATGTAATGCTCCATAAGCCTCTGGATGTGGAATGCAGCCACAATGCAAGGGACCATCGTTCCGTGTATGAGCTTTTGCCGGATCGTTTTACGGCAATGGGAATCCAGACTGTTGGCCGACTGGATGCTGATTCCTCGGGTCTGATTTTGCTTTCTAACCAGGGCGATTTCATCCATAAGGTGGAAAGTCCCAAGAAGGGCTACCTGAAGAAGTACCGTGTGACCCTGGCCCGCGAGTTCACTGCGGAACAGAAGGCAGAACTTCTGAAGGGCGTGATGCTGAAGGACGAACGCCGCCCGGTGCTTGCCCGAGAACTTTCCGAGGAACGCATTGTGGTGGACGGTGCCGAAGTGGATTCCGTGGTCATTTCCATCGGTGAAGGCCTGTACCATCAGGTTCGCCGCATGTTCGCTGCCGTTGGCAACCATGTGATGACCCTTACCCGCGAAGCCATTGGACCTGTGGTTTTGGATGAAACCCTGGGTGAGTCCGGTTGGCGTTTTATGACGGAAGAAGAGGTGGCTAGTCTCTGCGGAAAGTAGTCCCGGTGACTCACGCAAATAAAAAAGAACCTCAGTGTTTTCACTGAGGTTTAACTTTTGTAGCACAGCCCGATTTTGCGGGACTGGCAAACTGAACAATTATTCTGCGTCGATATCGGACTGGACTGATTCTTCCGGTTCCACGGAGGCTGCGACAAATTCGCCTTCCATGGAGTTGATCTTGTCCTTGATGTCGTTACTAAACTTGAAGGTAGGCACCATGCGCTCGTCAATCTGGACCGTTTCGCCAGTACGAGGATTGCGGGCTGGGCGAGCCTTACGGGGCTTGCAGCTAAAGGTTCCGAAACCGCGGATCTCGATGGTGTTGCCTTCAATCAGTTTTTCGCCCACGAGGTCGAGAAACTGTTCGATGACGGTCTTAATATCGTTGCGCACAAATCCAGTGGACTTGGCGATTTCTTGAATCAGGGATTGTTTAGTAATATTAGGCACGCCGTAAATATAGGTTTATCAAAGGGTTTGCGTATAGGGGATGATAAAATTAAATATTTTTTCGGGTAGAACATTGCGGACTTTTTGTGGATAATTGTTGTTAATATGTTGAAAGATGTTGAAAGTTTAAAACCGGCCGTTAAGTCCTTCAAATTAAGGGACTTAGAGGTGTTCCCCAACACCATTTTGAGCCCTATGGACGGGGTGACGGACGCTCCTTTCCGCCGTTTGTGCCGTGTTTTGTCCGGAAACCGCATGGGACTGTTGGTATCTGAGTTCGTTCCCACCAATGCGGACGAGATTTTCAGCCTTACGGGCCATAAACAGCTGAAATTCTACCCGGAAGAGAAGCCTTTTGGCATCCAGATCTTCGGTTGCTATCCCGATAAGATGGCTGCGGCGGCAAAAAAGATCGCTGATGGCCTCCATCCTGACTATATAGAAGTGAATGCGGGCTGCCCGGCCCCCAAGGTGGCGGGCAAGGGTAGCGGTTCTGGCCTGCTTCGGGACTTGCCCCGCCTGCAGGAGATTTTGCATGACGTGCGCGCTGCGCTGGACACCTGCGAAGTGAACATTCCCCTGACCCTGAAGTGCCGCATCGGCTGGGACGACGAATCCATCAACGTCATGGAAACCCTGAAAATCGCAGAAGGGGAAGGCGTGGAACTGCTGGTGGTTCACGGACGTACCCGCTTGCAGGGCTACAACGGCCTGGCCAACTGGGACTGGATCGGGAAGGTGGCTTCTGCAGCCAAGATTCCCGTGGTAGGTAACGGCGACGTGAACAGTGTGGAATGCGCCCTGGAACGCATCAATACCTACGGCGTCGCTGGCGTAAGCATTGGCAGAGGCGCCATGCACAACCCCTGGATCTTCGGGCAGATCGCCGACGCCTGGGAAGGTAAGCCCGCCCACATCATTACCGCCGAAGAGGCCCTGGACGTGTTCACCATCTACTACAAGTTCTTGGATGAAGAAGGCCGCACGGAAATGGGCGCCATGGGCCGTTTAAAGCAACTGGCCGCACGACTTTGCAAAGGATTTGTGGATGGCTCCGAAGGTTGCGCAAGTGGCTCTGAAACGTCTGAACGTGTCATTCTGAGCGAAGGCGCAGCCGGAGTCGAAGAATCTAGTGGCGCGGGGGGCTTTTTGAGGGAAGCGATGGGATCCGCCGCGATGCATGTCCGTCAGACTTTGCTCACCGCCCAGACTCCCGAGGAATTTTTCGAACGCAAGGAAATGCTGAAGAGCGGCATCGCCAAAAGCCTGCGTTACGAACCCAACCGCCTGGTGAACCTGAACGGCGCCAAGGATAACACCTTGGTTTTCGGGAACCATTACGTGAATCGGTAGGTGGTGCCTGCATCATATTAGAGACTGGCATGAACCAAAATGTTCAGCCTTCACTTTTCCCATTCCATTGTATAGAAATATCCTATTTTAGGATTTTCTATCATATGAAAATAGGCTTTGTGATTGTAATCGAAATCCACAACGCCACATTCCTCGATATCAGTATCTACCTCGGAATTGATTAATCGGCGATAGATTCGGGCCGGTTTTTGTTTCCCTTTCTTAAAACCTAAAAGAACTCTAAATTGAAGAATTTTTGTTGGTTCATCTATTTTACATCGGATTCTTGGAATACATTCTGAATATTGGCTCTCTAAGGCAACCTTAAATGAAGCGCTTTCGTTGTACGAAATGACCTTGTCGAATTTTATGTTAATAGAATCGAATTCTCCTGGATTTCCGTTTGGTATGAAAGATGAGGAAACGTCTTTTCCGTTTACATATATTTGAGGTGTACCGGAACCGTTCCATTTGAATTTATGATCTATGTTGTCAAGGAACGGAACTTTTGATTGAATGAGCCGCATTGTTTCAAATCGAGCGGTTTTTTCATCATCACTAGTAAATGTACAGAATGACGCGATTCTAATGAACTTGTTCTTGTGTGTTGTCGCTAAGGATTTGCACACTGCCTTATATATGGCAAAAACAAGAAATGTTATGGATAAACAATAAAAAACAGTACTACAATTAGCGCAGGTATTGATTTGAACGGAAGAATTGCTAGGGCAATGATCGAAGACATTCCTGCGATGATTCCGAAAGCGTTTTTAAAGATTTTTAGCATTTTAGACTTCAGTATCCATGACGAGACTCCTTTATTTATTCCTAATGTAAAAAGTAAAATTGGTTCGTTGATGTCAACTCTTAATTAAATTTAAGATGAGAATTGTGAGATGTCAAGTTATCAAAAAACATCAAACCATATTTTGCAAACAACAGTTGACAAATGCGTCGGTTTACATGACCGGAATAGACAAACGCATTTAGATTTTGCAATAATTCCAACCGCATTGGTTTGAAGAATCCGTTGCTTAATGGAAAGAACGAAATTATTGGAACCTGCGGCATTTTTAATTGTACCGAATTCGGTATAAGCCAAATTTTGAAAAGTATTTCACGACGACAATAACCATTTTGAGAGAGTAGTACGAAAAATTTGTTAATATAACGGAAATCAGTAACATTGCGATAAATCTTCATAAAGGGGTCGAATTCGACCCCTTTAAAATAAAATGCGACGGTTTAAGTGTTCCCAAGATTTTCCAATGATTCTTGCCTAGCTGGGACGATAACAACAGAATCTACAACTGGGCAGGCATCATTCACGATGCACTTTACGGAAACAAAGGCTTTGGCGTTTTCACGCGGGAGCTATGCGACAGCATCTTCCGAGGCATCCTCCGTATTTCCGGAATAAGCCGTTTCAAGGCTGGCTGTGCCGATAAGGCGCTGGAATGGTTCGCCTGTCTGCACTGGGGTGACGATAACCTCAAATGTTCAAAACTTGTCACGATGGAGAAAGTATGATTGCCAAGGAAATAAAGAACTTCACGCTGGCTGAAATGCTGGTGACGAACACAGGTCTCCCAAACTTTCCCTCAACCCTTGAGCAACTGGAAAATGTTCTGGAAACAGCCAAGAGACTTTAATGCACTTGCAGGCGCTTGCAGCGGACATTTGCGCCTATTCCGGAAACGAGGGCGACAATCGCGATCTTTATTTCCTTCTGGAAAGCAAGATAGAAGAAATGCAGATTGACCAGTTGATTATGTATAACAAAAAGGCCGGGGACAAATCCTCGACCATTAGGTTCATTCATGTCGGCTGGACTAACGGAACACCCAGGGGACAGAAGCTGTTCAAGTAACGCAGAAATCCACCAGATACGGTGGATTTTTTCATCTATCAACAACTTTTTTGAGAAAAATTCAAAAAACACTTGACAATGTTTTTTTTTGTTTACATTTGTCGAAAAAACAGGAGCTGTTCCATGAAAAAGATTCTTTTGATTTCAATTTTATTCGCATCTATTCTTATTGGATGCGGAGGCAATGACTCGTCACCAACGGCTCCTGCAACTACGCCAAGTAATCCAAATTACACCAACCCGTCAACAAATCCTGGAACAACAACTCCAAGCAATACAACTCCGAGCAATCCTTCCTATACCGTTCCTACAACCACAGTACTTTATGATGTGATGATGGGGGGTGTTTGTAAAGCTGTTACGGTAAATACAGGCAGTAGCTATACAGGGACCAATGCGAACGGCTGTCAAAATGACACTTACAACAGCATCAATGCTTTGTACAGCAACTGTGACATGAGCCTAATGCACGTAACAGAGTATGACAACTTGACGCTTGATCGCATTCGAACTATGCTAATCAACGACTTTTCGTTTGACACAAATACCGCAAGTTCTATATATGGCCAGGCCGCTAGTTGCGGTGTAGCTTTCTTTGTCTACAATGCCGTAAGCGGACTCAATTTTCTCTATATCGAAAGAGTCGGAGATGGGATTGGTCTAGTCAAAAAAGCCGCTGAACCAGAAAAAGATTATCCTAGTGAATACAAATACGTTTCTGGACTAGAAGTTGGTTCGATAATGTAATTCTCTATTTCAAAAATAATAACCTCGCTCCACCTGGAACGGGGCTTTTTTTATGCGTTTTCCTTCGGCTTATTCTTTGACCCTTTCGGCCTGCCTCCCTTCTTTCCGTTTTCTGCGGAGGATGGCTTTGGGCGGCTCCCTATCATCTGTGAATGAATGGATCGCACCTGGGCATCCGTCAAGATTGCTCCACAGCAGGGACATTTAGCAGGCATCTGTTTCTTCAGTTATTTTTTCTAGAGTGGTTAGGCGAGTATTCGTTTCCACGCCTTTTGAGTCAAGTTCGTCCAAACGTTTTTCGTGATTGATCAGTTGCCTGTCAAATCGTTCCTCAGTTAGCATAAAACGCTGATTTATACTTGCTCCGCGCGGAAGATGTTCCTTGAGAACTTGGTTTGCCCATTGGCGAAAACGGGTTCTTGTAAGAAAAACCTACAAGTTTGATCCTGGTACAGCTCCCCTTCCGAGTAGATGTTTTTTATATGCAAGGTGATGTTTTGAGGCTCTGTTCCAAATAACTCTGTCATCTGCGCTTGTGTCAGCCACTCGTTTTAAAGACGCACTTCAATGTGAAATTCGCTACCCTCGGGCTGGTACACGATGATTTCATTCTTTTCCATATTTACTCCTTTGTGTTACGTTCGTTCAAACTTTGCATCTAAACCCCTCGAATTCAATGGGTTTAAAATGATTTGAGAACGCACCAAGAATTTGTTAATATAACGGAAATCAGTAACATTGCGATAAATCTTCATAAAGGGGTCGAATTCGACCTCTTTAAAATATGGCGAATTCGCCACATTTATTACAAACGCAATATCTCTATAGTTTCCATTAATAGGGGTCGAATTCGCCCCCCCAAAAAAATTAGCCGTTCTTTTTCCCAGACGCCTGCGACACCATTTCCAGCAGCTGCTGCTTTGAAACGAAATTCAGCACGGAGAATGCAGTCAGTTTTTTCCCGAGTTCATTGAGGGATGAACCGATGTGATAAACGGTCCCGTCCACGATGATGAACCTGTCGTGAACATTCTGAATGTCCATGAGTTTAACAGTTGGGAATTGGCGATTCAGCCGTTCTTCTTCCTCTCGCAGATGTCGGTTTACATGCCCAGAATAGACAAACGCATTTACACCCGCAGACTTCTTGGCAACAAGTGAGAGTGCAACATCGTCTGCAAAAGGATCGATGACGATGATTTCATTCTTCTCTTCCATATTTACTCCTTTGTGTTACAAGCTGGAAAAAACACAAATTTAATGCGCAAATGTTCTAGTGAACGAAATGCAATCGATTTTATTGGCTGTGTCAAGCTAAAGCACTCATTTGTGTAGAGCTAGCATAAACTCAGCCATTTATCACCCCTTCCAAAACTGTTTATTGGCAGCATAAACGCAATAAACTCGCTGTATTCTAGGATTTCTTCTTGACTCTACTTTTGCGAGCCGCATTTGAGGACTTGCTTTCAATTTGCTTGATCGTTTCAAGGTAAGCCTTTTCTACAGGGCTTAGTGTATTGACTTGGTATTTGCGATATTCTTCAAGGGCTTTGTCTACAGCCTGCTTGTGAGTTACTTTTCCTGAATTATTCAAGACGCATTTCCCGGCGGCTGAGATTACTTGGTCTAGCTGTTGCACGTAATCATGCATGTACATGAGGCGATGCTCAAGAGCAGCAACTTCCGCGATATCAAAATATGCACTCACTAAATTGTTGAGAATTTTCAGTTCATTTTCGTTGAGATAATTTTTTGCGATGATCACATCGGCTCGAACAGGTAACTCTCCACTAAAAGATTTCAATCCCATGAACGGCATTTCACTATCGACACGATTATAAATCACTTCTGCGGCTGTATTCCCATGGACCGCAAAATGAAACTTATTCTGAACCATCTTGAAGAAGGCGATGCTTTCTGCACTTGTCGGGTTGTAATCTGCGCTGGTCGCGTAAAGATCAAGAACCTGCCTGTACATGACTTTTTCGCTGGAACGAATATCGCGGATTCTTTCGAGTAATTCATGCCAATAATCACCTCCACCAATGTTTTTTAGACGTTTGTCATCTAGCGCAAAACCCTTGACGATGTACTCCTTGAGAATTTGGCTAGCCCATTTGCGGAACTGCGTCGCCCTCGAAGAATTTATTCGATAGCCTACGGAAATGATTGCGTCTAGATTGTAGAAAGCGGTTTCTCTAGTTTGCGTTTTACCGTCAATTGCTCCATGCAGAGTGGTTGTTTCCATTTTGGAAATAACCATAGATTCTTCCAGTTCTCCTTCCTCAAAGATGTTCTTTAGGTGCTTGCTAATTGCAGGAACGCCAACTTCAAATAGCTCAGCCATGGCTTTTTGCGTAAGCCACAAAGTTTCGTTTTCAAGCTTCACTTCAAGATGCGAGGAACCGTCATCGGAAACATAGATTACTATTTCGCCTTTCTTATCAGTGGTATTCATTCAAACCTCCGCACTGCACAAAAATACACTAAAACAAAAACTCTGTCAAGCCAGTGTACACGGTCGGGGTGAGATTGTGTTCCCATTATTTTCTTGCTGAATAATAACAGCAAGGTCGGATTAGGATATGTCAAGCCATTTCGTAAAAAAATGGCAATAGGTGCGTTGAAAAATTTTGAGTGACACCTACTGACATGTAGGATTAACTATATTCCCTGCGTACATAAAGAGTTTTGCTCTTGTTCCTCACCCGAAACTTCGACAATTTCTGAACAGGGAATAAGGCGACGCTCACGCTTGCTATTGGGCTTTGCCTGATGGCATCGTTTTGCTACATGCATATTTAATAGATCTGCCTGTGCGCAATGCGACCCTTTTGGTGCTTTATGCACTAGCTGCCGTTTTTACGGCACGCTTTTGGGGCGTGGGTTGTTTGCGTTTATTTGTTCAAGGCAGTCGAAGGCCGCAGGTGAGTAAGCGCATTCAACCTCACGCCTTTTTTCATTGATATCGTGTGGAAGTTTCGCAACAAGAGTGACTCTTGCTGGGTTTGCTCTTATTCGCACCTGAAACTTCGACACTTTCTGAACACGAAATAAGACAAACGTTCGTTGACCTATGACTGCATAGGCCATGCTGTACCCTGGGCGTACTGTATCCATTCGGTGCCCGGGGAATTCGTGCGTGTATCCACACATGCGTTTGCGGGCGTTTTCTTTGTCTGTTTTGAAATCGCGGTTTCTTGCTCCCGACTGAGGGTGAACTCGTTCACCTTCAACTCGAGGAACGAGATACATGGCTGCGGTGGGAAGTAATGACCTTGTAAAACAGTTAAGAACATATTTAGGAGATGTTCATTTTGATGAGGATTTAGCTGTTCTCAGTCATTACCTGTCTCTACAGGGTTCTGAACAAGCTCTTCGTTACGAGGCTACACTAAAAGACAATGGCGTTGATTTCAGCAATCTTCCGAGTAAGACTGAATACCTAAAAAAATTTGCTCAGTATCCACCAAAGAGAAATCCAAAATTTTCTTTCATTGATTTATTTGCCGGCATTGGAGGATTTCGACTTGCAATGCAGGAAAATGGTGGCGAATGTGTTTTTACAAGTGAGTGGGATTCTTCTGCGAAGCAAACATATTCGGCAAATTATGCAGACGTTCCTTTCGGTGACATCACCAAAGTTGATCCGAAAACAATTCCTGATTTCGATGTTTTGACAGGAGGGTTTCCTTGTCAGCCTTTTAGTTCTATTGGAAAGCGCGAGGGTTTTGAACACAAAACTCAGGGAACCTTATTCTTCTATATCGCAAATATTGTGAAGATCAAACAGCCTAGGGCATTCCTGCTAGAAAATGTGCCCGGACTTGTAAGTCATAATGAGGGGAAAACTCTTGAGGTTATTATGGAAACCTTAAAGAAAGAACTGAATTACGATGTCTTCATAAAGGTTTTGAATAGCGCTGATTACAAAGTACCTCAAGAAAGAAAACGACTGTATATTGTTGGCTTTAGAAAGGATTTACAGATTACTGAATTTGAATTTCCTAAACCTTGCGACAAGAAAATTGGCATTGGTCAATTTGTGGAAATAGATGCGGAAGGTCCATCTATTTCAGAACATTTGCAAAAATCATACATCTATAAGAAAGATGATGGTCACCCTGAAATTATTGATTCAACATCCGATTTTCCAGTAAAAACGCTTTGTGCGTCATATCATAAAATTCAAAGAATTACGGGAACCTTTGTAAGAGGTGGGAAAACGGGATTGCGCTTACTTACTGAAAAGGAGTGTAAGGCAATTATGGGATATCCTGTGGAATTTAAAATCCCGGTTTCTAGAACTCAAATGTACCATCAATTTGGAAACTCTGTTGCAGTTCCTGTGGTGAAGGCAATTTCTAAAAAGATTGTAGAAAAACTGGAGGGCTAATATGGCAAGTGTAAAAGATATCATTTCCAGTATTTTTAGAAAATTTGAGAATGAAGAATTGTCTCCCGAATTTATTCGTGACGAAGCGAATGAAATTTGTGATATCCTCGAAATTTCAAGGGTTGGAGACCCAGGAAGAACAGCCCGAGAATTTGCAGAAAAGGGATATGTATCAAAATATAATGGAACATGTAAATATTCTCCTAACGTAATAAGTCAAACATTGAAAAATGAATTTGAATCTTATGAGTATGTTTATGCTCAGGCAGATTATGAAAGTAAGATGCGGAGGCATAGCCAAAAGAAATTTGAAGATTTGCTCATTCAATTAAGAAAATGTGTTGATAATAATCCCGATCGAAAATCACAAATACAGAAAGAAATATTCTCAGCAGAATCCATTGAAAGATTAAGTCTTGTATTTCCTATAGTAGATGAAAATGAATTCATAGCAAATAAAAGTGAAGACGAAATTATTCAAAAACTTGCAGAATGTTTAATAAAAGAGCATAATGAAAAAAATACTGCGGGCTATGCTTACTTCGGATTTAAATATGGTCATCTGATAAACAAACTTGGAAAAGTTGTAGAGAAAATTGTTAGACAAGCGAAACTCATTGATTCGTCTATTTATGATACTGCAGGAACAGAAATTAGACATGGTTTGAACACTTATAACAATGTGTCAAAAGAAGGGTGTGTAGGTAAAGCGAGCATATCGGAATTTGAATTTAATTTTGCGGGAAATAATTCCACTGAGGTTGAAGAAGACGCCTTACAGAATGGGTCTTCAAGTATTTCCTTCACCCCCGCGCAGGTCATCTACTACGGCGTTCCTGGTTGCGGCAAGTCCAAGAAGATTGCTGATTTGCTGGATGCTGAAAAACAGAACGGTGAAATCACTGATGAGGAACAGCAAGTTGCACGCGTAGTTTTTCATCCGGAATACACCAACGCAGATTTTGTTGGCCAGGTGATGCCTGTTGTTAAGCCTGCTGGAGGTGTTGACTATAATTTTGTAGCGGGTCCATTCACCCGTATTTTGGCTCGTGCCTACGCCAATCCCACAAAGCCTTATTTCCTCGTCATTGAAGAAATCAATCGTGGAAACGCTGCTGCAATCTTTGGTGAAATTTTCCAGCTTTTGGATCGTCACAAAAAAGGTGAAAGCGATTCCGTTGGCGGAAATACATATACCGCAGGCTGGAGTAAGTACTTTGTGGATCATGTTGATGTGAACGGGAAAATTCGTGAAGAAATCGCAGGAACAGAATACAGTTCTGACGAAGAAAAACCGAAAATCACTTTCACTGCCAATACTGCCATCCGTCTGCCGCCCAATCTTTCCATTTACGCCACCATGAATACTTCTGACCAGAATGTGTTCACTTTGGATAATGCCTTTAAGCGTCGCTTCGATTCCGAACTTGTCAGGAATACCTTGGATGGCGCCGAGCACGAAGGTCAGCGTGAAACGAAAATCGAAGGAACAAGTGTTACTTGGGGTACATTCTGGGAAAGAATCAACGACGAGATTCTCAATAAGAATTCCGCCATGAGTAGCTCCGAAGACAAACGCCTTGGCGCCTACTTTATCGTAGGTGAAGAAAAGCCAGACACCGCGGGCAATAAGTACCGCGAAATTTCCAGGAAACTTTTTGGCGAAAAGGTTCTGGAATATCTTTGGGACGATGCCTTCAAATACAAGCGCAATGCTGTATTCAAGGAAGAATGTAATTCCGTAGAATCGTTAATTGAAAACTTTGAAAAGGGCGGATTCACAGCCGTATTCAAAAGTATCAACTTCACCGCGGCAACAACACGAGAACTTGAAGCTCCAGAAAAATAAAGATGAGTAGTTACAGTTTCAGAGATTTTTGCAAGTTCGGCAATGACTTGCAAAAGGTAAACGAGCAATTCGTAGGGATCAAGTTTGATGGTGGAAAGCCTCAAATTTATTTCCCCTATGGATGTTTTTCGGATACTGAAATTGTTTCTGATGATGAACTCCGGGAAACGTTCTCAAACTTGATGAATGTCCTTGCTGATCAAAGCTTGATGGATGATGCCGAAAATTCAAACTACGCCGCCACATCTGAATTCGAAACAAAACTGGATTTTCCTTTTCAAGAATTTTTCTATGTGCTGGAATATTTTCTGAATTTCGGATTGTACAAGGAAACGGAGAAAATCTATAAGCAGGGCGCCCACGGGAAAATCAATTGGAGCCGCACCATAAAGCAGGTCCGTCCCCAAGTTTACGAAAATGAAAACGGTTGTGGCGTTGTTTACCTGAATCCTATTTCTTGCCATAATTTCCAGAACGAAAATCAGCTGGTAACGTTGATTCATGAATTCTGCGTTGCCCAGGCGCAACGACTGATCGGCCCTATATACAACATTGATTTGTCCGTTGTGGCGACTCTTGAATTTGACTACGAACTGTTTTCTACAGTCCTCATGGAGAAAGTTTCCAAGACTTTTAATGACCGAAAACTTAGGCTGTTCAATGCCATGCAGACGATTGTTGAATTTTGGCAAGGTAACGCAGTCAACGGAACCCTCAGTGAATATTGCTTTGGTGTAACTAGTTTCGCTCCCATTTGGGAAAAAATGTTGGATCGCATTTTTGGAAATCTTCGCAGTGGCGAAACGAAGGATCAGTACAATCCCCATTGCGGATGGAACATCGGCGGCAAGGAACGAAATGCCGATGACCAGAAATTTGCCATGCGCCCGGATACCATCATGTGGCAGGGCGACAATATCTTTATTGTTGACGCAAAATTCTACACAGGGAATAGCCTCCCTTCATCAAGTTCCATCAGCAAGCAAATGGTGTACGCCCAGTTTGTGGAACAAAAGTTTCGCGATGAAATTTCACAGGATGGCGTGACTTACCAAGACTGCGCAAGCATTGGTAACAAAATTTTCAATGTGTTCTTGTTGCCTTACCGTTACGAATGCAATGAAGGAAGCCTTAACGAAATCTGTGAAACAAAGCGTTGCGAACGAAACGAGCCTGAGATTTTGAATCAGATACCCTTTGATCCGTATAAAATGCATTTCTTGGGTACAGCCTCCTGTGACTGGATGGACAATTCTAAACCTTACTACAAAATCGTGGGCATCCAGCTGGATGTAAAGTCCGTAATGCGAAACTACCGCCGCAACGAAATTGCTCAATTCAGGTTGGCGGAAGTTGTGAGATCCGGGGCAGAAAGCACCTTGGAATACGCAACAAAAGAAATTAACGCGTGATGGAGCCAATCTTGAAATTCCATGAAGTTAAGTTTGAGGTGTTCAAGAAATTTTGAAAATTAACTCTTGACAAGGAATAATTTGCAATTTATATTTGTAGTGCTCGGATGAGTAGTTATATTATGTCCCGCATTTTAAGCTTGTATGCGGGGAAGGAGTTAAGATGAATGAAGTTGCAAACGCCACGGATTTAACGTATATTGTACGGCAGAGGTTCCCCGTGTGCCAATTATCCATGGACATTCCAGAAGAAGTGCTGTTTGATACGCGCATGAATAAGGAAAGTGCTCTTTCCTTAGCTAAACGTGTTGTTGCGCTTGAATTCTACAAGAATCATGGAGTCTCTGTTGGATATTGTGCAGAAATTGCGGGAATGACCGAAGAGGATTTTATAAAGTTCCTTGGTAGTCGAGGCATTTCCATATTCCATTTTGATGATGCAAATGAGTTTATGGAAGAAATGAAAAATGCCTAGAGTTATTGTCAATTCCACTCCATTAATTGTCCTTGGAAATTTAAATCGGCTAGAACGAAACGGTTTGATTTCGTGTATTGCGCCCCTTTTAAAAGATCTTGAAAATCTTGGATTTTTTATTGGCGATGATATCCGTTCCTTGGTTTTGCAGCAAGCTGGAGAAATTTGATATTTGATAAAATCTTCATTCGGGCAGACCCCAAAAGACTCTTGCTTTTTTTAGATTGCTATTATAAAATCTGAAAATTTAAAATCCGAAAAGTTTTATGAAAAAGAAATTTGTTTTGTCGGCGGCGATGATTGCTGCTCTTGGTTTGGCGGGTACCGCCCAGGCCGCACAGACTGTGATCAAGGTGGATGATACCAAGCCGGGTGTGGTGATCAACAAGAATAATATGATGTCTGCGGATTTGGCCATCTGGAATCCGCCTAGTCGTTATTACGATATGACCGACGCCCTGGTAGATGGTGGTTATACTTTGTTCCGTTTCCCTAACGGCAGCTTGAGCAATGATTACCACTGGAATGGTATCGGCAAGTATGATAGCACGGGCCTTTGGATCACTACGGAAGAAGAGGGCAAGTATGCTCCGGGTTTCCTGGGTGAAACTATTTACCGTGGCACCACCAAGGACAATTACGGTTTTGTGCGTCGCAGTCATTTGGCCGACGGCAAGATGGAAACCATGTGGTGGGGCGAGATTCTGGATCCCAACGATCCGCCTTGGGTTGTTGTGGAATTCCCCGAAAAGAAGAACATTGATTCCTTGCAGATTAGCTGGGGTGATTTGCGCCCCAAGGCTTTCCAGTATGAATACTGGACTACGGATTATGCGGAATATCCGGGTGTGCATCAGGCGCTGACCAACGACTTGAAACTGGAAGCCAATGTGAAGGTGACGGGCTCCGAGACTTTGTACAAGGGCAAGTCCGTGCGCACTCGTTATGTGGCGATCCGCTTTAAGTTGCAGGACTTGCCGGGCAAGGGCGTGCAGATTCGCGAGATGAAGATGTTCAGTAACGGCGAGGATTTGCTGGCCGGAAACGAATACAAGATGTACGCCATGTCCACCCGCAATGGCGACAAGGCCCGCACCGACTGGACCAACATTCCCTGGCATTTCGAAGAGTTCATGAAGTATCTGGGATCGCTGCCGAAATCCGCCGACGGCAAGCCTGCCCAGGCTGTGATTTGCGTGAACGCGGGTACGGGCACTTCCAAGGAGGCTGCCGCCTGGGTGCGTTACGCCAACAAGGTGAAGGGTTACAATATTAAGCAGTGGGAAATCGGTAACGAACTGGACGGCGAATGGGAAGAATCTGGCCCCATTTCTGCGCGCCATTATGCGGCTCGTTATTTGGAATACGCCCGCGCCATGAAGGCGGTGGACCCCACAATCATGCTTCATGGACCGCTGCTCAGTACCCACAAGATGATGCAGAAGGGCTCCGGCATTCTGGATGGAAAATACTGGATGGAAGAATTCCTGCGCATTGTGGGGGAGGCGGAAATTGCCGATGGCAAGCGCTACCTGGATGCTGTGGACTTGCATAATTACCCGTACTGGACTCCCAATGGCGCCAACGCCCGCGACATGCTGAAGGCTATGCTGGATGTGGGCCCCAATATGGATACGCTGGACGTGTGGATGAAGCGCCACTTGCCTGGCGTGGACAAGGTTCCTTCTGCTTCTGGCGAAGAAAAGCGCCGGGTGTTCCTTTCGGAATTCAGCACCAACGTTCAGGGGTACAGCCTGCTGATGGATTACCCCCAGGCAACGGCCATGGCCATGATTTTTGCGCAGCATGCGGTGCGTTTTGGCGACCGCTTGCAGGTGCTGCCCTGGGACGCTTTCGGAAACCTCTTCAAGAGTCCGGACGATACCTGGGGTACCATCAGTATGACCGCCCTTCTGAAGGAAGGTTCCTGGAACAAGTGGAAATCTCTGGAGCCTACTGCGGAATACTACGGCGTGTATATGACTTTCAGGCAGTTCCTGGAAGACGGCTTTGCTGTGGTTCCTGTGGAAAGTTCTAACGCCGATGTGGTGGCTTACGCTCTTGCAAAGAAGGGTGCCGGCAATGCCGGGGATTCCGCCCGCGTCATGCTTGCTAATTTGTCTGATATTCCCCAGGTGGTGCAGATTGACCGCGTTTCTGTAGGCGCTGGTGCCGATAAGGCCGCCATCGAAGTGGATGTGTTTGGCGAAGATCAGTTCAAGTGGGTGGGCGATCAGAAAAATGCTTATCCCTATCCGAAGATGGGTCCCAGTGGTCGCCGTCTTGATGCGGCAAAGTCCCGCGACATTACCATTCCGCCTTTCGGTCTCGTAGTGGCTCAAATTAATCCTCGCGCAGTTGGGGCTGACAAGGCCACCGCAAAGAACGCCGCAACGCCTGTGGTTCTCGCCGCAGCCTTGGAAAAGAAGGTGATGATGGTGGGGGATACGGTGGACCTGTTTGTGACCGCCGTGCAGCAGAATGGCCAGCTGACTGGTGCTACCCTCAAGATTCCTGGCTTTGGAAAGAACGGCAGTGCCATGACTGTGAACGTTACGCCTGATGACGGCAAGTGGGATGCTTCCATCGAAAGTTTCCATGTGAAGGTTCCCGTGCCTGAACATGCACAGACGACGCCTGTGGTGGTGCAGGGTACCGGAGCCAAGGGTACTGAAATTGAATTGACGGTTACAGGCCTTGGCGGCAAAAAGACTGTGCAGATGATTCCGTTCCGTATTCGCGGCAAGTACCGCACCACAAGCATTTTGCAGAACTATGACAATGGCATTGATGCGGTGGACTGGTTCCCGGTTGTTGGCGAAGGCAATACAGAAATGGGTGCCAAGGTCTTTAACGGAAATCCGCCCCACGGTGGCTTTATCCGTCATGACTTCCACATTGAGCAGCCGCCTACTCTTGGCTGGCCCAACTACTCCGGCGCCTACTACGTGGTTCCCCAGGAAATCAAGCAGTCTGTTGGCGTGGTGTTTGATTACGCCACCAACCACAACAATCCCGATGGCTACATCGAAGTTCAGGTGCAGAGCGACCAGGTGAAGGACTACGACGAGTTCATGGTTCGCCTGAGAAATACTCACGGCACCTGGGTTCGTGACACCCTCATCTGGGAAAACATGAGCCAGGAAGGTTGGGGCAAGACCATTCCCCAGCTGGATCCTACAAAGATCAAGACCATCAATTTCCGCGCCCGTCATAGTGGCGTGGGCTACATCAGCCTGGATAACATCTTCCTCTTGCAGGAAGACGGTACCGAGGTTCCCATGCCAAAGGGGCTCCGCCGCCTGAGATAACGGGTTTGGAATAATCTGTTTGCGAGGACAGCGCAGATTATTTCGTCTGGAAAATAAACAAGAAAGCCTCACGGATTTCCGTGAGGCTTTTCTAGATCCTTCGACTTCGCGCCTATGGCGCTACGCTCAGAGCCTGCCCTGAGCCTGTCGAAGGGATGACACCTAAGGGTTGTTCCTGCGCTTTCAAAATTAGCGCTTGTCGCGGTCCACCCAAGCTCTCGGAGCTTCGCCGGTGTAAATCTGGCGAGGACGATTGATCTTGGAATTGGGATCGTCGTGCATTTCCTTCCAGTGGGCAATCCAGCCCGGCAAACGACCGATGGCGAACATCACCGTCAGCATGTTGGTGGGGATGCCCATGGCGCGATAGAGAATGCCGGAGTAGAAGTCCACATTAGGATAGAGCTTACGTGCAATGAAGTAATCATCCTTCAGGGCGGCTTCTTCAAGCTTCAAGGCGATGTCCAGCAGCGGATCGCTTACATGTTCGCGTTCAAATACCTGGTACATGAGTTTCTTCAGCACCTTGGCGCGGGGGTCATAACTCTTGTACACGCGATGACCAAAACCAGAGAGGCGGAACGGATCGTTCTTGTCCTTGGCCTTGTCCATCACCTGATCGATGGTCATGCCGCTATTCTGGATTCGCATGAGGGTTTCGAGCACCGCCTGGTTTGCACCACCGTGGAGCGGTCCCCACAGAGCGCAAATGCCTGCACAGATGGAGGCGTAAAGGTTTGCCTGGGAGCTACCCACCATACGGACCGTAGAAGTAGAGCAGTTCTGTTCGTGGTCTGCGTGAACGATGAGCAAGGTGTTCAGAGCCTTTTCCATAATCGGATCAGGGTGGTAAGGACGTGCCTTACTGCTGAACATCATGTTCAGGAAGTTACTGCAGTAGCTGCGTTCTGCTTCCGGGTATACGAACGGTTCACCGATACTTGCCTTGTAGGCGAATGCAGCGATGGTACGAACCTTGGAAATCAAGCCTGCGGTGGTCAGTTCAAAGGCACTGGCGATGTTTTCGTCGTCGTAGAAGCGGGGAGTGAACAGACCGACTGCGTTCACGATGGAGCTCAAAATACCCATGGGGTGGGCATTGGGCGGCATCTGGCGGAAGAAGTTCAGCAGGTTTTCGTGGAGGAGGGCGTTCTCGGTCAGGAGCGTACGGAAGTGAGCCAACTGCTGCTGTGTGGGCAGTTCTCCATAAATCAGGAGCCATGCGGTTTCAGGGAAGGTGGCTTTTTCTGCCAGGTCTTCGATGGAATAGCCGCGGTAGCGCAGGATACCCTGTTCGCCATTCACGTAGGTGATGGAACTCTTGGTGCTACCAGTGTTCAGGTAGCCATAGTCCAGGGTGACAAGGCCAGTATCCTTGCGGAGCTTGCTGATGTCGAGACCGTGTTCGTTCTCAGTACCAGTTACAACGGGGAGCTCGTAGCTCTTTCCATCGTAGTTGAGTATTGCGTTATCGGACATTGATCCTCCAGTTAGAGGTTTGAGCCTTGAGCCCGTTCGCTCCGCTCACTATGAGCAATGAGCTGGGGGAGACTAACCTCGTGATTCTTTTCAAAATTCGGTTTTGCAAAATATAATGCAAAATCCATGCCATGAGGCTCAAAACACAAAATCTTGGCTCATGGCTCACGGCTCATTGCTGACCGCTATTTCTGCAGGTCCTTCACAGCCTTGTAGATGTTGTCGAAGAGCTTGCCGAGCTTTTCAGTCGGGACGGCAGAGAATGCCAGACGGATAAGGCCGGACAGCATGATGGTGCCGGTGCTGTAATCCTTGATGAGCTTCTGGCGGAGTTCTTCGGCGTCCACACCCTTGGGCTTGACGCACATGAAGTAACCGCTGTTGAAGGGCATGGCTTCGAAGGATTCTGCGTATTCCGGATGGGAAGCCAGGATATCCTTGATGATGTCGTAACGCTTCTTGAGGGTAGCGTACTTTTCAGCCTTCTGGGAATCGTATTCGGCAGACTGGTAGGCAGCCAGCAAAATCTTCTGGGAAATGGACGGACCGTTACTGATATTGCCACGGACGGTACCGGCGGCCTTGTCTTCCAGAGCCTTCAGCTGTGCGTCAGTTGCACCCTTGAAGCCGAAGCTCATGAAACCAACGCGGAAGCCCCAGACGTAGTCTTCCTTGGTGGGGCCGTCCAGCTTCACAGCCAGCAGGTTTTCGTGAGCGTCCACAATTTTTGTAAAGAGGGATTCACGAGTTACACCATCTTCGTAAACCAGGCCGAAGTAGGCGTCGTCCATGAGGGCCACGACCTTGTTGCCAGCAGCGGCACATTCGGTGAGGATCTTGGCGATTTCCTCAGCTTCGGTTTCGGTGGCGGTGTAACCGGTGGGGTTGTTGGGGAAGTTCAGGAGAACAACCTTCTTGTCGCTCTTGCCAGCTGCAAGGGCTGCCTTCAGGGCTTCTGTATCGAAACCGCCGTTCTTGAAGGTGTTGAAAGTCTTGATCTTTGCGCCGCGGGCGTTTTCGAAAACCAGTTCGTAGTTGTCCCAGTACAGGTCCGGGATGATCACTTCATCGCCGGCGTCCAGGAACATGTAACCGGCGCAGCTAATGGCGTGGGTCAGAGCGCAGGTGACCACCGGGTTGGAGAAGTTCTTGGAGGCGAGGCTCGGGTTCTTCTTGATGACCTGTTCCTTCCAGGCCTTGCGCAGGTCCGGATTACCGAAGCTGGGGGCGTAGAGGAAGGACTGCTTGGGGAGATTCAGGGACTTGAGAACACAATCCAGAACCAGGGGGCTGCCGTCGTCTTCGAGAGCAGTACCGATGGTTGCGTTGATGTCGGAGCCCTTGGCTTCGGCACCCTGGCCAAGAATACCCTTGCGGGGGAAGAAAATGGCCTTGCCCTGTTCAGAGAGCATATCGAGGACCTTGCAGCCGTTTGCGGAAAGTTCGGCGTTCAAGGCAACTGCGAGAGGATTGTAGTTCATTTTTCGTTTCCTGTTGAAAAATTGATTTTTTAGCGGGAGAAAGATAATTTTTTTTGCCCCTACTCGCAAGGTAGGAGTGGACTTCCGCGAACTCAAAAACAGCCAAAAAACGGCAAAAAAATGTTCTGCTTTTTCACAAACCGTAATACAATATTTGTTTGTAAGAAAAATGTGATTTTTAAGTTGGGTGGTTAAAAAAACTTGCTTTTTTATCTTGTCCCCCCTTGCCTAAAAATTTTAAATACCTAGCTTTATGCCTGTCCAGTCGACGACCCCGGGAAAACATCCTGAAAGCCGCCCCCTAAGGCAAATCAGGCAACTCGGGGCAATGGCGCCCTGCTAGAGCCTCCAAACAGAAGGCAATGATGGACATCAAAATTTTGCCGCAACCCGACGATGTCACCTGCGGCCCCACGAGCTTGCATGCCGTGTACGAGTATCTTGGTTACAAGATTCCCCTTAAAAAGTTGATTTCTGAAATTGAGTTCCTGGAAGAAGGTGGCACTCTCGGGGTATTCCTGGGAATTGACGCACTGAAACGCAGTTTCAAGGCGACCATCCATTCTTACAATCTCAAAATTTTCGACCCTACCTGGAGCGGGTTGAAAATGCCTGAACTTCGGGAAAAGCTAATGCAGTTGCGCCGTACAAAGACTGCTCCGAAACTGCGCAAGGCCATCGAGGCGTACATCCGGTTTATCGACTTGGGCGGAACCGTCGCCATGACAGACTTGCGGGCGGCCATGTTCCAGAAATACTTTAAGAAAGGCGTGCCTGTTCTTTGCGGGCTTTCCGCCACATACCTTTACCAGTGCATGCGCGAATACACCAACGATGAGGATAAATCCGTCTTTGACGATATTCACGGGGATCCCTGCGGCCATTTTGTGGTGGCGTACGGTTTAGATGAAAACAAGCAGTTCCTGGTAGCGGATCCGGACTGTTCCAATCCCCTTCATAAAAGTCCCTATTACAAGGTGGACAAATTCAGATTCTTACATAGCATCTTGCTTGGGGTCATGACCTACGATGGCAACATATTGGTTGTTAGTCGCTAGTAATTAGTTGATAGTTGTCGCGGGTCCAGAAAGCTAATCCTGACAACCAAAGACAAATAACCAATAACCAACGACCAATAACTAGTAACCAATAACTAACAACTAGTGACTATCAAAAAATGAAAAAAATTATAGTCGTAAACAATCCTAAAAACTGGAAATTGAATGTTCCAGGCGTTGATGTGGTGTCCGCACAGGACTACCTGATTTCCCAGAAGTACATGGCCGACAAGAACACCCGCGTGTTCAACCTTTGCCGCGATTACAGCTACCAGAGCAAGGGCTATTATGTTTCGTTGCTGGCGGAAGCCCGCGGCCACAAGGTAATTCCTGGCGTAAAGAACATGCGTGACTTCAAGACCACCGCGGTCATCAAGCATATTTCCGATGAAATTGATAACTTGATTCAGAAGAGTCTGCATAAGCTGACTGGCACGGAATTTGTGCTGAGTATTTATTTCGGTCAGAATGTGAGCCCCCAATATTTGGAACTTTCCCAGGAACTTTACAAACTGTTCCAGGCTCCGCTGCTTCGTGCCAAGTTCGTGTTTAAGCAGAAGTGGCTTATCCAGAGCATTCGCCCCATTTGTGTAGATGAAATTCCCGAAACCCACATGGAAATGGTGAACAAGTTTGCCCAGGAATACTTTACCAAGAACCGCTACTCCAGCGCCCCTAATGAAGACTACCTGTACGATTTGGCCATCCTTACAAACCCCGA
Source organism: Fibrobacter sp. (assembly GCA_045616805.1). Taxonomy (GTDB): domain Bacteria; phylum Fibrobacterota; class Fibrobacteria; order Fibrobacterales; family Fibrobacteraceae; genus Fibrobacter. Next base: position 27,804 of record JAZLHK010000081.1, read on the forward strand.
TGAAAAGGATCCGCCCAGCAACAAGGAGGCGATTCAGAATTTTATCAAGGCCGCAGAGGAAACAGGTTTCCGTGTTGAAATGATCACCAAGAAGGATTACGCCCGCGTCGGTGAATTTGATGCATTGTTTATTCGCGAAACCACAAACGTCAATCATTATACTTACAGTTTTGCCCGTCGCGCCCAGTCCCTTGGAATTGCTGTAATTGATGATCCTGATAGTATATTACGTTGTTCTAATAAGGTGTATTTGCAGGAGCTGATGCAGGCTGCAAAAATTCATTCGCCAAAGACCATTATCGCGCATTCTGAAAACCGCCATACACTTGCCAAGGAAATTGGATTCCCTATGGTTATCAAGTCTCCGGATTCCAGTTTTTCCATGGGCGTGAAAAAGGCCTGCAATAAGGAAGAACTGGACAAGATTCTGGACCAGATGTTTGAACATAGCGATCTGCTCATTGCCCAGGAATTTACGCCCACGGATTTTGACTGGCGAATTGGCGTTCTGGACGGCAAGCCACTTTATGCCTGCAAGTATTATATGGCAAAAGATCACTGGCAGATTTATAACTGGGAAAGCAAGGACAAGGATGAAATCTGTGGAATGTTTGATTGCCTGCCCATCGAAAGTGTGCCCCATGGAATTGTGAAAACGGCCTTGAAAATCTGCAGCATGATTGGTAACGGCTTGTACGGCGTGGACCTTAAGGAATGGAAGGGGGAGCCCATCGTAGTCGAAGTCAATGACAACCCTAGCATTGACGCAGGCATTGAAGATCAGGTGGGAAAGAAGAAAATTTACACCGCTGTCATGCGCTCTCTGCGCCACCGCATCGAAGACCGTCTGAATGCAGCACAAAAAAAAATCCTTCAACACGAAAGAGAATTTTATTTGTAAACGGTTTCTAGTCACTAGTTATTGGTTTTTGGTTTTTGGGTAGGTTTATTTGTAAGTTATCTCCATAAAAAGGAGAACAATATGAATAGCTACAAAGACCTTCTTGTATGGCAAAAATCAATGGATGTTGTGACAGACATTTACAAGTTGACCCAATCTTTTCCAAAGGAAGAAATGTATGGGATAACCTCTCAAATACGTAGGGCGGTTGTTTCAATCCCGAGTAATATTGCAGAAGGACAAGCAAGAAAATATAATCAACAGTTTTATCATTTTTTGGCAATAGCAAATGGTTCAATAGCAGAAGTTGAAACACAATTAGAACTTTGCAAAAGACTAGGATATGTGAAAACAGATGTGTCAAACATTTTTGAAAGCCTTGATTCTATTGGAAAAATGATTTCAAAACTGCAAAAGTCCATTCTAAAAGCTAGCGAACAACAACTAGCAACCAATAACCAGCAACTAACAACTAATAACTAATGACAAACTATAAATTGTGGCAGAAATACGGCATCGAAATGGAATACATGATCGTTGACCGTGATACTTTGGATGTTCTCCCTCGTGCTGATGTGCCCCTGGGACAAGACAAAAACGGTGAACAGCTTTCCGACGTGGAACATGGTCCCATCGGGCTTTCCAACGAGTTGGTAAGCCATGTGCTGGAACTGAAATGCGCAAACCCGGTGGATTCCCTGAAGAACCTGGGCAAGACTTTTCACAAGGAAGTTCTTGTAGCCAACGAAAAACTGAAATCCATTAACGCCATGCTTTTGCCAAGTGCAGCCCACCCTTTTATGGATCCTGCAACCATGCAGTTGTGGCCTTATGACTGCAACGAAATTTACGAGACTTATGACCGTATTTTTAACTGCAAGGGCCACGGCTGGGCAAACCTGCAGAGCACCCATATTAACTTGAGTTTTAACGGTGATGAGGAATTCGGAAAACTTCACGCCGCCATTCGTGCGCTGCTGCCCCTGATTCCTGCAATCGCTGCGTCCAGCCCGTTTTTGGATGGAGAGTTCTGCGGTTACCTGGATGGTCGTATCGAAACTTACCGCCACAATCAGGATCGGGTTCCTAGCATTGCGGGACTTGTGATTCCTGAGGCCGCATTCACCTACGACGAATACAACCAGCAGATTTTCGAGAAGGTGAAAGCCGACATCGCCCCCTACGACACGGAGCATTTGCTGAATCATTTCTTCTTGAATAGCCGTGGTGCCATCGCCCGCTTTGACCGCGGTGCCGTGGAAATTCGCCTGGTGGATATTCAGGAATGCCCCGATGCGGATATCGCCATCGCTGAATGGGAGGTGGCTGCCTTGAAGGGAATGGTGGAAGGTGCTTTTAGCGGAGCTTCTCTTGATGCAATTTCAAAGAAGGTTCGTGCTTTGGATACTGCCGCCCTCGCAAAGATTTTGCTGGACACCACCCGCTTTGCTGAAAAGACCATTATCCGCGACAAGGCCTTCTTGAATGTGTGGGGCATTGACGCAAGTGAAAGCACCGCTGGCGAAATCGTGCAGCATATTTTCCAGGTGGTGAAGGGAAAGATTTCCTCTCATTCTCAGGAATTGCTCCGTAAGATGTTCAGGCGCGGAACCCTTGCAAGCGCCCTGGTGAAGAATGTTGGTGCAGATCCCGGCCATGATGATTTCGTCTGGGAATACGGACGCTTGGCCCGCTGCCTTGCAGAAAATAAACTGTATGATGCTGAAGAATAAGACGGATGTTGCGCCGACCCTTTAAACTCCTTATTACTTGCGAGCACGCCAGCAACGCCTTGCCGGCGGACGCTTGTGATTTGCATATTTCCGAAGCCCTTCTGCATTCTCATCGCGGTTATGATCTTGGCGCCTTTGCGGTTTATCAAGAGCTTGTGAAAAAGTTTAAGCCGGATTTTCACAGCGCAGGCAAGTTCAGCAGACTTTTTATCGATCTGAATCGCAGTCTCTGGAATAAGAGCGTGTTCAGCGAATTTTGGAACGAATCAAAAAATACCCCCCTTCGTAAAAATGCCTTCGCTTACTATCTGGATTACCGCAATGCCATCGAAAGTTTTGTTGAACAAAATATTTCCGATGCACCAATCGTCCACTTGGCAATTCACAGTTTTACACCCGTTCTAAATGGCGTAGAGCGAAATGCAGACATCGGTATTCTGTACGATCCTAGCCACCCGGCAGAAAAAGCCTACGCCGACGTTATCGTGGACGAGATTCGCCGCGACTTCCCGCAGTACAGGGTGCGTCGCAACTATCCTTACTTGGGTAAAACTGATGGCCTGTGCACCGTCCTCCGCAAGAAATTCGATCCGGATAAAACAGGCTGTTACGTGGGTTTTGAAATGGAAATCAACCAAAAATTGCTGTAGATTATTATCTTTCTTGAGAGAATATTAGGAGTGTTGTGAAAAAATTATTCTCAAGAAACATTCTGAACGTGACGAAATTCGCCGCAGTTTCCTTTGCGATGCTCGCGGCTCTGCTTGTTGCCTGCGGTGGCGACAACGGCTCCAGCGTTACGGACGAAGGGGCCAGCAGTTCCTCCAGCGTCATTCCCGGCTCCGACCGGGAATCTAGCAGTTCTGTGAAGGTTTCCAGTAGTAGTGTGGTGGGTTCCTGTTCGTCTGAATTAGGCGAGTCGGGGCTTGAAGCAATTTCCGCAATGGCTTACTATTGTGTCCATGATTCTGCAAAGGTTGATTCCCTTTTGGCAATCTATAAGGCCGATGGTAATTTCGGGGATATGACGACATCGTTTGCCGATTGCGCCTACGAAATGTCCTTTGATTATTTGGATGATGATGTTATTATGCCGTCACCACTAAAAATGTTTTACCTTAATGAGAAACCTTACTCTAATTTTAAAATTTCGTGGGTAGAGTTCAGGGAGACGATTTATAAATTTTGGCAGGATGACTTCGGTGTTGGACCATGCAACAGGGATTTCGAAAACGTCGTGAAACGCAACCAGGATTCCCTAAGTGAATCGCCAAGATATTTTATATGCACTGATAGAAGACCTGGTTATTACAGTGAAATAAATTGGGTCTCTGCCTCGGCACTTCAAGTGGCTACCTACGGCTTGGAATGTGACAGCTCTGATTATCGTTCAATAACGGATAGTGCCGATGGCTCCATGTATGTTTGCGATAGAGGTGATTGGCGCTTGCCTAAGGATGTTGAAAAAGAATATGGGTTGTGTAAGGCCGAAAACAACGGTGAAGTCAAAGCCGGCGAAATATATGAGTACATCTGCGATTCTGCAAGTTGGAAACTGAACGAGTTGGTCCTAGTGGATTCCTCCGATAACCGTGAATTTCGTGCCCTGAAAATAGCGGGCCTTTACTGGATGAGCGAAAATTTCAAAACGGACTCTTCTAGGTATTTTTGGAATGAAGTCATGGATGAAAATTTCTGCCCGAAAGGATGGCGAATTCCCTCAGATAAAGAATGGGAATCCATGCTGGATACTTTGCGTGGTGTAAGAGCGAATGAATATCCCATGAATTTGGTTGAGAGGTTTGGAGGAGTTGTGAATTGGTGGAGCTCTACCGAATATGGTGCGGACAGCGCTGTGGTATTTGGAATTGACTATCACCCTATGGATTATGCGAGTTCGCGGAAATTTACATATTATAGAAGTATTCAGCCCAAGGAATCCAAATACAGATATTACGCCCGCTGCGTGAAGGATGGACCCATTCAGTAGGGTGGTTGCCCGATTGAAAAATTTGCTGCAATGTTTAAAATCCCCGAAGATGCAAAGGTGTTTTCCTATCGTCTAATTAATATTTCTGACAAGGTCCCCGAAAATCCAGTCCAGTGGAAATTGACCTATATGGATCAGTATGGCCGAGGTGGCGCCTTGGATATTGTCACCAAATTTGAATAGGCGAAAATCTCAAATTTTAATTTAGCAGTTTTATTTAATGTACTCTTTTTAGTTGAAGTGTTGGTTGTTTGTTCTCTATAACGACATTTGATGAACTCTTAATGTGATGGGTGCCATTGACGAAATAGGACTCTTTTTTCTGCAACTTTTTAGTATTCTCTTTTTTTATTGAATTTATTTTAGCTGAATAGTTGCAATCTGAAGGCATCTTAGGAAATGGAACAAAACGAAGACTGCCGTCATCTTGATATTGGCAAGAAATTGAATATTTTCCCGTGCATAAACCAGATTTGATATGGCAAACTGCATTATAATTCGCCCCTTTATACAATATTAGGAAATTGCTGGACGATCGCAAATCTTTCCGATAAATGGAATCGAATGAAATCGAGTCGTTATTAAATAGTATGAACTCTTTTATATCGATTGTATCGATGGTGTCCCATGTGTTAAGATGCTTTGCCCACAATGAGTCTTCTGCCGGATTTGATTCATCGAAAAAATGAATAGAGTAACCAGTGACAGAAATATGTTTTTCTTCCCAATCAATAATGTTGCCGATAGAATCTGTTATAGGAAATGTATCGTCAAAACCGTTATCGGTGCAACTTATTGACAATACAACATCTTGATTGATTTCTGTAGAGCGTATTTGGACAAGAGAGTCTTGTGCAAATGCGTAGGATGTTCCACAGTTCATCGATGTGTATGAACTCCATGTTTTCGCTTGTAAAAGAGAAATTGAAAAAATAAGAATCAATAGTATTGGTTTCATTTTTTTTGAAAGAGCTATAACGAGATGTTGCAAAAACGGCGTTTCCGACTGAAGTAAATATATAAATTGAGGATTCCCATTTTTACAATTATTTTACGTAAAATCATGCAATATTTCCTCGTTCAAAACGTGTTATAGTATGTAGGGCGAAACCGCCTTGCGCTATTGCGGGGGCGTTCCCGCTTGGATAAAACTATGGCGACATTTGAGGAAAAAGTCGAAAATTCGATGGCACAACTGTGTTGAACTATGCCTAATTGCAGGAGGTCTTTATGACAAAGAAAAGTGTTGAAACTATTAACAAGAACTTTGTTCTTGATATTCGCGGAATCATTGAGCAGTCTCGTAGGAATGCTGTCCGTAGCGTAGATTTTTGCCGCGTTCAAATGTATTGGAACATCGGGCGGCGCATTCAAGTAGAGGAACAGAAAGGCAAGAAACGGGCTGATTATGGTTCGTTTCTCTTGAAAAACCTTTCCAAGGAGCTGGAACCGGAGTATGGCAGCGGATTTTCTGTGCGTCAGTTGGAAATGTGCAGGCGTTTTTATACTCTGTATCCAATTGCGAACGCAGTGCGTTCGCAATTGAACTGGACGCAATATCGAGATTTGATTAAGATTGATGATCCTGAAAAACGTGAATATTATGAACTGGAAACGATCAATAACGCCTGGACCAGCCGTGAACTAGAACGCCAGATTCATTCTCAGCTTTATGAACGTCTCTTGATGAGTTCCGACAAGGAAAAAGTCCTGGCTGTGGCTCGCAAGCAGCGTATTCCAGAAACACCTCAGGAAGTTATCAAGGATCCCATGGTCTTGGAATTCCTGGGCTTGGAACGAAACCCTGAATATTACGAGAGGGATCTTGAAACAGCCATCATCAATCACCTGCAGCGTTTCTTGTTGGAACTTGGAAACGGTTTTGCCTTTATCGCAAGGCAAAGAAGAATTCTCCTTGAAGATGACGAATTCTTTGTGGATCTTGTTCTTTATAACCGCTTGTTGCGTTGCTTTGTGGTTGTAGAAATCAAGACGGAAAAGGAGACACACCAGGATTTGGGACAGTTGCAGATGTATGTGAACTATTTTGACCGTATGGAAAAGTTGCCCGACGAACGCAAGACTATCGGCATTCTTCTTTGCTCCGAAAAGAACGATACTGTCGTGAAGATGACCTTGCCCGAAGATAACGAGACAATTCTAGCAAGTGAATTCAAACTTTACATGCCGAGCAAGGAACTGCTGATCGCTGAAGTTAAACAGATCCGTGAGGATTTTGAAAAAATACATGCTGAAAGGTCCTGATGAACTCCAAAAAGCATCGTTTTTTCAATAATTTTTGTTCGTTTTCTCAAGACTTTTATAAATTTCTAACGAAATTTTTAACTCTGGCGCCTTGTGACGCCTTATAAAAGGTCGCAATATGCAGATTGATTTGAATAACGTGGATTGGAAGACTCTCCCCTTCGGTTACTCCGATACCGATTACAACGTTCGTTGCTACTACCGCAATGGTCAGTGGGGCAAGATTGAAGTCTCCTCCGACAAGAACATCAGCATTCACATGGCTGCAACCTGCCTCCACTATGGTCAGGAAGGTTTCGAAGGCCTCAAGGCTTACACCGGCAAGGATGGCAAGGTCCGTCTGTTCCGCGTGGACGAAAACGCAAAGCGTATGCAGAGCACTGCAAACCGCGTTCTCATGGCTGTTCCGCCTATCGAACTTTTCCGCGAAATGGCTCACCTGGTAACCAAGCTGAACGCCCGTTTTGTTCCGCCCTATGGCCATGGCGCAACCCTTTACATCCGCCCGCTCCTCATCGGTACTGGCGCAGAAGTTGGCGTGAAGCCCTCCGACGAATACCTGTTCATGATGTTCGTCTGCCCGGTTGGCCCCTACTTCAAGGACGGCTTCAAGCCCGTTGACATGATGATCAGCCGTAACTACGACCGTGCCGCTCCTCAGGGTACCGGTACTGTCAAGGTTGGCGGTAACTACGCTGCATCCCTCCAGTCTCTTGCCGAAGCCAAGAAGCTGGGCTACTCCAGCACCATCTATCTGGATGCCAAGGAAAAGAAGTACATCGACGAATGCGGTCCGGCAAACTTCTTCGGTATCAAGGGCAAGTCCTACATTACCCCGAAGTCCGAATCCATCTTGCCGTCTATCACCAACAAGAGCTTGCAGCAGCTGGCCGAATACCTGGGCTACACTGTTGAAAAGCGTCCGGTGGCTTTCGAAGAATTGGCTGAATTCTCTGAAACTGCAGAATGCGGTACCGCAGCTGTGATCACCCCGATCAAGAAGATTGTGGACCCTGTTGCCGGCAAGGAATTCACCTACGGCGATGGCAAGAATCCGGGCCCTGTCTGCACCGAACTCTTCACCAAGTACACTGCTATCCAGTTCGGCGAAGCTGAAGACCCGTTCGGCTGGACTGAGGTCGTTGACCTGTAATGACCGCTCGACTCTAATCGCGGGGGAAGGACCTGTGATAGAGTCTCGCTCTCGCAACCACGCCTCGTTAATACGAGGCGTTTGTTGCTCACGGGTCGTTGACCTGTAATTAACAGGCTCCAGGTTCGAGGCTTGAGAAAAGCTCAAAAATTAGAAAGGCTCGCGATGAATGTCGCGGGCTTTTTTGCGAGATGTCTATTTCCCTAGGTTTCGAATAAGATCGCGGAGGCGGGCTGCTTCTTCGAAGTCCAGCTTGGCGGCGGCTTCCTTCATCTGTTTTTCCAGTTCCTCGATGTCGGTGTCCTTCGGGTCGATGGCCTGACGCTTACGGACTGTAGATTTCTTCTGCTTGCCCATGGCCTTGCCTTTGAATAGCGGCTGATAGTCTTCATCCATTTCAGGATTTTCAAGGGCATCGGGTTGCTTATCGCCACGCCACAGATCCATAAGGGGGTCGTTGATGATCAGGTCGCCTTCCAGTTTGCGGCTGACGGATTTAGGAGTGATTCCGTGTTCTGCGTTGAAGGCTTCCTGCAGTTCGCGGCGGCGGGTGGTTTCGGCGATGGCCTTGTCCAGACTGTCCGTCATGTTGTCTGCAAAGAGAAGAACTGTGCCGTTGACATTACGACTGGCGCGGCCCATGGTCTGAATGAGACTGCGGTAGTTGCGGAGGAATCCTTCCTTGTCGGCGTCCAGAATGGCCACCATGCTGACTTCGGGAAGGTCTAGGCCTTCACGGAGCAGGTTGATACCCACCAGAACATCGAATTCGCCAGTGCGCAAACCCTTGATGAGTTCGTGACGTTCCAGAGTCTTGATATCACTATGGAGGTACTTGGCGCGGATGCCGGCTTCCACAAAGAAGTCCGTAAGGTCCTGTGCCATTTTCTTGGTGAGGGTGGTAACCAGAACGCGGTCACCCTTTTTGACTACTTCCTCGATACGGTAGAGAAGTACGTCCATCTGCCCCTGGATGGGGAACATCTCGATTTTTGGATCCAGCAAGCCCGTAGGACGGTTAATTTGTTCGGTGACCACACCGCCAGTCTTTTCAAGTTCGTAATCGCCTGGAGTGGCGCTAACGAAAAGTACCTGCTTCGGGTACATGTACTCGAATTCCTTGAAATTCATGGGACGGTTATCAAGGGCGCAGGGAAGGCGGAAACCATATTGAACCAGTGTTGTTTTTCTGCTCTTGTCGCCCTCGGCCATGCCGCCCACCTGGGGAATGCTCACGTGGGATTCGTCTACCATCAAAAGCCAGTCGTCGCCAAAGTAGTCGATGAGGGTGAAGGGACGTGTTCCCGGTGCACGGTCTTCGATGATGCGGGAGTAGTTTTCAATGCCTGAACACATGCCGGTTTCACGGATCATTTCCATGTCGTAGCGTGTACGGCTGGAGAGACGAGCTGCTTCAAGAACTTTTCCTTCCTTGTCGAATTCTGCGAGACGTTCGGTCAGTTCGGTCTGCATGCGCTGTAAGATTCCCGCGCGTCCTTCTTCCTTAGTAACGAAGTGCTTGGCTGGCGCGATTGTCATTTCTTCCAGTTCCTGAGTGACTTCGCCGGTAATGATGTTGAAACGGCAGAGACGGTCAACTTCATCGCCAAACAGTTCTATGCGTAAGCCTTCTTCATCGTAACTGGGGTGAATCTCAATGACGTCGCCGCGGCAGCGGAAAGATCCGCGTTCCAGACTGTAATCGTTACGGACATACTGGATACGGACCAGGTCGTGAAGGATTCTATCTCGGTCACGAATTTCTCCCTTCTTGATGCGTACCATCAGATCGAAATATTCGGCGGGGCTGCCCAAACCGTAAATGCAACTGACTGAGGCGATGATGATGACATCTCGACGGGTCAGCAGGTTTGCTGTAGCGCGAAGGCGAAGTTTGTCGATTTCGTCGTTAATGCTTGCGTCTTTCTCGATGAAAGTGTCCGTGTGAACGATGTAGGCTTCCGGCTGGAAATAGTCATAGTAGCTGACGAAATATTCCACCGCGTTTTTCGGAAAGAACGTCTTGAATTCCTGATAGAGCTGTGCCGCCAGGGTCTTGTTGTGGGTGAGAATCAGCGTTGGCTTTCCGACGTTCTTGATGACGTTTGCCATGGTAAACGTTTTACCGGAGCCGGTAACGCCAAGCAGAGTCTGGAACTGTTCTCCGTTTTCAAAACCCTTAGAAATCTGTTCAATGGCGGCTGGCTGGTCGCCGGCGGCACCGTACTGGCTAACCAGTTCAAAGTTGGCGCGGGTGGGCGCCTGGAACTGACGTAATTTTCCGGGGAGGCTCTTCTCGGGAGAGAGGGGCTTCATTAGCGGTTTTGCATACGGGTCCGGTGTAATTGTCTTGCGAGCTCTAGCCATGTTCTAAAGATACAATTTGTGCAGTAGATAGTGTCTTCGTCACTTACATTTTAGACGGAATTTTAAACTAAAAAAAATGCTCCTGCGGAAACGCAGGAAGCATCTGAATCTTCGTTTTTCAACCACAGCTGATGAGGTGTAAACTACCTTTTCTTTTTGGTGGTCTTCTTTGCTGTTGTTTTCTTTGCGGTTTTGCCCTTCTTTTTTGCTGGGGCTTTTTTCGCTGATTTTTTCTTGCTGGTTGTCTTTTTAGCTGCAGGTTTCGGCTCCGGTTCGGGGGCGGGCTCTGCGGCAGGTTCCTCTGTAGGCTCTTCCGCGGCTGGTTCTGCTGCGGAAGCCTCTGCTTCCGGAGATTCCTCTGGAATGGTTTCCGCTACTTCCTCAGCAGGTTGATCTTCCGAAGGGGTAGCGTCTGCAGATTCAGCTTCAGGTTCCATGGGAGCCTGTTCTGCAGGCTGGTCGGCTGTATCGGAATAAGGGTCTGCCGAATAGGAATTATCGCCTGCGTCACTGGAATTGCTTTCGTAGGAGTTTTCCATAAGGGCTGGTTCTGCTGCAGCATTTTCCTTTTCAGCAGACGAATTGTCCGTGTCCCTGGAACCACCAAATAGGTCAAAGTGGACAGTGATGGATCCGCCAAATTTTAAGGAACTTACACGGTAGTTGTTGTCCTGTTTCTTGACGTATTTATTCATGGTCAAATAGGTGCAGTCAAATTCAACACCCATGTGGTAAGGTAATTGGGCCCCCACGTTTCCTGTAACAAAGAAATGCTTGGGTTTATCCCACCAGGTCGTTAAAGATGTTGCCGGGATCGGATAGCCCACGCGGGCTCCAAGGTAGGGGCGGGCGGTCCACTTTTCGGGACCAATCACGCCAAGGTATGCCCATACAGGGAATGCGGGCATCATTAAATTGTCATCGCCATCTTTTTGAACGCTAAAGTAGCCGAGGCCACCGCCAACCAAAAGTGGTCCAATAGGGTTGGCGAGATATTCAACGCCAAGGCCCCACATAAAGTCGGAATCATAATCATAACTGGTATTGCCGGCTTTATTGTCTGTTTCCATTTCGACTGTACCGGGTGCGTATCCAGAAATGAAACCTTGAATCTGAGCGGCAGAACTGAACGATGCGGAAATGCCTAGAACAAGCGCCAAAGCAGAAGAAACTCTTTTCATGTTATAACCCCTTAATAACGCCCCAAATATAACTTTGTCGACGTGCATTCACTAGTAAATTTTGGCAAACATCAGGGATGGTCTTTTTTGCACATTCTGTGTGTAAATACAATATTACATGCGGAAAAAAATGTGTCAGTGAATGTCCAGGCTTTCACGGATACTGATTTTTTCCTTACCGATCAGTTTATAGAGTTTGCTGCGGAATAGGGGTATGGCGGCGATGACGCCCGCGACAACAATTGCGATAGACAGATAGACAATGCCTGGCTTATCGAATTCCTGTTTGAAGGCGAGGCGGATGACGAGTAGAATCCACCAGTGGACGGCGAGAATGATGAGGGCATTTCGGGAAATGTTTCGCAAAATTCCTTTGATGAGGAGGATGGGGAGGGCGTTGGGCAACTTGGATAGAATCTGGAATAAACCGACTAGTCCCGCAATTCCGAAAAGGGAGCTTCCTACGAATCGAAAAACGTTTTTCCCAAGGGTGTTGTTCATGATGCTGAACCAGGGTGTAGCTTCGTCAATGATGGTGTATAGTACGAATGCTGCGATGGTTCCCAGGAGAATACCCAAAGTCCCCGCCATGCTGGAAACGTTGCCCAATTTTTTGATTGGCTCCTTGCAAAGCCAGCCGAAGGCGAAGAAGGCGAGACAGGTGCAGTCCCGTTCGATGCCCAGGGGCAGTCGAATATGGTTCCTGTAAAGTGCCCAGCCGGCGGCAAGGCTTGCGACTGCAAAGATTGCGACCGCTATTTTTTTTAAAGCTGGATCCTTTGACTCGCTGCGTTCGCTCAGGATGACATGTTGGGTGCTAAAGCGCCTCCTCAAAGGTTGTGTAATAAGTTCAGCGATTTTTTGCACTCCAAAAAATATCAGGCTGATGGAATACAAAGTAAATACAAACCAAAGAGGTCCAGACCCGATGCTGGATTTCCCTGCTACGAAAATTTTAGTCAGGTTCCAGCCGACATATTGACCCACATTGTCTATGGTCGGTACGGTATTCATGATGGTCATTTTTGGGGCCCGTGGGTACCACTCAAAATTCCACACCACAGGGTCCAACGCTAGAAACAGTAGCGATAGCCAGATATATGGAAGCAGGAGAACTTTTGTCTTGTGCTGGGCGTAGCTTTTAAAATCACAGAAACGCCGGGTGCTGAACAATACGCCAGAAATAAAGAAGAAGGCGGACATGCGCATGGCGCTCAAGTGCTCCATTCCGAGATCAACGCATTTGAAGGATTGTTCCACATGGAAAAGACAAACCAGGAGGAGGACGAATCCCTTGTATTCGTCAATCCACTGAATGCGATTTTTCGAAATGGTTCCCATGGAAACTTTTAATAATTGGAACGCTCGTCACCGATGGTGGTAGAGGGGCCGTGTCCTGGAAGCACAATGGTTTCCTTGGGTAAAGTTATTAATTTGTTCTTGATTCCGGATACGAGGGCTGCATCGTCTCCTCCGAACAGGTCTGAACGTCCACGGCTACCTGCAAAGAGAATGTCTCCGGAGAAAAGCAATGGGGGCGTTTTCCCGATTGGATTGCCATTGAATGTGACCTCTCCCGGATTTTCGCAGTAGAAGGCGATTCCTCCTGGAGAATGTCCTGCGATGTGAAAAACCTGTAGCTTGATGCCGGGAATTTCAATGATGTCTCCCTCTGCCAGGTAGTCTCCCAGCGGAGGTGCAGGTTCTTCAAAACTAAGCCCATACATCTCACTTTGTTCTTCCTGTAAATCCAGCAGGAAGGCGTCTTCTTCATGAGCCAGCGCTTTTACTCCATAGTTTTTTTCTATAAAGGCGTTGCCAAGAATGTGGTCCAGATGTAGGTGCGTGTTCAGAAGGTGGCGCACTTTTAACCCATTTTTTTCGATTTCCTGTGCAAGGGCCGCTCTTTCGGCATTGTTGCTGACACTGGGGTCGATGAGGATGCAATCTCCCTCAAAATTGCTTAAAATGAAACAATTTACCCCAAATGGGTTTACTGTGAATGCTTTTAGGTTCATGCTTGTGAATGTAGCAAAGTTCTTATTTATTTATATACCAAAAATTAGAAACGACTTTTTTTCTATATATCAATGGTATCTAACATCCAAACTAAAAAGTGGTATAGTCATGGAAATCAATAAGGACATTGCCGATCTTCAGGCTGCAGAAAATCGCAGACACAAGGTCAGAAAGTTTGTGCTTTGCTACCATAACTTCAATGTAAAGAACTGCAAGCGCCAGGCTGACGAAATTCGCAAGATTGCCGAAGCTGCTGGTTCTCCCATTTCCATTGCCGTGGTTCCGTCCATTGGTGGTGTTCCGGAATCCGAAGCAGAACAGTTCCGTGAAGAAATTCGCAAGTTTAAGCAGGATGGCTATGAAATCATCCTGCACGGGGCCCGCCATCGTGCCGACCTTTTTGTCAGCCGTAATCCTTGGGGCAAGGTTGCCCTTTGGCTTTCCAGGAACGGAGCGGAATTTGCTGGCCTTAGCAAAAAACTGTCCCAGGCCTTGCTGAACAGAAGCCTTGCCCTGTGGAAGTCCCACGGTTTTGACAAGGCCATCGGCTTTGTGGCTCCTGTCTGGATGGGAAATCCGTACCTGAAGGCCCAGGCTCTGGAAAACTTTGACTTTTATGAAGATCTCTGCAAGATTTACAAGAAGACCCCCGGTGGCAGTAAGGAAATCAGTTCCCGCCTGTTCACCTTCTCCGTAATTCCCAGATTCTTCCAGTTCCTGGCCATTTTCCTTTCCTGCATTTCCTTCGTGCTGCCTTATGGTACTCCTCGACTGGTGTTCCATACTGAGGATTTTAAAATCCTGGGCGAAAGCCGCGTACTTGGCCTTGTTCGCTGTGCCACTGCAGTTCGTGAAAACATTAAGTACGGGGATCTCTAATGATTTTAGGAAAATTTCTTTCTCGCACGGAATTTAATTCCTACGAAGATCTTCATGAAAACTTCAAGATCTCCATTCCGGACAATTTCAACTTTGCCTACGATGTAGTGGACGATTATGCGAAGAACGAACCTAAGCGTGAGGCTCTAGTCTGGTGTGACGATGATGGTGAAAGCCATATCTTTACTTTCAAGGACTTGTCCATCGCATCTCAGCGTACGGCAAACTTCCTTGTGGAGCAGGGCGTTAAGAAGGGCGATCGCGTTATGCTCATCCTGCGCCGTCACTATGAATTCTGGTTCTTTATCCTGGCCTTGCACCGTATTGGCGCCATTGTCATTCCGGCAACCAACATGCTTTCTGCGCATGACCTGGAATATCGTTTCGATGCAGCTGAAATCAAGATGGTTGTTTCCTATGATGAGCCTTCTCTGCAAAAGGAAATTGAAACTGCTAAGGAAAAGTGCACCTCTGTCGAAAAGTTGGTGACCATTGGTCAGCCCCGTCAGGGTTGGATCAGTTTCTACGACGACTACGAAATCATGCCCACGGAATTCGCTCGTCCTACTGGAGATGCAGGAACTCACAACGACGACATTATGCTGGTCTATTTCACCAGCGGTACTTCCAGCAATCCCAAGATGGTTGCTCATACCTTTACCTATCCGCTTGGTCATATCAATACAGCTCGCTTCTGGCAGCATGTTGTTGATGGCGGCCGTCACCTGAGTATTGCAGAAACCGGTTGGGCAAAGGCCATGTGGGGTAAAATCTATGGCCAGTGGCTTGCCGGTACCGCCGTGTTCGTTTACGACATGAAGGTGTTTATTCCTGGCAAGATGCTGGAAAAGATGGCACAGTACAAGATCACTACTTTCTGTGCTCCTCCCACTGCATATCGCGCTTTGCTGCTGCAGGATCTGAGCAAGTATGATCTGTCCAGCCTCACTTACTGCGTGACTGCAGGTGAAGCCCTTAGTTCCGATATCTTCAACAAGTGGTATGAAAAGACCGGCCATAAGCTTCGCGAAGGCTACGGTCAGACGGAATCCACCCTTATCACAGGTAACTACGAATGGATGGAACCCAAGCCTGGTTCCATGGGTAAGCCTTCTCCTGGCTACAAGCTCGACATCATAAATAGTGATGGATCCTCCTGTGGTGATGAAGAAGTTGGCGAAATTATTATCCGTATCGATGACGGCAAGCCTTTTGGTCTGTTCGGCGGTTACTACCGCGATCCAGAACGTACTGAAAAGGTTTTCGAGGGTGGTGTTTACCACACGGGTGATACAGCCTGGCGCGACAAGGATGGTTACTACTGGTTTGTTGGTCGTACCGACGACTTGATCAAGACCTCTGGTTATCGCGTGAGCCCCTTCGAAGTGGAAGAAGTTCTCCACCAGCATCCTGCCGTTATGGAAGTGGCGGTGACCGGTGTGGAAGATGCAACCCGCGGTCAGGCCGTGAAGGCGACAATCGTGCTCCACAAGGGTTACGAAGCCTCCAGGGAACTGGCTAAGGAAATTCAGCTGTTCACAAAGAAGGTGGCTGCCTCCTACAAGAGCCCCCGTTTCATTGACTTTGTGCAGGAACTTCCCAAGACCATCAGTGGAAAGATCCGCCGAGCCGCTATCCGCGACAATGATAAGGAAAAGGCTGAAGCAGAAGCTGCAAACGAAGCAGCTAAGGCTGCGGAAGGTGCTGCTGCCGAAGCTACTTCTGCTGAAACTAAGAGCGAAGAGCAGTAATACAAGTTGCTGATCAATTGCTAACAGACTATGAAATCCCGGCGCGTTGCTGTGTCGGGATTTCTATATTTGCCTAAAACACCTAATGGGAATAATATGAACAGAAGACGCATTGTAATTACCGGTATGGGTGCTGTGACACCTGTTGGCAAGAACGTTAACGAACTGTGGGATGCTATCCAGCATGAAAAGTGCGGCGTTGGCCCCATTACCCTGTTTGATGCTACTGATTGCCCGGTAAAGATTGCTGCCGAAGTGAAGGACTTCAAGCCCGAAGAACACGGAATCGATCCCAAGGAAGCCCGCCGTATGGCCCGCTTCACCCAGTTCCTGCTGGCTGCATCCAAGGAAGCTGTTGCCGATGCAAAGCTTACCGAAGACGACCTCCACGGAGACAACATCGGTGTTATCGCAGGCTGCGGCCTTGGCGGTATCGACGTAGTTGACTCCACTTTCAACCAGTACGTTGCTGGTGGCAAGCGCCGCGTTTCTCCCTTGGCCATGGCCGAACTTATTCCTAACGAAGGTGCCGCAAACGTCTCCATCAATCTTGGAATTACGGGCTGCGCCTGGACCGTCGCAACAGCTTGTGCCTCCGGCACTGACGCCATCGGCGTCGCCTTGGATGCAGTGCGTTCCGGCCGTCTGGATATCTGCCTTGCTGGTGGTTCCGAAAGCGGTATCAACGACTATTCCATCAAGGCCTTTGCCGGCATGCACGCCCTGACTGACAAGTTCAACGACTGCCCCGAAAAGGCAAGCCGCCCCTTCGACAAGGACCGTTCCGGCTTTATCATGGGTGAAGGCGGTGCCGTTCTCGTTCTCGAGGAATTGGAACATGCAAAGGCTCGCGGTGCAAAGATCTATGCAGAACTTGCCGGTTACGGTGCAAGCGCTGACGCCTACCATATCACTAGCCCCAAGCCCGATGGATCTGGCTGTGCAAAGGCAATGCTTCGCGCCATCAAGGACGCTGGCATTGAACCTACCGACATTGACTACTACAATGCTCACGGTACTTCCACTCACCTGAACGACGTGACGGAAACTGCCATGCTGAAGATCGCCCTGGGCGAACACGCCTACAAGATCAAGGTCTCCAGCACCAAGAGCATGACCGGCCACTGCGTTGGCGCCGCCGGCGTCTGCGAAGCCATCATCAGTACTCTTGCTGTTCGCGATTCCTTCTTCCCGGCTACCATCAACCTGGAAAATCCGGATCCGGAATGCGACCTGGACTACGTTCCCAATAAGGGCGTGAAGGGTAACATCGATGTTGCCGCTTCTGCTTCTCTTGGTTTTGGCGGTCACAACGGTGTTGTGATTATCAAGAAGTACAACGGCTAATTCAGTTGCAAGGAATTCGCGCAAGCCATTAGTATTGCGCGAGTTTTTTTGAATAAACGAATTTCAGAAAATGTTAATTTCCTTGCGAAAGGAATACTGTTATGGTCTGGCTTTATAGTTTGTCTGCGGTTCGTTCAACAAAGAAGGAACATCTTGACCGACATAAAATACTCGCAAGACCACGACCTGTATTTTTTGTACTACGTAAAAGATGTTGTAATTTCCATCGTTCATTTTTCGAACGCCACGACTTTGCCAAGGCTCTTCCGCATATATTGGATATCGTTCCGGAAAAACAGATAGTCCCAGAATAGAATCCTGTAACTTTTTCAAAATTTTTTGTGCCGCAACAGGAGCATACAGGGAATTGCATATATAATCTGCGATTCCCTCTAAGTCGTTTTTTGCATTATCGGAGACCAGGACCTGGTAGCTCATACATGGTATTTTTTCTTGATGTCAGAAAAAACGGCGGCAGCGGGAGTCATGCGACCGGCCTTCATGTCTGCATAGCCTTTTTCTAGTTCAGCATCGAATTCCGCCTTGGACAATCTGGATTCGTCAACAGGTCGTTTGGGTAACTTCACCTCAAAAGGCAGTCCCTGTTGCAAAATAATTTGCTTGTAAAACATGTTGATGGCGTTGGACACGGGAATCCCTAAAGCGGCCAAGATGCTTTCGGCTTCTTCCTTGACTTCGGGCTCAATACGAGCATAAAGGTTAGCACTTTTTGTCATATCTTAAATATATAAATTTGTGCGCACAAACGCAATACATTTGTTTTTGGTTGAAAATTTTCCTTGAACAGCCAAAACCAGCAGCCTAGGTCGACAAAGAAACCGCCCGGATTTCTCCGAGCGGTTTTTTAATGCTTTTTCTGGGGCCTGGGGCCTCGTGCCTGGAACCTTATTCCTTCACACTCCAGGTGGTGCCTTCCTTGCTGTCCTTGATCACGATGTTCATGGCGGCAAGTTCGTCGCGGATGCGGTCGCTTTCGGCCCAGTTCTTGTTTGCGCGGGCTTCCTTGCGGAGGGCGAGAAGTTCTTCTACCTTGGCGACGTCAACGCCTGCAGCGCCTTCGTCGGCCTTCTTCTTGTAATCCTGGCGGGGTTCGTCCAGCTTCAGGCCAAAGACCTTGTCCATGTCCAGAACGAGGGCTGCCTTTTCGCCGTCGTCGATGTCGGACTTCAGCATGGTATTGAGGATGCCGAGAGCGCGGGGCATGTTCAGGTCGTCGCCGATGGCGGTCTTGAATTCTTCCTGGAAGGCCTTGGCGGCTTCGCTCTTGATTTCGGTGGCCTTGCCGATGAGGGCGTCGGTTTTCTTGTGGAGACTCTTGAGGCCTTCCTTGGCACCTTCCAGAGCTTCCCAGGTGAAGTTCAGGTAGTTGCGGTAGTGGCTGCCGATAGCGAAGAAGCGGTAATCCAGCGGGTTGAAGCCGCGGTCTACCAAGAGGTCCACAGTGAGGAATTCGCCGCTGGACTTGCTCATCTTGCCGAAGGTGGTGGCGGTGGTGCCGTCTTCCAGCTTTTCTTCGCTGGCGGTACGGAGGAATTCACCGTGCATCCAGAAGCGGGAGAACTGAACGCCGTTGGCGCATTCGCTCTGTGCAATTTCGTTAGTGTGGTGGACGCGGATGTGGTCGGTACCGCCGCAGTGAATGTCCAAAGTCGGGCCGTTGTACTTCATGGCCATGGCGGAGCATTCCACATGCCAGCCCGGGAAGCCTACGCCCCAGGGGGAATCCCATTCCATGGCGCGCTTCTTGTCGGTGGGGCTGAACTTCCAGAGAGCGAAGTCGGTAGCGGCACGCTTTTCGCCCATGTCGATACGGCTGCCCTTGCGGAGGTTTTCAACGTCCAGGCGGGCGAAGTCGGCGTAACGGGGGAACTTGAGGCTATCAAAGTAGATGCCGTCGGAAGTGCGGTAGGTAAAGCCCTTTTCTTCCAGGGTCTTCACCAGGTCGATCTGTTCCTGGATGTGCTGGGTGGCGGGAGTCCAGCGGGTGGGTTCCTGAATGTTCAGACGATGCCAGTCGTTCATGAAGGCGTCGGTGTAGAACTTTGCGATATCCCAGACGGACTTGCCTTCGCGGGCGGCGCCCTTTTCCATCTTGTCGTCTCCGGAGTCGCCATCGCTAGTGAGGTGGCCTACGTCGGTGATGTTCACGATGTGGTTCACCTTGTAGCCGTAGTAGTTCAAGGTGCGGACCAGGAAGTCTTCAAAAATGTAGGTGCGGAGGTTGCCGATGTGGGCGAAGTGGTACACCGTAGGGCCACAACAGTACATACGCACGGCGGGAACGCCTTCGGGAAGAGTAAACAGTTCTTTCTTGCGTGATGCGGTGTTGTAGAATTGAAGTGCCATTTGAGCCTCCGGTTAAGTTTCGGTGCCGCGGGGTTCGCGGCTGCCATGGTGGCGCAACCTGCGCCTTTCGGCGCTGTAATTTAGAAAAAACACCCCGCCTTGACTAATTGAAAAACTTGATGAACCATGATAAATGCAGACTATAAAAGGCCTGCTTAATAGCAGACCTTTTATTTGTGTAAAAGCCAAGTCGCCTTACTTTCTTGCGGCAAGTTCTTCAGGAGTGCGGCTGAGAATGTCCCAGTCCCCGCGCTTGATGATCTTGTAGGCGTAGCCTTGTTCCGTCAGGAACAACTGACGGTTCATGGCGAATTCCTGTTCCTTGGAATCCTGGGTCACAATGCTATAGAAGTGTGCTGCGCCGCCGTCACTCTTGGGGCGGAGTACGCGGCCAAGACGCTGCGCTTCTTCCTGTCGGCTACCGAAGGTTCCGGAAATCTGGATAAGCACGTTGGCGTCCGGCAAGTCAATGGCAAAGTTGCCTACCTTGGAAACCATCAGGTTTTTCAGTGTGCCTTCGCGGAAGGCTCCGTAAAGTTTGT
Organism: Fibrobacter sp.; assembly: GCA_045616805.1. Lineage (GTDB taxonomy): Bacteria > Fibrobacterota > Fibrobacteria > Fibrobacterales > Fibrobacteraceae > Fibrobacter. Next base: position 48,299 of record JAZLHK010000081.1, read on the forward strand.
CGCGTTCCTTGTTGGGAGTCTTGCCCGTAATCAGAGGAATGTTAAGAACCTTGGAAAGATTTTCCAGTTGTTCAATGTACTGTCCAATGATAAGAACTCGGTCATCCGGCTTGTCGTAGAACTTCAGCAGTCGTTCCACGATATCCGTCTTTTCCGGGTTGGTACTTGCCAGGGTAATCTTGTCGCGAACCGGTGCCAGGGCATACTTCATCTTCAGTTCCGTTTCCATGGGAATGCGGATTTCGTTACAGTCTGCTGTGGCGATCCAGCCCTGGGCTTCAAGAATGCGCCAGGGAATATCAAATTTCTTCGGACCAATCAAGCTGAAGACTTCGGTTTCCTTATGGTCTTCACGGACTAGAGTTGCGGTGAGGCCCAGGCGGCGGGTGGCCTGCATTTCGGTACTGAGGCGGAAGACGGGGGCCGGAAGCAGGTGGACTTCGTCGTAAATCATGAGGCCCCACTTCTGTTCGCTGAACAGCGGGAAGTTGGCCAGTTCCTTCTTCACTTCTTCGTCACTCATTTCCACATTGGCGGTGGTGTCTTCCTCGCCGTTCTTCTTCACGCGCTTGCGCTGGGTGAGGATCTGGTAGGTTGCCACAGTGACTGGACCGATTTCCTTCACTTCTCCGGAGTATTCCTTCACCATGTCGATGGTCAGGTCTGTCTTGTCGCAGATTTCGCGAATCCACTGACGGCTTGCGGAAATGTTCGGTGTGAGAATCAGGGTCTTGGTCTGGATTAACGCCATGGTGGCGATGCCGATGACAGTCTTACCGGATCCGCAAGGAAGTACGATAACGCCGGAACCACCCTTTTCGGAGCCGGAGGCATAGAATATCTGGGCAGCTTCCTTCTGGTAATCGCGGAGTTCAAAAGGCTTTCCAGAAAGCATGGTCTTGCGCAGGTTAATGGGCAGCGGGTCACCGACGGTATAGCCTGCCAGGTCTTCTACGGGGAAGCCTGCATTGGTCAGGGCCATCTTCAGGTGGCCTCGACGCTCCGGATCAACGATGGCGTGGGTATCGTCAATAAATTCCTTAATGAAGGGTTCCACATCCTTCAGCTTGCAGATTTCCGTGAACATGTAGGTGTCGTCGGATTCCACAATCAGGTTACCGCCGTCATCCTTTTTCATGCGGAGGAGGCCGTAGCGGGCCATGTAGTCTTCCACCTCGGTGATGACGGTCTGGGGGATGGGGTAGCGGCTCTGGCTTTCCAGTCGTTCGATGACATCTGGGGCACGAAGGCCGGTTGCGGCTGCGTTCCAGAGGCTCAGGTGAGAAATCTTGTATGTATGTAAATGTTCGGGGCTCTTAACAAGTTCAGTAAAGGGTGCGATTGCATCGCGTGCTGCACCATAATTCGGATTGTCCACCTCGACCATGATTTCGAGGTTGCTTTGTACGATAATTGCGCCAGTAGGATTCATAGAGCGCCAAAGATAATAAAAAGTGGATTTTACCGCAAGACGTCCAAAAATTGTGAAAAACCTACAAAATGGTCCTGTAAAAAAAAACACCCCGGCATGAACCGAGGTGTTTTTCGAGCCACCCAGCAGACTTGAACTGCCGACCTGCTGATTACGAATCAGCTGCTCTACCAGCTGAGCTAGAGTGGCATAGTGGGTCCAAAAATAGCAATAGGCCTATTTTTTGTCAAGTTTGACTGACAGGTACCTTTTTTTTTGCTATGATTGGGGCACAAAACTAAAAATGGAAGCTTATTATGGCTAACGAAGCAAATACTAATAATTCTGAAATCAAGGAATTCTTTGTTCATCATGGCACCAAGGTCCTGGTGGGCCTGGTGGTTATTCTCGTCATCGTCGCTGGCATTGTTCAGCTCCGCGATGCACGCAAGGCTGCCGCCGTGGAACAGGCAGAACTTCTCGGTACTGGCATGACCTACGTCTACGCCGGTGAAAAGGACAGTGCCCTGGTAGAGTTCGAAGCTAAGATCAAGGAAGGAAAGATTGAAGGCCTGGCACTGGCTAAGGCTGCTCTCTTTGCTGGTAATGTCAAGTTTGAAAAGGCTGACTTCGATGGTGCTGCAGTTCTTTTCCAGAAGGCCTTGGACAATGCTGGTTCTGTGGTCCTCGTCCGTTCCGCTGCAATGCACGGTCTTGCTGCTGTGAAGATCGAAAAGGGCGACTACTCTGCCGCTGCCGGTCTTCTTGAAAAGTATGTGAGCGAATTCGGCAAGCGCACTGGCGACAAGGAAGACCGCTTCCAGAAGGAAGAACCGGTTGACGAAACTCCGATGGTTGCCGATGCAATGTGGAAGCTTGCCCTGGTCTACCAGCAGCTGGGCGCAAACGACAAGGCCAAGAATGTTGCTGAACGTATCATCGAAGTCTACGGTGATAACCAGCAGTATGCAGACAAGGCCAAGAAGTTCGTTGCTAGCCTCTAAGTCCTAGTTCAGGTTTAAAAAAGGTCCCCCGGTTCGCCGAGGGATTTTTTTTTGTTTTAAGGGGTGTTCGTTTGTAGATGACGTACTTCGTTTTGTGATCAGGAACGTCGCCGTCTATTTGCGACAGATGCTAAAGTTTTGCTGCAGATGTCATGGCGAAGTGTCCCGTGGCAGATTCGCATTCCCCACGAAGGTAGGCGAAGTTGTCCGCATTGACGACGATGTCTGCTGTTGCGGGTGTAGCCACCATGCTTTCCATGCAGACTTCTTCTTGCCTAGAAAGTTTTCCGTTTGAAAGTCGGCGCCTTCCGTAAATACGGATGTAGCGGAAGCCGCCTCCGAAGTCTGCTGTATTTCTGGCGTGGAAGAGAATTCTGCTTCCGCCTTCGGTAGTCCGTTCCCACCATAGGGCGGGGCCATCGGTGATGTAGCAGTTGTCCCCGTCAAAGGCTGCGTTAATGGCCGCGAGATCAAGTGTTGCCTCAGACTGGTTTTGAACGTTACTGTCTGCTTGATTCTGCGCGGGATTTCCGTCCAATTTAACCACCGTTCGCACTTTGCCGAAGGTATGCGCCCTGCTGTGCTTTAGTGAGATTAGGGGCAGGTGGACAGCCGTGTTGTCGTTCAGGTCGCCGTGAGCATCGTTCCCGCCGATGGGGAGCAGGTAGTTTTCCTTTCCCAGCTCACTGATCCAGAATTCTCGCCCCAGTTGGAATCCTTCGTCACGAATTCCGTTCCAGAACTGGAATCCACGGATGCTGTGAGGCTTGTCCAAATGCAGGTCCTGAGGTGTCCAGTAACCGCGTCTGAAGATGAACTTTTCCAGTAAGCCTATTTGCTGGAAGGGATGTGCAGCAAAGCAGTGCGCCTTGGTGTCGCTCAGAATCTGTTCCAGTTTCCGCGTAGGCCTGTTGTCGAGCCAGTAGCGGCCGCAATCTCCTAGGCCTGGCAAATAACCATCCGGTGCAAGAACTGTGACGTGGACGTTTTCGCCCTTGCTGTTGCCTGCGGAAACTTCTTCGCCTGCGAGCATCAGCGGCATCTGCGGGGGCTTGGGTAGTCTTGCAATTTCATCGCGCAGAGCCTGAAATCTAGGAACTGGAGATTCAGCTTCCTTCGTGTAATCTTCTTCGGTAAATGCAAAGTCGTAGGCGTGGTCCGTGCAGCTGACAAAGTCTAGCCCAATAGCCTTGGCAGCCTGCTGCATTACTGCAGGAGTTGCTCCGTATTCCACATGGTCGCAGGAAAAGTAGGTGTGACAGTGTGTTTCTCCAGCCACATATCCTTGAGGCTTAGGAGGCATCTCCGCCAGTACTTGCAAGGAAAGTGGTTCTGGCTTTAGTCCGGGCAAGTTCCAGCGGGAAAATTCCATGTGACGGGGAGCTTCGCCATCCTTTACGATGCGGGAAACTTTTGCCTTTACGTCAATCTTGTATTTGCCTGGAGCAAGAGGCCCGACGCTTATGGGAAGAAACTGAAAGGACTTCTGAACGATCTGGTTCAGTTCAATAGTACGGCTGTCGCAAAAATCCTCTTGCCTGTTTTGAATGTGAAGTTCCACAGACTCAATCGTTGTTGGAAAACGATCCGCATCGCGAACGACAATCCAGAGTGTGGGAATGCAGTCGGGCGTGACCTGGTAGGCCATGTCAAAAATGATTTCGGGCCAGGGCCTGTAAAGTAGGGACCAGGGCAGTTTGAACTTGAAATGGGTCTCTGCGTATTGCAGTCTCTCTCCAGGCAGAAAACTCATGGGGATGCCTATTTCTTTACAGGTTCAGCTTTTGTTTCTGTAGCCTGCGTCGGAGTACTTTTTTCAGATTGCCTTGCTGTGGAAGCCTGTTCTGTCGCCTTTTCTTCAGTTTGCATCTGAGTTGCCGGGGCCGAATTTTCGGTGGACTTTGTTTCTGCTACAGGCGCTGATTTTGCTGCAGTCGCCGCTTCGGCAGAATCTTCTGTCGTCATCGGTTGAACGGAGGAATCCGCTGCAGGCGCAACAGTGGAAGTGTCGGCTGTAGATGTATCTGCAATGGAGGAAGCTGCAGTAGAGGAATCAACAATAGCGGTGTCCGCAACTGCACTATCTGTGGAGGCTTGAACCGTACCTAAGGAATCTGTGATGGTTGAATCTGCCATGGCAGTCAGGGAATCCTGGGTTGCATGGCCTGCTCGATTAAGTGGATTTCCCGCTTTTAGGGAATCGGCCGGGTCTACGGGCTTGGGCTTGTTCCATATTCCGAATCCTACGCGGATTTGCAACTGCAGGCCACCGATGTTCCACTTTGCCTTTTCTTCTGGTCCATCAGGAACGATGTCTGCAAAGGACTTCTTGGATTCCACGGAGATGGAACTGTAGCCGATATCGCCGAAGACGTTAATGCCGTGCCAGCTGGCAATGAGGTAACCGATGCTTATGCCGAAGCCTGCTCCATAGGGTGAATTTTCTGCACCAATTTTTCCCCAGGTGGTGTAGATTTCTGTACCGGGCAACGTCCAGTACCACCGGAGGGCTACGCTGAACAGACCGCCATCAGAAAGGGTCATCAGGTTCAGGGGAATCGCCAGGCGGTATTCCAGGAAGAGGGGGACGCCCTGAATCGTGTAGCTGTAATTGTGCGACTTGCTCTTACGGTCGGAAAGCACCACGGATTCATTGTCGTAGATGTATCCGATACCTGCGCTAAGGAACTGGTCGTCCAGAAGCTGGAACTGGAGGCCTCCATAGACGGGGAAGCAAAAGTTGACTTTCTGAAAGTTCTGCTTTGCAACGTTCAGGGATTCGCTTTCATCCAGGGCGTTGGCACGAAATTCCTTGTAGATGGTGTCGACGGCATCCTGGAAGTAATCGCGCTGGTCAAAACTCAGGAAGGAAATGGATGGCTGGACGAAAATGGAAATTCTGGAGTTGTCGTGTTCGGCAATTGTCTCGTCAGAGGCAAAGGATGCGACAAAAGCCCACAGAAGCAGGCTTACTACGCACAGGATTTGTCTAGACTTGACTCCCATTCTGACCCTAGTTCAGCATTTCCTTTTCTTCTTTCTGCTGGCGCTTCTTTTCGGAATCCTTTTTCAGGCGCTTCTCGAACTTGGCTTCTGCCTTGGCAATTTTCTTTTCCTGCTTTTCGATTTTCTTTAAATCGTCTTCGTCCTTTTCGGAAAGGTCCATCTTGATGCGGGCCAGATAGTCCCTGGCTGCGTCAAACTGGTCCAGATCCGTGTAGGCCTGGGAAATCATGTACATGGCTTCCTTGCGGCGCTTGGATGCCTGGTAGGTGTCCAGGAATTCCTTGAAGTAGATGACTGCGGCCTGGGGCTTGTCCATACGAAGGTAAAGACGTGCAGTCTGGAATTCCTTTTCAGCAAGGCGGTCCACCAGGAGGGCGTAGTAGTAGTTAACGGAGTCGCGAAGGGGCGAATCCGGGTGGTTAGACAGGTAGCGCTCGAAGTCCCTCATGGCGACGGTGGTGTTTGCCTCATCGCGGGAAACGCGGAATTCCATGTTGAAACTGGAAATTGCCTTGCGGAATTCTGCGGTTTCAATGAAGGGGGAGCCAGGGAAGTTGATGATGAAGCTGCCGTATTCACCTCGGGCTTCAATCCATTCTTCCAGGTTGAAGTAGCTTTCGGCAAGCAGGAACTGAGACTGTTCCATGTAGCCCGTGCCAGCGCAGAGACTGAGGATTTCTTCTAGTTTGTCCTGGACTCGACCGTACTTGCCCTCTTTGAACTGGGCTTCGGCTTTTTCGTACTTGGCGCGGCAAAATTCAGTATGGCTCACTTTGCCGGACTGATCCGAGGAACAGCTTGCGAAAAATGCAAGGGAGGCAAAAAGGGCGAGCAATAGGGGCGTCTTTGCAAATGGTTTCATTTTTTTTCTTTGGTTAATTCTATTTTTCACTCGTCAAATTAGAAAAAAGTGGTCGCAGAGAGAAATGATTTTAGTCCGTTATGTGTTGAAAGAGCTGATTGCCCCGTTCCTGGCATCGCTTTTTGGCATTACGTTTCTCTTTGTTGTTGACTTTCTCGTAAAGATTCTGGACAATGTGCTCTCCAAGGGCCTGCCTGCGTCTACAGTCATGGAAATTTTCATTTTGAACCTGGCTTGGATGCTTTCCCTGTCGGTGCCCATGGCCGTTCTGATGGCGAGCCTCATGGCTTTTGGAAGAATGTCCGGTGACCAGGAGATTACGGCGGTAAAGGCTGCGGGCGTTTCTCCCCTTTCCCTAATGCGCCCGGTACTTATTGTGTCCACGTTGCTGTCCCTCTTGATGATCCTGTTCAATAACTGGGTCTTGCCGGAAGCGAACCATAGGTCCGTTGAACTGATGAGCGCCATTTCCAGGAAGAATCCTCACGTCTTTATTGATGCGGGCCGCCTCATTACGCAGTTCCCCGATGTCCAGCTTTGGGTAAACCGCATTGATCCCGTGACGGGAACCCTCTACGGAATCCAGGTTTACGAAATGGAAAAGAAGGGCGCTCCCCGTATTGTGTATGCCGATAGCGCCACCATGGACTACGTGGATAACGGTGCAACCTTGATGTTCAGGCTTCGCAGTGGTGAAACCCACATTGTGGATGCTGATGACCCGGATAATTATTTCCGTATTCGCTTCTTCTCCCAGGACCTGGCCATGAAGAATGTGGATGACCGTCTGGAACGCCGTAGCCGCAGCTACCGCAGTGACCGTGAAATGCCTGTGGAAATGATGATGGATGTGGTCTACGAGGCGGACCGGGCCAGAGATTCCATCTACGAGATGTCTCTGGACAAGCGCCTTTCTACGTTGCTTTCCACGGTAGGCTATCTTGCCGGTGATACCCTTGTTCCTGATTCAATTAAATCAAATGCAAATCCGGATTCAGTCCAGCTTCGCAGGTCACTGCAGCGTGTCCGCATCCAGGAAGTGGCCTCCCTTCGCTCAACGGAACGTCTCCGTGCCCGCATTGAGTCGGAAGAAAAGCGCAGCGCCCAGTATCTGGTGGAAGTCCATAAGAAGTTTAGCACGTCCGTGGCCTGCTTCATCTTTGTCCTGATTGGAGCTCCACTTGGAATCATGGCTCGAAAGGGCGGTATAGGAACTGGAATCGTCTACAGTCTGGCATTCTTTGTGATTTACTGGATTTGCCTCATTGGTGGCGAAAACCTGGCAGACCGTCTGATTATTTCTCCGGAACTTGCCATGTGGGCTTCCAACATCATCATTGGTGTCTTTGGCATCTTTATTACGATATCCATGGTAAGGGACAAGTTCTCCGGGGATTCCAAGTTCTTCCGGTTTATGCGCGCCATTGGCCGTAAGTTCAAGTCCGTGAACAGGAGGATTGGATGAAATTCTCCCGCTACCTGATCGGAAACTTCATGAAGATGTTCCTCATCGTGATGCTTGGTGCCATCCTCATGTTCGTGGTCATAGACTTCGTTGGAAACATCAAGACCTGGCTTGCTCGCGACATGAAGGATGTGGGAGAGTATTACTGGTGCTACTTGCCCTACATCGTGTATCTGATTACGCCTGTGGCTATGTTTATTGCGGTACTCGCTTCTGTCGGTAACATGGCGCGACACCTGGAAATGACTGCCATGCAGAGTTCCGGTCAAAGTCCCTTCAAGACCCTCATGCCGATTTTTTTCTTTGGCATTCTCGTTTCCGTAGGTTCCTATGAAATGAGTGAACTATGGCTTCCTGATGCAAATCACAAACGTCTTGAGGTCATGGAGACGAACGCTCAGAAAAAGAAGAATCCCCGCATCAAGGAAAAGCAGGATTTCACGTTTATTGACAGTGAAAAGGCCAGCTGGTTCTTTAGGCACTATTCCGGTACGAATAAACTGGGGCGAGACGTTGTGCTGCTCCTGCGCGAAAACGGACACATGAAGGAACGTTACGACGCCAGGGTGGTTCGTTGGGTTGAAGAAGAAGGAAAAAATGCTTCTTCCTACTGGATGTTTGAAAAGGGCTTTCATCGCACATTCGAAAAGGATGGATCCATAACCGTGGTCCCCATCACCAGGGAAAAGATGCTGGGAAGGGTCGCTACGCATCCGGACGACCTGATTAACGAACGCCAGGTTGCCGATGAAATGGATTCTAGGATGGTACTTCAGAGAATTGAGGTCCTGAAGCGGTCTGGCGAAGATACCCGCGTAATGGAAACCGCCTTGCACTTTAAGCGGTCCGCCCACTGGATGAATTTGATTGTTCTGCTAATTGGTGCGGCTCTCTGCCACCGGTATACACGCTCTGGAGGTCTGTCCCAGAAATTTGGTGTTGGCCTGCTTCTGATTTTTAGTTATTATATTCTTGAGAGAATTGGTTTGAAGATGGGTGAGAATGGAGCCCTGACTCCGTTTCTTGGAGCCTGGATTAGCCACTTTATCTATGGCGGAGTCTCCGGAGTCATGCTTTACCGATCTTTCAGACTGTAGAGGGCGAAAATGTTGGTATCGAATATTCTGTTTATTGTCGCTGGCTTGTTGCTGGGACTTGCATTCCAGGGAGGAATGTTCCTTTTCCTGATTCCTGTTGCGGGTGTTGCCGCAGCCCTGGGCTACTTGAACTTGCCCCGTGTCCCCGGTGGAAAGACATCTTCCATCCCGGTGATTAACCGTGCTGCCCGCGCCACGGGTCTCACTCCTGCTGTGACTCCGGATATTCGCAATGCCATCAAGGATTCCTCTGCGGAGTACAATGAACCCACATCCACTTTGCGTGTGAACCAGTTCTGGGCCAGGGCCAATGCCGACGTGAACAAGGCAACAAGCGATTTGCTGCATGGTCTCAAGAGGGTCATCCCTAACGCATATTCCATTGTTGTATTTTCTCCTCTCACCAATATGAGGGAATGGGCCATCCGTTCCTATTGCAGTGATCCCAATGCACAGGTGGCTACAGATGTGAAGATTACGGAAAATTCCGGTCTGGTAAGTCAGCTGTTCCGTCCCGAAGTTTCCCGCTTGCTGGAAGGGGATCTGATGGGTGGCAAGTCCTTGCTCTACTACATCGATAATCCCATGATCAAGTCCCTTGTGGCGGTTCCCATGCTGGATCGCGACAAGAACCGAATTGGCGCTATCGTTGTGGATTCCCTTTATCCTAACGCCTTCTCGCAGTCTACAGCCCAGGCATTGACCTACATTGCCAGCAATCTGTACACGCTCTCCTACAAGAGCTATGCGTCTGCCAAGAATTACATTGCCCAGCAGCAGTTCAGCGTACTGTATAATTACCAGCACAAGTTCTTCCAGACCATGTCTGTGAAGGATATCTTCCGTCAGATCTTTGAATACGTGAAGGAAAACATTCCCTTTGACCGCATGATGATTCTTGCGCTTGATAAACAGGAACCTTCCGAAAGTCACAAGGAACGTGAGGGCCGCGTTGTCTGCTGGGACGGTATTGATTCTGAACAGTTTGCCAATAAGAAGTTTACCCTGTCCGATAAGGGCCTTGCCATCCTGGCCTTGTTCCGTAACCGCCCGGTGGAACGTACGTTCTCCAGCGGAAACAATCAGTATGTGCCCCGCATCGACAACCAGGAAAAACGCAATATGGATTTCCGTCAGCTGTTTGTGATGCCGGTGTCCTCCGATACAAACGCCAATCAGGCAGAACTGGCCATCTGTCTTGAAAGTCGTACGCCTAACCGCTATTCCGAACATGAAATGGAATTGCTGAAGGCCTTTGCTGGTGTTGCTGGTTTTGCCTATTCCCGTGCTTGTCAGTTTGAACAGGGCAAGGATCTTGCAACTCGTGATGGTCTTACAGGTCTTATCAACCATCGCACCTTGCACGAAAATCTTCGTACGGAAAAGATTCGCGCAAATCGCCAGCAGTATAACATCGGCGTCCTGATGATGGATATTGACCACTTCAAGAGCGTGAATGATACCTATGGCCATCAGATTGGTGACGTCGTCATCAAGGGAATTGCTGGCGCCATCAGCGGTGAAATCCGCAAGGAAATCGATGTGGTGGCCCGCTATGGCGGTGAAGAATTTGTTGTCGGTCTGATAGACACAACTCCGGAAGGCATGATTGAAACTGCTGAACGTATCCGTAAGGCTGTGGGTAAGCTGGAATTTGATGTCCATATGGCTGAACCGCTTCGCGTGACGGTAAGTATTGGCGCCTTCCTTGTAGATCCCACATTCCACGATATGAAGAAGGCCGTGGGTAATGCGGACCAGGCTCTTTACAAGGCTAAGGAAGGTGGCCGTAATCAGGTCATTCAGTATAAGCCCGAAATCATCGAAGAAGTTCAGGCCTAAAACCGTTTCTAGGCGTCCATAAAAGGGAATTATATGTTTACTGCTATTGACTGGTTTGTTCTGGCAGCCTATTTGCTGTTCTCTCTTTTCATTGGACTTTGGGTATCTCGCGGTAACAAGAACCTGAAGGAATATATGCTGGGCGGTGGTTCCATGCCCTGGATTGCGGTTGGTATCAGTCTTATTGCCACTTCCGTCAGTGCCACAACTTTCCTGGGTGCTCCCGCAGATGTCTACGGTGACAACATGACGTTTCTCATGTTCCAGATTGGCGCTTTCGTCAGTATCTTTGTCGTAGGAAGGGTTTTTATTCCTCGCTTCCAGAATTCAGGAATTTCTAGCGCCTACGAATTGTTTGAAGTTCGCTTTGGTAAGTCTACTCGCCGTCTTGCTGCAGTCTTTTATTGCATGCACCTGCTTCTCCGCACGGGTATTTTACTTTACGCGCCTTCTCTAGTGCTTGCTCAAATCCTGCATATTGACTTGAAGGTTGCAATTATTGTCTCTGCCGCCGTGGCGATTTTCTACACCTGGTTTGGTGGCATCAAGGCCGTTATCTGGACAGACGTGATGCAGTTCATCGTTTTCTTTGGCGGTGGAGCCCTGGTGCTTCTGATTATCTCCAGTTCCGTAGGCGGCCTTGGTGAAATGGCCCGCATGGCAGGGGAGGCCGGCAAGACGAAATGGTTTGACGGAAGCCTGGATATTTCAAATGCCCGAACGCTTATTTCTGCAGGCTTTGCCTATGCTATTCTGGAAATTGCCATTCGCGGTTGTGATCAGCAGTTTGTGCAGCGTTATCTCAGCTGTAAGGACGTGAAGGCGGCTAACCGTTCTAGCGTTCTTTCCATGGTGCTAGGCGTGGTTGTGTCCATCCTTTTTTATTGGGTTGGGGCTGCCCTTTATGTTTATTACCAAATGGCGAAGGCTGCGCCTCTGCCGGAAGGTCTTGGTCAGAATGATGTGTTTCCTTACTTTATTGTAAATGGCTTGCCCCAGGGCGTAACCGGTCTGATTGTTGCTGCCATCTGTGCTGCGGCCATGAGCTCCCTTTCCGGAGCCATCAATTCTCTCAGCAATACTTCCGAAAGGGATTTCTTTGGCTGGAAGGAAAATGAAGGCCTTGGCGGCTTGAAACGTGCAAAACTCTGGACAGTGCTTTGGGGGGTACTCGGTGTATTCGGCGCTCTCTTTGCTGCTACCCAGCAGGGAAGTCTTTTGAAAAATGCTGTCTTCTTTACGGGACTCTTTACCGGACCTTTGCTTGCTATGTTCCTGCTGGCCTTTTTCTCCGAAAAGATTTTTGGAACTGCCGAAAAGAAGCTTCGTGGCTGGTGTGTCATTGTTGCCGTCCTTTGCGGAATGGGAAGCCTCATTCTTGTCCAGGGAATCCCTGCCTTCGGTGTGCCTGCTGTGCTTGGTGGCATTTTTAGCTGGCCCTGGATGCCCTTTATCAGTATGACAACGACGATCCTGGTCGCTGTGATTCTGAATTTTGTAAATAACATCGTAAGCATAAGTAAAACGGAAAGGAGAATTCCATGATTTCAAGACTGTTGAAACTTGCTCTTGTTATTGCTATGTGTATTTGTGCATACAGCCTTTATCAGATGTCCCAGGGCAGTTCCTGTGGTGGCGTAGCGGATGTAAGTCTTGGTGCAGGTACTGGCGCTGGCTCTCGTGTGGAAGTTTACGAATCTGAGTCCAAGAAATTTGCTGCAGACAAGTTTGTTGCCAGCTTCAGCCTGGAAATGCGTGGTAAGGATAAGGATGCCCTGTTCAAGCAGCTGGCGGATCGACGTTCCGCAATCTTTGCTCAGGTGGCGTCTCTGGAAATCTCTGAATCCAATGTGGAACAGAACAGCGTGAACATGCATAAGGAATGGGATTATTACAATGGACAGCGTAAGCTTGCTGGTTATACCGCATCCCAGTCTTTCCTGGTGACTACAAATAATAGGAATGAGGCTGCTGCCCTGGTAACTTTGCTTTCCTCTGAGCCGGATGTGGAAATCGGACGGACTCAGGCCATGCTCAAGGATGAATCGTCCTTGGAAAAACAGGTGATTGATGCCGTAGGCAAGAAGGCCATGGCCAAGGCTGAAAATTACGCGAAAAGCGTTGGTGCTAAACTCGGTAAGGTTGTGTATGTAAATGGTGAGGGCGGTGGAGTGTCCTATGGGTCATTTGCCGGCATGCACCGTAGCAAGGCCGTGATGATGAATGCCGTGGATGGTGCTATGGGTGCTTCCCAGGAGGCGATTGCGGATTCTGCAGAAATTTCAGCCGGTATTCGCCTGATTGTGGAGCTGAAATAAAAAAATAGGGGAAAATTGACCTTTTTCCCTTTACAAGCCCCATTTTTTTATCTATAATTGGGGCACCCCGCGGGAATAGCTCAGTTGGTAGAGCACGACCTTGCCAAGGTCGGGGTCGAGGGTCCGAGTCCCTTTTCCCGCTCTAAAACAAAAAAAAAGACGCTGAAGAGCGTCTTTTTTTGTTTTATACTGAGAAAGAGTCGGGGCCGAGACCCCTTGGGGGAGAGGGTGCGGCATTATTTGGCTCGTGGGCGAAGCCTGTGGAGACAAATAATGAGCTTACGGCGAAGCCGTGAGCCCTTTAGGGTGAGCGAGCAGCCCTGCGAAGCAGGGGGACTGCGAACGAACATTCCCTTTTCCCGCTCTAAAAAAGAAGAACCACTCTTTATGAGTGGTTTTCTTTTTTTACGCAGAGGAAGGACCGGACCCTCGAAGAGGGTGCTTATTTATAATGTCGTTTTTGTCAACCCAAAGCCTCAAAAAAACATCATTTTCCTGTTGATAAGCATAACCCATTAAGTGTTATAGAGTTATAAAAACTTCTGCCCATTTGGGTAGATGTTGATATTTTGTTGAAATTTTTGATGTGTTGATAAGTTTCTAGATTCCTTTTTTAAAACTTACAATAACTGTACGATTTTGGAAAAAATTTTCGCTTTTTTAACAGGTAATGCCTTCACATTAGGCCGTGTTTTATTATCTTTTGGACTACATCTTGTGGTATTGGTATAAACATTAACACAAGATGTAGTATTTTGAGAAATTTTAAAATTTACCGCCGGATTCGTCCTAAAAACTTGCTTTAGGGCGGCTGGTGTAAGGATTGGCGATGATTTTTACTGTTAGGAAGAGAGACGGCAGAGAAATGCCGTTCAACATTGAGAAGATCTCTGAAGCTATTGTTAAGGCTTTCCGTGCCTCTGGTGAATTGCAGGAACAAATTAAGGCTGCCCAGGGGCAGTTTGACCTTCTGGGCGGTGAAGATATTCTCAGTAGTACAGCCCTGAAGGTTGCTGCATATGCAGTGGGCCGTCTGGAAGCAGAAGGCAAGACTAAGCCGGACATTGAAGATATTCAGGATGCAGTTGAAAAGGCTCTTACCGAAGCAGGTTACGGCGACACCGCCAAGAGTTACATCCTTTACCGTGCAGAGCGTACCCGTGTTCGTGAAGTGAACACCCGTCTCATGCACACGCTGCGCGACATTACCTTCAGTTCAGCCAAGGAATCTGACCTGAAGCGCGAAAACGCAAATATCGATGGCGACACCGCCATGGGTACCATGCTGAAGTACGGTTCCGAATCCGCAAAGCATTTCTACACCATGATGATGCTGAAGCCGGAACACAGCCGCGCTCATTCCGAAGGCGATATCCATATCCATGACTTGGATTTCTACGCCCTCACCATGACCTGCTGCCAGATCGACCTGATCAAGCTTTTCAAGAACGGCTTCAACACCGGTCACGGCCATCTCCGTGAACCCAAGGACATCCGTAGCTATGCCGCTCTTGCTGCTATTGCCATCCAGTCCAACCAGAATGACCAGCATGGTGGTCAGGCCGTTCCTAACTTCGATTACGCCATGGCCGATGGCGTGCGCATCACTTATCGCAAGGCGTACCTCAACAACATGGTGAAGGCCTTGATTCTCCTTACCGGTAAGGAAGAAGAGGAACTTCGCCCCATCGTGAAGAAGCTTCACGAACAGATGAACGAGATGGGCATGGTTGCAACTCTCGTTCCCAACGAAAAGTTTGTTAATGCGGAAACTCATGAACTTTCCAAGACCTTCAGTGCAGAAATTGTGAAGGGCGCTCAGAAGTTTGCTGAAAAGCAGGCTTATGAAGAAACTGATAAGGCAACCTTCCAGGCAATGGAAGCTTTCGTTCACAACCTGAACTCCATGCACAGCCGTGCTGGTGCCCAGACTCCGTTCAGTAGCATCAACTATGGTATGTGCACTGATCCCGAAGCCCGTATGGTGATGAAGAATCTGCTTCTCACCACCGAAGAAGGCCTGGGCGGTGGCGAGACCGCGATCTTCCCGATTCAGATTTTCCGCGTAAAGGATGGCGTGAGCCTCAATCCTGGTGATCCCAACTACGATTTGTTCAAGCTGGCTTGCCGCGTATCCGCAAAGCGTCTGTTCCCCAACTTCAGCTTCATGGATGCTCCGTACAATGCTGCATACTATAAGCCGGGTCACCCTGAAACTGAAATTGCCTACATGGGCTGCCGTACCCGTGTTATCGGTAATACTGCACGTCCCGAAAACGAAATTACGTTCGGTCGTGGCAACCTGAGCTTTACCTCCATCAACCTGCCTCGCATCGCCCTCAAGATGAAGTCCATCGACCTGTTCTACAAGGAACTGGACCGCATGTTGGAACTTGTCCGCGATCAGCTTCTGGAACGTATGGAAGTCCAGAGTCGCAAGCGCGTGAAGAACTTCCCCTTCCTCATGGGTCAGGGAATCTGGATCGGTTCCGAAAAGCTTGGCTGGAACGATGAAGTTCGCGAAGTTCTGAAGGATGGTACCCTTTCCATCGGTTTCATCGGTCTTGCTGAAACTCTGGTGGCTCTCACTGGCAAGCATCACGGTGAATCCGAATCTTCTCATCGCCTGGGCCAGGAAATCGTTCAGCACATGCGTGATTTCTGCGATAACGAATCCAAGCGCCTGAACCTGAACTTCTCTCTCTTTGCTACTCCTGCAGAAGGCCTTTCTGGTCGCTTCCTCCGCATGGACAAGAAGAAGTTCGGCATCATTCCGGGCGTTACCGATCGTGACTACTACACCAACTCCTTCCATGTGCCTGTCTACTACAAGATCAGCGCATTCAAGAAGATTGAACTGGAAGCTCCGTATCACGCACTTACTAACGCAGGTCACATCAGTTACATCGAAATGGACGGTGACCCGACCCAGAACCTGGACGCATTCGAAAAGATTGTCCGCTTCATGGCAAAGTCCGGCATTGGCTACGACTCCATCAACCATCCGGTTGACCGTGACCCTGTCTGTGGCTACGTTGGCGTGATTAACGATGTTTGCCCCCGTTGCGGCCGTAAGGAAGGTCATTCCATCGATCCGCAGAAGATCGAAGAACTCCGCAAGAAGTTCCCGGGCATGCCGGCCTTCCTGGGTATCCGCTAAGGTTTGGAAAAGAATTAAAGGTGAGAAAAATTATATAGGCTGAAAATCAGTCAAGGAGAAATAAAATGTCCGAAAAAGAAAAGTCCCAGTATGGTGAAGGTGTCGGTTTCGAACGCATCCGCCGCATTACCGGTTATCTGGTTGGTACAATCGATCGCTTTAACAATGCAAAGCTTGCTGAAGTGAATGACCGTGTAAAGCACGGTTGCGACGCCAATAACTAATTTGTGTTAAATGCCCACGGTGACGCTCGTATAATGCGGGAGAGGCCGTGGGCTTTTTCTATTTGCGGAATTGTCCACAAATGTCATCCTGAGCGAAGAACCGTAAGGTTCGTAGTCGAAGGATCCAGCAGTTTCGAATGAGAAGAGAGTAAAATGGATTTTCAGAATGTAGACAACCAGGAAGATGATTTGCATGAAGTGGAGTTCTCCGTGCCGGAGGGCTTCGAGGGGAAAAAACTTCGTATTGCAGGAATTGAACCTGAATCTTTCGTAGATGGTCCTGGAATCCGTTTTTCCATTTTCACCCAGGGCTGTTCTCACAACTGTCTCGGTTGCCACAATCCCCAGACTCACGATTTCAATGGCGGTCATGATATTTCCCTTGCGGAATTGCTTTCCATGATCGAGGAAAATCCGTTGCTGGATGGTGTTACCCTTAGCGGTGGCGACCCCATGTTTCAGGCAAAGACGCTTGTTCCCCTGGCTCGAGAAATTAAGGAACGTGGCTTGAATCTGGTTATTTTCTCCGGCTTTACCTACGAACGCCTGATGGCCCTTAAGGAGGAAAAGCCAGAATACCTCGAATTGCTTAGTTTTGCAGATATTCTTGTAGATGGACCTTTCATCCTGGCGCAGCGCTGTCTTGAGTTGAAATTCCGTGGTTCCAGGAACCAGCGCCTCATTGATGTCCAGGCCAGCCTGGTTCAGGGCTGCGCCGTTCTGCATCCTATTCAGCTGCAGGAAATGGCGGAAGCCGAGAGTCGCGAAATTTAGCTTGCTTAATTTAATGACCGAGGCGCAATGCCAGACGCTGAAAGTCTCAAATGCAGGACTGTTCGAATCTGTTTGAATAAAAGGGTTGGTACATGAATTTTATCTGTCGTCTGGTATTTGTCTCCTTGATTGCGACTGTTCCGCTATTACAATCCTGCGTTGCAGAAGATTCCGGTGATAACCCCATTACCGGTAAACGGGATTCTGTAAGCGTCCTTAAGTGCGACAAGAGCACCGAGGGTGAAATTGTAAAGCCTGACGATGACGATGAACCCCGTATTTGCAGAGATGGCAAGTGGGTTGTTCTCGATGATGAGGATGGAGAAAACGAAGATCTTGACCTGGAATCCTCCAGTAGTGAAAAAAGTTCATCCAGCAAGCGTAGGGAAGTCATTCTTGATGACGAAGAGGGCGAAGATGATGTGGTGGAGGATCGATCTTCGTCAAGCAGGTTCATAAAGAGGTCTTCGAGTTCTTCTAGCAGAAATGGCGTGAAATCCAGCAGCAGTAAGTCGGTGGAATCTTCTGGTGCGTCTGATGATGGACATGAAGAATCTAGTGGTAGCAGCGATATTGAATCCAGTGATGACATTGAATCCAGTGCAGGAACAGAGTCTAGTGATGATGCTGAAACTAAAGCCGAAAGCAGTTCCGAAGAACCTGGAGAACCTGAGATAGAGTCTTCTAGTACTGGCGAACCTGTAGATGACATTTATATATGTGAGGATGGAATAACCAAGGTTCTGGATCCTGAAAATTGTCCGTTGATGCCGAATTCCAGCAGTGAAGAAATTGTTTCTCCTGTCGACCCTGGCAGTAAGTTCCCCTCAATAGAAGCTTATGGTCCACCTCCGGCGGAGTATACCAAGGACATTTTTGATAATGGAAAGACCGGTTGGAGTGCTGCCTACTGGGATGCCTGTAAGCCCCATTGCTCCTGGCCCAACAACGTTGACACTACGAGCGATGAAACTTACAAGGCTGGCAGGACTATTGCCCGTAACTGTAACATCCATGATGTTGAAGTTCCTGCCTACACTTTAGCCCACTCTGTACGGCAGTACTGGATGGGCTACGAAGGCACTGCAAGTGCATGCGAAAAAAACAACGCCGGTAGCGCCTTTGCCTGCACCGACATGGCTCCTATCGCAGTAAATGAACAACTTTCCTATGGTTATGCTGCGGTGCCTTCCACAATGAGTAGGTTTGGCTGTGGTAAGTGCTATCACTTGCAGTTTGACGGGGGATATAGGGACGCGAGTGAGGTGATTCATCCAAAACAGACGCATAAGGCGCTTAGTGGAAAACACATGATTGTAATGGCAGCAAACATTGGTTTCGACATGTACGAAGGTCAGTTTGACCTGATGGTACCCGGTGGTGGTTCTGGTATTTTTGATGCGCTATCTATGCAGGTTACGCGTTATATGACAGAGGAGGAACGTGAGGAAATAGAATGGGGTTCCTCATATGGAGGTTTTTTGAGTTATTGCCAGATGCAGCTTGGTTACGACAACACACTTGAAAAATACCAGACCTGCGTGAAGGATATGTGCGATGCTGCTTTCGGTAATGCTGGCCTTCCCAACCTGCTTCGCGGCTGTAGGTGGTTTGCTGATTGGTTTATGGCTGCAGACTATCCCACCTACAACTGGGAAGAAGTGGAATGTCCCCAGTATTTATTGGATCACTATATGTCCTCATTCAATACAGAAAAAGTCAATCGTTTTGCATGGCATACCGACTGGTCCACCTATAAGGCTGGCGATTCGCTTGAAACAATGGATTGTACTAGTTATGGCTGCACCTGTACTGAGGAAATGGCGGCCAAGGGCGCCTGCCATTTGTAACCGAAGTTACCGAATCCACTGGCATGGATATCGTTGCCAAGGGTGAAAAGATGCCTGCCTGCGATAAGGAAAATGCTGGCAAGATGGTTTTTGTGACGGATTCCTCCGCTGTCTACTATTGCGCCAACAAAAATTGGTCGTCGCTGAACGGCAAGGATGGTATAGATGGTGAAAAAGGTGCAGATGGAGAATCTGTTAAAGGCGAGGATGGAACCAGCTGCACCGCCAAGGAAGTGGATGAGGGAATTGAAATCAGCTGCGGTGACAAGGTTGTCGGAACCATCAAGAACGGGGCAAAGGGTGAAGATGGGAAATCGATTAAAGGCGAGGACGGAACCAGCTGCATCGCCAAGGAAGTAGATGATGGAATCGAGGTAAGTTGCGGTGATGAGGTTATTGGAACTATAAAGAACGGGGAAGATGGAAAATCCATCAAGGGAGAAGACGGCAAGGGCTGTACCGCTGCAGACACTGTGAACGCAGATGGCATTGCTGGTTACAATCTTGATTGCGCTGATAAACGCATTGGAACCATTTGGAGTGGAAAGGACGGAGAAGATTTAATCCGTGAAAATGGCTCTGTGAGTTTCTTCATTGATTCTCGTGATGGTAAGCAGTACAAGGCCGTTACTATCGGAACTCAAACCTGGATGGCCGAAAATTTGAATTATGCAGATGAAGTGGCTACGCCGAACCTCAAGGATAACAATTGGTGTAATCCTAATGTTGAAAATTATTGTCAGGAATATGGTAGGCTGTATTCTTGGACGGCTGCGATGAATTTATCTAGTGACTATTTAGACAAATCGGCAACGGAAGCTGGCCTTATAGAAACTCCTCATAGAGGAATTTGCCCGGAAGGATGGCATATTCCAAACAATAGTGATTTTAATATTTTGAATAATTTTGCTGAAAAATATTGTGGAAAGTTTAAATCTGGAATCTGCTTGAAATCAGAAGATGGTTGGAGTGGATATGAAGGTGCTCCTGGATTGAATTTATTAGGATTTAATGCAAAACGTACGGGAATATTTAATCAATATCGTAATGGCGGGTTGTGGACAACTGTTCATGAGTATTTTTGGATAGTTGATGAAGTCGAGAATTTTGATAATTACGCCTATCATTTTGCGATAAAAGCGAATGATGATACGTTTGGAAGGGGTGGGGTATACGGAGATGGCTCTGATCAGACGGATGCAAAATTTTATGGGATGTCAGTCCGTTGCCTCAAGAACTAACTTCCTGAATCCAGCTTGATTTCAAGCACTGTCCTCCCTTCGCCGGGAGGATTTTTTTTACGCTTTGGGGTAACGAAATCCTCGAAAAATCCGTCTTATGTGAACGGTAGGCGCAACTGCGCCCAACCCCGTTCGGCAATGTTGCCGGCGGCACTAAAAACATGTCTATGAAAAATACAAAACGCAACCGCGATCACGACGGTTTCTTGAAATATGTTTACTCGGTCCCCGAAAACGTCCGCTCGTTTTTCAATAACGCTTCAAGGACAAACTTGAACCTTGCGGGAATTAGCTTCTACCCAGGACAACTAGTTCTGAATTGTCTTCTTTGCACTTCGTGCGTGAACCCAATTCAGTCGCACCCTCTTCGAGGGTCCGGTCCTTCCTCTGCGTTATAAAAAAAGAAAACCACTCATAAAGAGTGGTTCTTCTTTTTTAGAGCGGGAAAAGGGAATGCTCAGTCGTGGTCTCCTCGCCGTGCGAGGCCACTCCTTCGCCCTACGGGCTCACGGCTTCGCCGTAAGCTCATTATTTGCCTCCACGGGCTTCGCCCACGAGTCAAATAATGCCGCACCCTCGACCCCTCGGGGTCTCGGACCCGGTCCTATTTCGACTATAAAAAAAGAAAAGCCCCACAAAGTGGAGCTTTTTCTTTTTTAGAGCGGGAAAAGGGACTCGGACCCTCGACCCCGACCTTGGCAAGGTCGTGCTCTACCAACTGAGCTATTCCCGCGAGGTGACCCAATTATAGATTATTGAGGAAGGTCTGTCAAGGGTTGTTGAAGAGAAAAAATCAAAATTTCTTTCTTTCTGCCCTTCAGTTCAAAGGATCCTTCCCGTTTTGCTATGTAATTATGAGCCAAAGGCTTGGGCAAAATGGAATAAAGGTCCTCGGAAATGAGAAATTCCTGCCCCAACTTGGAGCATAGGTCCTGGATTCTTGAGGTGGTATTGAGTACGTCCCCGTGATAGGCCATCTGGCTTCCGAAGTTGCCGACTTCAGTGGCCACCACGGTTCCGCAATGGACTCCTGCCTTGAACTGGGGGGCAATTCCGTATTTTCTCATGAACCTGTAGCGGGTTCTTTCCAGACAGACGGAAAAGTCGTAGAAAAGGTTTATGGGGCGCGCCTTGTGCTTGCAGGAGGAAATCTTCCAGGTGATGAAGGCGCCGTCTCCGGCAAACTGGTAAATTTCGCCCTTATTTTCCTCGCAGCAGTTGGATAGCAGTTTGTAGTAGTCCTTGATGAAGTTACTATAGGTGACGTGTCCCAGTTCCTCGGCAATGGTGGTGGAGCGGCGAAGATCCACAAACATGAAGACCAGGTCTTCTTCGACGGGGTCCTGGTATTTGCCTAGCAGGGTGTTAATAAAGACGCGTGTGCCGAATTTCTTGTGAACGGAACGGACAAAGGTGATAAGGTGTGCTCCAATGAAGAGACTGATGACCTTTGCTTGGCACTGGTGTGTCTTGAATGCGTTTATGATGTTGGTCAGGCTTTTTTCGCTAATAAGCTCTGATTCGTGTTCGTTGTCTATTCCCCACACCAGGAAGCATAGGCTGATGTTGGCGCAGATGCAGGAAATATAGAAGGCGGAACGGATCATCAGGGCGATGTTTGCCTGTCTGTGGTCCATTTCGTCCTGGAGGATCACGACGTCATAGACACCATGGGAGAGCCCGAGGAACAGGGAAAGCTGCAAGTTGAAAATAATTGCACCCCAGTCAATGGGGGAGCCACTGGCAAACTGGACCAGGGCGTCAATGCCGAGGGCTACCACCATCCAGCTGATAACGTAATAGCAGATGGCCTTGAATTTACGCTGTGTAAGACGAGTCATTGCCATAAGCTAGTGGATGAATAGAGGAAGGGCCCAGATCATGACAATTAGAATGATGTCCTTGTAGGCGTCTTCGAGTAAGAGAGTGGATGCCAGGAAAAAGATAATGGTGGATAGCGTCAAAAAGATCAGAAGCGGCAAACGCTTTCTGAACTTGGATTTTTTCTTTTTGACATTTTCCTTAACCATAACCCAAAATATAAATTAAATTATTTGACTTACAGAAACAACTTTTCTCGTTTTGAGAGTGTGTAAAATGCTGGGCCTTTATCTACATGTTCCCTTTTGTGGAAAAATCTGCGATTATTGCGATTTTTATGCGATTTCAGCACCGAAACGTCTCTACTTGGAATATTTAGACTTGGTTTCAAGGGAAATCGAGGCCTTTGCGCTGGCTCACACCGGAACTCTGGAAAAAGTTGAAACTCTCTATGTTGGCGGTGGTACTCCGTCCATCTTGCCTCCTGAAATGCTTTCCCGCCTATATGACACTCTTGCATCTGCAGGAGTCCCGTTGCACAGGCTTCGTGAATCCACCATGGAGTTTAATCCCGAATCCTGCGATAGCGAGCGTCTGGCGGTGGCGCTGGAGCACGGTGTAACTCGCGCAAGCATTGGCATACAGTCTTTTGATTCTGAACAGCTGGACCGTATTGGGCGCAGGCATGATGCTGGCATGGGAATGGCTGCTCTTGACCTTCTCCTGTCCCAGGGTGGGCTTAGGGTTAGCGCGGACCTAATGTTCAATCTTCCTGGGCAGACGGTTGATGCGTTTTTGAAGGATCTGGACCGCCTTTCGGATTATGGTCTGGGGCATATCAGTTTCTATGGCCTGAAGGTGGATGAAAATTCCAGGCTGGGCCACCGCATTGCGAAGGGGGAACTGGCCGTTGATGAGGAACTTTATGGCCCCATGTACTGCATAGGTGTGGAATTGCTGGCCAAAAAGGGCTTTGAACGGTACGAAACCTCCAATTTCGCTCGTTCCGGGCAGGAAAGTCTCCATAACCTGAACTACTGGAAACGCGGAGAATACCTGGCTTTTGGTCCGGGAGCCCACGGATTTTTGGGCGAAGAACGCTACTATGCTCCTGAAATGTATGCCCGCTGGCGTGATTACGTTAGGGAAGGCTGCCCACGGGAAAAACTGACTCTTGACCCTCTCGAAAAAGAGGATGTGGCAGCCGAAATTATCCAACTGTCATTACGAACAAAGTATGGACTTGATTTGGCTCGTCTTCGCCAATCAGGCTATCAGATCCCGTCTCAAAAAATTGAGAAGTGGGTGTCGAAAGATTACCTTCTCCAGAATGGCGAAACCCTTGTTTTGAAAGGGAATGGCTGGCTTTTTATGGACTCGGTAGTGGAAGACCTTTTCTGTAGCCTTGAAGCCCATTCCAACTTGGAATAACGGGTGTGACGAAATAGGCACAAAAACCGCCTATCTCAAGTTGGAATACAACATAGTCGCAAAAAAAAACATACATTTGATACTGATAGATCGTCCATATTATATGGCGGTCGTTTTGGAGTTATAGAGGTCATTTATGTGCAATGTATGTAAAAACGTCTTTTTGCAGTTCCTGGTGTTGCTGGCCATGCTTGCAACAGGTTCTTTTGCTGTAGAAAGCGTAGATTGCCTGACCTCCGACAAAAACGGAAATTTTGATAGTCGCTGTGTCTATTACCGCATAGGCTATATAGGCCAAAAGTCTGGTACGGGCCTTTATGTGGTCAATTGGGGAGACCCGCTGGACCCGGCCTATGCCGTGAAAAATACGACCTTCTATGTATCCGCTCCTGAAACGCCGACGGACTCCGTTGACTGTAAGCTGATTGAAGGTAACGTAGACATCAAGGATGGCGTTCCCGTATCGTCTGGCGCTACGGGTATTGTGGGCGTCAGTACTGTAGGTCTTTATCCTTACAACAACTTCCGTTTGGGAAACTGCACGGATTCTCGTTGTGACACGTCTGTTGTCGCCCGAGTCTACAACTTCTACGCTCCGAAGATCCGTTTCTGTCTAGATAAAATCTGCGAAAAGGAAATTACAGAAGAGTACGTTTCCGGATTGGGACTCCAGGTGGGCGACACCCTGTCTGCCTTTGCTGTGGCTACCATTCCCATCGGTCCGGACAAGGGTGCCTTTGACGATTCCCTGCAGCAGTCCTTCTATTTCAGGACCAAGGGCTCTTTCGATAATCTGATTCTGCTGAATGGCTCTGGAAATAAGCTTCAGAACACCCCGCAGGGCTATCAGCTGAATTTTGATAATACGTCCTATGTTCCGTTTAAGGTGGTTGCACCCAAGGCTGTGACCAATGGTTCCTTGACATTAAACGGATATCCGGATCCCCAGGCAAATGGCGATACCGCCTACATTGTATCCGAACAGTTCCCTGACGGTCTCCAGTTTACGAATCCGGACGCTCCCTCCTTGGATAGCGCGTTCATTTACGATACCAATGGCGATGGCATGGGCGATAGCATTGTTGCCTACTTTGGTGGAGCTGTGGATTCGATCAATGGATTTAAGTACAGCTGGCCCGATGATGGTAAGCTCGCCTCCTATAAGGGTGACATTGTGGGGAAGAAGGGTGGTAGTGTCTATGGCTTGAAGGACGTGAAGCCTGTGGCTTCCGGAGATTCTGCCAAGGGAACCCTTGTAGCAGACATCTACTCCAGCGTTTCCGGTCTTTCTTCTGAATCTGATGCGCCTATTCAGGATAGGATTGGACCCGTCATTAAATCTGCTACCCTTGTGAAGGGTGCTGGTGCCACGGACACCCTGGTTCTCCGTTTCAACAAGGATCTGGATTCCTCCTGGAATGAGGGCAAGGGTTTCCTCATCAATGGCAGTCCGGTAAATATGTCTGCGGTCCGCAAGAATGGCGATGAATGGACTTTCGTACTGGATAGCGGATCTGTCCATTCCAGGGATTCCATCCAGATTTCGACATCCTGCAGTGCTAAGGAATGTCCTGATGGCTTGATCAAGGCTGCAGATGGAAATAAGACCGGCAAGAACAATCCTGTAGTGGTGGATGATTCCGGACGTCACTACGTGGATGATGAGAACAATGGATTCTATGACGTTGATGGCAACGGCCAGATGGATAGCGCTGTGGTCGCCTTTGATAGTCCTCTTTCTCGGGCTGACCTGAAGGATTTGGAAATATCCCTGTTCTGGCTGGATTCCAAGGGCGATGTGGTTGAAATTCCCTTGAAGAATCTGGACTCCCTGGTTGAAAAGGGTGTGGTGGAATTCTCCGAGGACAGCACGATTCTTGGTATTAAGGTAGATCCGGAAAAGTATGATATCAAGCCAATGCTGACTGCCATTGATTCCAATTATGCTAACGATCGTAAAAACTACGGCTATGCTGTGGTAACGAACTACGATGTGGTGGATGGGGATACCACGGCTATCGTTACGGAACTCAAGATGAACGACCGTCTGCCGCCGCAGATTTCATCCACCTTCCTGAAACCGGAATCGTTCCAGAAGATGGAAGCTGATGGTCTGGTCATCAAGTTCTCCGAACCGGTGAACAAGGATAGTGTTGATTTGAGCCAGGCTTTCCTCTTTAGTGAAAACGGCAAGGACTGGAAGCCCATGGATGTGAACCGTGTGGTATGGAATGCTGACGGCACCTCCGTAACCTTCCGTATGGAAACAGGTGTGGCCTTGAATGAACGAGTGAATCCGGCGGACTTCATCAAGTTGAACCCGGACTATGCAGGCTTTGTGGACTTGGCTGACAACGGCGTTTATGAATCTCCCATGACGGTTATGCTGGAAGGGGATCCTCGAGTGCTGACTCAGACCTCTAGCCTTGCATCTATCGATTATGCTGATGTGCTGTCCAAGAACGATGACTTTACCATTCGCTTTGTTCCTGCAGATGCATCCATGGATGATGAAATGAAGATGTCCCTTGGTGTTCTGATGGATATTGGCTTTGCGACAATTATGGACAAGGATTCAACAGGTGAGCCTGCGCTGGATTTGAAGAATATTGGCCTGAAATGGGAGCTGGATGTCTTCACAAATTTGGGTGCCTTCGTCTCTAGCGCCTCTGATGACATCCGCTGTGATGACCGCGACTTTGGTGGAAATTGCATTGAACACGCTAAGAAACTCTACATCCGCTGGAACATGCGTAGCGCTGAAGGCCGCAAGGTTGGTGTAGGTGTGTATGTGGCGAAGTTCAAGGTGAAAGTATTTGGTGCTAAGGAATCTTTTGAATATGAAAGGTACTATAAGTGGGGCGTTAAGGGCGGCAAAGGCGGCCTTGAACTGAAATCACTGGATAAGTAACTTTCAGAGGTTAAAGCTATGACAAAGATGGCAAAAAACATAATGGCTCTCTTTACTCTGTGCTGCGCAGGTCTTGCCTCCGCAGCGACGGTTGGTGCTGTATCCAATCCGGCAACGGGTATCTGGATTAACCAGAAGGGTGACATTGTTCCCCAGCCGGACTCCTGGGCTACTCTGTATTATACAAAGTACTCCCAGAATGACCGAGTCAAGAGCCTGGACTACTACTATGATGGTGCAGGCTACCTAAAACTGCAGAATAAGAAGACTCTGTGTACCTCCGATGACAACATGGCTGGTGCGGATGGTATTGTTCACCACCCGGATGGCGATCTGATTGTTGCTGCCCAGGGAACGTCTGTTCACAAGGTCAGCAAGACTGCCGGCCCCAACACAAAGAAGTGCGTTGTAAAGACGTCTAAAACTTCCGAAGGGGTCTGGCACTTGATGAACGATCCCAATGGTAAGTATGTGTGGGCTGCCGGTATTCCCGGCAAACTCCACCGTATCTGGCTGCCGGAAAATCCTGCTATCAAGAACATGGATAGTGATGGCTATAATGTTCCATTGACTCCGAAATCAACAGATCGCGTTCAGCATCATAGCATGGCAACACTCATTTGGGATGAGGAAGGAAATGCTTTCTTTACCTATTCCGACTATATGGGCGGTGGCTGTGAACGCAATTTCAAAACGTCTTCTGTACCTGTGGGCTACGATTTTAGATTGTGCAACAGTTCGGAAAAGAATAGCGAACGTGCAAAATCCTATTTCGGGTACATTACCGATACTACGAAGGTGTACATCAAGGATGAAGCCATGAGCAAGCAGTACAAGGCCCCTGTAGGTGAATATGCCATTACTGGTCTTGGCACGACAATCCTGATTGACTCCCTGGAAGGTGCCCATGGTGGTGCATATGACAAGTACTCCAAGACGATTTTCGTTTTCGGTGGTGCTCGCATTGTGCAAATCAAGCCCTATGTTGAAAATAAGGTGATGAAGGCCAAGGTTGTTGCAACCATTGACCTGAGAGATTATTTCTTTAGCGAATCCTACTCTGACTTGACGGAACCCAGAACCAATGACAAAGTGGGCTGGCGTCTGGACCAGGGTACCGTCGATGGTGCAGGTCACCTGTTTGTTGCTAGCAATACGGGGCATTTGGTCTTTGTGGACTATGCGGCAAACCCGAACAAGTACATTTCCGATAACGTTCTCGTTCATTTGCAGTGGATTGACTATTTCCTGGATGACCTGGCTCCTCTTACTGGCGTGGGTGTATCTAGAAAGGATGCTGAAACGGGTGAGGATTCCGATGGCGGTAGCAGCAGTTCCCACAACTTAGTGGTTGTCTCCTCCAGCAGTGCCGACAACTCTAGTTCCAGTTCAGGCGGTGGCGGATCTTCGAACAAGTCCAGCTCCTCCACTGGAAAGTCTAGCTCTTCCATGAACGGATCCAGCAGTTCTACGGGCAACTCCAGTGGCTCTACGAATTCTAGTGGTTCAAAGGGATCTAGCAGCTCGACGGGTAATTCCAGCGGCTCCAATGGCGGCTCTAGCGGCTCGACGGATAATTCCAGTGGCTCCAACGGAGGCTCTAGCGGCTCTACCGGCGGTTCCAGCGGTTCCAATGTAGGCTCTAGTGGCTCTACTGGTGGCTCCAGCGGTTCCAACGGTGGCTCTAGCGGATCTACTGGCTCCAGTGGTTCTCAGGGCGGATCCACCGATATTCCCTATGGCTCCAGCTCTTCAGGAACCCAGGGTGGTTCTACTGATATTCCGTTTGGATCTAGCAGTTCCAACGTTTACGCCGGCTTTACTGACTTTGAGATAAGCGGTAGTAGCGGTGGCATTGACTTCTATCCCTCTCAGGATAAGTTTGATGATGGTGACTCCCTGGTCTCCGAAGCGGTAGTCCTGATTCCTGTTGATTCCGTTCCTGGTGCAACGGGTACTGTTACCATCGGTGAAAACACCTATCTTGTGACCAATAATCCTACAGGTATCACACTAGACCTGCGCTATAACGCAAATATTGACTCTGCCCAGGTGGGACAGCTGGTTGCTCTGAAACTTGATTCCGCAAAGATTGCGGAACTTTTCGGAACGACGGTTGATTCTCTCACCATGGCAACTGCTAACAATCTGACCATGATCGATCCCAAGAACCCAAACCCCACGGATACTGTCAAGGTGGGTGTCAATGGCGATGTGACGATTTGGGTCACGGCGGACCAGGTTGTGAAGGGTGGTTCCATCATTGTTACGGATGGTAACGGTCGAGTGGTGATTATTGACAATATCAACTTCTACGATCCCGTTCCTGATGCAGATAAGGGTTACATCAAGGATTCTAACGGCGATGACGTCCTGGACTTCATGGAAATTGTTCTGAAGGATACTCTTGAAAAGGGTCTGGAAGTTCATTCTGTTGCCTTGGTGATTAATGGAGATACCCTGAAGGCTCTGACGGACTTGCATTTGGATACAACCAGCGTTAACGATGGCCTTTATGCCACAAAGCTGGTGAATACGATTTCGATGGATGTTTCCAAGTTGAAACTTTCCGGAGAATTCCCGAAGGATGCCTTTGCTGTAATCACCTATAAGAATGATGATGGTAACTATTACACCCGCGATGTGAGCGTCGTTGAATTTGGTAGCCAGATTATCAAGGCCGCCTATGCTATTCGTAACAAGCATGGCAAGGATTCCCTGTTTGTGGAATTTGGCATCAACATCATTCCTGCAGACTTGTCTGAAAAGGAAATGCTTGTTGCCTTAAGGCAGAAGAAGAAAGATCTGATTTTCTTTAAGAATCAGATTAGCGACATCTACATGCCTACTAGAAACCTCGTGATCCTGGTGGGTGATTCCCTTGGACTTCTTGGTGATCTGAAGGATAGTGTTCTTCTTTATCCTACGGCAAAGTTCAACAGCACACCGTACATTACTTCCGATGAGTATGACCGTGCTGTGCCGGTAACTGTTGTGGATCGTCTGCCTGCCGCTGTGGAAGTGGAATACCATGATATGGATGGTGATGGTTCTCTGGATAAGATTGTGACCAAGTTTAGTGGAAAGTTGACCAAGGACGACCTTAAGATGCTTTACATGACATTCCCCTGGTTCAGTGACCGCGGTATGCTTGTTCAGCTTCAGGCTCAGCCCGAAAATCTTGTTCTTTCTGCGGATTCCATGAGCGTTAGCTGGGATGTATTTGCAACCATGCAGCTTGCCCACGGTGTCACAAGCATTAGTCCTTCGCTGCCCAAGGCAACGGTGTTCTCCTACTATCCTGTTCTTGGAGAAGTCTTTGTAACGGAAGAGGCTGTTCCGCTGGTTGACAAGATGTCTCCGGTTATTGCTGCGGCATCTCTCAGCTACGGTAGCAAGGCTGATACCCTGACGGTCTATTTCTCCGAAGAAATCATTACGGACATTGAAGGCAGGGACTTCTTCTCCTATATCCATGGTAAGGACACTATCGACCTGTTGCCTATCCGCATTGACTGGGCTAAGGATGGCATGTCTGCAAAGCTGATCCTGGATGGAAGCGTCTGCACGATTCTCCCGGGCGACTCCCTGATGATTGTTAAGGGTGCTAAAGATGTTATCCAGGATAACTTTGGTAACATTGCTGGTGAACATCCGTCTGCAGTTATCATTGCAGGTCTGTTGAATCATCTGGTTGAATCCACAAAGATGGGTTCCTTCGATGCCAACAGTGAAGATCTGCTCTATGGCGATGAAGATTCCAGCAAGGTGACCTTGCAGACCGTAAGTTCCGTGAACCTCCGTTATGTTCCAAGTTCGACAACGAAGGAGGATATGGAGAAGAAGGGTGCCCTAGGTCAGTTGGTCCAGCTGGGTGAACGCTTTGTCCCGCAGCTTTTGGATAACGCTCAGTTCTCCGCCGACGGTACTGTGGATCCCAGTGTCCTGGATTCCCTGGATCCGGCAAAGGTGTACATTACCTTCGTGGTGAATTACTATGACCATCTGGGACAGTATGTAAACGACACAACGATCATCGTGCCTTGTAACAGCCCCAAGTTTGGTGGTAACTGCCTGGCTACCGATCAGAAGGTGTTCGTGAACTGGAACTTCAAGGATCATAACGGTCGCTTCGTGGGTTCCGGCGTGTATAACGTACAGTTCAAGATGATTGTTCGCTACGAAAAGAAGAAGATCGAAGAGGAAATCAAGAACAAGTGGGGCGTTCGCCGCAAGAAAAAGAAATAGCGATGTAGGGAAAACTAGTTTTTCCCTAGACCCTGAGAAAAAGCAAAGGCTTTCAAGTTGATGCTTGGAAGCCTTTGCTTTTTTTTAATCTGGATGGCGCTAAAGCGTCGACTCAGAAATTGCTCTATGTACAAAAAAAGTTGCCAGAACCTGTCTGGCAACTAAATCTTTTGGAGCTTCGATTCTCTACATCACTACTTGTTGATGGCAGCGAGGAAGGCGTCCTTCTTTTCTTGCAGGAATTCCTTGCTGTTGTACTTACGGATGCGGCGGAGAGCCTGGTCACGAAGCTGACGGACACGTTCATGGGAGATGTTCATGGATTCGCCCACTTCGCGGAGAGTCTGGGGAGCTTCCTGGTTGATGCCGAAAATACCGGTAATGACCTTTGCTTCACGTTCCGGGAGCTGTTCCATCAAATCGCGGGCCAGAGCTTCGACACTCTGGATTTCGGAATCTGCTTCAGGATTGGAGGCTGCAGTATCCGGGAGAACTTCGGCGTAGGTTGCCTTGGAGTCTGCCTTCAGGGGGCTATCAAAGGAAACACCGCGCTGGCCGATCTGGATCAACTCGCGAATTTCTTCGTTGATTTCCTTACCGCGGGACTGTTCGTGCAGGGCCTTGCGCACACGGAGGTGCTGGTTTGCAGGCAAACGGATCAGGTTGCCCTGTTCGTTGATGGCGCGGGTGATGTATGCCTTGATCCACCAAACGCCGTAGGAAATGAACTTCAGACCGCGGGTGTGTTCGAAGGATTCAATGGCGCGGACCAGACCCATGGCGCCTTCGCTGACCAGGTCCGGCAGCGGAATGGGGCATCCACGATACTGGATAGCAACTTTCAAGACAAAGCGCATGTTGGCGGAAATCAGTCTCTTGCGTGCAATCTTGTCCCCTTCCTTGGCCTTCTGGAAGAGAATCTGTTCTTCTTCACGAGAGAGGGGTGCAGTACGTCTAATATCTTCTAGGTAACGCTTTAGTGTGGTATCTGTAGAATCAATATGCATTTTTTTTACCTTGCACCATTAAATATCGCTTTTTTTATAGCAAGTTGCGTGCCAAAAGTGTAAAATTTTACCTTCATCCAAATGACGCTAATTTCCAAGTTGAAATATATTTTAGTAATGTTTGTCATTTAAAAATTACAAAATACAATAACATTTGTCATTCTTTTGTGACTTTTTGTCGTGTTTTGTTGGTGATGGCGATTTAGACATCTAAATGTCGTCTTTTTCATGCTGCCATTCCTATTTTTCGTATATTTGCTTCGCTATGTCTATTAAAGAACCTGATCAGTCTGTTTGGAACCGTTTTTGGGCAAAAAAGAATGATATGGATAAGGTTTATCCATCTTCGCCCTCTGTTATGGATGCCATTAAGCAAAATTTCAAGCTGGAAGGCCTGAAAATTCTTGAAGTTGGTGCAGGAACGGGTCGTGACAGTGCTGAACTTGCCAGTCTTGGTGCTGACGTCTACGTTCTGGATTTTGCAGAAAATAGTCTGAAAATCGTGGATGCCCTTCGCGCCAAGGAAAATCTTTATGAAAACCTGAAACTGGTTCGTGGGGATGCCTTTAAGTCTCCTTTCCCGGACTGCACTTTTGACCTGGTTTTCCATCAGGGACTGGCAGAGCATTTTACAAATTCGCTGCCACTGCTTCAGGAAAATTACAGAATCCTCAAACATGGTGGTTGCTGTCTTTGCGATGTCCCCCAGACTGTCCACCCGTACACCGTCATTAAGCATATTCTTATTGCGATGGACAAGTGGTTTGCCGGCTGGGAAAAGCAGTTTACCATGCCTCAGTTGAGAAAGCTCATGGAAGACGCTGGCTTCCAGTGCGAATACGCCTATGGTGACTGGATGCGCCCGAATCTCTACTATCGCATCCTTCGTGAAATGTGCTTTAAGGTGGGAATTGAACTTCCCAAGTATCCTCTCAATGGTACGGCATACCAGAAAGTCAAGGATAGAATTCTTGACGCCCTGAAGTCCAAGTCCCTCATGCACTATACCCAGTTGAGTATTGGTATTATAGGTCGCAAACCTTGAATGCAAATTTAAAATCCTTCCTGGTGTTCTGCCTTAAATTGGTGGTGACTCTTGTTCCTGCATACTTTGTGTGTAGGAATATTGTCAATGCGCCGGATTGGGATATTGGAGACCTTTACAGCCTGTTCTCCTGGAAGGGCGTGATTCCGCTTAGTGCAGCCCTTGTTAGCCTGGGTCTTTCCAACTTTTCGGCTTGTCTCCAGTGGAAACTGCTTCTTGAAAAGCAGGGGATCAACATGTCCTATGGACGTTTGCTGAAGCTTTACTACGTTGGTCTTTTCTTCAACAATTTCATGCCTGGAAATGTGGGCGGCGACGTGAAGAAGGTTTATGATATCCGTATGCAGGGTGGACAGGATACCGTAGGCGCAGGCCTTACTGCAACCATGTTTGATCGCCTGTTCGGCCTGTTCTTTGTAACCCTTTTTGCCCTGGGCATGGGGGTTCTCTTCTTTGTGCACGATGATGCCCAGCGCGCTTTCATCTGGCCCTCCATTTGGATTTTCCTAGGTTTCTGTGCCTTGTTTGCCTGTCTTTGCAGTCGCCGTTTGGGAAACCTCTGCAATCGATTGATGTCTATCTGCTTGCCGAAGAAGGTATCTGACCGCTTTGAGCACATGTTCAAGCGTTTCCGTGACTTTAGATCGGTGAAACTCTGGGTTCAGATTTCACTTCTTTCCCTGGTGACCCAGTCCCTCCGCATCTTTGTTCACTATTTCTGCGGAATCTCCATCGGTGTAGATTTGTCTATATCGTGGTACTTCTATTACATTCCGCTGGTTGCCATTGTCAGTGCCCTGCCCATTTCCATTGGTGGGTTTGGTCCCCGTGAATTTCTGGCACAGTCCCTGTTTGCCAGGGCTGGAGTGGCAAGCCTTGAATCCGTAGTGATTCAGCTGGCTGCCTATTTTGTCAGCTTGATTCTGAGTTTGTTCGGTGCTGTAGCCTTTCTGTTTGGCGGAAAACCGAAAGCTCAAGGCGACAAGGCTGAGTAGCCTGTCCTTTGCTATATAGTGTGGCGTCATTGATTTGACGTCACGTTCCTTTTGAGGCTGTATGGATGCTAGTGGCATCTTGGCTGGTTTGAATGCTGACCAGCGTGCGGCGGTATTGCATGATCATGAGGTTGGTGCTCAACTTTTAATTTTGGCGGGAGCGGGGTCGGGAAAAACGTCAGTCCTGACGAAACGGATCCAGTATAGAATTGCGTCTGGCGTGCAGCCAGAAAAAATCCTGGCATTGACGTTTACGGCGAAGGCTGCTGCTGAAATGCGGGAGCGCGTGCAGAAGCTGTTCCCGGAAGCGGGGGTGCGGCTTTGCACGTTCCATTCCCTGGCACTTTATATGCTGAAGCAAAAAGTGGGAAACCAGTTTGCTTACGAAATGGTGGGCTTTAGAAAACCTCCGGTTCCCCAGGATTCCGTTGGCAGGGAATTTTTGGCAGAGTTGTCAAAATTGAAAATTAAGTCCGGAACTCTGGATCGGGAAAATCTGTTTGCGGATGGTTATCCTGCACGCCTCAGGGGAAAACTGAAAAAGTTGCGGCAGAATGTGCTGGAAAGTGGACAGGTAGTTTTTGAAGATCTCATATACCAGTCAATTAACTTGTTGGAAAACTTTGAGGAGGCAAGGGATTATTTCAGAAATCAGTGGCAGGAAATTCTGGTAGATGAGTACCAGGACATAAACCCTACACAGTACAGGCTGGTGAAAGGTTTACTGGGAAATCGTAAATCGCTTTTTGTGGTGGGGGATGATGACCAGGCCATCTATGGCTTTCGTGGGGCAGACATTGGAAACATAAACCGATTTTGTGATGACTTTAAGGAAAGTACTCTCATTCGACTGGAATGGAATTACAGGTCGGTGCCGAACATATTGCACTTGGCTAACGACATTTTCGTGAATAAGCCGCTTCGCTTGAGAAAGGTGCTGCGTGCAGGAAATGGTAACGGATCTGGGGGGAATCCGCTCTACAGGGAAAATCGAAAACCTGAAATTTGGCAGTCGGAAAACCCTGTTGAGGAAATGCAGAAAATTATCTGGAAGATAAAGGAACTTCGGCAATCCTATGATTTGAACTGGAAAAATTTCGTCATTCTGGTGCGCTATAACCGACAGCGTATGTATTACGAAGAGGCGTTGAGAGATGCGGAACTGCCTGTGGCGGGTTCTGAACTTGATGATGGGGAATTGCTGGAGGATGGAATCCATGTAGAAACGGTTCATGCTTCGAAGGGGCTTCAGTATGCGGTGGTATTCTATGCCGGACTTGCGGAGGGGCTGACTCCTGGCGAATGTACGGGAAATGCCTCCCAGCGGAAACGGCAACTGGATGAGGAGCGAAGGCTGTATTATGTGGGAGTGACGAGGGCGGAAGCCTATTTGATTTTGTTATATTGTAAAAGACGTTTCTGGAAAGGCAGATTGCGCGACTTGAAACGATCTAGATTTTTACCCAAAGCAGAAAGACGTGTGGGATGGGATATGCCAGTTGCTCTTTTTAAATTGCAGGCGATTTCTATAGTTGGCTTTTACATGTTCTGGCAGATTGTAATCTTGCCTTATGTCATGATTCGCTATCGTGGCAATGTCCAGGCCTGGATTGATAGAAAGATTCAGTTATTCGCAAAATTTTGCATGCGTAGGCTTCGTGTTGATCTGGACATACAGGACCAGGCCTTGCTTGCCAAGGTGGACTGGACTCGTCCCGTGTTCGTCATGGGCAACCACAGTTCCTATATGGACATTCCCGTGGTGTTCCTAGCCATTGAACGGACTATCGGCTTTATTGCCAAGGAAGAGCTGGGGAAGATTCCTTTCCTGAATTTCTGGATGAAGAAGATTGGTTGCCTCCTGGTGAAACGCGGCGCCGGTGGTGGTGCCAATAAAATCCGTGAAGCCATGGCGAAACTGGAACAGCCCCGCATTTTTATTTTCCCGGAAGGAACTCGTTCTAAGAACGGCCAACTTCTTCCTTTTAAGAGTGGCGGTTGCCGTCTCGCCCTGGAAGCTGAAGCGATTATCCTGCCCGTAGTTATTAAGGGTACTGCGGAAACCTGGGAGCGTCGTGCGACTTCCGGTACCTGCAAGGTGACTGCAAAGATTCTTGAACCCATCGATACCAAGGCCCTACTTGCAGAAAATCCGAATATTGACCCGAAGGGTGAATTGACTGTTCTTGTACGTGGACGGATGGAAGCTGCCCTATGATTGGTGTCTTTGATTCAGGCTTTGGTGGACTGACCATTTTACAGAATCTGCAAAAGGCTTTGCCAGATTACGATTTTCTGTATTTGGGGGATAATGCCCGCGCGCCTTATGGTTCCCGCAGTTTTGAATCGATTTATCGATATACGCTTCAGTCTGTCAGGGAACTTTTTGCCCGGGGCTGCCCCCTGGTAATCCTGGCCTGCAATACGGCTTCTGCCAGGGCTCTTCGCAGTATCCAGCAGGACGTGTTGCCGGGGGAATTTCCGGACCGTCGCGTGTTGGGCATTATTCGTCCGACAGCTGAAGAAATTGGCAATTTTAGCAAGACGGGACACATTGGCATTTTTGCCACGGCGGGTACGGTTTCTTCCCAGAGCTACCTGATTGAAATTGCCCACTTCTTCCCGCAGCTGAAGGTGACCCAGCATGCCTGTCCCATGTGGGTTCCTCTGGTGGAGTACGGGGAGCGGGGGACGGATGGCGCCCGCTACTTTGTCAAGAAGGAAGTGGACGCCCTGCTGAAGGAAGATCCTGAGATCGACACTGTCCTCCTGGCCTGTACCCACTATCCCCTTCTGGAAAGGGAAATCCGCGATGCTCTGCCCCCCCAGGTTCGCCTGGTGTTCCAGGGGGATATCGTTGCGGAAAAGACGGTGGATTACCTGAGGCGTCATCCGGAGATGGATTCCCGCTTGACTCGCGGGGGGAAAACGTCTTTTTTAACCTCAGATACTGCGAAATTCTTTGAAAAAGGGGCATTTTTGTTCGGAATGGAAGATATTTCTGCAGAATCGTTGACTTTTTAGCAAGTAAATTGTAATTTTTGTCGTAATTAATCCAGGCGAACCTGTCTAGGTCCGCTTGTAGTCGTATTATGTATCACCTTTTTGAGTAATTGGAAATAAAATGCCGAAAACACAGATTAATCTCGAAGGTTGGCAAGATTACCGTGGCAATGCTGCCGGTAGTCTGCTTTATGTTGAAACAAGTCATCAGTCTGAAATGCCCGTTCGTGACCAGCTTAACGAAAATGGCAAGGGTTTCTTCTATGAACCCAACTACGAAACTAGCACCTATGGCCTGATGAGCTGCTGCAATGTTAAGAACATCAATGCAATTGTAAAGGCTAAGAGCCGTTATATCCTTTTCGGCACCCGTTATGAAGGTCTTGATTCCGAAATGCGCAATAAGTATCTGATTACCGGTTACATGCGCATTGATAAGGTAAGGGACGTCCGTACCCGCCATATCCAGCGTTTCATGGCAAATCCGGAACTTCAGGAACCGGAATGCATGCAGATGGAACACAACTGGGCTGTTTATGGTCCCATGCGTTTTGTCTCCATGGAAGATGCTTTTGTGGTGACTGACGAAATCCTGAAGGAATGGGGTTACCGCGGTCATGCTTCCCGTCAGTTGAAGGCTGTTTTCCAGAAGGAACACCTGGAACAGATTCTCAACCATCTGAACGGCAAGGAAGACAAGATTGACGAATACATTGCTATCGTCGACGAATACAAGGAAGCCTTGGCTGAAGAATAACTGAAGCCCGATATTGAAAGAGGCCGCTTGCTGAATGCAGGCGGTCTTTTTTATTGAAAAAAAATCGCGGGGTGGGGCCCCGCGACTTTTTAAACCGTAAGGAAGCTTACTTCTTGATTGCCTTGACTGTACTGTTTCTGGTCTTTAGGATGTAGGCACCCTGACGGACGTTGAGGTTGAGGCTGCCATTTGCATTCAGAGCCTGGCTCTTGACACCTGTCCAGACCAGGTTGCCGTTCAGGTCAAAGAGCTGAGCCTGGAGGTGGCTGTCGCTAATGGCGAACTGTACGGGGCGGATGCTTGTGGTTTCGCCACAATCAATTGCCTCGATCTTTGAAATGTACACGCCGCTGGCGTTGCTGTTCATGGTAATCTGGTTGGAACCCATGACGCCAGTTTCAGTCTTTTCGTTATCCAGGGGAACTTCAGTTGTTACCCAGGAGGCGTTGCCTGCCTGGACGCCATATTGGTAGTTGATCCAGTCTGTACCACCGGCACCACCGATGTTCACGTAGGCTGTGGTGTCATCCATGCTGTGCATGGTGATGGACAGTGCCTTGCAGCTCTGAAGTGCTTCTGCTGCGCTTATGGGGAGGCTGATGATGGCATGCTGGTAGCCGCAATCGTCTGAAGATCCCTGCTCGCAACCAGCCAGGGGTACAGTTACGTATTTGGAAACACCATCTATTTCAGTTGTGCCGAGGGAAACCTTGAAGTCTCCGCTCCAGTTGTCAATGGAGGTGCTGGCGCTATAATCGGCAATGATTGCGGATTCGCCAAGAGACGGCTCTACGTAGGGCTCATCAACGGGAGAATCTTCACACTGGAGTGCTGCGGTATTGTCCGTGGTGTAGACGAAGGTGGTGATGGAATTTGCAGGCAGGCTGTAGCTGACGCTAGTTGCAATTTCCTTGCTCTTGTCGCCATTTTCAACAGACTGAACTGCGTATTTTGCCTCGTAGCCTTCAACGGCGGGGGCATTCAGGGAAAGGGCGCTGGCACCTTCGTTGATTGCCACCACGGTGATGGAGTCGCAATCTGCGCTACGGAATGCCACTGCATAAAGATTGTTGCCTTCACTAACGGAACTGACCACGCGCCAGCCCGGGTTCACGAACTTGGAGTAGTGACGCATGGCGTGGTATTCGGGGTTGATGGTAATCTTGTCTTCGGTACATGCGCCCCATCCTTTTGTGCAGACGCCGATGAGCTGGCCATTGCCGTCACCCCAGAAAAGTTCCCAGGCGATATAGCCGTTCAGCTTGCCGTCTGTGAAACCCACCTGCATGATGTGGGCGAGGCCTGTCATGAACTTTTCCTGACCGTTGGTGGTCATGGAGCAGAATTCCGTCATGATGAGGGGCTTGGTGTCGCTGCCCCACTGGGAGGCGATGGCCTTCATGGGCTTGCGGAAGTTTTCCGGGTTTTCGTAATTCTTTTCGGAGTCGTCGTTGCCGTCGCCTGCGTGGTACAGATGGTAGGCATAGCCGCCCAGTTTGCTGTCGTCCAGTTTAGCCATGTAATTCTGGAAATTGTTGTAGCCGATACCCAGAGGTTCCGGTCCGAGGATCTTTGGTGGGTTGGCCAATGTATTCAGTGAATCGCTAACGGCCTCCAGAGCCTTGTTGTAACCAGCTATTCCATTGCTTTCTGCGGGTTCAAACAGGGTTTCTTCATAGGGGGCATCCATGTCCGGTTCATTCTGCAGGGAAATGTAGTCCGGAGCAATACCTGCCGCTTCGTAAGCCTGGTAGGCAGTTTTCCACCAATGGGCAAATTCACCATAGGAGAAGGATCCGTATGAGTCGGTAGAGGAAGTGTTCAGAGTATTTTTCTTTTTGTCTCCGTTGCCGTCCTTGCCGTCAATGCTGTTGCTGGGCTTTAGAGAGGCGGGAGCGGACCAGCTGGACATTTCCAATTTTAAGTGGCTTCCAAGACGCTTCTTACCGGCGAGGACAATGGCTGCGTCATCGGTGAGGCTCTTGTCTGCGTCTTGCTTCCAGTTGCCCAGGCGGAGAAGGGACAGGTTCAGACCAGTGAATGCCGTGTCGTAGAATGCTTCCTGGGTTTCCTTACCCAGGGCGGTAATCCAGTTCTGGTAGTAAACTGCACCGGCGCCAAAACCGACAATTTTCTGCTTGGTGTCGGAGGGACTGACGGTAATGCTTGCTGCCGATGCGATAGTCGCTGCAGCGAGCGTCATAGGAATAAAACCCTTGATCATGATTGCTCCTTAATGTTTACCCATACAAAGAACAATCTAAAAATTTTGAATATGGACAGCCTATGTGGGTGGTGAAAAAGGAGGGCCTAAGGGATGACGGGGCCTTCCATGGATAGCGATAGAAAAGGAGGGTTCAAGGGAGGGCGGAACCTTCCCATGGACAGCGATAGAAAAGGAGGGGTCAAGGGAGGGCA
Organism: Fibrobacter sp.; assembly: GCA_045616805.1. GTDB lineage: Bacteria > Fibrobacterota > Fibrobacteria > Fibrobacterales > Fibrobacteraceae > Fibrobacter. The sequence goes on from JAZLHK010000081.1 coordinate 88,189, forward strand.
GGGCCTTCCATGGATAGCGATAGAAAAGGAGGGTCTAAGGGAGGGCGGAGCCTTCCCTTGTCTTAATAGGCGCCATCGCCCTTAAACACAACCTTAAATGTCTTGAGAATGAGCTTGATGTCGTCGCCAAGCTTGCCGTCTCGACGGATGTAGTCGTTGTCCAGGCGCATTTGACCTTCGAAGCTGATATTGCTTCGGCCGCTAACCTGCCATATGCAGGTTAGACCCGGAGTCACGGAAAGTCGCATGCGGTGCCAGGGTTCGTATTCTGCAACTTCGGAGGGAATTGGCGGACGGGGGCCCACAATGGACATGTCGCCCTTGATGATGTTGAAGAACTGGGGAAGTTCATCGAGACTGAACTTGCGGAGAATTCGTCCAAAGGGATAGATTCTCGGGTCGTTCTTCATCTTGAAGGTCTTTCCACCGGTTTCGTTTAATTTCATCAGTTCTTTTTTGCGTTCTTCGGCGTCGGCGTACATGCTGCGGAATTTGTACATGGTGAACAATCTTCCGTTTTTGCCCACGCGAGTCTGCTTGAAGATGACCGGGCCCTTAGGATCGCTAATCTTAACTGCTGCTGCGCAGAAAAGCAAAATGGGCGAGCACAAGATAATCGCGATACTGGTGCAGACCACGTCTACGACGCGCTTGATCACATGGCGGAACCGGATTTGGTTGGGGTGCTGCCAAATGTGGTCTAGATTCAGACGTTGGACGCTGAAGAAGCTTCCATTGGTGCTGTTGAATTCGTCCAGTTTTTGCTGCTGTTCCAGATTGTCCTTTTCCTGGTTGCCCATATAGAGGTGAGCCTCAAAAATCGGTTTTCTCGGCTTGATTCGGAGGGACTGGATAAGACCGGCATCGTTCAGCTTGTGGAGGATTTCCTTGCGAATGGATTCCAGAGTGGAAAGGTCTGAGTTTAGCAGGATAATGCCAAGGCCGTTTCCATCGGGAAGGAATCCCAATACATCAATAAATCTAAGGTGGGAGAACATGGTAAGAATGCTGATTCGCCATGTGTTTTCCACGGTATGGCTAGGACTGCCCCAGCCAAAGAAATCATATTGATGGGCGTAAATCTTGATATAGAGGAATGGTCTGCATGTTCTGTTGGCGCGGAGAAATTCTTCGTTAAGACGGGCTCTGAAGAGTCGCGCTGGGTACACGATGTTTTTCAGGCGCTGCTCGTCAAGAATTGACCCGATTGCCGGATTTACAGTTTGCTGTTCCATGAGTCGAAATATAAGAAATGGACAGAGGGTGAATTCGTTGAGGTCGAGTGAAATAACATGTTAATCATGTTGTTGTGTTCTTATGTGCACTATTTTTGGCTGACGTTGGGTGGATGTCCATGGTTCCCGTGTATTGTAAACCTGTATTTGCTTCTCTTTTTCTATTTTTCCGCCGTAAAATTTTAAAATGGAGGCGCTCATGTTGCGCATTGGTCTTATTGGTACTGGTACCGTCGGTGGCGGCGTTATTCAGATTTTGGAACAGAAGATTGCTGAATATAAGGAAAAACTCGGTGTCGAAATGGAACTGGCTTGCATTTGTGCCAAGTCCGACGAAGAAGTAGCTCCTTACAAGGCTAAGGGTTACAAGACTTCTACTAACGCCGATGAAATGATCGCTTCTAACGACATCGACGTGCTGGTGGAACTTGCTGGTGGCTATAACATGCCCCGCAAGTGGATTCTTGCCGCTCTCGAAAACGGCAAGCACGTGGTGACTGCAAACAAGGCTCTTCTGGCTAAGTATGGCCACGAAATCTTCCCCCTGGCTGCATCCAAGGGACTTCATGTCCTGTTCGAAGCTGCTGTTGGCGGTGGCATTCCTATTATCCGTAGCCTTCAGGAAGGTCTCCTGGGTTCTACCGTTGAAAACCTGAGCTGCATCATTAACGGAACCTGTAACTACATCCTGTCCCGCATGGCTGAAGAAGGCCTGGACTTTGACGTAGTTTTGAAGGATGCACAGAAATTGGGTTTTGCCGAAGCTGACCCCACCTTCGATATTGAAGGTATCGATTCCGCTCACAAGACTGCTCTTCTCGCTTCTCTCTGCAGCGGCCATCGCGTAGACTTCGAAAAGATTCATGTCACCGGTATTTCCAAGATTACTGCCCAGGATATCGCCATCGCCAAGGAACTTGGCTGCTGCGTTAAGCTTCTCGGCATTTACCGCCGTGAAGGAGACCGAGTGGACGCCCGCGTTCATCCGTGCCTGGTACCCATGGATCATCAGCTCTCTAGCGTAAATCGCGTGCTGAACGCAGTCTACCTCCAGTGCGACAACCTGGGCGAAACTTTGCAGACTGGTGCCGGCGCTGGTCGCCTGCCCACCGCTTCTGCCGTTGTAGCCGATCTGGTCTCCCTGGCCCGCTCCACCGACTGCGGTTCTCGCAAGGCTCTCCCCATGGGCTGGTTCAATGTGGAAAATTCTGCAACTCTGGTTCCCATTTCCGAAACCAGTGCCCGCTACTACCTGCGCTTCACTTCTCGTGATGCTTGTGGTGTTCTTGCCAAGATCACCAAGATTCTTGCAGATAACAACATCTCCATCGAAACCATCATCCAGAAGAACGTAAACGATCCGGGTAAGGTTTCCATCGTTGTTATTACCGAAAAGACTTTGGACAGCAAGGCCCAGAAGGCCGTGGACGCCATTGATGCCCTTGCCGAAATCGTCGAAAAGAGCCAGGTGCTCCGCTTCCTGGCTTAACGAAAATAGGGCCGGACATTTCCTGTAGGTGGGTCCGGTTCCTTTTTGAACCTATCGCTTTGGTGAACATATGATTCGAGCTACTACATTGGAACGCATCCTTGTCGTCCTGGGGGACTTCATTGCGCTTTCCATTTGCTTTGGCTTGGCTTTTTGGGTGCAGTTCCACAGTGGATGGATTGCCGATAAGTTTGATCCCAGTCGTCCCTTTGCGGAATACTACCATATGGGGATCGTTCTTAATGTGGCATGGATTGTTTTGTTCTGTTGTGCGGGACTCTATCGATCCTGGTTGTTGCAGTCAAGAACGCATCAGATTCTTCGCGTAATCCGTGCCGTTGTGCTTGGAATTGTTCTGATCATTCTTTGCCTGTTTGGCGTTGAGTTTCTTGGAAAAATTCTTTCCAATGAACCTCTGGGTAGTGGATATATTTATGGTTCCCGGTTTCCGTGGATCTTTATCTATGGCGGATTTGCTCTTTGTTTAGTAGCAACGCTCCGTATGCTGATTTATGGCTGTCTTCGTGGCTTGCTGAAGCATGGCTATGGCGCGAATAATATTCTCGTCCTTGGAGCTACGGAGGCTGGTCGAAAAATTGCCGAAGCTCTGGCTAAGACCCCGGAGCGAGGTCAGCGCGTAATTGGCTTCGTGGACGAACGCTTCCAGGTGATGGAGCATGAGTTTGCTGGGGTTCCTGTTCTTGGAAAGTACTCCGACTTGCCTGAACTGATCAAGAGCAAGAAGGTTGCTGGAATCATTATTGCTCACGATAGCAATTCTCCCCAGGAAATCATGCGAGTCCTGGTGTGGATTTGCGAGTGTCCTGTTCACATCTATTTGGTGCCGGAACTTTATCAGGTAATTAACGGTCAGTTTAAGGCCAACCTGGTTTACGGTTTTGAACTTCAGGAACTTTTGCCTTTTACCATGCCGCCTTGGCAGGTTCGGGTCAAACGTATTGTGGATATTTGCTTTGGTGCTTTCCTTGGCATCTGTTCACTGCCGATTTGCCTGCTGACTGCCATTGCCATTAAGCTGGATGATCGTGGCCCTATTTTCTATTCCCAGGAACGTATTGGCCTTTATGGCAAGCCCTTCTTTGTGTACAAATTCCGCACCATGCGTACCGATGCAGAAAAGTTTGGAGCTCAGTGGGCGACCAAGAACGATCCGCGAATTACCCGCATTGGCAGATTCCTGCGCAAGACTCGTATTGATGAACTTCCGCAGATCCTGTGTGTGCTGAAAGGTGACATGAGCATGGTAGGCCCTCGCCCTGAACGAGCAGTGTTTATCGGCAAGCTTCGTGAACAGATTCCGTTTTACATTAGCCGTCTAAAAATGAAGCCTGGTCTTACGGGCTGGGCTCAGGTGTGCCATCATTATGACACCAGCACTGAAGACGTGAAGATTAAGCTCCAATATGATATGTACTACTACGAGAATATGAGTTTGCTCTTGGATTTCCAGATTCTCGTTCGTACAGTCTATGTTGTTTTAACAGGAAAGGGCGCGCAGTAGCCATGAGGTCGTTCGCTGCGCTCACTTTGAGATATGAGGTCGGGCTTCGCCCTTTGAGCTCAATAAATGGCGACGAAGTCGCGAAACTATTAGCTCAAAACTCATTGCTCATCACTCATTACTAACCGAAGGTTATAATATGTACGGTGATAATTCTACTCCAGTGTTTCCTACAGAAGATGCTTTGACCATGATCCGCTTGGCTTTGGCCGAAGATGTCCGTACTGGTGACGTGACCAGCATGTGGACCATCCCTGCCGACCAGAAGCAGCACGCTCGCCTTATTGCCAAGGAAGATGGTGTTCTTGCCGGTCTTCCCATTATTGAACTTGTGTTCAAGGAAATGAAGGCAAACGCTACCGTGACTCTCCATAAGAAGGACGGTGACGTTGTGAAGAAGGGTGACCTGATTGCTGAAATGGATGGTACCACCCATGAACTTCTGACTGGCGAACGTACCTTGCTGAACTTTATCCAGCAGCTTTCCGGCGTGGCTACTGTAGCCCACACGTTCCAGGAAGCCTTGAAGGGCGGAAAGACCAAGGTTCTAGATACCCGTAAGACTGTTCCCGGATTCCGAACCTTGCAGAAGTATGCTGTTCGCGTTGGCGGCGGTTCCAATCATCGCATGGGCCTTTTTGACATGGTGCTGGTGAAGGACAACCACATTGCTGCTGCAGGTGGCGTTCTTGAAGCTCTGGCTGTGGTCAAGAAGAATAACACCCAGAATCTCATGGTGGAAATGGAAGTGGAAACTTTCGATCAGCTCCGCGCTCTTCTGAACAAGGGTGTTGACGTGATCATGCTGGACAACATGAGCAACGAAACCATGGCCGAAGCCCTGAAGATCATCAAGGAAAGCGGCGACAAGTGCCTGGTGGAAGGTTCCGGCAACATGACTCTGGAACGCGCCAAGGAAATCGCAACCTTGGGTCTGGATTTCATTTCTGTAGGTGCTTTGACTCACAGCGTGAAGGCTCTAGATATTTCCATGAGAATTTAAGTGCTGGTTCACTTTGGTGTCATTCAGAGCGTAGCGAAGAATCTAGTTTGAAGAATAAGATGGACTCTCTTGATTCAGTAACTCTTGTTGTTGACGTCGGCAACACTCATACGGTCCTTGGCATTTTCAAGGGTACCAAGGTGGTGGATTACTGGCGCCTTACTACCCGCAAGGAAACCACTTCTGATGAAGTTATGAACAAGGTGGGTGGACTTCTTGGGTTCTCTAAGATTAAGCCCAGTGAAATTACACACGTGGGGCTTTCCACGGTGGTTCCTGCTCTGGAACGTCCCTGGATCAAGGCCTTGGACTCTCTGCTGAAAAAGCATGTGCAGGTGGTAAATTCCAAGAACTGTTTAGGTCTTAAGATTGATTACCAGAACCCCTCCATGGCTGGCGCCGACCGTCTTTGTAATGTGGTCGCCATGCGTGAGGCGGGATTTGAAAATGCAATTGTCGTGGATATGGGTACTGCTACCACATTTGACGTCATGAAGAATGGCGCCTTTGCTGGTGGTGTGATTATCCCTGGCATTAATGCTAGCCTGGATGCGCTGACCGAAAAGGCCGCACGATTGCTTCCCGTGACTATCGAGTGGCCTGAAGCCGTGGTGGCTGACAATACAGATGACGCCATCCGTGCCGGTCTGCTTTATGGTTTCCTGGCGCAGCTTGAGTTCCTGATTGACAAAATCAAGAAGGAAATAGGTTGCAATGACATGCCGGTCTATGCGACGGGTGGCTGGGGAAAAATGATTGCTCGTCGTACCACCCTTATTGACAAGTATGATCCGTTCCTGACCCTTCGGGGCATTCGCTTGGTTGCCCTGAATGGAAATACTTCCGTTACTTCGGGAGAAGATGGCCGGGACGGGGAAGAAGAATAATCCTGTCACACTAAAAAAAATTATATTAGACTCCAGTAGAAATGCTGGAGTTTTTTATATGCGTTGTTTAGTTACTGGTGGTGCTGGATTTTTAGGAAGTCATCTTTGTGAACGTCTTTTGAATGATGGTCACGAGGTTATCTGTCTTGATAACTATTTCACGGGCCGCATGGCCAATGTGGCGCACCTGCGTGACAATCGCAGTTTTGAATTGATTCGTCATGACGTGACGGAACCCATCCTTCTGGAAGTGGACCGCATCTTTAACTTGGCTTGCCCCGCAAGCCCGGTGCATTATCAGTTCAATCCGGTTAAGACCATTAAGACCAGCGTCATGGGTGCAATTAATATGCTGGGCATGGCTAAGCGTGTTCATGCCCGTATCTTGCAGGCTAGTACTAGCGAAGTTTACGGTGATCCTGCTGTTCACCCGCAGACAGAAGATTACTGGGGAAATGTTAATCCCATCGGTATTCGCAGCTGCTACGACGAAGGTAAGCGTGTTGCAGAAACTTTGTTTATGGATTATCATCGCCAGAATAAGGTGGATATTCGCATTGTTCGAATTTTCAATACCTACGGTCCCCGCATGTTGCCGAATGATGGCCGCGTGGTCAGCAATTTTATTGTGCAGGCATTGAAGGGCGACGATATTACCATCTATGGCGATGGTAGTCAGACTCGCAGCTTCTGCTATGTTGACGACTTGATCGAAGGCTTTGTACGCATGATGAATCAGGACAAGATTATAGGTCCTGTGAATATCGGTAATCCCGGTGAATTCACCATGCTGGAACTGGCTAAGGAAGTTCTGGACTTGACAGGCTCCAAGAGTAAGATTGTGTACCAGCCGCTGCCTGGAGACGATCCCAAGATGCGCCGTCCCAACATTGACCTGGCCAAGAGTGCTCTGGGTTGGGAACCCACCGTTCCTCTGCGCAAGGGTCTTGAGAAGACTATCTGCTATTTTGACGAACTGCTGAAGGGCTAAAAAGATTCCCTACGGGTGTTAGTTGAAAATGAAAAAAGAGGCCGTTTTAATCGACCTCTTTTCTTAGCTTTATTGCAGGAACTAGTTGCAGTTCCCACTTATGTCGAGAGCGTAGATGTCTAAGATTTTTATGAGGATAGCGTGAGCGTCCGTTTTCATCCGTTGTTCGTTCCTTGAGAAAGTTGCTCTAGCGAGTATGCCACTCCTCCAAGACGCCTACGAAGGACTCCTTGTCGGTCGCCTTCCTTTTCGAGGGCCCTGATGCCTTCCAGGTAATCGTCGATTCGCTCCTTACGGTCGATGAACTTACCAGCGGCAGTGTTGCTAGCGCTGGATTTTTCAATATCGCTGGATGAACCAATTCCGTTGTCCTCGTCTTCTACAATACTTGGGATTTGACATAGACGACGTTGTCTGCAATTTCGTTTGTACATTTGGATAAGTCAGTAATGTCTTTGTCGACTCCAAAAGATGTAATACTCAGGAAAACCCAAGACTACCTTTTCGGAACAAGGCTTTATCGCCTCATCTTCTGTGGATCCCCCTATAGCCCTTCGCAACATCATATATTTGTCAAGCCTTAAGCACCCAAACATTCCGTGGAACGGCCCCACATTTCGTCGTTGGTGACCGCACCACTCGCAGCATCCACGGTCCAGACAAGCTTACTGGAACCTGTTGCTGAATTGCTACAGGCGGAGAGTGCCAACAGGGCTGCTGCAATAAATAGATTGGCCTTCATTTTTGAACAAACCTTTATTTTTTTACAAATATAAATATTTTTTATTTAGTGAGTAAAATATTTTTTAATGTTTGGAGTGGGTCATTCTTGTTGTGTAATGTTCGCCAAAGCGCATTCTTTTTTTATATTACGGCCAGTTTATGAGGCCAATTACCGAGTATCAGGATTTCCGAGCCTATATCCAGGACTATTACGACGAAAATAAACGTCGTTTTTCCCTGACGTGGGCTAAATTGGCGAAAAAGGCGGGCTTTGCGGCCCCCTCTTATTTAAAACTTGTGAGCCAGGGAAAATCGAAGCTTAGCGAGAAGGGCGTTGCCCAAACTTGCGAGGCTTTGAATCTGAAAGGAACTGAGGCTGAGTTCTTTAAGCAATTGGTGTATTTTTGTCAGGCAAAAACCAGTGGTGAAAAGGACAAGGCCTATCACAAGATGGCGAAAATTGCCCAATATAATCAGGCAAAGGTCATTCAGGATGATATGCTGGCCTATTATAATTCCTGGCTGAATGTGGTGGTTCGGGAACTTGCTCCCAAGTCTCCCGCTAACTTGAAGACTTCAAATATCGCTCGTCAGGTTATGGCTCCTGTAACCGCAGCGGATGTGGGGGCGTCACTTCGCTGCCTTGAGTCCTTGGGGCTGTTGGTTCGTAACGAAGATGGAACCTACCGCCAGGTGGATAGAACCTTGACGACAGGGGATTCCAATTTGACTTCAATGGCTGTTCGAGGCTTCCACAAAAAGATGCTTGATCTGGCTAAGGATTCTCTGGACAATGTTCCTCTTGATGAACGCAATACGGCGAATCTGGTAATGGGTATTACAAGGGATCAGTATGATCAAATTCTGGAAGAAGTGAAGGAATTTCGTAGAAAAATTTTGGCGATTGCCTCCTCCACGGATTCCATGGATCGGGTTTATAGCTTGCAAATGAATTTGTTCCCTCTTAGCCACAAGATTGAACGGGATAAGTCGGAAAATTGATTTTAGTGAATGGTATCTGAATGATTGCACGTTATTTTTGTAAAGTGACTGTTTTGTCCTTGGCTTTGACTGCGATGCTTGTCCTCGCTGGTTGTTCTGATGATTCAGAGAAGGTGTCTGGTGGAGCTACCGATACGGGCAATGCTCTTTCTGACATCCGAGTGGATGGTGTCGCTCAGAAAGGACCTTTTGTAGAAGGATCCTTTATTGAGGTGAGTGAACTGTCTGGCAGTTCACTGGTTCAGACAGGACGTATCATCAAGGGTAAGGTGAAAGAGAATGGTGCGTTTTCCATAGACAACATATCTCTTGTGTCAAATTACGCCTTGCTCGTGGGTAACGGCTTTTATGTAAATGAGGTCACCGGAGAAAAGTCCGAGTCGCAAATTACGTTGAGCGCTGTTGTTGATTTGGAAAAACGTAATAGTGTGAATGTCAATTTCTTGACCCACCTGGAATACGACCGTGTAGCTCATCTTGTTAAAAATGAAAAGGTGAATTTTGCGGATGCCAAGCGCCAGGCGGAAGCAGAAATTGTCAAGACTTTGTTCGGCGTGAATGACACCTTGAGTTTTGAAGATCTCGATATTTTTGGCAATACCGAAGGGGATGCCATGCTGCTTGCTATTTCTGTTCTTGTCCTTGGCGGTCGTGGTGATGCGGATATGTCTGAATTGATGGCGAAGTTCTCTACCGATATAGCTGCTGATGGATCCTTTGACAATGAAAAAATCCGTGCAGAAATTGCTGACTATGCATCGGTGTTCCTGGATATGGCGAAGGTTAGGGAACACGTAGAATCTTTAAGCGGCAATTCCGCCCCTGATTTTGAAAAATATGTTTATGCCTACTGGACTAACGAATATGGCTTGGGAGATTGTAAAAAGGATAACGATGGTGAATTGAAGAAAAACGCCAACGAATATAGTGGCTATCGTACAGCCAACTATATTTGTGAAGATGGAGCGTGGAAGGCCTATCTTTTTAATCCTGAATACAAGTACGGCTCCTTTACGGATCCCCGAAATGGCTATACGTATCGAACTACAGAAATTGCGGGAAAGACCTGGTTTGCTGAGAATCTTCGTTATGTGAATGGTCAAGATGAGAGAAGGGAAGGACGCTATTGTTTTAATAATCTCGAATATCTGTGTGGTCGTTTTGGTTTTTGGCTTCCGTATCCAGAGGTGAGTTGCCCGGAAGGCTGGCGCTTGCCTACCCGAGAGGACTGGAAGGATCTGTTTGAGTTGGCGGGTGGCCGTTATGGCGCTCCTGCAAAACTCCGTGCTCGCGGAGCATGGAATGTGAATGAACATCCGAAGCTGATTGACGATACGGATGAATTTGGCTTTTCTGCACTTCCTGCCGGTGTCAATATCTTTGGAGATATTGGAAATGTGGCTTTTTTCTTTGCCTCTAACCTGGTAAAGGATTCTCTAGGCAACGAGATTGAACGTGTGTACGATGCCTATGTGAATGTGATTGAGGCCGATGAAAGTTCTCTCGCCTTGACGACGGAAATTTCCGTTCGCTGCGTAAAGGATTAGACTTTCTGTTTTGTTCTTTTGCAACCCGCAACACTGCAGATGGGGCATTGCTCTACCTTGTGTCCCATGGCCTTGCAGTAAGTGCGTCCGAAGAGGATGATTTGCAGGTGCTTTCTTTCCCAGTCTTCCTTCGGGAAGACTTTTTTCAAATCGGCTTCTGTGCGCTCTACTGAGCTGCCATCGCTTAGACCCCAGCGGGCGGCCAGGCGGTGTATGTGTGTGTCTACGGGGAAGGCTGGCGTCTTGAAGGCGTGAATCATCATGACGCTTGCCGTCTTGTGACCTACGCCGGGCAAGGCTTCCAGTTCTTCAAAAGTGCAGGGGACCTTACCGTCGTACTTTTCGACGAGAATCTGCGATAACTTGAAAATGTTCTTGCTCTTGTTTTGGTAGAGCCCGCAGGGCTTGATGTATTCTGCAATCTTTTCTGTGCCAAGAGCTACCATTTTTGCGGGGGTATCTGCCACCCTGTATAGTTCCTGGGTTACCATGTTGACACGGGCGTCCGTACATTGGGCACTAAGGGCAACTGCGACAAGCAAGGTGAAGGGATCACTGAAATTTAAGGGAATGGGCGGGTTGGGGAATAACTCGTCCAATTTCTCGTTGATGAACGCGATTTTCTCTTTCTTGTTCACGCCCCCTAACTCCTTGAACCTTGCGCCTTGAACTTCGCGCCTTGCACCTAATTACGCGTCGCGGGTGAAGTCCTGCTGCATGTTGAAACTTGGCATTTCGTCGTGGGGGCGGCCAACCTGAACTGCGGGCACCCCTGCGTAAGTCGTATGCGCGGGAACATCGCTGACGACTACGGCGCCTGCGCCAATCTTTGCACCGTCGCCAATGTGAATGTTTCCAAGTAGCTGCGCATGGGCGCCCACCATGACTCCAGCGCCCAATTTGGGATGGCGGTCACCGACTTCATTTCCGGTACCGCCAAGGGTAACTCCATGAAGCAGGGAAACGTTGTTGCCTACAACTGCAGTTTCGCCAATCACGATGTTGGTGGCATGGTCAATGAGAAGGCCGTAGCCAATTTTTGCTGCCGGATGGAAGTCCATGCCAAACTTTCGGCTGATGATGCTCTGGAGCATCTTGGCGGGGAAATGCCTATGGGCTTCCCAAAGGGCGTGGGCTGCACGGTAAGCCTGGAGGCCTTGGAAGCCTTTAAAGAACAGAAGAGGTTCCAGATAGTTGGTGCAGGCTGGGTCACGCAAAACCGTGGCGCGGAGGTCCTTGGCAGCGTACATCAGCAGGTCCGGATGGTTGCTGTAAAGTTCGCCAAAGAGTTTTTCTAGCTCTGTTCGGTTGATGATTTCGCCAGCGAGTTGACAGGAGAGGGTGACGCAAAGCATGTCCGCAAAATCTTTGCGGTTTAGGATTTGCTCTTCCAACATTAACTTGGATAGCGGTTCCTTTTGAATCATCTCGACTGCGGATTGACGCAGTTCTTTTTCCATTTCTTCAGGTGTCATCGCGGCGCAAATCTAGAAAAAATTTGCAGGGCGCGTTACTTCTTTTCGGGAAGTGGAGGGAAATATCCCTGCTTTCTGAGGGTGGCCAGCACCTTTAGCTTGTTTTCCAGAGGTTCTTCGGGGAGGCCTTCGAGAACGAAGGGTGGGATGCGTTTTTGGGGGCGGAACTGATGGGGGACATCGCTGTAGTCGCTGAGCTGCCAGGCGAGAATTAGCTTGCTGATGAATTCATCCCAGGGAAATTCATCTTGTGCAGTGAGAAAAAAGCGTGCTGGCTTTTTTCCGTCGCGCTCGTCCATGAGGAGGCTGCCGTCCTTGAAGCATGAAAAAAGCGCAGCCAAACGACTCTCGTTTTGAGTGGCTGGCTGCGCCTTGATGTTAAGAATTAACTGCACGTTCTGCAATCCGTATTAGGCGGCGAGTTCGCGCTGAATTTGTACGTACTGATAGTAAGAGATTGCGGTAATCTTCAAGATAAGATCTTTTGTTAATCCGGCCTTGATGAGGGCCCTGGCGTAGTTAATCTTATCCATGTCTGGCGATGTCATAGGAACCTCTTTCGTTAATGGTTACATCCTCATATCCGAACATAAATTAATTTTATTTCGTGACAAAAGTATGACACTGCCCTCAAATTTTTTCCATTGAAAAATATTCCAACGAGGACGGAAAATGTAAAGACATTCGCTAACTGATTGATGAATATGGAATTAGCGGATGTAAAACTAGAATGAAATATTTAGGTATGATATTTGTAAGTGACTTGGGTCACAGGGAATTTTTGACGATATTGGCGTAGGGGCTCAATATTTAGCTCTGCTGAAATTACGCATTCCTTTCCTGCGGGGGCGATTGCCAGAATTTCACCTAGAGGAGATAGAATTTGGGAATCGCCGGAATAGACTTTGTCTGTAATTTCGCGGCCTTTGGAAAAATGGGCGACGCAGTTTACTGCAGCGACATAGCTCTGGTTTTCGATAGCTCGTGCCTTCAGCAGAGTTTCCCAGTGATCTTTGCGGATGGCTGGCCATGCAGCCTGTATGGTAAATAGATCTGCTCCAGACTTCATGGAATCGCGGTATTGCTCGGGAAATCGTAAGTCGAAACAAATGGACGGGGCTACCGTAAAATCATTTATTTTGAACAAAGTAATTCTTTCTCCGGCGGTGTAGTGCTCCTGTTCCGGAAAGAAGGGGTGGATTTTATCGTAGCCGGCAGCTTCACCATCGCTATCGGGAGTGAATATTCCGGTGTGGTTGGTGTAACTGTCTCCCGCAATCTTGGTGCATCCTCCAAAAACGAAGCACCTTGTTGTGTGGGCGAGGTTGCTTAGAAATAGGGACACTTCACCCTGACGGCCTTGGTCAAAGCTTTGGGCGGTTTCCTTTGCCTGTGCTGGCAGGTACCCTGTAGCAAACATTTCGGGCAGCAGAATAAGGCTTCCTGCATCGGGTGCTGCCGTTTCGATTAACGTCCTGGCCTTGTTCAGGTTTTCCTGAACCTGGTTGGGCTTTGATTCCATTTGGACAAGGTACACTTTCAACATACTTCAAATCTAGTATAATACCACTGCACATCGTAGTTTTCTAAATTGCATATTATGATATCCCGTATTTTATGGATTTTGGCCATTGGTGCCACAATGATTTTTGCTGCGACTCCTACGCCTATTGTGGGTGTGGTTCTGGAGTCTGAATCGGATTTGCCGTTGGATGGAGTACAGATTACCTACCGTTCAGGAAAACCCTTGGGAAAAACTTCATCGGATGGCCGATTTGAATTGACCGTGGATTCCCGTAATGCGTCCCTGGTTTTCCAGAAGGATGGCTACGACAGCGTGTATGTGGATCTTCAGGATTTTGCAGACCTTTTTGACATGGTGGTGACCTTGTCCAGCGATCTTCGCGACTTGGGTGCCAGTACCATTGTGGGAGGTGGTGAACCGGTTAAATGGGAACCGGAACATACTGTCGCCGTGGAGAAGTTGGAAGATGCCGCCGGCATGCGTTTTGATGTGACGGAACACTTGAGCCAGATGCCGGGTATTTCTGGTCAGAAGGACTTTAGCAGTGCTCTGTATTACGAAGGTTCCCGTGCGGGGGACGTTGCCTACCATCTGGGCCGTTTGCGTATACCCAATATGCGCCATCTGGATGTTGGTTTCCCTGGCAACCTTTCCATTGTGAATCCCCACATTCTGAGCGGTATTGAAATGCATGACCATTACGGTACGGGCCCCATCGGTCAGGGACTTGCTACTTCCGTGCAGTACATTCCGGAACAGACTGAGGGCAAGTGGGGCTTGAGAGGTTCCGCAGGTCTTACGGTTCAGGAGGTAATGCTGGATGCTCCCTTCCTTATCTGGGACAGCTTCCGTTTTGCCTTCCGCCGTCTAGACGACGAAATGTTGAAGAATCTCGGTGAAAAGTTCTTTACCGAATTCAGAAAGCGTGGTGGAGACTGTGCTGAAGATTGCCGCGTGAAGTCTTCCGATCCGTTTGAACTTTCTGCCTTTGATGTTTACGCTCAGCTGAACGGCTCGGACTCCATGGGGAACACCTGGGCCATCAGGACCTTGTATAGCAGTGATGAGTACTTGATTAAGCAGGATACCTCTGTGAATGTAGACAGGGTGGAATCCATCAACATCATTGACGGTGAACAGACGTACTTGGTTCTCGGTGCAGAATACGCCTCCAAGTTTGGAACAAGCGCTCACGCCGGAATGGTTCGTGAATCCCAGAAGGAAACCATGCGTGATACCACAGGCTTCCGTAGCAATGCCGTGTCTGCCAAGGACGCTTCCTTCATCGACTCCTACGATTATACCCACACCACCTTGAGTGGTGGCCTGGACAAGGATTTTAGTGGCCATATTCTGGGATCCAACCTGAGCGGAGCCCTGCTTTATGAACACCATATGGTGGAACGAGAATATCCGGTAGCAGGAGGTTCTGAATCCACCGATTATACGACTGGTGTTCTTTCTGGTTCCGGCCGCATGAACTGGAAGCAGGATTATTCCCAGTACATCCTTTCTCTGGGTGGCGTGGCTGACGCTTTGGATCATAAGGCTGCGCCTACGGCATCTTTGGATGCGGAATATAATCTGACGAAGCGCGATACGGCTTACTGGCGTGTTTTTGGTAACTTGGCCTATCGTAGCGACTGGAAACCCTACTATGATGACGGTGACTTGACTGGACGCCTGGAATCCGGATCCTCCGCAAAGCTGGGCCTGGGCTATCGCTCCAAGTATCTGGAAACTCAGGCTGCGGGTTTTGGCCGTTACTATGCAGATCCTTTGCTGCCTATGCCTAAGGCCTATGCTCAGTATAAGGATTTGACGGATATTGATTTTGCCTGGGTAATGGGTGCTTCTGCCAAGGTGGAATGGAAAACGTCCCATCACTTCTCCATGGCTTCCAATGTAAGTTCCGTATACGGTGAATACGAACTGGAAGGTTCTGATGAGTCTCTTCCCTGGGAAGCAAACTCTCGTTTGGATATCGTTTCTCACTTTAGATACTATCCCCGCAAGGACTCCATGATTTCCGTGATTTTGACCCATCACGCTGCATGGCATCGCCCGCTGTACTACTACGAAATTACGCCCACTTACGCTGTTCAGGACGAAAAGGGTAAGGTGTCCACCCTGAATGGTACTCGCCGTCTTAAGGACCTGAATGACTTTACGGATCTGTACCGCACAGATATTCGCGTGAATCTGGATCTGGAAGGGAAAAAATGGTTCTTCCGCCATTCCAGATTCTACCTGGAACTGGACAATATCTTCTCCAAGCTGGATGTGGGTGCTCTTAGATTCCTCGGTGCAGAAAATGCCCGTGAACGTTCCTGGGTCACCTCTGATGATGACAGGAATTCCGCCAATGGCTATGACCTGGTTCCCTTTATGGCAAAGGGCATGGGCCTTTATTTCCAGTTTGGTGTAGAAGTCCAGTTGGGAATCTAATGATTGGTATTTTGCTGCTGTTGGTTGGTTTGGCTGTTGCTGCGCCAGAACAAGGGGCTGCGCCAGCCTATGCAACGGATGTAAAGTTTGAACCGCCCAAGCCAACGAAGCCGTTACGGTTCTGTACTGCTGCAAAACAATGGGTGAACTATGCCACGGCGGATTCCAACCTGGTAGAAATTACGAAAATGCCTGGAATCAGGATGGATCTGCGTTACGGAACATTCAATAATGTCACAGGCCATGATCTGTATTGCGGTATTCAGAGGGCTTTTGTGCACAGGGATGCCCTGCCTAAATTGAGAAAGACGCTTTCCCTGATAGCGAAGGAAATGCCTGGTTATTCTCTCGTTATTTTTGACGCCGCTCGCCCGATGTATGCGCAGGCTGCTTTGAAGGCTACTGTGGCTGGGACTCCCTATACCAACTATGTGTCTTCTGGAAAGACAGGCGGTCTTCATAACTACGGTCTTGCATTGGATCTTTCCCTGGCTGACGAAAACGGCAATCTTCTGGATATGGGAACGGATTTCGATTCCTTTGAACGCTGTGCTGGAGAGGTGGGTGAAGCCGATGCACTGGCTTCTGGACGATTGACTCAAAAGCAGGTGGACAACAGGAATGTCTTGCGAAGTGTAATGACTAGGGCCGGGTGGGTTTCCCTCAACAGTGAATGGTGGCACTTTAATGCCTATACTCGTGCCTATACCAAGGAACATTACCAATTGCTTGGAGTTGAGACGAATCCTAAGACTGAATAAAAATTGACGCTGTTTGGTAACAGCGCCCTTTTTTATGGTAGAGTCTTTATGCTTGCTCGCTTGAGGCGGTCGTTGATGGCCATGCCAACGCCTTCGTTAGGAATGGGGTCTACCAAAATCAAATCGTACTCAGGAAGGTCCAGGTCGTGCATGAGTGCGTAGAGTTTGGCGGTTGCTTCCGTAAGATTTTTTGTTTCTGACAAATTAACGGTTGCGGGAATTGGACCGACGTTGTCGCCAAAAGCGATTCGTACGGTGTTTGCCGGGAGTTTGTAACCGGTAGGAACTTCACCATAGAAAAGCGGAACTTGTGGACGGTAGTGTGTATCGCACTGGCCCGGAGCCTGCATTGCCTGGCCTGGTTTGGAGGTGGATTCCTTGATGTCTACGTCACCGAGTATCTTCCTGAACATTTCCGGTGTAATGGCGCCTGGTCGAAGAACCGTGGGCTTTTCGCCTACCAGGGAAATGATGGAACTTTCCACGCCCACTTCGCAGGCTCCGCCGTCAACGATGCCTGCGATGCGATCTGCCAGCTGGGCAGCTACATGTTCCGCGGTAGTCGGACTCACGTGCTTGAAAAGATTTGCGCTGGGGGCGGCTAGAGGAAGGCCCGATTCCTTGATGATGGCCTGAGCTATAGGATGGCTGGGGAAACGGACCGCGACGGAGGGGAGACCGCTGGTGCAAAGGTCCGGAATGCAATCCTTCTTGGGCAGAATGATGGTCATGGGACCCGGCCAGTATGCTTCTGCCAGCTTGTAGGCTGCGTCAGGAATGTTCTGTGCCACATCCTTCAACTGCTCGATATCGGCAATGTGAACGATCAGGGGGTCGAAGGTGGGACGTTCCTTGGCTGCAAAAATCTTTGCAAGAGCCTTGGGCTCGAAAGCGTTACCGGCAAGACCATAAACGGTTTCCGTAGGGATTGCCACAACTTCGCCCTGCTTCAAAAGCTGGGCTGCTTCGCTTACACTTGTCCAAGGGGGAAATTTCATGATGGTTCAAAAATAGAAAAAGGATGACACTTTTGCATAAAAAAAGGATGGCGTCGCCGCCATCCTTAAATGCCATGCTATGCGGAGCTATGCTTCTGTGGATTCGCTCTTCTCTTCTGCCGGAGCTTCAGCGGGCTGAGCATCAGTCGGCTGGGCTGCGGGTTCATCCTTACGGCCGAAGGCGAATACCTGGTCGCAGGCTGCATTGAAACGCTTCCAGATCTTGTCGGAGTGTTCGCGAGGAACAGCTCCCACTTCCTTCCAGAGGCGGCGGAGATGCTTGACCTTGTTCATTGCGCCGCCGACGGTAGCTTCGCTAAGGTCGGTGAGCAGGTCTTCGGCCTGTTCGCAGAGCAGGAGCTTCTTCTGAAGGTTGTTCTGACGAGCCTGTTCCTGAATGTCCAGCTGGTCACGGCGACGGGTAAAGAAGTCGTCGCAGGTGTCGCGGAAGTTCTTGTACAGGAGAAGGTCGTCAACGCCGCAGGAGCCGAGGGCGCGCCATTCCTTCTGCAGCTCGCGGACTGCGTCTGCCAGCTGGTTGCTGCCGGCGCTTTCTGCGAATTCGTGAATCTTGGCAATCATTTCCTGCTTCTTGGCCTTGATTTCTTCCAGCTGCTGGCGGAGAGCTTCGTCAACTTCGGCGCAGCGGGTCAGGAACTGGTTGATGGTTTCGCTGAATCGATCGTTGATTGCTTCGATGGATTCCTTGGGAACCATACCGATGGTCTTCCATTCAGTTTCAATGGATTTTGCCGTTTCAATCACTTCGGAGGTGATATTGTCCAGATTCAGAGCTTCCAGCTTTTCGCAGAGTGCGGTCTTCTTGGCTAGGTTTTCCTGCTTGGTGGCATCCATTTCGGTGAAGTGGGTACGCTTCTTTTCGAAGAAGGCATCGCATGCGGTACGGAAGCGGGTCCAGATTTCGTCGGACTTGCTCTTGGGTACCGGACCACTTGCCTTCCATGCATCCTGGAGCTGCTTCAGCTTGTTGGATGTGGCGTTCCAGTCAGTAGATTCAATAAGCTTTTCCGCTTCTTCGCAAAGGGCAACCTTCTTCTCGTAGTTGGCTTCGCGAGTTGCATCTTCCTGCTTCTGGTTTTCCTTGTGCTGGGCGTAGAAGGCGTTGGTTGCAGCCTTGAAACGTTCCATAAGGGCGGTAAGGTTTTCCTTGGGAACCATGCCGATGTTCTTCCAGCTTTCCTGGATTTCCTGCATGGTCTTGAACTTGTCCTTCCAGAAGATTTCTGCATTGGAAACCAGATCTTCGACCTTCTGGCAAAGTTCTTCCTTGCTCGCCAGGTTCTTCTGACGTTCTGCCAGCTGTTCTTCAATGAAGGGGGCACAGTTCTGCTTGATCTGTTCAAACGCGGCCTGGAACTTTTCGCGGAATTCATTGAACTTTGCTGCGGAGGTAGGACCGCAGTTCTTCCACTTGTTACTCAGGTCCTTAAGCTTGTTCAGTACTTCCTGACTGCCGGCTTCCTTAGTCAAAAGTTCCATTTCTTCAAGGATGGAGGCACGGTCATTTTCGTTGTGCCAGGATTCCCACTGACGCATTTCCTGGAAACGATCGGTGGCGGCCTTGTATTCCAGCCAAAGGTCGTGGTACTTGAACTTCTGTTCGCCGACGATTTCCTTCCATTCGTTGTAGGCATTACGGAGCTTGAGGCTCAGTTCCTTGAAATCTTCGTTTTCATCGAAGGACTTGACGCGGTCGATGAGAGCGCGGAGCTTCACGGAGTTTTCTTCAACGATTTTCTGGGCATTTTCGTTAAATGCGGAAATCTTTTCGCTCAGCTTGTTGCGAAGAGCGTTGTAGCTCTGGAGAATGGGATCCTCACCTTCCAGAAGTGGGAGCTTTTCCCATTCGCGGACGATTGCGTGAAGATGCTTGGACGTGGTTTCGTTGACGTCGGTTTCGGAGAGAGCCTGCAGGCGTTCCAGCAGTTCCGGACGGACGGATTCATCAATGGTGGATTCTGCAGATTCTTCTGCCGTTTCTTCCGCCTTCTTCTTCAGGTCCTGAGACTTGAAGTATGCCTGGTTGAATCGCTTTACGTCGGCGGCGCCCATGACGCCCTTCTTTTCGACCCATTCGCTGATAATTTCGTTAACGCGTGTTTCCTGTTCATTGGCGTTGTCGCCTGCCAGAATAGCTTCCAGCTCGGCGAGAGTGGCGGACAGGTGCTGCTTCAGGGCTTCCTTTTCTGCGGCAGCCTTTTCTGCGGCAATGCGTTCTGCATCAGCTTCGTTGCAGAACTTGACAAAACTGGAATAGACCTCGTCCAGGGTTGCCTGTGCAGGGCCCATGCCAAGTTCCTGAGCATCCTTCATCAGGGCTTCGAACTGGGAACGGATGGCCAGGGGGTCCTTCTGGGCAGCCAGGTAGTGTGCCTGCTGGATTAGTGCTTCGCGCTTGCTGATCAGGAGTGCTGCAGCCTTGCGGCCGCCATCGGCAGCTTCCTTCTGGGCGCGAACCTTCTCAGCAATCATCTTGCGGACAGAGGTGTGCTTGGAATTCTTGATGATGTCCTGAAGGGCAGTTTCAGATTCAACGCGTTCTGCTGCAGCCTTTGCAATTTCTTCTTTGGCGTCTTTCAGTGCGGCCTGGGCCAAGACGCCAGCACGGCTGGTCTTCTGGACCAAGGCCATACGAAGTTCAGAATTGGGAATTGACTTGATCAGGTCTTCGGCATAGCGGGTGTCCTTGATTTCGTCGATGTAGCCCATGAGTTCACTGGAAGCTGCCTCGCGGCAGTCCTTAAGCTTCTTGGAAATCTCTTCGAAATAGCGGTTTTCTGCAAGGCGTCGAATCGATGCTTCGGAATCGCTCTTGGAAATGCTAAGAAGGGTCTGAATGGAATTCAGCTTCTTAACGGCTACGGTTCGAATTTCGCTATTATCGTCGGAAAGGGCGACCCGTTCCAGAATATCCTGGTTGTGGGCATCCAGCTCGTTAACCGCCTCAAGGCGCTTACTGGGGTTGGAATTTTGCCATTTCGGTTTAAATGCATCCATAAAGCTCATAAAGTATCTCCAATAGAAGGCAAACCCCTAGGGGGCTTGTATAACATAATCTAATTAAAAAGATTTCAACGGGGTTATTAAAATACCGATTAAAACACCGATTTTACGGGGGATTTCTTATCTTTACCCCGTAATGGCAAAGCGAATTCCCAAAACCGAGGCCCCGGAGGCTGTCAAGACAAAGTACAAGTCTCAAAACCTTGCACTTTTCTGTGAGGTGTACATTCCTCTGGCTCCGTCGGTTTTTACCTATGGGGTGCCTATAGATTTGCCCAATGACCAGGAAATCCGCAGGGGAAGTGTTGTCTGGGTTCAGTTTGCTACCCGCAAGAAGCCTGTCCTGGCTGTGGTTTCCAAGGTGACGCCGGAGCGCCCTGCCTTTGATGTCCGCTGTGCTTATCCCCATGCATCCGGGTTCACTTTCAATGAACGTTACATGGAATCCCTGGAATGGGTGGCACGCTACTATATCAGCACGCCCATGAAGGCCCTGAATGTCTTTTGGCCTGCGGACTTTGAAAAGTACCTAGATGCTGTTTGCCAGTGCGCCTCTGCGTCAGAAGACGAAAATGCGGAAGTGTGCGAAAAATATAAAGTAGGTGGCGAATCTGTGAAGGAACCGTCCCTGACTGAGGAACAGCAGGTTGCCCTGGACTCCATGATCGCCGATTTGTCTGGTTCCGGTTTTCGCGGGACGCTGTTGCATGGTGTGACTGGATCCGGCAAGACAAGAGTCTATCAGGAACTTGCAAGAGTTGCACTTTCGCAAGGAAAAAAAGTACTGATTCTTGTTCCGGAAATCGGTCTTACTCCCCAGACGTCAAAGCGGTTTGAAGACTTCCTGGGAGTGCCTGTACAGGTTTTGCATTCGGCGCTTTCCGCCCCTAAAAAACGCGCGGCCTATGTCTCTGTGTTGACGGGGAAGGCTCAGGTGGTTCTTGGAACCCGTAGTGCCATTCTCGCCCCCTTTGACTTTGATGTTGTAGTACTTGACGAAGAGCACGACGGGTCCTTTAAGCAGCAGGATCCGGCTCCCCGTTACCACACCCGCGAACTGGCTTTTCATTTGGCTCACAAGTATGGAGCGCTGGTTATTCTTGGTAGTGCAACTCCCTGCCTGGAAACTTACCATAATGCAATTGCAAACAACTTAAAGCTGCTTAAGCTGGAAAAGCGTGCAACGTCTGCCGCCCTTCCTGATGTTAAGATCGTGGACATGGGAAACGTTCGGCAGCAGAAGGGTATCCTCATGTCTCCGGATTTGCGCGAGGCACTTGTAGATTGCGTTGCCGCTGGGGAACAGGCCATTGTTCTGATGAACCGTCGTGGCTATTCCAAAATACGAGTCTGCACGGAATGCGGAGAAACCCTCTACTGCAAGAATTGCCATGTGCCTCTGGTTTATCACAAACAGTATGGATCTCTTCTTTGCCACTATTGTGGTGTGCTTTATCCCGTAAGTTCTCCCTGCAATGACTGTGGTGCAGAAACATACGAATTTGTGGGAGGCGCCATTGAAAAACTGGAGGAGGAAATCTGCGAGTGGGTTCCCGAGGCTAAAGTGGTTCGCATGGATCGAGACACAACCCAGAATGTGGGGTCCATTGAAAAAATTCTGACAGCCTTCCGCAACAGGGAATACAATATCCTCCTTGGAACCCAGATGGTGGCCAAGGGCCATGATTTCCCGGGCGTTCGCCTGGTGGGTGTTGTTGGCGCCGATAGTGGTCTCGGTATGCCCGACTTTCGCAATACGGAACGTCTGTTCCAGCTGTTGAGCCAGACTGCTGGCCGCGCAGGCCGCGCGCAGGGTGGCGGTCGTGTGTTGATCCAGACTTTGAATCCAAACGAACCTGTGATGCAGTTTGCCTTGCATCACGACTTTATCGGTTTTGCCCAGAAAGAAATGCAGGACCGTCGCGATGCCTTCTATCCACCTTTTTGCAAGCTGGTGGAGGTTAGTTTCGGGAGCCGCGATGAATCTCTGCTGCGAGATGCCATTAATCGTGTAGATGCCATTTGCCGTGCAGAAAAGTCCCTGATGGTCTTAGGCCCTGTGGATGCCTTTGTTTCCATGGTCCAGAATGTCCACTGGGCAAAACTCTACTTAAAGACCAATGATCTGGCTGTTGTTCGCAGACTTCTGTGGCCCATTGTCAATAGCCCGAAGCCCTGGGTTCCTGGCGTTGATATCAAGGTGGAAATAGAATAATTTCCTGTTTTCTGCTGTACACAGAATGTGTATACAAAATAGCGGGAAATCGTCATTTTTTTATGTAGATTAACTTTATAAAAGCCCCTAATGGGAAAGGAATCTATATGGAAAATTTCAACTTTTACAGCCCCACAGAATTTGTTTTTGGTAAGGATCGCGAAAATGAAGTCGGTTCTCTGGTAAAAAAGCATGGTGGTACCAGGGTCTTGGTCCATTTTGGTGGTGGTTCTGCTGTAAAGTCTGGCCTTATTGATCGCGTCAAGGCCTCTCTGGATGAGGCTGGCATTGGTCATGTGGAATTGGGTGGTGTTCATCCCAATCCCCTGGATTCCAAAGTTTATGAAGGTATTGAACTTTGCCGTAAAATCGGTGTTGATTTTATTCTTGCTGTAGGTGGCGGATCTTCCATCGATAGCGCCAAGGCTATTGCCATGGGTGCTATTTACGATGGTGACTTCTGGGACTTCTATTCCGGCAAGGCTGCTCCCACCAGGGCTCTTCCGGTGGGTACTGTTCTGACGATTGCTGCCGCAGGTTCCGAAGGTTCTGGCGACTCTGTCATCACCAAGGAAGAGGGCATGCTGAAGCGTGGTGCCGGTGGCGATTGCATCCGTCCCCGTTTCTCTGTGCTGAATCCGGCTCTCACCTGCACGCTGCCGGCCTACCAGACTGCCTGCGGTGCCACCGATATTATGGCCCACGTCTTTGAACGTTACTTCACCAATACTACCGAAGTGGAAATCACGGACCGCCTCTGCGAAGCTGTCTTGATGACCATGGTGAAGGAAACACCTCGCGTTATCGCTGACCCCAACAACTACGAAGCCCGCGCCAACATCATGTGGGCAGGCATGGTGGCTCACAACAACATCGTTGGTGTTGGCCGCGGTCAGGACTGGAACAGCCACGCTATTGAACATGAACTTTCCGGCATGTACGACTGCGCTCACGGTGCTGGTCTCGCTGTGATTATGCCCGCCTGGATGGAATATGTCATGAACCACAACGTGATGCGCTTCTGCCAGATGGCTACCCGCGTATTTGGCTGCGCCATGAACTTCGAAAATCCAGCAGAAACAGCCAAGGCCGGCATCAAGGCTTTCCGCAGCTTCCTCAAGAGCATCGGTATGCCCATCAACTTTGCAGAACTGGGCGCCAAGGAAGAAGATATTCCCGAAATGGTTCGAAAACTGAATCCGGGTAACGGTTGGGGCTTCCAGCCGCTGAACGCAGACGATGTGACCAAGGTCTATCAGATCGCTGCAAAGGCAACTGTCTAGAAGTCAGTAGTGAGCTATCAGTTATGAGTATTTATAATCGCGGCTTCGCCGCCTAACTATAGCTCATTTCTCAAAACTCATAACTCAAAGGCGCAAGGCGCAGGCTATAATTATGCGTGCTCTTTTTATTGGCGGAACTGGAACAATCAGTATGGCGATTACTCGTCTTGCTGTGGATTTGGGCTGGGAAATTTATTTGCTGAATCGTGGCAACCGCAATGTTGCGGACTTGCCTTGCCTAAAGCTGCCGGATGGAACATCCGCCGTAAAGCAGATTACTGCCGACATCTATGATGAAGCTGATGTTGCCGAAAAAATCAAGGACTTGAACTTTGACGTGGTCTGTGATTTTATCGCCTTCCATTACAGTGCACTGGAACGGGATTATAGACTGTTTAGTGGTAAAACGAAGCAGTTTATTTTTATCAGCTCCGCCAGCGCCTACCAGAAGCCTCTTTCTGATTACCGCATTACAGAAGGAACGCCACTCTCTAATCCCTATTGGGAATATTCACGCAACAAGATTGCTGGCGAAGAATACCTGATGAAGATGTATCGAGAGAATGGATTTCCGGTGACAATTGTTCGTCCTAGCCATACTTATGATGAACGTTCCGTTCCTCTGGGTGTTCACGGAAAGAATGGAAGCTGGCAGGTGGTGAAGCGCATGCTTGAAGGTAAGCCTGTGATCATTCACGGTGATGGCACAAGCCTCTGGACCATGACGTTCAATACGGACTTTGCCAAGGGCTTTGTTGGTCTTATGGGAAACGTTCACGCTATCGGCGAAACTTTCCAGATTACAGGGGATGAAACCCTTACCTGGAATCAAATTTACCAGGCAATTGCCGATGCCCTGGGGGTGGAACTGAAGCCTTACTATGTTCCCAGCGAATTCCTGGCGGCAACAAGTGATTTGGACTTGAAGGGAAGCCTTATTGGAGACAAGGCCAATTCAGTGGTTTTCAATAATGCAAAATTAAAGAATGCTGTTCCTGGTTTTCATAGTGAGGTTCGTTTCGATCAAGGCATTCGCAGAACCATAAAAAATATCCTCGCCCACAAGGAGTTGCAGCGCGAGGATCCTGAATTTGATGATTACTGTGACCGGGTCATTGCGGCCCTGGAACAGGCAAAAAAGCAGGTGAAGGGGTAGCCCTTCACTTTTTATTTCTGCTTGAGAATTTCGCGAAGTTCGCCTGCGGCCTTTTCCAGGTCGTCATTCACGATGGTGTATTCGTACTTGCCCTGAGTCTTAGCGAATTCCACTTCCTTCTTGGCGTTGTTCAGACGAAGCTGAATCACTTCTTCGGAATCGGTGCCGCGACCGCGAAGACGGCGCTCCAGTTCTTCGTCGCTAGGCGGCAAAATCAGGATGCCAGTGGCGTCGGGGTAGACCTTATCAAAGTTTACCTTGCCGAATACATCCAAGTCAAACAGAACGCGGTTTCCCTGCTTCAGGGTATCTTCTACGAAAGACTTGGGAGTGCCGTAGTAGTTGCCGTGAACTTCGTTGTATTCAATGAGACCGTCGTTCTTAATCAATTCTTCAAATTCTTCGCGGGTCTTGAAGAAGTAGTGAACTCCGTTAACTTCGCCTACACGGGGCTGGCGTGTGGTTGCGGAAATGGAATACTTGATGTCCGGAAAATCAGGAAGGACCATCTTCTGCAAGGTGGACTTTCCTGCACCGCTGGCGGAACTCATTACAAATAATTTATTCTTCATATATAGCTCTCAGTTTTCAGTTTTGAGCCCGCAGCTACGCTGCTATGAGTCCAAGAGGCTTGTTTCTCATTGCCCGCAGCTCTTCGCTCACTGCTCATTGCTCATTGCTCACTGCTTCTTGTCCTCAATGTACAACGGGCGCTGTTTCACTTCGTCATAAATGCGACCAATATATTCGCCAAGAATGCCGATGGTAATCAGCTGGACGCCTGCGAAGAAGATGATGACCGTCATGAGGGATGCCCAGCCGGGAACCGTTGTGGCGGGAGAAAGGAACTTTTCCAGAATTGACCATACGAAAGCGATGAAGCCGACGATGGTTGCGAAAAATCCCATGTAGAAACTAATCTTCAGGGGGGCGGAACTGAATCCGGTGATGCCGTCAAAGGCGAGACGGAGCATTTTCTTCAGCGGGTACTTGGAGGTGCCTGCGGTGCGTTCTGCTCGGTCGTACTTGACGCCAATTTTCTTGAAACCTACCCAGCAGACAAGACCACGAAGGAAACGGCTGCGTTCCGGAAGGTTTTTCAATTGGTCCACTACGCAGCGGTCCATGAGGCGGTAGTCGCCGGTGTCAGGTGGAATATCAATACTGGTCAACTTGCCGATGAGACGATAGAAGGCAAATGCCGTAAAGCGCTTGAAAATTGTTTCGCCGGCACGCTTGTTTCGCTGGGCGTAGACCACCTGGTAACCTTCTCTCCACTTCTCCAGCATTTCATGGATCAACTGGGGAGGATCCTGCAAATCACCATCGATAATGACGACAGCCTCGCCTTGAGCGTGGTCCAGGCCTGCACTAAACGCAGCCTGGTGGCCGAAGTTACGACTGAAATTTATGATCTTGTTGTTGGGATTGGAAGGCAACAGAGATTCCACGATTTCACGGGTGCGGTCCCTGGATCCGTCGTTCACGAAAATCAGTTCGTGTTCTACGTCTTTCAAAACGTCTTCAAGAACTTCATAAGTCTTTGCGACGATTTCTTCTTCGTTGAAAACTGGAATGATGACTGAAAGTAACATACGCGTAAATCAAAATGTCTTAGGGAATCAGGGCGGCGTTGACAATGTCAACGTGGGTACAGTCTATGCTGCCTGTGGGAATAGATTTAATCTTGAGCTTTTGGACGCCTGCGGTTTTTACGTTCAGGGAGACCAGTTCTCCGTTCTTGAAACTGCTTGTTTTGGTCAATAGCTGGCCATCGCCGTAGACTTCCACGCTAACACCTTCGCTACACAGGGATTCATCGTCAAGACCGACGGAACCACGGAAAGTAGAATACTTGCCGCTTAGGTCAAAGTCGGTTTCTGAGGCGGCGTGGGTTCCAAAACCCTGGTTGTAGCGCTTGCCATCAATGGTGAACGTGTGGCCTTCAATACTTTCATTGGTGTGAAGGGTGCCCCAGCCTTGCCTGTGGCTTGACGGTTGCAGCGTATTCAGCGCTACAGCTCCATTGACCGGGTAAAAATAGTTCTGGATGGCGGTTGCGACAGCCTTGCCCGTCTCTCTGCTGGCGACGACATATCTAATCTGGTTGAATCCCGGCTGGAGCGTGTCTGTGGAAACGTTGTACTTTGGGCTTCCGACTTCATAGGGAACGTTCAGCACAGGTTTGTCGTTGATGGATACCGCCACCTGCCACTTACGGGCTGCAGCGCTAGTTTCCTTCAACGTCATGTTGAGCTGGAGACTATCGGTTTCAATCTTGTTTACGTCTGTATTCTCATCGACTTCGTGGAGGTTCTTTTCTGATTTAGCCTCTGCAATAAGGGTCGGTTCCATGGCGGCGATGATGTTTGCCACATTGTAGTTCTTGCGACCCTTGAATTTTGCAATCTGGACCCAGTAGTTGTTGGTGATCAAGATGTTCTTGATTCCCTCCATTTCCATGTCTCTTTCAAAGACATCGCAGGTTGTGGCAATACGGTGTTCAACGGCCTTCTTGTGGTAGGTCTGGCTGTCCCAGCAGTCAAGACCACGGATGTAATAGACTTCACCTTCGTAGGAATCCACCAGCTTCTGTAATTCGCGGCTATTCATCTGGCGGGCCTTGTCATAGTGGATGGAGGAAACTCCGTAGCCGACAAAATGCCAGGGCCTGCCGTAGATGAAGAGACGGTCCTTTTGCGGCTGTTCCTTGAGCCAACCGAGGATTTCGTATTCTTCGATAGTCAGGTGGTTGCGGTTGTACATGATGTTCTTGTTGAAATCGCTCTTGTAGTGGGCGGTCCAGCCTGAGAAAATCAATGCTATCACGGAAGCCACCAGTATGGCGCTGGCTACGGAAACTTTATTCTTGTCGCTGAAGTTCTTTGCCAGATAGTCTGCAATGTGGGCGACAGGAAGTGCGGCAAGGAATGCCATGCTGGGGATCATGACCAGGCTGTAGCGCTGGTTGATTTCGATGCTGAAGTCGCCAGAGACGTTTTCAAGGATGACGTAGGTCTGGAGATGATAAAGGGCGAGGAATGCCAGCACTTTCAGGTAGAAGAACCTGGAGTCTGGATTTTTACCCTTTGTCGCGTCGTAAATTGCACGGAATATAAGGTAAATCAGACCTGCAGCGAACAGATAGTTGAAATAGGTAAGGAATGGGTTGGCGAGTTCCCCGTTCTTCCTGAGTGCACGGGTCATGATTTCCCAGTTCTTGGAAAGGTCTTCCAGGAAGTGACCATGAGCTTCAAATTCGCCTCCCTGGAAACCGAATCCCTGGAAGTAGCTGATGGTTAGCAGTACGGGAACGGAGAAGATGGAAAGAAGGACAAAGAATGTAGGGGCCTTGGCGCTTTTCTGATCCAGCAGTTTGGGCAGGGCGAAAAGGATGAAGGGGAAGAAGCAGAAAACGGTTTCCTGCCTGGTCTGGGCGAAGAAGGCAAGAACGAGAGCGGCTATAGCCCAGTGCCTAACGGTGTTTCTGTCGTATGCCCACTTGAAGGTAAACAGGGAAAGTGCGGAAAGGAAGATATAGAGGGGTTCCACAGACATGGAACGGAACTGGAAAAGTACAGTAGGTTGCAGTGCTGTAAGGAGGGCAGCAAAGAATGCCAGGAGAGGCTGCCTTGTCCAGGCAACGATGGCAAGGAACATCAGCAGGAACGTCAGGGGGAGCATCAGAAGTTCTGCGTTGAAAATCCAGCGGAGGTCTGTGCCGAACAGGGGCATGCCAAGCACATAGAGGAAGGCGAGGCCCTTGGTCTTGAAACTGTTGGATTTAGAAACGCATTCCAGGCCACCATTCTTATAGTAGCCCTGGTTGCAGGTTCCTGATTCCTGGTTGTAGTAGATGTTCTGCGCTACGGACATGAACACGCTTTCGTCACTTTGAACGCGGTGACGGGCTTCAATCTGGGTGGCTGCAAAAATGGATATGGCCACGGCGAAGACAATAGTGAGAATGCTGAATGCCTTGTTGGGAAGAATGCCCTTAACCCATTCCCTAAAATCCTTGTTCAGGGAACAGAACAGGGCGACAATCGCTATGAACTGTACGCAGAAAAGGGGGAAGGGAAGGCTCAGGTCCAGTTGCTTGATGGTATCCTTGTGGCCGACATTTGGTCCCAGGTACACGAGGAAGGGGACTGCGATTGATACGATGATGCCGATAATGGTGCCTGGGTGGGCCAGGTTCTTGATTAATTTAAGGATAAAGTCTTTCATTGCGGCTAAATATAACTTTATGCGTAGTGGAACTTTGGTGGATGAGGATGGGGGTGGGATGGTAAAACTTGGACGAACGTGTAAAACGATTGGTAAAATTATAAATTACGCAAATTTTGCGTTAAAAATGATTGCGGAGGGCAACTTAAAAACCTTGTTGCTTACTTAATATTGTTTTGGGGCTTGCTGACTTGAGAGAATTCCCATAAAAAACTAAATTTGGCACACATTTTTAGGCGGCTCATCGCCTACTATATATAGAGAGGTAAAAAGTGCAAGACGCGATCGTTACTAAAGCGGCCGACAACGTTCGAATTCTTTCCGCTGCCATGGTGCAGAAGGCTAAGTCCGGTCATCCGGGTGGAGCCATGGGTGCAGCTGACGCTACCACCCTGCTTTTCGCAGAATTCCTCCGCTTCGATCCTGAAAATCCCAACTGGGAAGCCCGTGACCGTTTCTTCATGGATCCGGGTCACATGTCCGCACTCCTCTATTCCGAACTTGCCCTCCAGGGTAAGCTCACCATGGAAGACCTGAAGAACTTCCGCCAGCTGGGTTCCCGCACCCCCGGTCATCCCGAAGTGGATGTGGCCCTTGGCATCGAAAACTCCAGCGGTCCCCTGGGTATCGGTCACGGTCTTGCCCTGGGTAACGCCATTGCTGAACGCTTCATGGTGGAACGTTTCGGTGACATCCTGAACCACAAGGTGGTTTGCCTGGTTTCCGACGGCGGTCTCGAAGAAGAAATCGCCTACGGTGTAGGCCGCGTTGCAGGTCATCTCAAACTCTCTAACTTGATTTTCTTCTACGATGCAAACCAGGTCCAGCTGTCCTGCCGTTGCGAAGACGTGATGAGCCACGACTTCGTGAAGCAGTACGAAGCATGGGGCTTCCGCGTCATCGATGCCGATGGTTCCGACATTGCATCTCTCCGCAAGGCTTTCAAGGCCGCTTGGGCAGAAACTGAAAAGCCCACTATCGTCATCGGTCACACCACCATGGCCAAGGGCGCCATCGCCGAAGACGGCAAGTCCTTCGAAGGTGCTGTCTCCACTCACGGCCAGCCGCTGAATGCAGCAGGTGCCTCTACTGACGCAACCGTCAAGAACCTGGGTGGCGATCCGGCTGATCCGTTCAAGATTTTCCCCGAAGTTGCAGAAGCTTTCGAAGCCCGCAAGGCCGAACTCCGCAAGGAAGTTGAAGCCTGGAAGAAGGCTAAGGCTGCCTGGGACGCTGCAAATCCTGAAAAGGCTGCCACCCTCAAGGAATGGCTCTCCGGTAACGCTCCGAAGATCGACCTTTCCGGTTTGGAACTGAAGGAAGGTGTTGCTACCCGCGTGACTTCCGGTACCGTTCTCGGTCACCTGGCAGAAACCGTCAAGAACTGCATCTGCTCTTCTGCTGATCTTTCCAACTCCGATAACACTCAGGCCTTCCTCAACAAGACTGGCATCTTCCGCGCGGGCGACTTCAAGGGCGGCTTCGTCCAGGTTGGCGTTGCCGAACTGACCATGGGTGCTATCTGCTGCGGTATCGCTCTCCACGGCGGTCTCTACCCGATTTGCGCCACCTTCTTCGTGTTCAGCGACTACATGAAGCCCATTCTCCGTATGGCAGCCCTCATGGGCCTGCCTGTGAAGTTCATGTACACTCACGACAGTTTCCGCGTTGGCGAAGACGGTCCGACTCACGAACCTATCGAACACGAAACCCAGATTCGCCTTTTGGAAGGTCTCAAGAAGACTTATGGCCCGAACAAGGGCAAGTCCGAAATGCTGGTACTCCGCCCGGCCGATGCCTTTGAAACTGTGGTCGCATGGGAAATGGCTTTCGAAAATAACGACAGCCCCACCACTCTTATCCTGACCCGCCAGAATGTGAAGACTCTCCCCGGCGACCGCAAGGCTGAAGCAGCCAAGTGCCGTAAGGGTGCCTACATTGTGAGCGACAACTGCGGTTCCGCTCGTCCGGACCTCACTTTCGTCTCCAACGGTTCCGACGTTCTCCTGACTCACGACGCTGCTGAAGTTCTCCGCGGCGAAGGCCTGAAGGTTCGCGTGGTCTCCATGATCAGCCCGGCCCTCTTCATGAGCCAGAGCAAGGAATACCGCGATTCCATCATCACTCCCTGGACTCCGGTGTTTGCAAAGTCCAGCGGCCTTCCGCTGCTGTTCGCCCAGGTTGTTGGTGGCTTCGGTAAGGTTTCCGGTCTGGAACGCTTCGGTGCTTCCGCTCCGGCTGGCGTCCTCGAAAAGGAATTCGGCTACACTCCGGAAGCCGTGGTTGCTGCTGCAAAGGAATACCTGGCTGAATACAAGGCTAACGTCGAGGACTTCAAGAAGAATAACTAGCTATGAGTTTTGAGTTGTGAGCCCGCCTTTGCTTACAAGGCTATGAGTTGAAAAAGCCTTTACGCGAATCGATACTTATAGCTCATTGCTCATCACTCACAACTGACTGCTGATATGATCTGTCCATTCTGCAAAAAAGATAACGATAAGGTTATTGATAGTCGCGCTATCGGCTCCTACATCAGGCGCCGTCGTGAATGCGTGGAATGTGGCCGTCGTTTTTCTACCCGCGAGTACGTTGAAGTCCTGCCCTTTACTGTGGTAAAACGCAACGGAAGCCGCGAACCGTTCCTTCGTGAAAAACTCTTGCGTGGGGTCATCAACTCCTGCAAAAAACGCCCTGTCACTGCTGACCAGATTGAACAGCTGGCAATCAACGTCGAAAACGCCTTGCCGGTAACGGAAAGCCTTGAAGTCGGATATGACCAGATTGGCAATCTCGTGATGCAGGAACTGAAAAAGATCGATGCCGTGGCCTACGTTCGGTTCGCTTCCATTTACAGGGAGTTCAAGGAAGTGGATGAGTTCGTCAGTCAGATCAAGACTTTAGATAAATAGAACGTAAAAAAGGTGAGCCTAAATAGCTCACCTTTTTTCATTATGCGTTGCAGGTCAGTTCCTGCAATGTCGGGGTAAGGTGCTTGTCGCAATTCAGGTTTCGTAGCCTTGAAATGGCTTGGTCTCGCAGTTGACGGACTCGTTCTCTGGACAAGCCTAACGTTCGACTGATTTCGCGAACGCTTTTACATGTTACGCCTTTTAACCCGTGCATTTGCTCTAGGATTTGCCTTTCCCGTGAGGGAATTTTACTTAATAGCTTGTTTGTGAACTTTGTTCGTAATTCGTTTGATATTTCCTGTTCGGGGGATTCCAGACAAGTGTCCTCGAGGATGTCCTCGTAGTGCAGCGTATTGTTTTCATTTAGTGGTGTGGAAAGTGAGAGCGGCGCCCGGGTAAATGAATTTAAATGAAGGATCTCTTCGCTCAGATCGGATTTTTTCTTGCTGTTTCGGATTGCCTTGTGAAGCTTTGTCTGCTGATTTAAGGGAAGGCGGATGAGACTTCCCTTTTCGCTGATGGCTCTGGCGATAAAGGCCTTGATCCACCAGACGGCGTAAGTGATGAAACGGACTCCGCGGGTATAGTCAAAACTATCTACGGCGCGGAGCAGGCCCATGGCTCCCTCGTTGATGAGCTCCTCTGTCGAAAGGGTGCTGTTGTAGAATTGCTGGGCCACCTGAATGACGAACTTCATGTTGGATTTGAGGATGATGGTTCTTGCTGTGGAGTTCCCCTTCTGTGCCAAAGCGAAAAGAACGGCTTCTTCCCTCAATGTTAATGGACGTTCGTCCTTAAACTGTTCCTTGATCCAAGTGAGTGTACTTGTATGCTGAATGGCTTCCGGCATGTTAAATCCTTTTTTAAGATGTTTTCTTTTTTCAGCTTACTTAATACGAAAGCCCAGGTTTCTTTGCCGTAAAACTTTTTTAACTTTGGTGTATGGCTGATTTTAGACAGAAAATTCATAATGCGAATACGCTTCGTGAATCCCTTTTTGAAGTGACTGATGCCTATCGCGTTATAAATGGTGCAGCAGATGGTTTTCCCGGTTTGACCCTGGATCGCTTTGGTAGTCGTTTCCAGATTCAATTTTTCGGTCCTGAATTTTTACATCAAAAAAGTGAAATCGTGGATGCCATAGCTGAAGAATTTCAGCCCAAGTTCCTTGTTGTAAAGGAACGACTTTCCAGTTCCGGCAAGTCTCTGGAAAATCCTCCCATGGAAGTCATGGTGGGGGCGGAGGCTGATTCTGTGGGAACTGTCCGAGAGGGTAAGGCCCGTTTCAATGTGGACTTGCTGGATACGGTGAATCCGGGTTTGTTCCTGGATATGCGTCACGTTCGCCTGGATGTGGAAAACCGTTGTAAGGATCGCCGTTTTCTAAATCTCTTCAGCTATACATGCAGTTTTTCCGTTCATGCGAGAATCGGCGGTGCGACTCTGGCAACGAATGCTGATATCAGCGGAAAGATTCTTGATAAGGGACGTGAAAATTACGCATTGAATGGGCTGGACCTTCGTCCTGGTGAGTTTTTCAAGGGCAACGCGGTGGAGTATGTGAACTGGGCAAAAAAGAAGGGCCTGAAGTTTGATGGAATTGTTCTGGATCCTCCCAGTTTCGCCCGATTCAAGGGCTTTAACTTCAACGTGCGAGAACACCTGATGCCTCTGGTTGCCGATTGTGCGACCATTATGAATGAGGGCGGCTTCTTTATGGTCAGTTCCAATTACAGCGAATTCAATCTGAACGGATTTGCTCGTGACGTATTGGCTGCTGTTCAGTCTGTGCACGCAAAGGCAAAGACCGCGTGGAAGCGCGGTCAAGATGTTGATTTTGCCGGTAGCGGATCCACGAAGGATAGCTGCCTAGTGGCTACAATGGTTGAAGTTTAGTTTTCTTCGCTAGATTCCGCATTGTTTTCTGCGGCTGAATTTGCGGCTTCTTCGTCTTTCTTTTTTTGCATCCAGGGAGGTAGTTTCTTCCCCTTGGGTTTCTGCTCGGGTTCCGGTTCTGGAGGATACAGTAAGCCGAAGCGAAGGCCTGCAGTGCTGATCTTGAATGTTTCCACACGGAGTTTTTCCAGCAGGGAGCGGAGCCAGAACAATCCGCAGATGATGACGTCGCTTCTGCCGTTTTCGAGGCCAGGAAGCATGGCGCGAAGTTCTTTGGAGAGGTTGGAAATCCGGGTTGTTACGGCCTCCAGGTCGCGGAGGGTCAGTTCTAGACCTTCGATAGCCTTGTAGTCAAATTGCATCTTGTCCAGGAATACCATGGCGAGAGCCGTTCCTGTTCCGCCAATCAGGTAAACCTGTTTCTTGGTCATACCCTTGAATGATACGTCCTTGAACGTTTCCTTGACAAACTTCTTGTATTCGGGGCCCGGAATGGGACCCATAGCCTTGAACATCTTGAGGGCACCAACCGGTATGGAGAAGGTAAGTTCTCCATTGGATAGCTCCGTGGAGCCTCCTCCAATATCGATGGTGACAATGTCGGAACCGTGCCATTCCTTGACGGAACGGAATGTGAGCTTGCCTTCCTCTTCGCCAGAAATAATTCTGGGGCGGACCCACAGTGCTTTTTCTACGGCATCTAGAACTTCTTCGGGATTGCTTGCCTTGCGCATGGCTTCTGTCATGACGGCAGCCTTCAGGTCGGCGCCCAGGGCATGAAGGTCCATGCGGAACTTGGTCATGATTTTGGCAAGTTCCTCAATGCGTTCCTTGCTGATGGAGCCGTTTTCGTAGATGTCTTCGCCCAAACGGCAAACTTCTACCTTCTGGAGCTTGGGAACTAGAACGGTCTTCTCTTCCTGAACTTCACCGACGGTGACGGTTTCCTTTTCGAATGCAGCAATCAGGAGGATGCAGCTATGACTGCCAATGTCTATGGTGGCCTGGAGCTTATTTTCCATCGGGGGCCTCGTCGCCCTTTGCTTCAGGCTGATCTTCAGTTTTTTCTTCATTTTTCTTCATCATGCCGCTCTTGATTTTTTCTGCAAGGGCTGCAGGATGTAGAAGAAATTCCTTGGCGCTGGCAATGGCTTCTTCCACGATGGATTCGGGATATTTTCCGCTCCAGCTGGCAACCAGGTCGCCAGATTCGCTGCCGAGGGGCTTCTTTTCTCGAATTTCCTGTCCCATCTTGAGGGCGAGAAGGAGGCCCAGCTCAAATGCTCTCGGGTTTTCCTTGCCTTCAAGAAGTTTTTCAATGCGCTCGATGCGCTGATCGTAGGGAATTGTTTCGAGTTCTGCAAGATCTTTTTCTGAAATCATACTGCAAAGGTAAAAAAAAGAAAGGGACCGCATTGCGGACCCCTTCCCAAAAGAGAGTTTTTGGAAGAAATAAAATTACTTCTTGGCAACTTTCTTAGCAGCAGCCTTCGGAGCAGCCTTCTTGGCAGCAGCCTTCGGAGCGGCCTTCTTGGCAGCGGGCTTAGCAGCAGCCTTCTTAGCAACCGGCTTAGCAGCAACCTTCTTAGCAGCGGCCTTCGGAGCAGCAACCTTCTTAGCGGCAGCCTTCGGAGCAGCAACCTTCTTAGCGGCAGCCTTCGGAGCAGCAGCCTTCTTAGCGGCAGCCTTCGGAGCAGCGGCCTTCTTAGCGGCGGCCTTCGGAGCAGCAGCCTTCTTAGCGGCGGCCTTCGGAGCAGCCTTCTTGGCAGCAGCCTTCGGAGCGGCCTTCTTG
>JAZLHK010000082.1:0-81245 GCA_045616805.1 Fibrobacter sp.
AGGGGCTGCTTTCGAGATTGAACTTAATCTCTGGATGATCTGTATAGAAATTTGCCATAGCGCTTACTTGTTGTTTGCCTTGTAGTACTTGATTAACTTGGGAACCACTTCTTCAACGTTGCCGTTGATGACGTAGTCTGCGATTGCATTGATCGGAGCATCCGGGTCATTGTTCACGGAAATGATAATGCCGGAATCCTGCATGCCAGCGATGTGCTGGATCTGGCCGGAAATACCGCAAGCAATGTAAACCTTGGGGCGAACGGTGAGACCGGTCTGACCAATCTGACGGTCATGGTCGGCAACGAAGCCTGCGTCAATAGCAGCGCGGCTTGCACCAACTTCGCCGTGGAGTTCCTTGGCCAGTTCGAACAGCATGTCGAAGTTTTCCTTGGAGCCCATGCCGTAACCACCGGCGACCACGATGGGTGCGCTCTTCAGGTTGTTCTTGGCGGCTTCAACGTGGCGTTCCAGAACCTTCACCACGTATTCAGCTTCGGGAACGTACTTGGCTACGTCGTGCTTTACGACTTCGCCCTTGTAGTTCGGGTCCTTGATTTCCTTCTTCATCACGCCTTCGCGGACGGTAGCCATCTGCGGGCGGTGTTCCGGGTTCACGATGGTAGCAACGATGTTACCGCCGAAAGCCGGGCGAATCTGGCAAAGCTGATTTTCGTAGAACTTCTTGACACCGCCGATGCTCATTTCGAAGCTGTCGATTTCGAGTTCGGTACAGTCTGCGGTCAGACCACTGTGGGTGGCGGCAGAAATGCGGGGGCCAAGGTCACGACCAATCACGGTTGCACCCATGAGGCAGATCTGGGGCTGTTCTTCCTTGAACAGGTTGATCACGAGAGATGCATGGGGATTGGTGGTGTAGGGGAACAGGCCTTCAGCGTCGAACACATGAACCTTGTCGACACCGTAGGGGAAAACCTGCTTTTCGATGCCGTCGATACCGGAGGCGGCGCAAATGCATTCCAACTGGACACCCAGGGTGTCGGCCAGCTTACGGCCCTTGGAGAGCAGTTCGAGGGAAACGTCCTTAACGGTAGTCCCTTCAATTTCGCAATATACAAATACGTTATTCATAGGTTAACCGATAATCTTTCCTTCTAAGAGTTCCTTGATCAGGCCTTCCACATCTTCATCGCTAGCGGTGAGGGTGCGGCTTTCCTTGGCCTTGAACACGATGTTCTTCACAGCCTTCACGTTGGTCGGAGAACCGGCCTTACCGATCTGGGCAGGATCTGCTTCAATGTCGGCAGCTCCCCACTGAGCAATGTTCAGGTAGGGCTTTTCTGCAATAAGGGCTGCATACTTTTCTGCGGCTTCGGGAGCGCGTTCGGCAACTGCGGTTGCGTTCTTGTACTTCATGACGCGCTTTGCGTTGCGGGGGCGGCAAGGAGCAGCGGAACCGTTAACGGTCACGACCAGCGGGAGCGGTGCTTCCACGGTTTCGACACCACCGTCGATAAGACGACGGATAACGACCTTGCGTGCCTTTTCGTCGAGAGAAAGAATTTCTTCGGCGTAGGTCACCTGGGTGAGGCCCAGCTTCTGGGCGATCTGGGGACCGACCTGTGCGGTATCGCCATCGATAGCCTGACGGCCGCAGAGGATAATGTCGTAGTTGCCTACCTTCTTGATGGCCTGTGCCAGGGTGTAGCTGGTAGCCAGGGTGTCTGCACCGCCGAGGGTACGGTCGGTAACGACAAAGCCTTCGTCAGCGCCGCGATAGAGAGATTCGCGAACGACTTCTGCAGACTTGGGAAGACCCATGGTCACAACGGAAATGGTGGAACCTTCGAACTGGTCCTTCAAGCGGAGGGCCTGTTCCAATGCATTCAGGTCTTCAGGATTGAAGACTGCAGGCAAGGCAGCACGATTGATGGTGCCCTGTTCCGTCATGGCGTCAGGACCAACATTTCGTGTGTCGGGAACTTGCTTAGCAAGTACAACGATTTTAAGACTCATAATGTTTATTTCTTTAGCGGGTTCAAACCGCCAAGTGTGTTAGTTTAATGTTTAGATAGGGACAATTTACCATTTTTATGAATGGCCGCGACGGATGGGGTCCAGGTGAATCCCCGAATACGAGGGAAAAATAGGGAATAAACATATTATTTTGTTATCAAAAGCATACGACGTAGGAAGTGGGAAATCTGTTGATGTCATTTTCCCCACTTGAGTGGTAGGTTGCCCTTTTCTATATTTGACACACATAATTTTGCCTCATGCCGTGAAAAGCTACGAGGCCTGTGTCGCGAAGTTGCGCGAACTTGCCCGTAAGAGAATCCCGTGCTGGAATTGCGCCGCAGTTTTCCAAATCCGGGAACGGTCCCGCCGCTGTAAGGGAGGACGAAACTGGCATAAACCAATGCTCGCAAGTGGGCGCCGCGCATTCGCGCGATGTCTAATCGGGTGTGAAGGAGCCAGGAGTAGGATGATCCCCGAGTCAGAAGAACTGTGAGGTAATTGGGGTTGCAGTCGTGTGCTGCGCCCATCTGGAGTCGGATGCGAGAGACATCGACAAGGTTTGCCGCGCTGGTTATGGTTGCGGTCTTTGGCGCATATGGCGCCTACGCCCAGGAAGGCCCTGTTCAGGACCTGGGTTCTGCCGATATTGTCTCTTCCGCTGCGTTCAATGTTTCTCAAAAAAGTACAAGTGTTACTGAGATTACTTCTGAGGCATGGGTGGGTAAGCCCTATTCCGCTGCAGAAATCCTTGCTACTCTTCCTGGCATCCAGTACTATCGTCAGGGTGGTCTCGGTAGCTTCCAGACCATCAGCATTCGTGGTATTGCCGCAAAAAACATTGTCATCTGCATGGATGGAATTCCCATGAATGACGGTAGTGGCGGTGCGGTTGACTTAGGTCAGATTGACTTGAACCAGATTGAAAAAATTGAAGTCTACAAGGACCGTGTGCCTGCAAGATTTGGCGGTGCAGGAATCGGTGGTGTCGTAAACTTCGTGACAAAATCCGCAGTCCGTCGCGGTACTTCTGAAGAAACTTCAAGTGGAAATTCCGCTAGCCAAAAATCTTCCGGCAAGATTCTTGCCAGTTACGGCAGCCATAATTTCTGGGAAGGTTCCGCCCAGGTTCGAACAGATGTAACGGACAGCATCTCTTTTGCGGCTTCCCTTTCAGCACGACATTCCGATAATGATTACAAGTTCTACAATCGAAATGGAACACAGTATAATAAGGATGATGATTATTGGGATGTGAGAAGGAATGCTCAGTACACGGAAAACTCCGGTAATATGAAGTATCGAGTGCTCCATGGATTTGGCGGTTTCTCTACCCTGTCCGTGAATGCATCTACAGCAGAAGGAGGTAACCCGGGTCGCGAAGAATACCAGACGACTTTCGCGGGATATGAAAATGAAAACGCTGGCGCCTCTTACCGTCTGGAAAGTCCTGAATTGTTTGGATGGTTGTGGCTGGAACTAGGTCTTAGCGGCCGTTTTGAAAAGGCAGTATCCCATTCCTATTATCCTGTGGACCATATTGGTTACGTGTCTAGGGAGTATCTGGAATATGGCGCAGCCGGCTATAAGTTTGTTCCGGAATTGATTGCCAACTATTATGGAGACCAGCTTGATGTAAGTTTGCGCTTGGCTGGTGGGGCTGATTACTATACACCTCGAGGCAAGTCTAGAAACTGGGCCCTGGATCGTTATTCCTACACTCTTGCAGGTGATGGAGAATACCGCATTCTCTCCTGGCTTGCTCTTGGTGCAGAGGGATCTTTGCTTGGTGTAAAGGACGATGTCAGTTCTGGCATTATGGTGCTTCCCACTTTTTCAAAAAAAATGGAGAATAAGGCGGAAAAGAATTTGTCCTACTCTGCCCGAGGTTCTCTAAAGCTGGGACGGGAGGATTCCCGGTTTGGCGGCAACGTCAGCTTTGGCCGCTTTTACAAAAAGCCTGATTTGATGGAACTTTATGGCGTTTATCCAGGCGTTATCAGCAATCCCGATTTGAAGGACGAGACTGCCCTGCGTTTTGAGGCGGGGGCCTTTGCTGCTACGGAGAAGCGCCGTACAATTCTGCGTGCGACCTATTTTGAAACTCATGCCTATGATGGAATCTATTGGCTGAATTCCGCATCTTTTATGAAGCCATTTAATCTGGATGAATCCCATATTCGAGGACTTGAAGTGGAAATGGAAAGTTCTCCCGCATTATTCCTTCGTACGGTTCTTCGTGCTACGTTCCAGGACACACGTGATCGTTCTGATGAAAGGGCGTATCGGGATAATAAATTGCCTGGAGAACCGGCCCGCTCCTATTTTGCAGAAGCCCAGTTGACTCTCCCGTTGCATTTTGATTTGACTTGGTCCTCGGATTATCGAACAAAAATTTATAGCGATAGAGCTAACCGAGTGGAACAACCCGCGGTTGCCATTCATAAGGCAGCTCTTGGGTTTGCGCCCTTTGCTCGTACTCGTTTGGTTGCTGCAGTGGATAATATCACTGATGAAACATACCGAAATCTTTATACTCCTTTCCCCACGCCGGGGAGGGAATACAAATTCACAATAACCCAGGGGTTCTAGGCCCCGCGCAGTAGATTGAATGTTGAATGACAAGCGATATATTGCGATAACATAAAAAGGACAAACAATGAAGAATAAATTCCTAACCCTTCTTGCTGCCAGCTCCTTTGCATTCTTTATGCAGGCTTGCGGTGACGACTCTTCCTCCTCTTCCGGTCCCAATGACGACGAGGACATTTCCTCTTGCTCTTCTGCAGACGACGAAGACGATTCTTCCAGCTCTGAAGCTGATGATGAAGATGCTTCCTCCAGCTCTAAGAAGGATGCTGATGAATCTAAGGATGATGAATCGTCCTCTAGTGCAAAGGATGAAAGCAGTCCTTCCGAGGAAGTAAAGTCTTCTATCTACGTTTTCAATAGCG
This sequence comes from Fibrobacter sp., assembly GCA_045616805.1. Taxonomy (GTDB): domain Bacteria; phylum Fibrobacterota; class Fibrobacteria; order Fibrobacterales; family Fibrobacteraceae; genus Fibrobacter. The sequence continues at coordinate 4,932 of JAZLHK010000082.1, forward strand.
ACTATTCCGTAGGCGAACTTCGCTGGATTGACGATGGCAAACTTTCCAAAGAGAAAATTGAATTCTATCAGGATTCCAAGGTTGTGGCAGCAGGTGGCAATCTGTTCGTATTGGAACGTGTAGGCCATGATAATGTAATCATGATTGATGAAGAAAAGAAGGATGTCGCTTGGCAGGCTAGCTTGGAAGACTATTCCAATCCCACGGACATTGTTGCCGCAAGTGAAACGGAAGCATGGGTTGCTCTGGAAGGCGTTTCCAACTTCGTAAAGATTTCTCTGAAGGATGGCAAGGTCACCAAGACTGTCAAGACCGAAGATTTCGTAAGTGAGGGTGGTTACTCTCCTAACCTGTCTGACCTCGAAGTGAGCGGTGATACTCTCATGGCTATTTTCCAGCGTTATGTGACTGTGTATGATGATACTGGTGCCTGGGCTGGAACCAATTATCCCAATGGCCTGTTGGCTTTGTACACGCTTAAGGATGGCAAGCTTCTGGACACCATCCAGTTAGCTGGTAAGAATCCTTCTGCAGTTGCGGTCGTGAAGGGCAACGTGTATGTTGCATCTACCGGTGATTATGCAACTGCAGATGATTGCGGCATTGAAAAGGTTGATCTTTCCAAGAAGAAGTCTTCCTTTGTCGTGACTGGCGAAAAGTTGGGTGCTGGCGTTTACAGCATTGCCTTTGATTATGAAAAGGAAATCGCCTACGCAGCCATTTACAAGTCCTGGGGTGATGTCCCTGTTGCCGTTGTTGACTTGGCTGCAGGTTCTTCCAAAATTATCGAGGGAATCTCCGATGCCGAAGGTGGTCTTGCATTTGATGCTGTTGACGAAATCCTTTACGTCGGTGATCGTTCCTTTGGTGCAGAAACCCTGTACGCCTATGATGGCAAGAAGGCAACTAAGGTTGAAGCGGCAGACGAAAAGTCCCTGCCGCCGTACAATGTTGCTGTAAAGTAATAGACGATAGGAACCTGGCGTTCACATAGGGCGGGAGGCCCCGTGACCACCTTAGTTCTTTTCTACGAGGCTGTAGCTTTGGCTACGGCCTCTTTTTTTGTTGGACTGCAGAATACCCTTTTCCATGAGGCTCTGGATTTCGCGGAGTGCTGTGTCGTGGCTGGCCTCGATGAGGGCTGCCACATCCTTCGCGGTAAAGTCTGCGGGGAGTTCTCCATTCATGGCAGCCTTCACCAGCTTGGTTTCGCGGGGTGTCAGTTCAGCCTTTGCGAATTTCTGCTGCATTGCAAACTGCTTCACCTGTGCAGAAAGAATTTCTGTACTTTCAAGAATGGCCTGGTCCATCATCTTCAGGAACCAGAGAATCCATTCCGTCAAGTCGCCGTTGCTTCCCTGGGTCTTGCAAAGAATGCGGAAGTATTCGCCCTTGTTTTCTGCAATCTGTCTGTTTAGGGAATACTGGCAGCGGGTTGTGTTTTCTGCACGGGAAAGTTGAAGCGCGGTGATGGTTCGGGCAATGCGTCCGTTGGCGTCACTGAAGGGACGAATCGTTAGAAACCAGAAGTGGGCAATAGCTGCCTTGATGGCTCCGTCCATGGGCGCGGTTTCAAACCATTTGATGAAATGATTCATTTCATTGGCGAGACGTTCAGGATGGGGACCGGAAAAATGCTGTGGCTTGCCATCGTTTTCCCTGACGATTTCGCTGTCGTCGCTGCGGAACTGCATGGCCTTGTTTTGACTCATGGCGGCGTGCCAGTTGAATAGCCTTTCTGCAGTAAGGGCCGTTGCGGAATTTTGAAGTGCGCCGAGGTAGTTCTTGATAAAATTCTGTGTGCCCTGGCCGCGGAGTTCCACTTCTTTTTTAATCTGTTCCGTTTGGAGTTGGTGACCGTCAATGGCATAGTTTGCCACGATGTCCGTGGTCAGGTTGTCAATTTCCAGTTGATGGATGTCGCAGAGTTGGGAAAGACCCAGAAGTTTCCCTTCAGAGAGGCGAGTCTTGCCGAGAGCGTCTAAAACACGCTTGGAGTCGTATCGGAAATTGGTCCAGTCCGGAAATTGATGGATGTAAAGCATTTTGCCCTCCCGTAGGGTTCTCTACAAAGATATTTAATTTACGCAAACTTTGCGTAGTATTTTAAGAATTCTAAATTTAAACCATGCAAAAAGTTGATACATGGTACAAGGCTCAGGGCTATTGCCCCATCGAAGAATTTGAAATCGCAAGCTACCTGCTGTTCGAAGCTGGTGTTGCAACCCTTGAAGAATTGGATCCTACCGAAGAAGGTCGTACCGATTTCTGCTTCTATACCGGTGACAAGGCTGAACGTGACAACATTGTGGCTCAGTTCCCCCAGTATCACTTTACGGTGACAGAAGAGCCCGCCAAGGATTGGGACAAGTGGTGGCGTGATCGCGCCCAGCCTGTTTCTGTAAGCCCCCACTTGGTTGTGCGTCCGCCCTGGGTTGAATACACTCCCGAAGATGATAAGACTGTGGTTCTGGAACTGGAAGCAAAGACTGCGTTCGGTACTGGCGAACACGATACCACTAGCAGTTGCGCTCACTTGATGGAATCTGTGGATTTTAAGGGCAAGTCTGTTCTGGATATCGGTACTGGTACCGGCATTTTGGCCATGTTTGCTCGCCGTATGGGCGCCCGCCTTGCTGTGGGTACTGAAATTGACCCGCTGACTATTCCTTGCATCAATGAAAATTTTGAACGCAATGGTTTTGAACAGAGCAACTGCGTACTGGGCTTTTTAGATTCCTTCAAGGACGGCACCAAGTTTGACGTGATTCTCTGCAACATGATCCGCAGCGAACTGTGGCCCATGCGCGACGACATGGAAGACCTGTTGGCACCCGGTGGCCAGATTATCATTTCTGGTCAGCTCCTGACAGAAAAGGATTATATCCTCAAGTGGTTTGAAGAAGCCGGCTTCACCGTCGTTCAGGAACGAACCAGCGGCGAATGGTGGAGCGTGCTTGCACGCTCCTAAGTGAGCCGCTGAGGGTGACAAACACCTACGAGGCGAGTGATGCGGCCATGCTTGCATGGTCATATCCGAGCCCGGAGTTTGGTAATCGAACGAAGCTCGATTACAATGGTGGAGCGCTCCTGCAGAGGGCGCTTTTTTTGCATAGCGATGAAAAAGAAAAACCTGGAGCATTGCTGCTCCAGGCTTGGGGGTTGGTTTTTGGTGTAGGAATGAAAGAGTCTATTTATCTACCGACGGTAACGGTTTGGGCTTCCAGGTAAGATCCGGTAGAAACCTTGATGATGTAGGTACCGGCGGGGAGTCCCATTTCGCGGAGGTTCAGCACCTTGCGATGCTTGCCTGCTGACTGGATTCCGCTGATGCTAACGTCGAGAAGGGCTCCATAGGGAGAGAACAGGCTGATCTTCACGTTGTCGCGACGTTCCAGGAAGTAGTTCACTGTGACGACTCCGTTGTGGTTCATGACGCCCATATGGGTTGCGGGACCTGTTAAACCATATGTGATGGCAGAGGTGCTTTCGTTGTTTGTGTTGCCCGGGGTAATGACGATGTTGCTGCCTGTGCTGCTGGAACTTACGGAGCTATCGTTTCCGCCGATTACTGCGTTGCTGCTGGAGCTTGCGGAGCTATCGTTTCCGCCGATTACTGCGTTGCTGCTGGAGCTTACGGAGTTGTCGTTTCCGCCGATTACAGTGTTGCTGCTAGAACTTACGGTGTTGTTTGAGCTGCTGCTTTGGGTGGGTTCGACAGTTGCGTTGCCATCACCGTTGCCGACTGCATTGGTGATTGTGACCGTGAAGTGGAAGAGGACAGACTTACTGCCGGATTTGAGCCCCTGAGTGAAGGTGTACTTTTCCCCGTTGCTAACACGGTTGGGGTAGTGACCGATGGAAATGGTGCTGTTGGCGAGGTTCCATTCGGCAAACAAGTAGGCGTTTTCACCCCAGTTGACAACTTCGCCGTTCTTGCCAAACCAGTGACCCGGAGCGTTTGCGGTGGAGTTTTCGTTCTGGGTTCCGTTAGGCTCGATTGCGAAGAATACTGCTCTAGAAAGTTCATTTGCAGAGATTCCCAAGGCCTGTGCTACGGCGTTTGCGTCGAAGTTTGTGCTTACGCTTGCGTAGTTATCGTCAATGGGGAGGGTTGCGCTGATGCTGTATTCCTTGGCGGTAACGACGCTGCTAGAAGAGGCTGTGCTGGAGCTGCTAACCTTTGTGCTGCTGCTAGATGCAGTGATGGAGCTGGAAGAAGTGGTAACGGAACTGGAACTCTGGGTAGAACTGCTGGAAGCATTGCCTGCAACAGAACTAGAAGAATTCGTGGTGGGCAAGTTGTTCCAGTCATAAGCCAGCTTGAAATCGTTGTGGTACTTGACATTTGCTGCACCTGCACCGCTCAGGCCTTCTTCAAGTTTCAGCTTGTAGTTGAAATGCTTGGTGCGGATGTTTTCGTTGCCGGTGAACTTGTAGTCCGTATTGACGATGACCGCGAAAACCATGGGTGTGCCGTTGGTGCTGGAGGGGGTCTTGTCCAGTCGCAGAGTGACAGTACCTTCGCCAGTGATGGGTTCGCTATAGATTGGGGTGCCATCCGTGGCGCGGTAGCACAGTAGGTAGTTCATGTTAGTGTTGTTGGAATTGCTTCCCACCGGATAGAAGGTGACGGAAACCTGCTTGGCGCCGTTCTGGACCTTCAGGGGGACTACATTACTGCCGGACCAGCCCGGTGTGGTTGCCTCGTCAGGAATGATGTATTCGCCGCTTACGGTTGTGGTCTGGTAGGGAGTCATTACCCAATTGTTTCTCAATCGTTGCTCATAAGGCATGCCTGTGCCTTCCGTGTCCCAGAAGTACTGTTCTTCGTATGCGTTGCCGCCAAAGTTGCTGTTAATCAGGTTCTTCAGTTCGTTGGACCATTCCTTCATATCCAGCATGGCCATCTTGGCACGGAATTCGGTGATGAGACGGCGGACGCCTGCATCGCCTAGGCCTTTGTCGAGACCGTAGGTTTCCAACAGGTACTTGGTGCTACCATAGGCATTGCCATAGATCCAGCGGACGGCGCCGGTTCCTAGCCAGGTGCCGATGAAGGTGGGGAAGATGTTGCTGTACTGTGCGCCGCCCAGAAGGTTGCGCTGGTTCTTGCCAGTAACGCCCTGAGCGCCGGGGCCGCCGAAGGTGCCATCTACGAGCCAACCGGAGTAGCATTCAATAGGCATGAAAGGAGCCATAAGGGTGGCTGCATTTAGGAAGCCCATGCCGCTGTAGATTGCGTTACGATGGCTGAACATGTCCTGCTGAATCCAGGTGTTGCCTGCTTCCTGGAACCAGTGGGCTTCCTTGGCGCCGGGGTAGCCGTTGGTCATGGAATGAATACCTTCGTGAATCATGGCGTCCATCTGGGAAACTCGATCGCGGTAGGGGCAGCTGGTATTAAAGCTGTAAAGCGGGTAGAAACTTGCGGCCACTGCGGTATAGCCTGCCACCCAAGATTGCCAACCGCCCAAGGTATCTGTCTTGTCGCCGCCAGCGCAGGTGCCGGAACCGTAGTAATAGACGGCGCTGTACTGCCCGTCCTGAGCCTGTGCGTCGGGCGCCCAGCCCATGGTGTTGTACAGGTATTCAAAATCCGTATCGTACTTTTTCAGGATGGAATCGATGGTCACGTCCGTAATGCGGGCGTCGCGATCCTTACCCCAGTAAAATGCCCACCACTTGCCTGCCTTCTTGCCAGTCACACCGGAACAGTTGTTGTTGAATTTCGTGGGCGGAGTCAAATCCATTCCACCCAAGACGGTCTTTGTGTCGTAATCCAGGTCGGAACGATAGCCCGGCCAGTTGTAGGCGTCGCCGTTGGCGGCCATGACGGTTGTTGCGGTGGTGCCGAACAATGCGACGATTGCTGCGGCGGAAGCCAATCCCATACACTTTTTCTTCATAATCACTCCAATTTGCCGAAAAAAGTCAGAATTTTGCTTTAGTGTGTAAAAATTATTCGCAAAATGGGCTGACGAAATTTTTCGCTCAATTGGAGATTTAGAATCTTTACTTGGGAAATCCTAGTAATTTTTGTGTTTTGAGTGATATTTCCGTGTTAGAAGTGTGTAAAAATGACTGCTAACGATAAAAATAATGGCAGAAGCGGACTTTTAGTGTGTAAAAATTATTTTCCCCAAGGATTCTTTTTACCGAATCGAACCTTCTTTTTAGGGCCGTAATTATATGCGGGATCCTTTGCCCTACGTTTACGTTCCGCTTCTGCAGCTCGCTCCTCTCGGAATTTTTCCCTTTGTTCCTCGGTCCAGCGGACTTTTTCCTTTTTGGGGGTCATGATGGCCATGCGTTCCTGGCGCATGGCCTTGTCCTTTTGACGGAACTCGGGATTTTCCTCACGTTCCTTGCTGGGACTGAAATTCTTGCCCTCGGCCATGGCGGTTCTGCTCAGCAGAAGACGTCCGATCTTGCCCAACTTCAAACGTTCCAAGGTGGCACGAATTTGGGGGCGGTTCTCGGGAATGTACCAGAAGAAGAACTGCTTCTGTGCCTTCTTCTGTTCAGGAGTCTTTGCAACGTACAGCGGAGTTCCATCGGGCTTCATTTCGGCGTAGAACATTTCCGTGGCGATGGTCATGGGGGTGGGCGTAAAGTCCTGAACCTGCTCCAGCTGGAAACCCAACTGCTTGGTTTCCAGGGCAAGTTCTGCCATGTCGGCCTCGGTACAACCCGGATGGCTACTGATGAAGTAGGGGATGATCTGCTGCTTCTTGCCGATGCGCTTGCATTCCTCGTCGAAGAATTCCTTGAACTTGTGGAATAGCGTAAAGCTTGGCTTGCGGATCAGCTTCAGCACTTCTTCGACGGTATGTTCCGGGGCCACCTTCAGGCGGCCGCTGACGTGATAGTCGATAAGCTCGCGGGCGTATTCCTCGTGTTCCTTGCGGATGTTATCGTCGCAGTTTTCCTGCAGCAGCAAGTCGTAACGGACGCCACTGCCAATAAACAAGTGCTTGACCTTGGGGTGGTTGCGGACTTCGCGATACAAGTCGATCAATTCGCGGTGGCTCGTATTCATGTTGTCGCAAATCTTGGGCGTACAGCAGCTGGGGCGTGCGCACTTGGCGCAGCGGGAACGGTCGCGGCCACGCATTTTGTACATGTTGGCGCTGGGGCCGCCCAGGTCCGTAATGGTACCTGCGAAACCTTCCATGTTGGTGACGATTTCCACTTCACGCAAAATGCTTTCGCGACTGCGGCTGGCGATGAACTTCCCTTGCTGGGCGTTGATGGCGCAGAAACTGCAACCGCCGAAACATCCTCGGTGGGTGTTGATGCTGAACTTGATCATCTCGAATGCAGGAACGTCGCCGCGCTTCTTGTATCGCGGGTGCGGTGCTCGTGCATAAGGATATTCAAAGCTTTCATCCAGCTCACCGTATTCCATGGGCGGGTAAGCCGGGTTGATGACAACAGTCTTGTCGCCAACGTCCTGCAGAATGCGGCGCTGGAACATCTTGTTGCATTCGATGTCCACCTTGTTGTAGCTCTGGATCTGGGTCTTCTTGCTGGCCACACATTCTTCGTGGCTAGGCAGACGCAGGTCTTCCCAGGAGGTTCCCAGTTCCTTGTGCTTGCCGGGAGCAGGAACCTTGTCCTTGTCCACAAGAACTGCAGTCTGGGGGATATTCTTCAAACTGCTGAAAGGAACGCCCTTTTTCAAGAGACGTACAATTTCCTTCAGGGGCTTTTCGCCCATGCCGTACACCAGAATGTCCGCTTCCGTATCTGCCAGAATACTTGGCTTCAGACGGTCGCTCCAGTAATCGTAATGGGTCACGCGACGCAAGCTGCTTTCCAGGCCGCCAATCAAAAGCGGAACATCGGGGTAAAGCATCTTCACGATCTTTGCGTAAGTGTAGGTGGCGTAATCCGGACGGAAACCTGCCTTGTTGCCGGCGGTAAAGGCGTCGTCACTGCGCAAACGCTTTGCTGCAGTGTAGTGGTTCACCATGCTGTCCATGCCGCTACTGATGGCGAAGAACATACGGGGCTTACCCAGCTTCTTAAAATCTCGTAGGTCATCGCGCCAGTTGGGCTGCGGCAAGATTGCCACACGCAGGCCTTCGTGCTCGAAAAGTCGAGCTACCACGGCATGGCCAAAACTGGGATGGTCCACATAACAGTCCGCGCTGATTACCACTACGTCGACGTAGTCCCAGCCAAGTTCGTCTAGGTCTTCTTTGCAAATCGGTAAAAAGCGCGGATCGTACATAATTTATAAGATAGAAAAAGTCGAGTGCCGCAAAAATAAGCTTGCTTATTTTTACATAAAAGCGCGGGTTTGATATAACTAAAAATATTTAGAACAGTCTTGTGTTTATATTTGGCTAGCTTTTTGAGCCAATTTTGCTTAAAATTGGTCTATTTTTTGAGCCAATTTTGCAACGCAATTGAAAATTATGTATATTGCAAGCTATGAAGAATGCAATTGCCGAAATCATGCGTGAGTTTTACGAGGAAGGCCTTCCCGAAAAAATTCACCCTCGTGTTGTTGATTATTACGAAAAGGTGCGTAACGCGACCTCCATTATCGGCATGCGTCGTGTGGGCAAAACCTATGTGGCGTTTCGTCGAATACAGGAATTGCTTAGCGATGGCATTTCACTAGAACGGATTGTGTATATCAACTTTGACGATGAACGGTTGCGAGGTGTTTCGGCAAACGACTTGAAGCTCATTGGAGAAATTCATGCTGCCATGTACCCCGAGGCTGCAAAGGAAAAATGCTGGTATTTTCTTGACGAGCTCCAGGATGTTGACGGCTGGGAATTGTTTGCCCGTCGGTTGGTGGATTCCAATCGCGTTCAGCTTTGCCTGACAGGGTCTTCTGCGAAACTTCTTTCGTCAGAAGTCGCCACGCAGTTGCGAGGCCGTTCTCTCGATGTTGAAATTTTCCCGCTTTCTTTTTCGGAATTTCTGACTTTTAATGGTCTTGTAAAGACTGTACCGCAAGCACCGTTTTCTCCGAGAACAGCGGGTTTGCTGCGAAACGCCATGACCCGTTATCTTGAAGAAGGCGGCTTCCCCGATATTCAAGGCGAAGATTTGCGAATCCGTAACAAGCTGCTTCAGGAATATGTGAATGCTGTGGTTTATCGCGATGTAATTGAGCGCCATGAAATTTCAAGCACTCAGGCTTTGCGCTATACTTTGGATTACATCATCCACAATTACGCCCGCAAAATTTCTACACGAGCCATCTCCGGTGCGCTCCGTGCCATAGGTGCTTCTGACAATCGCGAACGTATTTCCGAATACCTGCAATATTTTGTCAATGCCTACTTGATTTATCCGGTTTCTATAAGAACAGATTCTCTGGCTGTTCGCCGCACGAACCCAGACAAGTTCTACATCGTCGATACCGGACTCATTCGCGCCATGACTCCAAAGAACGATGCGGAACGAGGCTGGCTGCTTGAAAACCTAGTGTTTATGCACCTGCGCCGCGGCAACAATAAAATCGATTATTATATCAACAAATCTGGCGGCGAAGTTGACTTTTTGGTGACTGACCAAAATTCAAAAACACGGCAATTAATTCAAGTTGCCTGGAACATGGAAAAATCCGAAGCATTGGATCGCGAACTGTCGGCCTTGCGCCTTGCCCGCGATGAAATAAAAGTCAAGGACTGCCTGATAGTCACCTGGGATTCCGAAGCCGTTCTGGATGACGGAATTCAAGTCGTTCCCGTTTGGAAATGGTGCTTGGGGTAAGGCTTTTACGCATACAGAACTTTCTGGAAATCCACAAAGATTCTGTTTAGAGTTTTTGCGTCCATACTCATTTTGTTGCATGCGTCTTTTACGGTTCCGTATTGGAACTTGACGAGTTCTGGCAACTGTTTAAGAGCGAATCTACGCCGTTTTCCACATATTGTTTCAAAACAAATTCTACGAAAGATATTTGCTTATCTGTCAGTTCAAGCGTAGTTTCTCCCAAAACCGCCTAAACATAAACTTGGGGCAACATTTGGGTGGGATTTAAACATTGTGGGTAAACAGTGTCTTCAGTCACGATAGTTGATATTACTTCCCCGTAATCCACTTCTTGCTGGCGAGACGAATCAGATAGATTGTTCCGCGGAAACAAAGCTCGAAGCACATGGCCATCCAGGCTCCGCGAAGTCCGTATTTTGTAACGAGGAATGCGGCCAGGGGGAGGCGAACTACCCACATGCTCACGAGGTTCATGATGCTGGGCGCAAAGGTGCTGCCGGCGCCACGGAATACGCCGTTGGCGACGATGGATGCGGCGTAGAAGGGTTCCGCGAAGGCTTCGATCCGGAGGATTGCTGTACCGAAGGCCCGGATTTCTTCGTCGGGTGTAAACAGGCCTATAAGTTCCGGAGCAAAAATGAACATGAGGACTGCAAGCAAGGTCATCACCGCCATGCCCAAGCCCGTTGTCATGAATCCCATTTTATAGGCAAGGTCAAAACGCTTGGCCCCGATGCTCTGGCCGATCAATGTGGTGGCTGCATGGCCGATTCCGTAGCCAGGCATATAGCACAGGCTTTCGATGGTGATGGCGAAGGAATTTGCGGCGATGGCTGCCATTCCCAAGGGGGAGACGATGGCGGTGAACATCACGTAGGCACTGCACATTACGAGCTGTTCCAGCCCGATGGGCCAGGAAATATGGAATGCTTTTTTCAGTTGCTTTGCGGAAAAACAGATTTTTTCCTTGGCGTGGAGGCGGAGGCTCTTGCTTCTGAAAAGCAGGAAGTAGAGCATCAACGACATGATGATGAATTCTGTAATGACGGTACCGAGGGCGGCTCCCATAACGCCAAGGTCTGCGCCGGGCAGAGTGAGGCTGATTCCTGCGACGGTTACCTCACGGGTTCCAAAAATCAGGAAGAAGTTTAAGATGACATCCAAAAAGCAGGAGAGAACTTGCAATGCACTGGGCAGTTTCATGTTGCCGCTGCACTGCAGCATGCCTGCGGCCATTCCGTTCAGCTGCATGGCGGGAAGACCAAGGGCGATAATCAGAAAGTAGGTGGATGCGTTTTGGTGAAGGCTTGCGTCGGCGCCCAACAATCCGGGAATCTTGTCGTGCATGAAAACGCCAAAACCCATGAGGAGGGCACTAAAGCATATACCGAAAAGCAGGCCCACTTTTACCAGGTTGCGGGCGCGAACGTCTCGCTTGGCACCGATGGCGTGGGCGATCTGTACTGTAAAGCCGGGGCTCACCGCATAGCATAAGCATCCCAGAAGCCATGTGCTGGAAGCCACAAGCCCGATGGACGCCGCTTCGCTGGAACCCAGATGCCCCACCATGGAGGCGTCGATATACTCCATGACGATGTTGGATATTTGCGCCAAAATAGCAGGAAGACTCAGTTGTACGATAAGGTACAACATCTGGCGCCTGCTTAAGGCTTTCCCGTCACGCAGTAGTTCTAGACCATCCATGGGAAGTTTTGCTTTTGATAGCTGTCCAACAGTTACTTGCCGAAGTATGCCTTAAGACGGTTTAACGCATCCTGCAGGGTGACCTTGGGGCATGCAATGTTCATGCGCATGAATCCTTCGCCGGCGTCACCGTAGACGCTTCCGTCGGAAAGGAACACTTGGGCGTTGTCCCGAAGATTCTGCTGCAATTGGGCGGAATTCATCCCGCGGCGTTTGCAGAAGTCCTTGCAGTCTAGCCATAGCAAGTAGGTGGCTTCGGCGTCAATGAGCTTTACCTGCGTAATTTCCCGTGCGATAAAATCTGCCACAAGTTCCCTGTTGCCCTGAATGTACTGCAGAAGTTCATCGAGCCAGGCTTCGCCCTCGTTATAGGCGGCAATGGCTGCCTGGATGGCGAATACGTTTGGTTCCGCCACTTCGTCGGTATTCAGCCCGCGCCAAACCTTATGATGCAACGCGGGGTTGGCTACAGAAACCGCTGCCGTCTGGAGACCCGCAATATTGAAGGTCTTTGTGGGAGCCATGCAGACAATGCTAATGTCGCGGCAGGTTTCCGAAACGCTGGCAAAAGGAATGTAGCGCTTGCCAGGCTTCGTCAGGTCGCAATGGATTTCGTCGGAAATCACGGTGACGCTATGCTTCTTGCAAAGTTCGCCCACACGGGCCATTTCTTCTGCGTTCCAGATTTTTCCAACAGGGTTGTGAGGGTTGCAAAAAATCAAGAGGCTTGTCTGCGGATTTGCCAGAGCTTTTTCCAGGGCGTCCCAGTCGATGCTGTAAACTCCCGCGGCGCAGTTCTCTCTCGCGACATTCTGAATCATATTTGCGCGGCTCTTGCCTGCGGCAGCCTCGTCGTAACGTAGCGGGCATTGCAGAACATTTCTTCCGTTATTCACGATGGAGTTGAAGAAGATGTTATACACGGGCGTTAAAATCACCACGTTTTCCGCAGGGGTGGTTACCTTGCGCACGATGCTGGAAATGGCGGGCACTACACCGGTGCAGAAAATCAAGGATTCCGGATCCATCTCGTAATGGTAGCGGCGTTTCCACCAGCCTACGTAAGCCTGGTTCCATTCCTCGGGAATAATGGAGTAGCCGAAGGCGGCGCATTCCGTGCGCTTCTTGATGGCGTCTACGACGGCGGGGGCCGTGGCGAAATCCATGTCGGCAACCCACAGGGGCAATTCATTTTCGGGAACGTCCCACTTGAGGGAGTTGGTTCCGCGACGGTTTACCACTTCGTCAAAATTCATGGAAACCTCGAATTAAATGGTCTCGAACTTGGTCTTGGAAACGTCAACCTTGTCGCTTTCCATGATCAGTTCCTTGATGCCTGCGGAACGGATGATGCCGCTGGTGGGATTCTTGACGCTGTCGATGACGTTCGTGATTTCTGCATCGACGGTGGAATATTCGAATGCCAAGGTGGTGTTGATGAGCTTGCAATTCTTCATCACAAGATTTTCAATGTAGCACATGCCTTGCAGACTTTCGATGGTGCAGTTAATGAGGGTCAGATTCTTGGCGTTCCATCCCAGGTATTCGCCGGAGATAAAGGAATCGTAGACAGTCACGTTGTCGGTGTTCCAGAATGAATCCTTGGAAAGCATTTTGGCGGTGCGGATCACAACGTTCTTTGCTCCGTCAAAGGAATAGTTTCCGTCCAGATTGAAGTTGGAAATTTCCATGTCGCTGCAGTTCATGGCGAAGTAATCGCCCTTGGCGTTGACATTTTCCATCTTCACATTGTTGCAATGCCAGAGGGTTTCTGCGGCGTTGGTGAAGTTCACGTTCTTTAGGGTGAGGCCATTGCAGCGGCGGAAATTCTTGGGAGCCTGAATCAGGGCGTTCTCTACGGAAATGTTGTCCGTGTACCAGACGCCTGCACGTGCCATTTCGAACCAGTCGGTATTCTTTGCAGAAATGTTCTTGCAGTACCACAGCGGATATTTCCACTTGAACATGCTGCCAAGCAATTCAATGTTGCTGGATTCCTTGAGAGGAGATTCTCCATCGTCAAAGATGGAGTCTTCGATCTTTAAATCGTTGCTCTTGAAAAGGGCACGTTCGCCAGTTAAAAATTGCTGCTTGATCAATTCTGCCATAAATACACCTTTTGCTTTTATACAAATTTAGCAAATTGCTGATTCGATTTGAAAGTTAGAGTTAACTCTAGCGATTGTAAAAAATTCTATATTTCCCGCCCGATGTCAGACGTCGCTCGAAACTCATTCAGGAATGCGTTGAAGGTTGCCTTCAAACTATCTTTGCCTGTGCTTACAGGGTACTGGTTTCTGGGCATTACTTATGGTGTGTTGGCAGAGTCCATGGGATTTAGCTATTGGTATCCGCTGAGCATGGCGGTATTCATCTTTAGTGGATCTGCGGAATTCCTGGGCCTGGGAATGCTGGCTGCAAATTTCAACCCGCTGGCAGCGGCAAGTATGGCCCTCGTGGTGGGCGCCCGTCACTTGTTCTATGGCGTCTCCATGCTGGATCGTTACAAGGGCATGGGCTGGCGAAAACCTTTCTTGATTTTCTGGCTTACGGATGAAACTTTCGCGGTGAACTACAATGCTCGTGAAGCTACGGCAACAGAAATGCTGCTGGTCAGTTTCCTGGATTACTTCTATTGGATTTCCGGTGGCTTTATGGGCTACATGTTCGGCTCCCTTTTGAAGTTTGACATTCACGGTTTGGAGTTTGTGGTGACCGCCATGTTTACCGCTATCTTTATGGATCAGTTCCTGAAGGAAAAGGAATTGCGCCCAGCGTGGATTGGAATTGGCTGCACTGCCGTCAGCTTGTTTGTTGTGGGGTCGCAATACTTTGTGATTCCCGCCATGATTGGAATTCTTCTGATGCTGACCGCGTTCCGCAAGAAGCTGGAACCTAGTTATTTTATGGCCGAAACCCGCGCGGCCCCTGTCGACGAAAAATCTGAGGAGGTCCGCAAATGACTTCCCAGCAGCAGATTATCACCATCGTAATTCTTGCGGTGATTACATTTATGACCCGCGCCTTGCCCTTCCTCATTTTCCCTGCAGGAAAGCCTACGCCAAAATACATCCAGTACTTGGGCAAGGCCTTGCCCCTTGCAGTTTTTGGAATGCTGGTGGTGTATTGCCTTAAGGACGTGCAGTGGCTTGAAGGCTCTCATGGCATTCCTGAAATTTTGGGCATTGCCGCCGTGGTGCTTATGCACCTGTGGCGCCGTCAGCTGTTCCTTTCCATGGCGGTGGGAACCGCGGTGTATATGATTTTGATTCGTGTGATGGTTTGATTATATGCGGAATGATGCAGGTGATAAAACAAATCTTTTTGGGCATCTTTCAGGATTTCTCGCCGCCGCCATCTGGGGCCTGATGGCTCCCATCGGCAAGGACGCCATGTTGCATGGCATCAGCGGTTTGGACATGGTGTTCTTCAGAGTGGCTGGTGCCGCCGTCAGTTTCTGGCTGGCCTCCATTTTTATAAAAGAAAAAGTCCCTGCAAAGGATGTTTTTAAATTTGCGGCAGCAGGCCTTTTTGCCATTGTTTGCAACCAGTGCTGCTTTACTGTAGGCCTGTCCATTACTTCGCCCATCAACACGTCTATCGTAACTACGAGCCTTCCCATTGTGGCCTTGATTTTTTCCGCTATCTTTCTTCACGAAAAAATTACTGCCAAGAAAATCCTAGGAATCGTCTTTGGCGTGTCGGGTGCGGTAATGTTGATTATGGGAAGTGCTGCCGCCAACAATGCCAAGGCCGGCAACATTGTGGGCGACCTGCTCTGCTTTACATCCCAATGCAGCTTCGCTATTTATCTTGCGTTCTTCAAGAATCTTGTGGGCAAGTACAGCGTCATCACCAGCATGAAATTGATGTTCACTTTTTCTACCATCATGATTGCACCCTTTACCTTGGGTGGGGTGATGCAGATTCCTTTCAGTGAAATCAGCGCCTTGACTTGGGCAGAAACCAGTTTTGTTGTTTTCGGCGGAACGTTCATCGCCTACATTCTGGTGGCGAAGGCCCAGAAGGCTTTGCGCCCTACGGTGGTTGCCATGTACAATTACGTTCAGCCTGTAACATCAACCATCGTTTCTGTGTTAACCGGACTTGCCATTTTCGGATTTAACCATGCCCTTGCGATAGCCTTGATTGTGGCTGGTGTATATACGGTCAATTCCGCGAAGTCCGCAAAGTAAAAAAAACGCCCCCATTCCTGAGAGCGTCTTTTGAATGTCTCGTGCCCGAAACCTGGAGCCTCGGGCCTCGAACCTCAATTACATGCAGGTGTAGCCGCCGTCAACCGGAACCATGATGCCGGTAACGTAGCTGGAAGCCCTGGATGCAAGGAAGATTGCAGCGGTGTCCAGTTCGCCTTCGTTTCCATAGCGTTCTCCCGGGATCATAGTCTTGGCATTTGCCTGGAAGAAGTCGAAATCCAGAGTTTCCTTGGCTGCGTGGTACGGAGCGGAACCGCAGATCTTGTTGCCAACAAGGCTGTACATGGAGGCGATGTTGATGATACGGCCGAACTTGGCGAGGATTTCGTCAACGGCAGCTTCGACCTTGGCAGTGACGGTAATGTCGCACTGAACGCCAAGACCGGTGGAGCAACCAGTAACAACTGCAACCTGGCCGGAGAGATCGAAATAATTCTTCAGTTTTTATTCCTTGTGTTAGTTTAATTGTTTTTGCGGAATTAAAACACATTCAAAATTCATGGAAAAGTTGTGGAAAATGGCAAATTTTTGAAAAAACAGGGCTGTGCGAAAAAATTACATGAAATTAGGGCGGAAGCGAGGCTTGGACAGGCAAAAAAGCCTAGGGACGAAACCCTAGACTTGTATTTTTAACAAGGAAACGCGTATAATCACTTGTGAATGTACTTGCGCCAGTCTCCATATTCAGAAATGTCAAAAATGTTTTCACGGGAATTTTTTGACAGGATGGATGTGTCTCCGATGAATCCAGAAACAATTCTTCCGTCGGAAAGTTTGATTTTTCCAATACCAAGAGGTGAAGGAATATTGGCGACAAAATTGCCGAATTCAGACGGGCTCATGGCGTAAAGCTCCACATAAAAACTGGTGCCTCCTGTTTCGCTAACCATGGCTGGTTTTGGGATGTTTCCATCCTTGAAGGCAAACATCCTGTATTCGGGTGCAGTTTTTGCAGCTCCGATAAATTCTGAATTTTGTAGTTGGTAGTGTAAAGGTTCTCCCTTGAGGTGTGCCCCGCATACTGCAAGGGTGATTTTTTCGGAAAGTAAGGGGGAAACTTTGTTGGCTACATCTAGAAGTTTGAAGTCGTCGAAAGCACGTCCAACGATGGTCACGCCAAAGGGAAGAAGGTGAGCGTTAGGATCTGTACTTGATGCGAGACCGGCGGGAATTGCAAGTGCGGAATAATCCAGCAGGTTCATGTAGTTGGTGTAGTAGCCAAGGTTGGAATTCAGCTTGATTGGGTCTGCGTTTACTTCTTCGGTTTTGTAAATGGTACCTGCGGTTGGCGTTAGTAAAACATCGACTTTGTCAAATTCCTTGTCCGCAACTTTCTTCTTTGCCTGCAGGGCGTGAAATCCTGCGAAAACTTCGGAAGGATGGGGAGTACTTTTAGGGCTGATGATGGCCTTTGTCACAGGGAATATCTCATCGGGATGTTCGTCGATGAATTTTCCTACGGCGTCATAACGTTCGAATACCCACGGGCCTTCGTACAGAAGTCTTGCGGCTTCCAGGAATGGGGTGAAGTGGATTGTGACTTTGGTACCGCCTGCTTTTTCAAAGGCTTCCACAGCGCGGTAGAAGGCTGCCTTGTAACCTTCGTTGCCAAAGAATTGCAGTTCGCTTTCTTCGGGAACGCCAAAGGTCCATTTTTCGGGGAGGCGGGAGGCGACTCCCTTTACCCAGGGGGCGCATCTGGAATAGGGATCTTCGCTGTCTTCTGCAGCGGCGATGCTCAGTACGTATCGGGCGTCTTCGTTATTCAATGCGAATATGCTGACGCAGTCCAAGCTCTTGCAGGCGGGAATGACTCCGCTGGCGCTTAGCAAACCGCGGGTCGGCTTAACGCCTACAAGTTTATTGAAGGCGGCGGGGACGCGGCCGGATCCAGCGGTATCTGTACCTAGGGAAAAACTGCAAAGTCCGTAGGCGAGACTTGCTGCGGAACCGCTACTGCTACCGCCCGAAATATATTCGGGGGCGTATTTGTTTGGAATGCTTCCGTAGGGAGAACGTACGCCCACAAGTCCTGTGGCGAACTGGTCCATGTTGGTCTTGCCTACAGGAATTGCACCGGCGTCAATAAGACGCTGTACAGTAAAGGCGGATTTTTCGGGCATGTAGGCGTAGGCGGGACATGCAGAAGTGCTTTCCATTCCTTCGCAGTCAATATTGTCTTTTACAGCAAAGGGGATTCCAAACAAGGGCTTGTCCGCAGGGATTTTTCCGTCTTTAAGGGAGGCTTCCAGGTGGGACAAGTATTTTTCCAGCTGGTCCTTAGAGGTCTTTGCAATCCAAATCTGGCTAGGGGCTTCTTCGATGGCCTTGCAGACTTTGCAAATGATTTCGCGGGGAGTTGTTTCTCCTGCTTCGTAGGCGTGGAGAAGACTAGAAATTCTAAGATCCAAAGATGCCATAAGTTCCTCTTGAGTTTCAATCAGAGCTGGCAGCAGTTCTAGGACCGGCGTCTCGGCTATGTTTGTTAACGCACTTTGTAAAATACTTTTATAAAGTACATCCTTTCGGGAAGATTGGCAATGGGTTCTACGAAAAATTTTTGATTTTTTTAAGCTTCTACAAGATAGTTGGCTCCAATATTGTAGAGACCGGCTATGTACTCGGCTTCTACCATGGGGCGAATCTCAATTTTAGGAAGCTGATCCCGATTTAAAGATTTTTTCAGATGGGAAGAAATTTCCTGCTTGCTTAACTCGCTTGCCAGACCTCCGGTGATGACGATTACTGCAGGATCCATGAACACAGTGGTTGCGGTGACTAATTGGTTTACGATAGGGAGGGCATTTTTTACGTTACTAAAGGCGGCCTGTTGAGTTTTCTTATCAAATCCAAAAGGGAAAAAGGATAATTCTCCTGCGAGGTTTGATGTCCCGCGGAGGATGTTTCCGTCGACAATGAAGCCGCCTGCGGGGGTTTGTCCTTTAGGGAAGAAAAGCATTGCTACATTTTTTTCGTTGCTATTCTTTTTGGAATATCCCAAGGCGACCGTGTTCATGTCGTTCTCCACTAGGGTGGTAATGCCTGTTTCTTCCTGGATAATCTGGGCAAGATTGGCTCCGCCTAATTCTGGAATGTCGGAATATTCAACGATCCCGTTGTTGATGCAACCTTGTACACCTAAGGTAATGATTTTAATATTCGGGTTTTTCCCGCAGATGTCCTTAATGCATTTTGTAATGGCATTTACGTGAATTTTCTTTTCTAGGAAAACGCCTACGTCCTTGATGTTTCCAACGATGTCAAGAACCTGGTAGCGTAAAAAGCATTCGTTGTTTTCGGCGTAGATAAAAGCGCAAAGGATGTTGCCGGAATCAGTGTTGTACTGGTAACTCATTGCGGGACGGCCACCGCTAGAAAGCATTAGTCTTTTTTCGACGATGGTTCCGTTGGCCGTAAGTTCGTTCAGGATTGTTCCGCAGGTGACGACGCTTAGGCCTGTTTTTTCGGCGACTTCTGGTTTTGTAACGGATTCGTACTGAAGTATGAGCCGTTTTACTTTTGCGATATTTTGTTGCTTTACTGTTGTATTCATGCTTTTAAGATAACAAAAATATTTACGAAAAGTGTAATGGTAAAAAGACTTTATAAAGTCTTTTTACAAAGTTGTAAATTTCCGAAAACTTACGAAAATGACACGAAAATGTAAATGTGATGAAATTTGTAAAAAATGACGATTTTTGAATAATTGGCATGGGTTTTGCGTAAAAAACCTCGGAAAAACATTTTTCTATGAGGTTGAAAATGAATGTTACAAAATATGTCGCTGCTGGCGTTTTGGCTTTAGTTGCTTGCGTCTATGCACAAAAGCCGGTGTTGAAGATTGCCTATAGCGATTGGCCGGGTTGGACTGCCTGGGAAATTGCTGACAAGAAGGGTTTCTTCAAGAAGCACGATGTGGATGTGAAGCTGGAATGGTTCGATTACGGTCCGTCCATGGATGCTTTTGCCGCCAAGAAGGTGGACGCTGTTGGCGTGGCAAATGGTGACGCCATGGTGCTGAACGCTACTGGCGCTCGCAACGTGACCATCCTGATCAACGACTACAGTAATGGTAACGACAAGATTATCGGTGCTCCGGGAATCAATTCCATCAAGGATTTGAAGGGCAAGAAGGTGGGCGTGGAAATTGGCTGCCTTTCTCACGCTCTCTTGATTAACGCTCTTACCAAGAATGGTCTGAAGCCTTCTGATGTGACTTTGGTGAACATGCCGACTCATCAGGCTGTACAGACTCTGGAATCTGGCGAAGTTTCCGCCGTGGTGGCCTGGGTTCCCCATTCCGTGAACGCTCTTGAAAAGGTGAAGGGTTCCAAGGAACTTTACACCAGCGCCAACGAACCGGGCATCATTTATGACTTGCTGGTGGTCTCTCAGGAATCCCTCATGAAGAACAAGGCTGAATGGGCCAAGGTGATTGCCGCCTGGGATGACGTTGTGGCCTACCTCAATGACCCCGCCAACAAGGATGAAGCTGTAAAGATTCTTGCTGCCCGTGTGGGAATTTCTGAAGCTCAGTACTCCAAGTTCATGAACGGTACCAAGTTCCTGCGCTTGAGCGAATCTGCTAAGTACTTCAAGAAGGGCGAAGGTTACAACTCCATCTATGGTTCTAGCAAGATTGTTGACAAGTTCTTCGTAGACAACAAGGTTTATGACAAGAGTGTTGATGTGAACCGCTTTATTATGCCCAAGTTTACTGAAGATTTTAACAAGGGCAAGTAAATAGTAGACAGTAGTTAGTGGTTGGTAAGCAGAAAATACTAATCACCAACCACTAACCACTAATCACTTAATTGTTGTGTGGAAAAAATGACTAATCCTGTAGGAATTCAAAAGACAGTAGGGAAGAAGTGGTCCATGGTTTTGGCCATACTTTCCTTCGTGATTCCCCTGGCGACTTGGAGCATTGTAAGCTATGTGCCTTTCGTTTATCACCCGCTGATGCGTGTGGTGGATGCTGGCGATAGCATGTTCTGTATGCCGGGCGACGAAATCGATCGCGTTAACTTCGAAGAAGAAAACAAGAATCTTGTTGAAGTTGGCGAAAAGCCCATGACTGGCGTTCGCGCCAACCCTGCATACTTGCCGGCACCCCATCAGGTGGCAAAGGCCTTGGTCACTGCGTTTACAACGGAACCTAAGCGTGATGGAGATGTCTGGTTCTACCAGAGCATTCTTCATTCCGTGAGGATAGTTTTCCTGGCATTCCTTCTTTCCAGCCTTGTAGGCGTGCCTCTTGGAATGCTGTCCGGTTCCATCCCTTTCTTTGAAAAGCTGACGGGCCCCTTCATTGAATTCTTCCGCTATTTCCCGGCTCCTGTTTTTGGTGCTTTGGCGGTTGCGATTCTTGGCATTAACGATGCCCCGAAAATTGCAATCATCATCATCGGTACTTTCTTCCAGCAGGTGCCTATGATTTGTGCAACGACTCGCCGTGCCGATGGCGCTTTGATTGAGGCTGCTCGCACTTTGGGTTCTTCGCCCAAGCGCATCCTCTTCAAGGTGATCCTTCCGGAAATCGCTCCCAAGATGTACAAGGATATGCGAATCCTCTTGGGCTGGGCATGGACTTACTTGATTGTGGCTGAAGTGGTGGGAACTAGCTCTGGTATTACCTGGTTCATTAACCAGCAGGCTAAATACCGTAACTTTGATAACGTCTACGCAGCCATCGTGATTCTCGGCATTATCGGCCTTGGCTGTGACCTGATTCTCGCCTGGCTTGGCAAGAAAATCTTTGCCTGGGAAGATGGCCGTGTCGGTATGGGCACAAAGATCAAGCGTATGGTTGGGTCCAAGGACGATGTGTTCAGCTTCCGCCTGACTGCAGAAGAAAAAGCTTTGAAGGAACGTTACAATGGCAGACTCTAAAATGGAAAAAATGAAGAACGTGTCTCCCGCCGAAGACATTATTCTGGAAGCCCGCCACATTGTAAAGGACTTCGAGGAAACTAACGGCTCTGGCACTCACCGCGTCTTGGATGATGTTTCCTTCGGTGTTCGCCGCCGTGAATTTCTCTCTATCATTGGACCTTCGGGTTGCGGCAAGTCTACCTTGATCCGCATTGCTGCTGGCCTTGAAACGGCGACGGGTGGCGAATTCTATCTGGATGGAAAAAAGGTGAAGGGTACCAGCGCAGAACGCGGCATGGTATTCCAGAAGTACACTTTGTTCCCCTGGATGTCCGTGAAAAAAAACGTGATGTTCGGGCTGGAATCCATCGGTCACGGAAGTGAAGCTGAGGAAATTGCTGAACAGTGGCTGCAGATTGTGGGCCTGGAAAAGTATGGCGAATATTTCCCCAAGCAGCTATCTGGCGGTATGCAGCAACGTGTGGCAATTGCCCGCGCTCTTGCCCCGCAGCCCCGCGTGCTTTTGATGGATGAACCTTTTGGCGCTCTTGATGCCCAGACCCGTTCCCAGATGCAGAAGTACCTGCTGGAAGTGTGGAAGAACATCGACATCACCATTATTTTCGTGACTCACGATTTGGATGAAGCGGTGTTCCTGTCTGACAGAATTTTGACTCTGCAGGCAAATCCCGGTAAGGTGAAGGAAATGGTGGATGTGCATTCTGTTCCGCGTCCCCGCAACAAGGATAGCTTCTTGCTGCCGGAATTCATCGAAAAGCGCAAGCATATTGAACAGCTGATTCACCCGCCCAAACTGGTGGAAGAACCGGAAGAAGAATTCAAGATCGTAAACATGATCGCAAAGAAATAGCGATCGCAAAAATTCAAAAATGGAGTTAAAAATGTCTGAATCTAAAGTACTGTGTGAACAAGTAATTGCTGGCGGCTGGAACTATTCCCGCATCGTAAAGAAGGGCCAGAAAATCCGCCTTACCGATATTGAAGGTGGCGCAAACGCTAGCATCATGTGCTACAACGCCAAGAACTTCACTGAACGTTTTAACCTGGGCGATACCCTTAAAATCCAGCACATCTGCCGCATCGCCAAGAACTGCTGCCTCTATAGCGACATGGGCCGCATCCTCCTTAGCGTTGTTGAAGATACCGTTGGCTGGCACGATCCTCTGTGCGGCTGCACCCACGCAAGCCTCATCAAGGAACGTTTTGGCGAAAAGTCCTATCAGGCTGCCCACAACGATTTCTTCCGCAACGGTTACGATTCCCTGCTGGTTGAAATCGGCAAGCATGGCATGACCAAGCGCGACTTTACCGAACTGGTAAACTTCTTCAGCAAGGTTGTGGTTACTTCCGACGGCAAGATGACTTTCGTCGAAAACAACTCCAAGGCTGGCGACTACGTAGAACTCCGTGCCGAAATGGACACTCTCGTTGTAATCGATACCGGTATGCATCCGCTGAATCCTTCCAAGGAATATCTGCGCAAGCCCGTGAAGGTTGAACTCCTCACTTGCGACGAAGCTCCCGCAGACGATCCTTGCTTTACCTGGTGCCCGGAAAATGGCCGCGGCTACATCAACACTGCAAACTACAACTTGTAGGACGCACCTGCGGTGCTTTGAGCTATGAGGTCGCTTCGCTTTGAGGTATGAGCGAAAAAGTAAAAAAAGAAAAAAGGATTTATAAGATGTATACAAAATATGTTGAAAGTTCGCTGAAAGAAGAAGATGCCGTTTATTCTGAAGATGTGCAGGCTGGTGCTGGCTGGCTCCATCTGATTAAAAAAGGTCAGACCTTCCGCATTCTGGACCTGAAGGGAAACCAGGCTGTAGACACTCTGTTCATTAACGCAAACGATCCTTCCGAACGTTATAGCGTTCAGCAGACCGTGCAGCGTCAGGCTAACTGCCTCGTTGGCGTTGGCACCAAGCTTTACTCCAACGATGACAATCCCATGCTCACTGTTGTTGCCGACACTTGCGGCGACCATGACACTTTGGGTTCCGCCTGCTCCTGCGAAAGCAATACTTGCCGCTATGCTCTGGACAAGCGTTATATGCACGCCTGCCGCGAATCTTTTTTGAAGGTTCTTTTGGAAACTGAAAATCTGGATAAGCGCGACCAGGTCAACAACCTGAACTTCTTTATGTACGTGCCTTTCGATGAACAGGGCAACCTGAACTTTGCCGATGGTATTTCTAGCCCGGGCAAGTATGTGGAAATGCGTGCCGAAATGGATGTGCTTGCAGTCGTTAGCAACTGCCCGCAGCTCAACAACCCCTGCAACGCTTACGATCCGACCCCCGTCCGCATGCTGATTTGGGACTAGTTCTTGCAATTTTTTGGAGAATGAATTATGAATTCCAAACTTCTTGAAAGTTCTCGAAAGATTGAAGACGCCGTCTTCGATGTGACGGTGAATGCGGGCGATGGTTACATGCTGCCTCTGAAGAAGGGACAGATTCTTCGCATGATCGACGTTTGCGGAAACCAGTCCGGCGACGTGCAGATTTATAATCAGCACGACAAGACTGAACGCTATAACGCCAATAACACCATTACCGCCCAGGCCAACACCATGATCGAATTGGGTACGGTCATTCGCAGCAACCGCAACAACCCCATGTTGACGGTGATTGCGGATACCTGCGGCGAGCACGATACTCTTGGCAGTGGATGTTCTGCAGAAGGCAACTGCGTTCGCTATACGGACAAGACCCGCTATATGCATAGTTGCCGCGACACCTTCGTGCGTACGCTGGAAGACTATGGCATGAGCAAGCGCGACCAGACTTGCAACCTGAATTTCTTTACCAAGGTGATTCTGGATGATGCTGGCCGCCTTGAATTTGCCGACGGCATTTCTGGCCCGGGCAAGTACATCGAAATGCGCGTGGATATGGATATCCTGTTCTTGCTTTCGGATTGCTCCCAGCTGAACAACCCCTGCAATGACTATAACCCCACTCCCATTCGTATGGTGGTTTTTGACAAGTAGGGTATAAAATGAGCGAACTTGTTTATCGTGGATTTACCCAGGCTGAACTGGATGCTGGTTACGACAATACCAATGCCGTTGCCGATAGCGCCATTCAGCTGAAGGGTTTTGATGAACGTAGCGATGCGATGGCTAGGCGGTATGCTTCTACCATTGATATGACCTATGGAGAGCTTTCGCGAAACAGGTTTGACTTTTTTAGCTGTGGTAATAAAAAGGCACCGCTATTTGTATTCATTCACGGTGGTTACTGGCAGATGCGTTGCAAGGAAACGTTCCGCTTTCTTGCAGCGGGTCCTTTGGCCAATGGATTTAACGTAGCGAATGTGGGCTACACGCTGGCTCCTGAAATGTCCCTGACGGGAATTGTTTACGAAGTCCGTACGGCTATTAAGGTGCTGCGTTCCCGAGCCGATGAACTTGGATTTGACGCAAAACGAATTTACGTATCAGGCTGGTCGGCGGGAGGCCATCTTTGTGCTTCTGTTCTTGACGAGAATGGGGTGCAGGGTGCGCTTGCCATTAGCGGTATTTATGATCTGGAACCGATCTCCAGAAGCTACCTGAATGAAAAGCTGATGTTAAAGTCGGAAGAAATTGTGACTTTGAGCCCTATG
Source organism: Fibrobacter sp. (assembly GCA_045616805.1). GTDB lineage: Bacteria > Fibrobacterota > Fibrobacteria > Fibrobacterales > Fibrobacteraceae > Fibrobacter. The sequence continues at coordinate 30,104 of JAZLHK010000082.1, forward strand.
CGATCTAGGCTTGTGAATAAGCCCATGTGCATTGTTTGCGGTAGTGAAGAACTTCCTGAACTGAGGCGTCAGAGTCTTGAATTTGCAACTCTAAGAGCTACGGAACGTATACCGGGAACATTTTCCCTGCTAGAGGGCCATAACCATTTTTCAATCCTTACGGAACTGGAAAATCCGAGTGGCGTTCTTTCCCGGATGCTTTGCATGATGGCGGGGAAGTAAGCTGTAAGGCTACAAAATTGTTGTGTGGAAATTCCGCGGCATTTGAATGGATGCAAGGCGGGTTCCGAATTAGGACGCGAAAAAAAACGCGTGACTGAAAAAGGAACAGAAATATGTTTAAGAAAGTACTTATTGCGAACCGTGGCGAAATTGCTTGCCGCGTGATTCGTTCTCTTAAGGAAATGGGCGTCAAGTCTGTTGCGGTTTATTCCGATCCCGACGAAACTGCCGCTCACGTCTTGATGGCTGATGAAGCCGTTCGCGTGGGACCTGCCGCCGCCAAGGATAGCTACCTGAATGTGGACGCCATTCTTGCTGCCATCAAGCAGACAGGTGCCGAAGCGGTGCATCCGGGTTATGGTTTCTTAAGTGAAAATGCTGAATTTGCAAAGACCTTGGAAGAAAATGGCGTCGCCTTTATCGGACCCACTCCCAAGCAGCTGATTGAATTCGGTCTAAAGCACCGCAGTAAGGAACTTGCTGAAGAATTTGGTGTGCCTCTGGTTCCGGGCACAGGTCTTTTGAACAGTGTTGACGAAGCCGCAGCCGGTGCAGGCAAGATCGGCTATCCTGTAATGTTGAAAAGTACCGCAGGCGGTGGCGGCATTGGCATGTCCATCTGCCACAGCGAAGAAGAACTTCGCGAAAGCTATGACCGCATCAAGCGCCTTAGCGAAAACAACTTCAAGAATGCTGGACTCTTTGTCGAAAAGTATGTGGAACGTGGTCGCCACGTAGAAGTCCAGGTGTTCGGTGATGGCGAAGGTAACGCAGTCATTCTCGGTGAACGCGACTGTTCTGTACAGCGCCGTAACCAGAAGGTTGTAGAAGAAACTCCGGCACCCTGCCTTCCTGAAAAGACCCGCGAAGCTCTGCACGCCTCCGCACTTCGCCTGGTACAAGGTGTGCAGTACCGTTCCGCAGGTACAGTAGAATTTATTTACGACGCCAAAGATGACAAGTTCTATTTCCTGGAAGTAAACACTCGCTTACAGGTGGAACATGGCGTCACCGAAACTGTATTCGGCGTTGATCTTGTTCGCTGGATGATTGAGCAGGCTGCAGGAATTCGCCCCTTCGAAATTGGCGCAAAGTTTACTCCCAAGGGCCATGCCATGGAATTCCGCGTTTACGCCGAAGATCCGGGCAAGAACTATCGCCCTTCCAGCGGCCTCCTTACGGAAGTTTCCTTCCCGGAAGGCATCCGCGTAGATACTTGGGTTTCCCGCGGTACCGAAGTCAGCGCCTTCTACGATCCTCTGCTGGCAAAGGTAATTGTTGCGGGCGTTGACCGTGACGATAATATCGCCAAGGCTCGTGAAGTTTTGAAACAGGTCAAGCTTTGTGGTTTTGAAACCAACATCAAGCTCCTTCAGGATGTCCTTGAAATGGACGACTTTATTAGCGGCAAGGTTTCCACCTGGATTCTGAACGACTACAAGTACGAAAACAAGATCTTCGAAGTTCTGGCTCCGGGCCTCCAGACTACAGTCCAGGATTATCCGGGTCGTTTGAAGCTGTGGGATGTAGGTATTCCTCCTAGCGGTCCTATGGATAACTACAGCTTCCGCTTGGCCAACAAGATTGTGGGTAACGCCGAAGACGCTGCCGGCATCGAAATGACTCTTTCTGGATGCTCTCTTGCCTTCCATACCGATACCGTAATCGCATGGGTGGGCGGTGATTTCCCTGCAAAGCTGAATGGTGCGGCATGCCCCAAGAACACTCCTGTGGAAGTTCATGATGGCGACGTTCTGAAGTTCGGCATTACCAAGATGGGTCAGCGCGCTTACCTGGCCATTCGCGGTGGTATCGATGTTCCCGATTATCTGGGAAGCAAGTCTACCTTTACCTTGGGCGGTTTCGGCGGCCACGGCGGTCGTGCCCTTGCTGCAGGCGATATCCTCCACATCGGTAACGCCATAGCAACGGAACCTATGGTTCCCGCAGAAGCTGCCCTCCCGCAGATTACCACCCAGTGGGAAATCGGCGTGATGTATGGCCCCCATGGCGCACCCGACTATTTGACCCAGGAAGACATCGATGAATTCTTTGCTGCCAACTGGGAAGTCCATTACAACTCCTCTAGAACCGGTATCCGTCTCGTTGGACCTCAGCCGAAGTGGGCTCGCCCCGATGGCGGTGAAGCTGGCCTTCATCCGTCTAACTTGCACGACAACGCCTATGCTGTCGGTACTGTTGACTTTACCGGTGACATGCCCATTATCCTGGGTGTGGATGGTCCCAGTCTCGGTGGCTTTGCTTGCCCCGTCACCATCGTATCTTCTGAACTCTGGAAGATGGGTCAGCTTCGTAGCGGTGACCATGTAAAGTTTATCCCGCTGACTGCAGAAAAGGCCGAAGAAATTCGCCTGGCTCGTGAAGCAAACCTCGCTAACGTGGCTACTGCATCCGCTGCAATTCATGCTCTCGTTGCCGCCCCTGTGGTAACTCCCATTATTGCAGAATTCCACAAGGAAAGCGAAATGGAACACATCGTTGTTCGTGCTGATGGCGACAACTATGTGCTGGTGGAATTTGGCCCTGCCATTATCGACCTTCGTCTCCGCTTTACCGCACACGCCTGGATGCTCGCTGTCAAGGAACAGCTGGCCGATGTAGTGATTGACGTTACTCCGGGTATTCGCTCTATCCAGATCCATTACGATATTGCAAAGATTCGTCAGGGAGAAATGCTCAAGAAGTTGGCAGACCTTGCAGAACACTTGAAGAAGAACAAGGTCACTAAGGTTCCCACTCGTACGGTTTACTTGCCGCTTTCTTGGGACGATCCGCAGACTCGCGTGGCTATTGAAAAGTACGTCACCACCGTTCGCCCTGGCGCTCCTTGGTGCTGCCCCAACAACATCGAATTTATCCGCCGCGTCAACGGTCTGGATGCCATATCCGATGTGAAGGACATTGTGCTGAACGCAGATTATCTGGTCATGGGCCTTGGCGACGTTTACCTGGGCGCTCCTGTGGCAACTCCGCTGGATCCTCGCCATCGCCTGGTCACCACTAAGTACAACCCGGCTCGTACCTGGACTCCGGAAAACGCAGTAGGTATCGGTGGCGCATACATGTGCGTCTACGGCATGGAAGGTCCTGGTGGCTACCAGTTCGTCGGTCGCACCGTGCAGATGTGGAACCGCTTCAAGAAAACCAGCGACTTCACCTTGCCTTATCTGCTCCGCTTCTTTGACGTGGTCAAGTATTACGAAGTGGGCGCCGATGAACTCCTGCAGATGCGTAAGGACTTTATCGCCGGAAAGTTCCACGTGAAGATTGTGGAAAGTTCCTTCGACATCACCGAATACGAAAAGTTCCTGGCCGATAACGCTACTTCTATCGAAGCATTTGAAACCAAGCGCAAGAACGCCTTTGAAGAAGAAAAACAGCGTTGGATTGCAAATGGCCAGTTCACTTTCGAAAGCCATAGTGCCGATGCCGCCCCCGCAGCAGAAGTCACCTTGGCTGATGGCGAAGAAGGCGTGTACAGCCCGGTGGCAGGCTCCCTCTGGAAACTGGTTGTTTCTGAAGTGGGCGCAAAGTTCAAGGCTGGCGACACCCTCGCGATCCTGGAAAGTATGAAGACCGAAATCCCGGTGGTTGCCGACGAAGATGGCGTTATCACTCAGGTCTTTGGCAAGCAGGGTTCCGAAGTTCGCTCCGGTCAGTGCCTGTTCGCCGTAAAGTCTTTGACATAATTTTTTTTCACACAACTTAGAACCCACCCTGAAAGGGGTGGGTTCTTCCGTTTTCTTGAAAAAGGAAAAATGGATTATTACTTTTACAGTTATGAAACCTCTAAGCGACCGCACTAACCATTTTACGGAATCCGTTATCCGCTACATGACCCGCATTGCAAACGGCTGCGGGGCCATCAATCTTTCTCAGGGTTTTCCGGATTTTGATCCGCCGGTGGAGTTGCAGAACCGCCTGGCAGAAGTGGCGAAGACTGGCCCTCATCAGTATGCGCTGACCATTGGCGCAAAGAATTTCCGTGAGGCGGTGTGCCGCAAGCAGGAACATTTTAGCGGACTGCGTTACGACCCTGAAAAGGAAATTGTCATTACCTGCGGTAGTACCGAGGCCATGATGATTACCATGATGTCGGTCTGTAATCCCGGCGACAAGGTGGTGATTTTCTCGCCCTTCTATGAGAACTATACGGCGGACACCATCTTGAGCGGGGCCACGCCCATTTACGTTCCGCTTTCGCCCATTGATTTTTCTTTCGACGCCAATGTGCTGGAAGAAGCCATGAAGCAGCCTGGCGTGAAGGCGTTGGTGCTTTGCAATCCTTCGAACCCAAGCGGCAAGGTTTTTACCCGTGACGAACTGAAGGTGATTGCGGATCTTGCCATCAAGTACGACTTGTACGTGATTACGGATGAAGTGTACGAACACATCATCTTTGCGCCCAACGTTCATACCTACATGGCAACGCTTCCCGGCATGCGTGAACGTACCATTGAATGTTCCAGCTTAAGCAAGAGTTACTCCATTACGGGCTGGCGCTTGGGTTATGTGCTGGCATCGGAGCCCATCATGGAACGCATTAAGAAGGTCCATGACTTTACGGTGGTAGGCGCCTCTTCTACCATGCAGGAAGTGGCTGTGACGGCCATGAATTTTGGCGACGAATATTACGCTGAACTGCAGAATCATTACACCCACATGAAGCAGCTGTTTACCGACGGCCTACGCAATCTGGGATTCAAGTTTACAGAACCTCAGGGCACCTACTTCGTGATGATGGACATTTCCGAATTCGGTTATGACCGCCGCATGGCTGCGGGTGAGTTCGGCGCCGTTTCCGGAATTGGTATGACAGGTTCTGGCGCGGTCCGCCCCGATGAACTTTTCTGCATGGATTTGGCGAAGAAGGTGGGCGTCGCCGCTGTACCTGGCTCCAGCTTCTTCCGTGAACCGGTGAATCATCTGGTGCGTTTCCATTTCGCCAAGAAGGACGAAACCTTGATTGAGGCGTTGAATCGACTGGAAAGTGTCCGTAAATTGCTTAAATAGGATCCTGAAAATGGGAATGCATGCTAAAAATTTGCATTGTTTGTTACAGGATATTTGGCAATTGCTTCATATCGCCCATGTTCCGTGTCAGAGACTTCTATAAGTACTTCAATTGCATTGCTGGGAATCTTTATTTTTTTTGAAAAGAATCCGTTGCCCTGATTTTTGAGACGATTTTTCTTTCCGTTGCAAAAAAGAAGAGCATATTTTTTATTTGAAACATTTATTTTAAATTCGTATGTTGAATCTGCATGTAACTGAACTAGTGGTGACTCTATCTTGATGTCCTTTGCTGATGAGTGAAAATAAGTTGGGTGCTGGATATTACTAGCCTTATTTGCGCTAATCGAAAAAGATGCTATGCTGCTATAAGTGTTATCTTTAACGTTATGCATTAAAAAAGCTTGAAAGATTCCTGCGTAAGGTGCCTGGAATTCTATTTGTAATTTTTCACGATTGTGTGTCAATAGAGCTCTGTTTTGTACAGGTTGGTTGGTCTGTAAATCGTAAACATTCAATATAAATTTTGCATCCCGTTTTTGAATAAGGTCTAGCTGATATGAACTATCAATATTGTTGGTCGCCTGCAGTTTGTTGGGAGATTCAAATAAGTCGAAAAAAATGGGATCTAGGAGAGGTCTATTTTTAAATTCGTCGCGACTGATTTTCTTGGTTAGTTGATGGTTTGAATCATTTGGAAAATGGGAGTACCCAAAGTGGTCTCCTTTCAAAAATAGCCAGTCTGTTGTATAACGATGGTTTGATTTCGATGTATTGACATTAATGGTGCTTGATCCCCATGTGCAATCAACATTGTACCAGAATTTGTCGATTTTGACAATATTCCATGCATGGTTGGAAGTAATTTCCTCGTTTGCGGGTATGTGCGTTAAACCTCGTGCGTATCCGTGAACGGTTTCGCATGGAATTTTTAACATATCACATAACTTCTTGAACGCATTTGCGTATCCTTCGCATACCGCTTTCCGGGATGCAAGAACATAGTCCCATTTACTTGGAGGTTGTGAATTACTTATGTAGCTTTCGCTGTCGTAATCAAGTAGCAGCGCCAATGCGTCATAAATCATTTTGACTTTTTCAAAATCATTTTTTGCAACGGAATCTATTAAGGATGTAAGATTTGTAACGTACCTTTCTGTTTCGTTCTGCCGTAGAGAATCGTTTTCGTCGTTTTCAATAAAATTAACGATTTGTTTGTGGGGAACACCCGTTCTGTATTTATAGGCATCGCTATCAAAGTCTTGTGGGAAAGGGTATTTTTCAACGGCATTGATTTTGGAAACATGGACAGTGTCTGTTGATTTTTCGTACTGATGATTTGGGCCATTCTTAGAATTAGGGGATGTTGACGCACACCCAATAACAAAGACTGCTAATAGAAGGATTATAGTTTGGAGTGATGCCCGTGTCATTTTCTTCATGAACCGTCTATCCAACGGCCTTTAGTCGCGAGCCTTCTGTAGCTCGGCTCTATACAGTTCCTCGATGTGCGAGGGGCCTTCGCACCATAGCTTGAGACTTTCATCAAAGAGCATTTTCCCGGTTTTGGAATTCAAAAAATCGGGTAAAACGTCGGCTGCATCAAGATGGTCTTCCTTGGAAATGGACTCGACAACCATAGTCGTCAAAAGTTCCATTGCCGCCTGAATTTGTTCTTTTGTCACAGCCATATACGCTCGCTTTTGATAAATGCAAGTTGCTGTAATGCGGCCTCTGTTCTAAAACAGTATTGGTCCTTTAATCGTTCGGGGAGTAACAGGCGTATGCATATTTCATCTGCCTGTTGAGAACCGACATCTCCGAAGGTTCCTGTCATGTAGGTGGTTATTGTGATGTTTGTTGCGTCGTTTGCAATCTTGCCACCAACGATATCGTATTTTTCAAAATCCTGAACAAGGGAATTGAAAAGCTCCTTTTTTCGATGAGCGACAATGCAATGTAGCCAGTCGGCATCGGCTGTTAAAAAGATTTGGGTTCGGAGATTGGCCGGTATGTACTCAAAGGAAGACACTACTCCAAAATTCTGCTGGGTTGGAATTACTCCAGATTCCTGCGCTTTTCTTGTAGAAATCTTTGCAAAGGATTTCGCTTGTTCCTTGTCTGTTGTAAGGTAGAAACCTTGACCGAAATCCTTATACTTGGCGCACTTAGACAAGTCAGGTGAAGATACTTCGCAAAAACTTCCGTGGTACAGAATGGTTCGCTGATTCAAATCAAGCATTTTACACGCCCTTTGACTTGAGGTATTGCCTTATGTCTTCAAGAACCGCCTGGTCGCCTTCAATATGGAACAAGTCCCACATTCGCTTGATATAGTGAAAAACTCCCTGTTCCTTGAACTGGGTTGCTACTGCAGCAATGGACACTCCCGTTTCTTCGGACATAAGTCGAACGAGCCTTGTCTGCATATAGATAATTTGGGTGTTTTCACTCATATTCTTCAATATATAAAAATTTAGATATGGTATCCTGCAAAACTCCAACAAGTTGTTGGAGTTTGAGAAATGCAGCAAAGTTTTACTTTGATTCCTTGGCAAATATGGTGTTGCCTATTGGAGCTAAAATTTTTACTACCTTGTGAATGATTAAATAGGAGTAAACATGAAATTGAACACATTTCTCGCCCTCGCATTGGCCTGCTGCACTTTCGCCTTCGCCACCGCAAAGCCGGAACTTGCAAAGACCATCAAGTTTGACGCTCCGCCCAAGGCTTTGAAGGCTGACGTCATGGACGCCCTGCAGAATCGTAAGTCCGCCAAGAGTTTCACCGAGAAGGTTGTCACCTACAAGGAAATCGGAAATATCCTGTGGGCCGCCAACGGCATAAACCGCCCGGAATCTGGCGACCGCACGGCTCCTTCTGCGCTGAACCAGCAGGATGTGGAACTTTATGTCTTTACGACGCAGGCCGCCTACAAGTACGACCCAAAGGCCCACGCCATGAATCTGGCTGTGGAAGGAGATCATCGCGGCCTCTTCACTGAACGCATGAAGACTCCGGTGATTATCCTGTTGGTCAGTGACGTCTCCAAGTTCACCCGCGGTTCCGCAGAAGACCAGCGCGTGACCGGCGCCTATGACGCAGGCATCGTCTCCCAGAACATCAGCATCTACTGCGCCGGCGCCAAGATCGACACCCGCGTCCGAGCTACAATGGACAAGGCTGGCCTCCAGAAACTTCTGGGCCTAAACGAAAAGCAAATTCCCATGCTGAATCACGCCGTAGGTTACGAGAAGTAATTCGAGTTTTTTGCGTGAACGTTGTTTATGAAAGGCCTTCTCTGCAGAAGAGGGGCTTTTCATTTTCTAAATTTTTATCGTATGGAGACGGCTGCAACAATCGCGCTTCCAGAAAGGATTCGCCCGAAGGAACTGTCATTATGGCAGGGAAAATGTTTTCGGGCCCTGAGGGAGTCGGATTTGCGTCTTGATGGCGCGAATTTTGAAGTTTTGGATTTGGAATCCAAGGCGCTTTTGGCAAGTATCGCCCTAGAGGCGGATCGCCTTGGACGCCGTCTGGTGCTGGTACATTTTTCTCCCGAAATGAAGGCGGAACTTTCCCGCATCCGCCGCAACGACATTCCCAGGGATGAACTTCCTGAACATGCGGGATTCCTTGAACGTCTTGGTAGCTGGGGATTTGAGCTCTTTGATACGCTGAAAATGTTATTCTTTCTTCTCAGCGAAAGCGTCTACTGGACTTTTATCGGTCCCTTTGACCGCAGTAGGCTTCCCTTTAGCGGTGTAGCCAAGCAGCTTTTACGGTTGGGCAGCGAGGCCGCGGGCATTGTGTTCCTGCTGGTGTTCCTCATCGGTTTTACCTTGGCCTTGCAGAGTGCTACCCAGCTGAATACGTTGGGGGCAGGCGACTATCTTTCCATGGGCATGGGTTTCTTGATGTTTGCTGAAATGGGCCCCCTTCTGACATCCATCATTCTGGCTGGGCGTTCCGGAAGTTCCATCACTGCGGAAATTGCAAGCATGAGCGTGGCTGAAGAAGTGAAAGCTTTGCGTACCATGGGTATTAACCCTGTGCAGTACCTGATATTGCCCCGATTCAAGGCCATGACTATAGCTGTTCCTTTGCTTTCCTTTATGGCTTCAGTCATTGGCTGCATTGCCGGCTTTCTGGTGGCGTTCTGGATTTGCGAAATTTCTCCCCGGAATTACTGGGAGGGTCTGCGTAGGGCTCTTCCCATTATTTTGCTTTTTAAGAGTGTGGTGAAGGCCATGGTCTTTGGCTGGATTGTTACACTGATCGCCTGCCTCGAAGGCTTTAGGGCTCAAGGCGGTGCAGATTCTGTGGGCAGGGCCACGACGACCTGTGTTGTATTTTCCATTGCGGGCATCATCCTGGCAGATGCCCTGTTCTCCTTCGTGTTCTATTAGAGGTGATGATGACACCATTGCTGAAAGTTGAACATTTGAAGGCTGGATATGGTCGCAAGATAATTTTGAAGGATGTGAGTTTTGAAGTGGCTCCCGGTGAAATCCGCGTGATTCTTGGCGGATCCGGTTGCGGTAAGTCGACGCTTTTGAATAACATTCTGCAGTTGGAAAAACCTCTGTCCGGAAACATTTCCTTCTTCGGGGAATCGTACCCGGCCACCGTTCCTATTCCCGATGAAGTCCGCAAGCGCACCGGCGTTCTCTTCCAGGGCGGAGCCTTGCTCACCAGCCTTACGGTGGCCGAGAATGTGGCCCTCCCGCTGCAACGTCATAAACCGGGCATTCCAAAGAGCGTCATGGATGACGTCATTGCGGACCGTCTGGAAAAGGTTCACCTACTCCATGCTTTTAACAAGTATCCTTCTGAACTTTCCGGCGGCATGAGAAAACGTGCTGCCCTGGCCCGCGCCCTGGCATTAGAACCGGAACTGCTTTTTTGCGATGAGCCTTCTGCCGGTCTGGATCCCATTACGGCGCGATCCCTGGATGAATTGCTCCTGGAGTTGCGGGACGACCTGAAGATTTCTGTGGTCATCGTGACTCATGAGCTGGAAAGCATCAAGACCATCTGTGACAAGTTTATTTTCCTGAAGGAAGGCTATGTCCTTCTGGATGGTTCCTTGCAGCAGGGTCTTGAATCTGACATTCCTGACATTCGCACGTTCTTTAGACGGGAATGTCCTGCGGAATTTGGCGGTACGAACTTTGTGAAATTTGAATTTGAAGATTGATTTTTTGAAAAGGTAATTTGATGGAAACGACTCGAGCTGAACGAATAAGACTGGGAGTATTCCTGCTGATATGCATTGTGGGAATCCTCGGCTTTGTGGGTTATCTCATTGGCGAAAAAATCCATAACCAGAAAACATCCTACTACACCGTCTTCTCTGAATCGGTACAGGGCCTTTCCCTGGACGCCCGCGTGATGCTGAATGGTATTGATGTGGGACATGTCCGCCAGATTCACATCGACTCCACCAATCTGAATAATGTGGTGGTCTGGTTTGAAGTGAAGTCGGGTACTCCCATCAAGTCAGGAACCGAGGTGCAGATGACCAGTGGCATTTCCTTGACCGGAAATCGTTATCTAATCTTGAATGGCGGAGACGCTTCTGAAGAAAACCTGCCAGAAGAATCCTATGTGAAGGCTGGCATCAATAGGCTTGGCGAAATTACGGATCAGGCTGAAAGCATTGTTTCTCGCATAGAAACCTTAATCATCAATTTAAATAACGTTCTCTCTGCCGAAAATGCGGACAAGATTTCTAGGACTTTGGATAACATCGAGGCAGCGTCTGTAAATAGCAAGAATTTGATGGCCAATGGCAGTCATTTGGTTAAGTCCATGACAGGTCCCCTAGCTGACCTGGATACTACCATGCGTTCTCTGAAGAATATTTCTTCTGAAATCAATGATGCCCATCTGGCAGCCGAACTGAAGGCGACCATGGAGGAAATCCAGGCCAAGATGGCCGATCTGGATACAAAGCAGATGAACGAAGAAACAGTGAAAACATTGCATGCCGTGGAATCCATGGCATCGCGTCTGGATGTGTTCCTGTACAAGAACCAGGCGAACTTCTACTATGCCTTGAAACAGTTGAACAATATTCTTGATAACGTCAACGATTTTAGCCAGAAAATCAAGAGTCAGCCCTCTAGCCTGATTCGTTCGTCAAAAGGCTCCGATAGGGAAAGGTAATGTCTATGCGTAAAATGTTTCTGATTTTGGCTTGCGCCTTCGCTGCAGTTCTTTCTGGCTGCTTTACTGGAACCGACAGGGAAATTCGTTATTATACATTGCCTGTATCAGAACCGAAACCACCCTCGGGAAAGCCGGTGCTTCCCTATACCTTGACCGTTACTCGTGCGTCTGTTGATCCTGCCTACCGTCGCAACAATATTGTGTATCGCGAAACACCATATGATTTCATGTACTATACGTATTCTTCGTGGGCCTCCCGTCCGGAATTTCTGGTGGAGCAGGTGGCGTATTCCTACATCAAGTCCCAGGGATTATTCTCCGTTCTTGAGTATAGCGACATCAAGAAACCGGACCTGGAATTTGCTATTTACGTCAAGGCCATCGAAGAAGTGGACCGGGGCTCCGATCGTTATGCTCACCTTGCTTTGATGTTTACATTGCAGAAACCGGATGGGGAAACCATTCTCTGGCGCAAGAACTACGATGAGTCAAAATTGTATGATAGTTCTGATATGAGGAATTTTGCAGAAGCAATCTATCGGATTCTGCAGGGTTTTCTGGATGATGCCATTGCAGAAATAAAGACTAATGTGAAGTAAAGTCTTCCGTGTTCTTTATTGCGTTGTCCGCGATTTTAGTTGTCGCGCGGGCTTCACGTTCCTTAGCTTCTCGCTGGGAGAAAACGCAACCGCAGAAATTCTGTCGGTACAGATGGTATTGTTCCGAAAGTTCGGTGGAACGCTTGAAGCCGCCCTTCTTTTTCAGGTCCGTGGGCAGACGCTTTACGCCGTATTTCTGGCACTGTTCTTCCATCACTTCGTTCAGAACCTGAGCGTCCTTCATGGGACTGATGGTAAGGGTGGTGGTGACGAAATCGGCACACAATTCCGCAGCGATGCGGGCGCTTTCTGCCAGGCGCATTTCAAAGCACTTGCGGCAGCGCTTGCCGCCTTCCGGCTCGTTTTCAAGCCCGCGGACGAACTCGTAGAACTTCTTGGGCTCGTAAGGCCCTTCAATCAGCGTCACCGGATTTTTCGTGGGGAATTCCGCTACAAAGCGTTTGATTTCTGCAACGCGGTGGCGGTATTCCTCGTCGGGAGAAATGTTGGGATTGTAATAGAAAACCGTAATCTTGAAAAACTGGGAAAGATATTCGATGCTGTAGCTGCTGCATGGGGCGCAACAGGCGTGAAGCAGCAGGGTGGGCGTTTCGCCGCGCTTCTGCAGACCGTGAATGATGTATTCCAGGTCCCGCTGATAGTTGTGCTTTGGCAGTTTAGTGCCTTCGGGCTGCACGGTGTCTTTCTGGTTTTCCATTAGGATTTATTCCCAGTTCAGAGTACCAAATGCAGTGACCCAGAAGCAGACGGATGCAACGACGGCGCAGGTGCCCATGACATACTTTTCCTTCTGGCTGGCACTGAACAGCACCGTAGCGGTATAGAACGTCAGGTACAGCGAGAAGAAGAATGCGAAGATGCGGGTAATGATGCCAGGTATAAGGTGGCTTGCTGCATCTGGGAGTATGCAGCCTGCGGTAAGCAAAAACCACATGGCCACAAACTGCATGATGATGGGCATGACGAAAGCCTTGCGCACTTCCTGGGGGATGACCTTGTAGCGGCCGCTCATGGCGAACATGCCGAGGGGAGCGCCCAGCGCAAGGGCGATATTCAGGAGAATGGAGGGGGCAAAAAAGATGGCTCCGACAAGTGCTGCAATATTCATGGGGATAAAAATAGAATATCCGGAGTCCGATCAGGATAAAAAACGACCCCTTCAGGCAAAGGAGGTAACCTAAAGGGGTCAGGGAGTGTTTGGGTATGTCCTTAAGATAGATAACCCAAGAGGGAAAAACCATAATTTCTTTGCCGGTTTTGTATACCGAGGTATACAGTGGATACGGTAAAGTGGGAGTGAAAAACGAACGAAACGGCGAAATTTGATAAAAAACGGCAGTTTTAACAAGGTCAGCCTGTGTACACGCGGGGGAAAATGAATTTGTGTGTACAATCTCGCTGTGACGGATGTCACGGTAGGGCCGGCGGAATTCTCCTTAAAAAAGTACCTTGGCGATGAAACTTGCCCGTGTGGGATGAAAATCCCGGGTAGGAGTACGGGCAAAGGTATTTACCAGGGAGAAGTCCAGGAAGCCCGCATTCAGGTGGATTTCATTTTGAACTTGAAGGCGGCGGGTGGGGTTGCCATCGGCCGCCACGAGTGATAGCTTTGCGTAATTGCGGGGAGAATCCTCATACAGGACGCTCGCCTCCAGGCGCGGGTTTCCGAAACCCGAGGGCGTTTTCTCGTTGGAGGTTTTGTCTGTGGGAAAGCCCTCGCTGGCCTCACCGTTTTCTTCTCGGGTGTATCGCACCTTGGCTGATCCTCCAAAAGTCCATTGGTCCAGGGGCCGGAAATCGGCGCTGCCCTTCCAGTCTGTTTCCCTGCAGTTGCTGTTCGCCTCCAGGCAGGTGGTGCTGCCGCCTAAGCGTAGAAATTCAGGGCCGCCCTGTGCCGAAATCTTCAAGCGCACGGAAACGCTGTCTGTGTGCAGTGGGTTTAACAGCCTGGTAGCGATGGAAATATTCGTATGGGCGTATTGGGGCCAGGCCGCCGTTATGGTTTGGGATCCCCAAAGCCTACTGTTCAGAATGGTGGAGCTGAGGTGGGCGAGTGCTGGCACGGAATCTTCGTGGTAGTAGGCTGTGGTGCGCCAGCCTAGTTTCATTCCCTTTCCTTGATGCGTACCCTGTTCTCTTCTGCTTTCGTGGAGTTGTATTTTGATGAGAGGGGTGGATTGGTCCATCTGCCACCAGCCGCTGATTTGTCCAAAGGTCATTTTAGTCTGAAGAGCGATGGAATGATTTGCTGTTGCGTGAGGGCTGCTCCTGCTGCCCTCCCTATGCCAGTAGGAAACATCCACGGAACTGTTCCGGCTTAGGTTCAAACCGAGTTTGCTCTGCATTGTTTTTGATGAATCCAGTAGGCCTCCGACGAACCAGGAACCCACGGGATAAAGGAGTGCGGTTCCCCAGAGGGTATCCAGTGGAATATGGCTATGAATTTCCTTGGTGGAAATGTCACCGAAGTGGGCTTCGCTTCCCTTGTTGCTGTAAGTCAATAATTCCTGGGATCCGAGCCGCAATCGATAGCGGTAAAAATTGACGACAAGTTCTTCACGATGGCTGACCATGCGCCCATTGGAATCAAGTCTTGCTTTGTATACAAAGTAACCAGATGGGGCGAGTGATGGCCTGCTGTCCTTCTTTGCCTGTCTTCCTGATTTTTCCTTTTTTGTATCCTTGTTTTTTTTCTGGTTTAGGGCTTTGCTTTTGCTGTCGGCATCGCCTTGTCCTTCACAGGAATACTGTGCGTAAACTTCTGCCAAAAGACAGGCTTCGCCTTCATTCCCCTCGTCCAGAAGAAGGAGAATCTCGTTTGCTTCTTCCGGTGTTATGATTTCGTTATCCCACCATTCAAAAACCTGGGCTTCGCTCAGGGCGAAAACGGAAGACCAGGCGGCCAGAAAAAATGCGAATAGGATGAACATACCCTATAGACGGAGTTGATGTGCAAAATGAGCCTTTCGCTTTTCTTTTTTTTACGATGTTTTTAAATTTGGGTCATGGCAAATTCAAACTGGTCAAAAAAGCCCAATAAGGGATCCTGGGGTAAGGTTCCTTCTCGTATGCCCGCTCGCGGTGCAGATGCCCTGGGGAGCGCTTTTGTTCCTCACATGAAGGCTCCTCGCACGGACTTTCCTCTGTTTAACGGCAAGCGTGTAACGCCCTCCCTGGCTGGTCTTGACAAGTTACTGCACTACTATGGTGTGGAACTTCAGGAAGAAACTCTGAAGCAAATCTGGGAGTATCATCAGTTGATTCGTGCCAATAACGACGACCAGGATCTGACTCGTCTTAATGCCTTTGAAACCATGGTGGAACGCCACTATGCGGACTGCACTCTGATTAACGCGTTTGTCGAAAATTGGCCTGCCCGTATGATTGATGTGGGCAGTGGTGCTGGTTTCCCTGGTATTCCCCTGAAGATCGTAAATCCGAAAATTCACTTGACACTTTGCGAACCTCGTCCAAACCGCATTAATTTCTTAAACATGGTTATTGAAAAGTTGGGCCTTAAGAATATTGACGTGTTTGGCCATAAGGTCACAAGCCGCAGCATGACTATTCCTGTGGATGGGGTCATTAGCAGGGCCTTTGAACTGATGGAAAAGACTTTTCCCCGTCTGGAAAATTCACTGAAGGTGGGTGGTCGTGTGTTCTTCATGAAGGGCCCTGCCGCCGCAGATGAACTGAAGACTCTCCATCCGGAAGATTACGGCTACAAACTGTTGGAAAAGCATTTCTACACCATTCCCAACAGCACCCAGGAACGTGCGCTGGTGATTTTTGAACGAGTGGAATAATATGATGTAGGGACCTTTGACTGTCGCTTCTCAGACGCCACTACTCAAACTTGAAAATAGAAATGGACTTCAAGAGCTTATCTCTTGGAGCCCATTTTGTTTTCTTGGGGTCCAGGGGAGAGCGAAGCGGTCCCCTGCGTCATAATTAGAACTTAAACAGCATGCCGAAGCGCATCTGGCCGTCGCGGACGCCGTCGCTTTCGCCTACGTCCTTGATGGTGGCGAAGTCGAACTGAAGTACATCGGAGAGCATGAAGCCGAAACCGAAGTCTACTTCATTGCGCTGGCCGGTTCTGTCGTAGAGATAACCCAGGCGCAGGGCGATGGTGTTGGAGTAGATGAATTCGGTACCTACGTTGAATACGCCCTGCAGGAGAGAGTTCTTTGCAGCTTCCAGACCGTCGCCTTCACGTTCAGGGTTTACGATGGACTTCCAGCAAGAAATGTAGAACGGTTCCGGATTGCCCTTGCTGTCGTCATAGACCACTTCGCGGTTATAGTCCGCTGCGATGATCCACTTGTAGTCTGCCATGCTCAAAAGTTCGTAAGCCAAGCCCAGACGCCAGGTCAGGGGAATGGGATCCTCGATAGTCTTGTCCACGTAGTAGACGCTGGGACCGATATTGGCGAGAACCAGGGCGAAGTTCAGCTTGTCCACCAGCAGGTTCTTTTTCAAGACGCCGATATCGAAGGCGTAGCCGAAGGTGGTTGCCTCTTCACTGCCGGAACCTGCGCCAGAGCTCAGGTCAGAGTAGAAGAACTTTACGGAAAGGCCTAAACCCCAGTCATTGGGGAACCGGGTGCCGTAGCTGATGCCGCCCACAATTTCGGAACTGTTGTAGGCGACCAGGTCGTCTGCTTCCACATCGCCAGAAACAACGGTGGAACCGAAGGAGACGAAGTTCACGGAGAAGCCCAGAGTGCCCCAGTCGTTCAGAGGAATGGTGAGACCGCCGTAAAGGTGGTACAGATCGGGAATGTTCAGGATGGGCAGGAGCTTTTCATAGAAGGCGGTCAGCTGGTAGTCGGCGTCCTTGTACTGTTCCATGCCGTTGGCGGTACTGAACCATACATCGTTTCCCTGAGGGAGGACAACCCACACCTTGTTTGTGCTGAGGCCGTTGCCGGAGTGGAAGTGGGTCCATTCATCTTCGCTCTTGACGCTGCCTTCTTCTTCGGCTGTGCCGCGTTCAAGTTCTGCCTTACGGCCGCTAGCGGTAGCGTAGTCCGGCAAGTGGCGCCAGACGCCCTTGTCGGTTGCAATCCAGATGGCTCCCTTCTGGTCAACGGAAATTGAATTTACGGTGTTGTCTGCAAACTGAACCTGTTCCCATTTGCGGAGGGTGAAATGGGAAAGACCGCCCTTGTGGGCAGCCCATACATGGCCGGAACTATCTACGGCCAGGTCTGTGGCCTGCAGGTCCATGATGCCATCTTCTTCATTGAACAGGCTCCAGCGGTCCTTGTCGTTGACGCTCTTCTTGGGGACCAGACGGGCAATACCTGCTCCATCTGCTGCCACATAGAGCTCCTTGCGGTTTTCTGACCATACCAGGGCGTTGATCTTCTGGCTGGGGAGAACCTTGCCCTTCTGTTCGAACTGGCCGTTGCGGTAGACGAAGAGGCCGTCGTCGGTACCAATCCAGAGGGAGGCTCCCTGGGCAGTCAGGGCAGTAATGCGGTGGGCTCCCAGTTCGGATTCGTAGCTCTTCCAGGCCTTGCCGTCAAAACGGTACAGGGTCTTGGGGGTTCCCACCCAAAGTTTTTCTGTGCGGCTCTCGTAGAGAACTGCTGTGACCGTGTCCTTCACGATCAGGTTCCAGGGCATCTTCACTTCTACGACATGGGATTCGTCGTCGGCGTTATTGATGTCGTTGAACTTCTTTACCTGGCGGGTGTATTCGTCCAGGCCGCGTTCGGTACCTGCATAGACGCGAACGGCGTCCTTCACCTTGGCGTTGCCCTGGAGGGTTACGGAATAGTAGTCCACCCACTGTTCGCCGTCAAATTTCAGGATGCCGTTGGCGGTACCTGCCCAGAGTTCGCTCTTGGCGAAGAATCCGTTCTTTGAACGGGATGCCATGGAGGTGAAGTAGGGTGCCTGCTTGGCGTCTACGCTATAGCTGGTCTTCCATTCGTCGGCCAGGGGACCAAATGCGAGACCTGCCGGGTTGTAGTACATGGCGGTAGCGTCGTCAGCCAATGCTGCACCAACTTCGCCCATACCCAGCTGGCGGGCGCCTACGGGCATTTCCAATGTGATGATTGCCGAACCTGCGGCGAGGGAAATGGCGGGAGCGAGTAATACTGCGGATAATAGTGATTTACGCAAGCTGCCTCCAGTCGGGAACGTCGTAGGAACTTCCGTGGGTTGGAACCACGGCCTTCCATCCGGACTTGCTGGGATTTTCCCAGGGCTGCTTGGGCAAAAGCTTGCAGTCGCAACCCAGTACATAGGGCGGGAGGATTTCAGCGTGGTTTCGGATTTGTTCACGGGTAATGAAGTTTTCTTCGTTTACAAACTTACAGTAGTTCTTGCCTTTGGGGCCAAGTTCAATGCGGTAGGTCACCGTTCCGTTCTTGTCGCCTTCGTCAATGACGCGGATGGTTTCCTCGATAGTTGCATTCCACTGGGCAATGAGAGCTTCGCGTTCTTCGGGAGAAAGCTGGCCCTGAGTTTCCAGCCAGGAGCGGAGGGACGCTTCGCTGGGCTTTACATTCGTGATGGATTCGCGGGCGGGACGGACCACGACGGCATACTGGCCCGAAACGTCAATGACGGGCTTGACCTCTTCCTTCTCGTCGGTGCTGTGGATAACCACATAGGCCCCAATGCCTGCAAGAATAATGGATAACAGAATAATTGCAATGATGATGATAATCGAGAGCATAATCTTTTCCGTTTTCTGTATTAAACCTTTCTCTCTAAAACTAGCATTTTCTATCTTATGGGATAGGAGATTCTATGTCGAAATTAAAGCTTTTTCTTGTGTTGCTGTTTGCAACCAACATTTGGGCCACCACCCAGTTTAAGGTCGAGACCGTAAAAGCGGGTGAAGGCGATACAATTCGCGCTGGCCAGTTGATCCAGGTCCATTACAAGGGCTTTTTGCTGGCGGACCTTCTGGACACCGTGAAAACGGTTGATTCTGCCGCAGTTTCCGATACTACCAAGGTCGATTCTTTAAAGACTGATTCCGCAAAGATTGATTCTACAACGGTTCCTGCCGAACCTCCTAGTGAATCTGCTTTGGCACGTGCCCAGGCCGATTCTCTCCAGGCTGTTGTAGATGGCATGATCAAGGCTGTGGAAGACAGCAAGAAGAGCAAGAAAAAGTCCAAGGTGGCAATTCCTGATAGTGCCGCCATTGCCCAGGCCCAGGCTCTGGCTGATTCCATGAAGAATGTTGCTGCCTACCTCGCTGAACAGGATTCAATCGCTGCTGCCGCGCCCCAGGGCCCTCAGCCCTTCGCCAACTCCTATGAAGGCGAACCCCTTGAATTTACCGTTGGCGTTGGCCAGGTTATCCCTGGCTGGGACCGCGGCCTTATCGGTATGAAGGTGGGTGAACAGCGTAAGCTTACCATTCCTTCCCATCTTGCCTATGGCAGCAATTCTCTGGATGGCATTCCCCCAAATTCCGACCTTTACTTTGAAGTGGAGCTGGTCCATGCTGAAAAGCCCATGGCTCCGGATAACTGCCCTGCTGATTTGGAACCTGCAAGCCTCAAGTGGCGCGAAGCTTCCAAGGGCCTGAGAATTTTCGATGAGAAGGTTGGTACTGGAAAGCCCGCTGCTGCTGGCGCCGTGCTGAAGACTCATTACACGGGCTGGCTCCTCAGCTGCCGAAAGTTCGGAAGTTCCAAGGATCTGGGCAAGCCCCTTTCCGTGGTGATGGGTGCTGGCAAGATGATTAAGGGATGGGAGCAGGGCCTGGATGGCATGCGTGAAGGCGGTGTCCGTTGGCTCCGTATCGCTCCTTCCATGGGTTATGGCGCTACTGCCTATTCCATGATTCCTTCCAACTCCACTCTGGTTTTCCGTGTGGAACTGGTGTCTTCCGAAGTGGATGAGGAATTGGCCGCCCAGATGGACTTCTTCCCGGATACCGCAAGCCTTCAGCTGGAACATGGTTCCGAAGAACTTCGCTATGCAATCATCAAGCAGGGTGAAGGTGAACCTGCTAAGGCTGGCTCCATGGTTCATGTCCATTACACAGGTTGGCTTACCAATGGTTATAAGTTCGATAGTTCCCGTGACCGTGGCCAGCCTTTCAGCTTCCCGCTGGGTGGTGGTCGTGTGATTCGTGGCTGGGATCTGGGCGTCCAGGGTATGCTCCCTGGTGAAAAGAGAATTCTCATTGTTCCGCCGGGACTTGGTTATGGTAGTCGTGCCGCAGGTCCTATTCCTGGTGGTTCTACGCTGATTTTTGCCGTAGAGTACTTGGGAGACTAATGTCAAAGATTCTTGTTGAAAAGTTGAAGGAAGCCTTTGAATCGGTGTTACCCGTGACACTGATTGTTTTGCTGCTTTCCTTCACTCCGCTGGTGACATTTTCTGCAAAGGAAATGGTTGTCTTTGTTGTTTGCGCCATCTTTTTGGTGGGGGGCATCGGTCTATTCAATCTGGGGGCCGATCTTGCCATGACTCCCATGGGAGAGCATGTAGGGTCCGGTCTTGCCAAGTCTCGCCGCTTGCTTTTACTGGTGTCCGTGTGCTTTGTCATGGGCGTGCTCATCACCATTGCAGAACCAGATTTGTCCGTATTGGCGGAACAGGTGAAGAATGCCTTGAATCCTACCTTGCTGGTTGCGACCGTGGGCGTGGGCGTGGGTTTCTTCCTCCTGATTTCCATTGTGAAGATCGTTTTTAAAATTGACCTTTCTTCCATCATCATCTTCTTTTATATGATGCTCTTCATGTTGGGCATGCTGATGCTGTCTCAGGGAAGGGATATCTTTGTGCCGTTGGCCTTTGATTCGGGTGGCGTTACCACGGGCCCCATTACGGTGCCTTTCATCATGGCTCTCGGCGTAGGTGTGGCGGGTGCCATTGGCGGTAAGAATGCTAACGAAAATAGCTTCGGTCTTATTGCACTTTGTTCTGTAGGTCCCATGCTGGCCTTGATGGGACTGGTGCTGTTCGCTAAAGGCGATTTGACCTATACGCTTTCAGAAAATGCCTATTCTATTGATGCTTGCCTCGGTGCAAATTTCCTGCCGACGGTAATGACTGTGGCTAAGGAAGTGATTGTTGCTCTAGCCCTCATCGTTATTTTCTTCGTGATTTTACAGGTGACTGTCCTGAAACTTTCTCGAGCCAAATTGGTACAGATTGCTTTTGGTATTGTATATACGTTTGTCGGTTTGGTTATCTTCCTGACTGCAGTGACGGTGGGCTTCATGCCCATTGGATTTGAACTGGGTCAACAGCTGGTGAAAATGCCTCGCGCTCTTGTCATAGGCGGCTTTATTCTCGGTATGGTGGTGGTTTTGGCAGAACCTGCTGTCCATGTGCTTAACAAGCAGGTGGAAGAAATCACCGGCGGTTTGGTAACCAAGCGCTCTATGCTTATCGCCCTTTCCGTTGGCGTAGGCATTTCCATTGGTCTTTCCATGATTCGTATCATTTACGGATTCCCTCTTATTTATTATTTGATTCCTGGCTACTTTGTTTCCCTGGGACTTTCCTTTTTTGTTCCGAAACTTTATACGGCCATTGCCTTTGACTCTGGTGGTGTTGCAAGTGGACCTCTCACATCCAGCTTTATTTTACCTTTGTCCATTGGTGCTTGCGCAACATTCCACGGAGAATCTGGAATTTTGAGCAATGCCTTTGGTATTGTGGCCATGGTGGCCATGACGCCCCTTATTACGATTCAGGTTCTTGGCTTTAAGGCTGTTGCGTCCAGATTTGTAAGAAACCGTATGATGATGCGCCGTATCCAGGATGCGGATGATGAGCAGATCATCGACTTTATGTAGGATGGAATATGACTGATTTGAAAAAGTACATACGTCGAGCTCCTACGAAGGATGGACGCGCCAGAGTAACGGTCAACAAGCTGAAGGTGCTGATTACGGTTGTGAGCCGCAATAAGGCTGATTTTTACATGGACCATATCCAGAGTTTTGGAGTAAACATGCAGATTGTGGTTTATGGACAAGGGACTGCACCTCGCGAAATTGCTGCCGCCATGGGTCTTACGGATGCCGATCGTGCCGTGATTTTCAGCATGATTGGAGAAGAGAATGTGAAGGCGGCAATGGAAAGCCTGGAAGAAAAATTCAATACAATAGTAGGTGGTAAGGGCCTCGCCTATACGATTCCCATGTCCAGTATTATCGGCAAGTCCATCTTTAACTTTTTAAGCGATAACCGCGATGCGGTCCGGAGAAATGAAAAATGAACGGATTCAGTCACGAAGTCATCTTTTGCGTTGTAAATGCAGGTTTTTCTGAAGCGGTTATGGATGCTGCTAAAGGCGCTGGCGCCCGCGGAGGCACAATTCTGAATGCCCGTGGTACTGCCAATAAGGAAGCAGAGTCTCTTTTCCATATTGCAGTCCAGCCGGAAAAAGAAATCATCATGATTCTTGTGGATACGAATATCAAGGATGATGTCTTGCACGCTCTTTACCAGAAGGCAGGCCTAGACACCATGGGACAGGGAATAGCATTTTCCCTGCCGGTGGACAACGTGGTTGGTCTTACCCCCTGGTCCGCAGAAGCCATTGCTGCCGCTAAGGCTGCTGAAGCCGCCAAGAAGGCTGAGGCGGATGCTGCTAAGCTTCTCGAAGGTAACGCTGAGGATAATTTGTCAATGACGCAGCGTTTAACCCAGAAGATGACGTCCATCGTTACTGGAGAAAAGACGTAGTAAAAAATGTCTAGAAAAATGCGCGACTTGATGGCCGCGCTTTTTTTTGTACTTCGGAGAGTACTTTACAAAAAAATGTTTTCAATTTACGCTGTTGTTTTAGTATAAATTTACGCCATGAATATTCTTATTTATTTCCTGTTTGCGTTGTCCGGTTTTGCAGGCCTGATTTACGAGGGCTCCTGGGCCCGTTATCTTAAGCTTTTCCTGGGACACTCCAGCTATGGTCAGGTGCTTACTCTTTGCATTTATATGGGCGGCCTTGCTATCGGTAGTTTTGTGGCTGGCAAGCTGGTGACGAAAACCAGGCGCCCCCTCCTAGGTTACGGCCTGGTGGAACTGGGCATCGGCATTGGCGGTGTCGCCTACCATCCCATGTATAACTGGCTGACGGGGATTTTCTACGACTCTGAATTTACGGCCTCCCTGAGCTCCCGCGGTGCTGAAATTGCGAAAGTGATTCTTGCTACGGGCTCTACGCTTCCCATTGCCATTGCTGTTGGTATGACGTTCCCCTTCATTGCGGCAGGTCTCATGCGCAAGAGTGGTGCAGAGGTTTCACTTCCCATGCTTTATTTTACCAATAGCCTGGGTTCTGCAATCGGTATTCTTGCGACGAGTTATTTGCTGATTCCTGAAATAGGAAACCATGCTACCCTGATTGTGGCTGCTTCCATCAACTTCCTGCTGGCGGCTGTGTTTAGCTTTATTGGACTTTCAACCTCGCCGATTCATGTGACAGAAGACGATGGAGAATCTGAGGAAGACCTGAACGAAGACTATGTGGCAAAGCATAATTTGCCTATGCCCCATAAGAATATGTGGCTCTGGATTGCTGCTATTACTGGTCTTACGTCCTTCGTTTACGAAATTGTTTGGACCCGCTTGCTTTCCCTTTTGATGGGGTCTTCCAGCCATAGTTTTGACCAGATGCTTTCGGCCTTCATTCTGGGCCTTGCCATCGGTAGTGCGGTCAGCGGAAAACTCCTGAAGAAGGATTCCCTGGTGGTCCTTTCCCTGGCGCAGATCTTTATGGCATTCTTTGCACTCTGCACGCTGTACTTCCATGAGCCCTTCTGGGCCATGATGAATGAGGCAAACCAGATTTTCAACCCGACGACGGATGGTTATGTTTGCTGGAGTCTCTTCAAGTATGCATTGTCCCTGCTGTGGATGGTGCCTACCAGTTTCTTTGCTGGCATGACGCTTCCGCTCATTACCCTGATTCTTACCCGCGCTTTCAAGAGCGAGGCTCCCATCGGAAAGGTTTACGGCTGGAATACCCTGGGTTCTATCTTGGGCTCTGCTGGCGGCGGCCTATTGCTTTTGCCATTGTTACAGTTGAAGGGCGCCCTGGTTCTTGCTGCAATTCTTGATTTTGCCATCGGTTTCATTCTGCTGGCCATTTACCGCAAGCGCTGGCGTCGTAATGTGATGTTCTATGTGGCCGCAGCCGTAATGGTGCTGCCTGCATTCTTCGTCAACTTTGACCCGCATCTGATTACCTCCGGTGTTTTCCGCTCCTTCAAGAATCTTCATCCCGATGAAAAGATTCATGTCATTGACGGTAAGACCGCAACTATCAGCTTCCACGAATCCAAGGTTCACTATTACGTGAAGACGAACGGTAAGGCAGATGCTAGTCTGAGCAAGGACCGTGAATCTCCCATTTCCAGTGATGAACTGACCCAGGCAGCGACCGCATTTATGCCCATGGCCGTGAAGACGGAACCCTACGATGCTGCCATGGTTGGCTTTGGTAGCGGTATGGGTGCCCACTATCTTTTGGCTGACCCGCTGCTAAAGGATTTTGACTGCGTTGAAATTGAAGAAGCCATGATGGACTTGGCCAAGGGTTTCTATCCCTGGAATAGCCGTGGTTACGATGATCCCCGCATTCATATTTTCATTGATGATGCTACCACCTTCTTCCATACCAATCATCGTCAGTACGACATGATTATCAGTGTGCCCTCAAATCCGTGGGTAAGTGGTGTGGCAGGCCTCTTCGCACATGAATTCTATGCCAAGATGCGCCGCTACATGAAGCCGGGTGGACTTTGGGTACAGTGGATCCAGACCTACGAATTCAACGATCTGATGTTCCTGAACATCCTGAAGGCGTTGGACAAGACCTTCCCCTATGTGAGTCTGTACAAGTCTACGGATGAGCCGGACATTATCATGATTGCCAGTGACGAACCGGTTTACCAGAAGGGCATTGGTCGATTCAGCACCGATTCCACCATGATTAAGGAATTCCAGCGCATCCACCGCGATCCGGAATTCTTCGGTGAACGCAACTTCCTCTTTACCAACAAGATGGTGGCTAGCCTTTTGGAAGGTATTGAGCCCAACAGCATTTTTGTTCCCATGGTGGATAATCGTGCAGAGGAAGCCCGCTTTGTTCATTCCGAGGCTCATATTGTCCAGATGTTCGATTCCTGTGAAGTCTGCTGGCAGGAATACTTAAGCCCGGAAGATTACGAATTGCGTCGTCCTGCTCGCGTAAAGGCCATGCTGGAATCTGGTATTGACAACTATAAGAAGTTGGGACTTCTGGCTTATGCAGGTGAACTAGATAAGTTGCCTGCCGCCACTATGGCTGACTCCACCGCTGATTCTACAACAGTTGCTGCTGCTGCCGCAGACAGCGCTCGTCTTGCAATTCTTGAGGCTTCCCCTGAATTCCAGAAATTCCGTGTGGACTATATTGAATGGATTCGGACCATTCCCATTGAAACTCGCGACTCCAATGAAGTTTATGGGAAGATTCGTAATCTAGTGGCTGCAGGCAAGCTTCCACAGGAGTTTGCGGATGAATTCAATATTATGGAAGCTGCCCGTGCCAAGGATTACGCCCGTGGCGCCGTTCTAGTTGCAGATTTCTATGACCGCTATGAAATGAGCGAAATGGATGAATTCTTCCTGCGTAACTGTGTGTTGATCGCCCTTTTGGCCGGAGAGCCGGATTTGGCCGATGTCATTTACAAGAACGTAGTCCGCAAGGATGAAAGTTTCTTTGCCGTAGAAAAGCGTCTCATGGATAGGGAAATTCAGAAGCTCCGCCGTAATCGCCGGTAAAGTGACGTAGGACTATTTAGTCTTAAGAATGTGAAAATAGAAATGGACTTCAGGCAACAAGCTCGAAGTCCATTTTTTTTGCTAGAACAAATAGTTCACACCGATGGATGTGTAGAAGGTTTTTAGGTTGGCGTTCTGGAATCGTCCTTCAGGAACCAGGGCCTTGTTCAGCAGGTTGGTGAAACTCTGAATTACGCGGACGTCGATATTGATGTAACGGCTTAGCATGTAACCAATATCAAGGGCTCCGCCTACTTCGACGCTGGAGGTTACCAGGGCGTTGTTGTCGGTGACGGGAGAGCCTCCGTCAAAATTCTGGTTGTATTCGGAACTTCCTGTGAGTTTCAGTGCCAGGTTCAGGCCCAGTCCCGCATAGAGATTGTAATCTTCCAAAGTGTAGCGGACAATTAACGGAATTTCAAAAATCATGACACTGATGTCGGCATCATCTGTTCCGAAGTCTGTGTCGGTTTCAAAGGAATAGTAGCGATAGTTGAATGTCAATTCCGGAACGATGCTCAAATTCTTTACGCCCAGGGGCATTTTTACCAGAAGGCCGCCGCCAAAAATGGGACCGATGGACCAGTCTTCTGCTTCGTCGCCAAAAAAGGTATTGATACCTGCGCTGGCACGGACGCCCAACTGGATGGTACGGGCGAAACCTTCGGTACGCTGACGGTTAATTTCTGATTTAGAAGTCTGCTCCGCCTTGTAGCGAGCGTAGGCGGCTGCATATTCTTCGTCATCGGCAAATTCACCATCGGTGGTGCCGTCGTAGGCTGCTGCGGTTTCTGAAGATTCCTCGTCTTCTGATTCGCCGTCGGTGGCTTCGGAACTTTCGCTGGTGGCGGAATCAGAATTGGAGTCGAAATCGTCAAATTCATCGGCGTGGGCAGAAATGGAAAGTGCCAGGACTGCGGAGGCCAAGAATGGAAGGAATTTTAAATTCATAGTCGAATAATAATAAATGAGACACTCAATACCCACATGTAAAAATATACTTCCGTGTAAAAAGTGTGTAGAAAAAAAAGTTTACGTTGTATCTAATTTTTTGGAACAAAAAATCCCGCTTTAGACGGGATTTTCTTTGTCTGTAGGAAAAATTGTAAACGGATATACGGGGGCTACTTGGATTAAAGCAGTAGGGCAAATCCAAGATTCAAGTGGAGCGTGTGTAGTTCCGTTTTCATCAGGCCGGATTCAGCCACCACATCCTTGTTCAGCAGATTGGTAAAATACTGGACTGCACGGAAATCAATGGAAAAGTGATTGTTGACCATATAGCCGATTTCGATGGCTGCACCAACTTCTACGCCACTAGTGGGAAGCGTATTCTTTCGCTTGTCCTTTTCAAATCTTTTGCCGTCCTTGGCATCGGCGCCGGTGTCAATCGTCTGCTTGAAGGTCGAGTAACCTGCCAATTTGAGGGCGAGATCAGGACCAATGCCTACGAAGAATCCGTCATCATCAAAATGGTAACCGATGATCATGGGGATTTCAAAGAGCATTACGCTCACTTCCGCTTCGTTATCAGAGTAACTGTTTCCTGATTCATAGCTGTAGTGACGGTAGGAAAAATCCAGTTCCGGAGTCAGGGTGACGTTGCGGGCGAGGAAAGGCATTTGGGCGAGTAGGCCTGCGTTCAGGTCATAGCCGAAATTCCAGTCTTCAATCTTGTTTCCGTAGGTGGGCAGGTTCATGCCTCCGCCTAGACGGAATCCAATATGGATTCTACGGGAGAAGCCTTCCTTGCGAGCCTGGTACTGTTCCGCATTTTCCTGGATGTACCGGTCGTAAGTGTTTGTCTCGTTATCGTCGGGGACGTCCTGGCATTCGGGAAGCAGGGAGTCTGCGGGAGTGCAGTAGTCGTCATCCTGGGCGGCGACTTTCAGGCTGTCGTTTGCAGTTTTGATTGCGGTGCTGTCGCCTGTGGTGTCGGCAACATTGGCGCTGTCGGGTGTGCTACTTGCAGAATTGTCGTCTGCTGAGTTGACGTCCGTGTTAGAATTATTACCGGCAATGTCCTCTGGGCTGCAGCCATCTCCGATGCAGGCTGCATTGGGTTCATCATTGTTGCCGTCATTGAGTTCCGTGTTACCGCCATTCTGGCTGGCAATCCACGCGGCATCAGTATCGGCTTCGTAGTTGTCCTGGGCGAAGGCCAAGGCCATGGCGCCGGAAAGCAAAACTGCTGAGAATAATTTATTAGCGGTAAGCATGACTGAAAAATAACTTTTTTAGGGGAGAGATGCCGCAAAAAAGGAGAAAGAAGACAATAATCCTATTTAAAGGTATTGATGGACAGGGAACTTTTATCACGTTTTGGGGCATTTTCTATCTTTTCGCCCGTAAAATTTTAACGAAGCTATGAGGAGTGAGACGTCAGCTAGGGCTGGCTTTGAGATATGAACTTAGATAATGGCGCTGCGCGCACTTCAATGGTGCCGTGGAACGGCGATTTTTTAGTTCACAGCTCAGTGCTCACAGCTCAGTGCTCAAGAGGAAAATATGGCAAAGTATAATCCGCAAGAAATTGAAACCAAGTGGCAGGCTTACTGGGCTGAACATCAGACCTTCAAGACTGGCACCGATCAGTCCAAGCCCAAGTTCTACTGCCTGGACATGTTCCCGTATCCCAGTGGCGCTGGCCTCCACGTTGGTCACCCCGAAGGTTACACCGCAACGGATATCATTTGCCGCTACAAGCGTTCCAAGGGTTTCAACGTCTTGCACCCCATGGGTTGGGATGCTTTCGGTCTGCCTGCCGAACAGTACGCTATTCAGACCGGTACCCATCCGGCAATCACCACCAAGAAGAACTGCGACAATTTCCGCCGTCAGATCCAGCGCCTTGGCCTCAGCTACGACTGGGAAAAGGAAGTGAACACCACCGACCCGAAGTACTACAAGTGGACCCAGTGGATCTTCAAGCGCCTTTACGGCACCTGGTTCGATGATGAACAGCAGAAGGGCCGCCCGATTGAAGAATTGCCGATTCCTGAAGAAGTTCAGAAGGAAGGTACCAAGGCAGTTCGTTTTTACAAGGATTCCAAGCGCCTTGCTTACTACGCCGACGCTCAGGTCTGGTGGTGCAAGCACTGCAAGATCGTTTGCGCTAACGAAGAAGTTCTGAACGACGGTTCTCACGAAAAGTGCGGCACCAAGGAAGTGGAACGCCGCAACCTGAAGCAGTGGCTCATGCGCATCCCGCATTATGGCGACCGCTTGCTCAAGGGTCTCGATAAGCTGGATTGGCCCCAGGGCGTGAAGGACATGCAGAAGAACTGGATCGGTAAGAGCCAGGGTGCAGAAGTGGATTTCGCAATCGCTGATGCAAACGGTAATGCTACCGAAAACAAGCTTCGCGTTTATACCACCCGTTGCGATACCCTGTTTGGCGCAACCTACATGGTGGTGGCTCCTGAACACAAGCTGGTTCCGACCCTCACTACCCCGGAACAGAAGGAAGCTGTGGAAGCCTACGTTCACGCCGCCGCCCTCAAGAGCGACCTGGACCGTACCGAACTCGCCAAGGAAAAGACCGGTGTGTTCTCTGGCTCCTACGCCATCAACCCGCTGACCGGCACCAAGATTCCGGTTTGGGTGGCTGACTACGTTTTGACTGGCTATGGCACCGGCGCCATCATGGCTGTGCCTGCCCATGATACTCGTGACTTTGAATTTGCAAAGAAGTTCAACCTGCCTGTTATCTGCATCATGGAACCGGATGCATCCTGCCCGGAAGATGTGAAGCCCCAGGTCCTTGCTGGCGAAGCATGCTGGGCTGCCGACGGCACCTACATCAACAGCCAGAACGACACCCTCTGCCTCAACGGCCTCAACAAGGAAGCTGGCAAGGCTAAGGTGATCGAATGGCTTGAAGCCAACAAGATCGGTAAGGCTACCGTGAACTACAAGCTCCGTGACTGGCTCTTTAGCCGTCAGCGCTACTGGGGCGAACCGTTCCCGATTATCCACTGGGAAGATGGCGAAATCTCTACCGTCGACGATGCTGAACTCCCCGTGCAGCTGCCGGATCTGCAGGACTACAAGCCGGGTGACGGCGGTCAGTCTCCGCTGGCCAACGCAACTGAATGGCTCAACGTTGTAGACAAGAACGGCCGCAAGGGCGTTCGCGAAACCAACACCATGCCGCAGTGGGCTGGCTCCTGCTGGTACTACCTCCGTTACATTGACGCTTGCAACGGCGACGCATTCCTGGCCAAGGAACTTGAAAAGTACTGGATGCCTGTCGACCTTTATGTGGGCGGTGCAGAACACGCTGTGCTCCACTTGCTGTACAGCCGTTTCTGGCACAAGGTCCTCTTCGACCTGGGCCTCGTCTCTACCGACGAACCTTTCCAGAAGCTCTTCAACCAGGGCATGATTCTTGCCTTCGCTTACGAAGACGCAGCCGGCTCCAAGGTTCCCACTGATGAAGTGGAAGAAAAGAACGGCAAGTTCTTCAAGAAGGGTACCGACATCGAACTGAAGCAGATCGTTGCCAAGATGAGTAAGTCCCTGAAGAACGTTGTGAACCCGGACGACGTGGTTCGCGACTACGGTGCAGACAGCCTTCGTTTGTACGAAATGTTCATGGGTCCTCTGGATGCCGTGAAGCCTTGGCAGACCAAGGGCATTGAAGGCATGAACCGCTTCCTTGCTCGTGCATGGCGCTCTGTAATCGGTGACGAAGATGTTGCTCCTGTATTTGTTGACGAAGCAGCTCCTGAAGATATTCAGAAGATTATGCACCAGACAATTATCAAGGTTACAAGCGATCTTGATAACATGAGCTTCAACACTGCAATTAGCCAGCTGATGATCTTCAACAATGAAATGATGAAGATGGACAAGCGTTACCGCGAACCTTGCGAAACATTCGTAAAACTCTTGCACCCGTTTGCACCGCACATTGCTGAAGAAATGTGGAGCATCCTCGGTCACGAAGGTTCCTTGACAAATGTTGCATGGCCTGAAGCCGACGCAAGCAAGGCTGTGGAAAACACCGTCGAAGTCGTGTTCCAGGTGAACGGCAAGCTCCGCGCCAAGGCAAATGTCGATAAGAGCCTGGACAAGGCTGCTTTGGAAGCTCTCGCCATGGCTAACGAACGCGTTCAAGAGTTTACTGCTGGCAAGACCGTGGTTAAGGTTATTGCCGTGCCCGGTAAGCTGGTGAATATCGTTGTGAAGTAGTAGAGGTTGCCGCGGGAGAGGCAAAGCGCCATCGGCGCGAGTCATTCCCCCTGCGGGGACCATGCGCACTAAGGCAACAAGTTGCCAAGTGCTGTCCGCCCTGAGCCCGTTAGGGCGAAGGATCCAAACCTAAAGAAACGCCCTGAAGTTCAATGCTTCAGGGTGTTTTGTCTTTCGGATTAAACGCTATATCCGGGGCCGTGTGTGTCCGAAACCATC
Organism: Fibrobacter sp.; assembly: GCA_045616805.1. GTDB lineage: Bacteria > Fibrobacterota > Fibrobacteria > Fibrobacterales > Fibrobacteraceae > Fibrobacter. The sequence goes on from JAZLHK010000082.1 coordinate 61,340, forward strand.
ATCGGTTTATGATGAATATTTTTTGGTTTTGAGTAGTGCTCCACATATTTTACCAAGACGGCGTTAATAAGCGTTTGGTACTTTGATCCGCTCTTTTCTGCGGCGTCCTTGAAAAATTGTACACAAGCAGAATCTAGCTGAATTGTGATTTTTTCTTTCTTCTCTCTTTTCACAAGTTCTGCAGGGGGAGGAAGAAAGTCTTCGATTTCTACTGCGGCATCCAATGCCTGAACGATTTCCTTGCTAGGGCTTTTGTACATATTTGTCTTCATAAATTTTCTTCCCTTGACGCCAAAAACCGGCACCGAATATGCGAATGTTTTCATTTCGCATGGTAAAACGAACTGTTAAAATTCCATCAGTTGTTTGGCCAATGCAAAAATAACGTTTTTCGGATTCGGAGTGTTTGGTGTCTAAAAGAATGATTCTCTTGTCATCAAAAAATGCGTCTTGAGCCTTTTCGAAGGAAACTCCATGCTTTTCTTGATTTGCAACATCTTTCTTTTCGTCCCACTCAAACTCCATACTTTAAATATACATATTTTTTTATGTATAAGTATATGTAAGAAAATTTTAATCCTAAAAAACGCATCTATGCTTGGCTTTTCTTTTAAGAATTCAAGTACCGATGCTGCGCGATCAGCCATTGAGCAGAACCTCCATAATTTCTCTAACTTTCTTTTGTACTCGCATTTTCCGTGCGTAATCCAGAAGTTTCATTAGATTCTTCTGGGGGTCGCTTGCGTAAGCGTTCAAGGCCTTGTTGAATAGCTCGCTGTCTATTTTGTTGCGGTACTTGAAGCAGTCGCAGACGCATCGTTCTCGGTCGTAAATTTTTAGTTCGAACCCGTTGAAGTTTTCCGTGCTTAGCCCAAGGTCGAAAAGTTCTTCTTGCACATATCGTGGTTTTAGAAAAAGTCCTTCAATTTTAAGTCTGGAACGTGAAAATGACCTAGGCACGGAAATCGTCCATTCCGTGGGGGCGTGGTCGCTATAGCCGTAATAGTAGAGAGCCGATTCCATGCAGATGACTACATCGGGCAAGAGTTCTGCAAGCAGCTGTTCTTCTGCTATTTCGTTCGTCGGAACGGCACTGTACACGCCTTTGCGAACTCTGTAAAGTTTTCCGCTAGTGCAGAATCTAGACAGCTCGTCATTGCGGATTCCGTTTTCGTTGAAGTCGGATGTTCTGACAATGCCGTCGTATGAGGCTACAATATCGTGTGCTACCATGATTTTGGACATGGTCTAAATATACAATATTTTATACACAAATGCAAATGTTTGTGTATTGTTTGTTGTGTGTAAAAATCTACGGCATATTTACAAATGTGCCGTAGAAATTTGTATAACTTTTGAGAAAATCGAAGAATTGTTGGGTCTTTTTTCTTGCTTTTTTCATGAGAAAAAGACCTACGGAATGCTTGTAATGTGATTTTTCTACAATAAAAACGACTCGTTACGAAATTTCGTGACAAAAACGATCTGTTTCAGCGAAATCCTGTCGCGGTTTTGCCTTGTTTCGAAGTTGTAGTTCTTTTCGAGAATTTCCCTAGGCAGTTTGAAAAGTTCCGTTGCCTTTTTCAACGTAATGCCAGAAAAGATGAACCTGCATGCATCCTTGAGGGGAACATTGTTCTGCTCGCACATTTTGAAAAACTCGTCGGCTACATCGCCAGTCCATAAGTTGATTAATTGGATTTTTCATAGTTCATCAATCGTCCCAAATTTGTTTGATGTTTTTATTGGTTATGTCATTTGTCAAATCTTCTAGAATGTGCGGGTCTTTGGCTAGCTGATCTTCGAGAGCCATGTTCGTGTTGACGATTGAAAGCATTTTCGCCGCTTTCTGTTGTGCTCGATTTAGAATCATCTTATCTAGAGGTTCTTTTGGAACAAAACCATAAACGAAATCGCAGCCTAAACCACTTGCAATCTTTTTCATTGTAGAGATTTTTAGGTTATCCTCGTTCTGCTCCATTTTTGCAATGCGAGGTTGGCTGACACCAAGCCTATTTGCGAGCTGCAGAGCAGTCATTCCCAGAGCCTGGCGAATGGATGAAACCCACCCCTGTTTTGGCGGATCATTATCCTTGAGGTTTGCAAAGCCGTCTATTTTAGTCGTGATTGAGCGAAGGAGCAAAATTCTCTGATTCGTTATATAACCTTTAAGCTTTATTTTACTGCATAAAAATAACAAAAAGATTATAGCAAATGTGAAATACATAACACTTGTGTTATATATTCATGAAATCCATTGATATTGTAAGGAATGCTTATAAAGCTCAAAAATCCATCTCCTTCCCTGCAGACATGCGAAAACGGCAGGGCATAAATCAAAGTTTTTTAAATGCACTTTTGTGCACTATGGAAATATAGTTTAGAAAATTTAGGATGTCAAGGGGCAATAAACGAAAAGATGGGGAAAGTATTCCTTGACATAGCTTGGCAGAAATGCCGGGCGTTTGATTTTAGGGTATTTGTCCTTAATCTTGCCGTTGAAATCTGAATCCCTAAATTCTTCACTATTGCTATTGTATCGTGCACGATATAATTTGTATATTGAGTTTAAACAAAAATGGGTCGCCTTATCACAGGAGTTCTTATGTCCCAGGATATTTATCAATTTACGGTGAAGAATAACAAGGGTGAAGATGTCTCCCTTTCTCAGTTCAGGGGCAAGGTGCTGCTGATTGTGAATACGGCTACCAAGTGCGGGTTTACACCACAGTATAACGACCTGGATGAACTTTACGATAAGTACGGCTCCCAGGGCTTTGAAATTCTGGACTTTCCTTGCAATCAGTTTGGCGGTCAGGCTCCTGGAACCGACGCCGAGATTCAGGAATTCTGCACTTTGCGTTTTAGCACCAAGTTTCCCCGCTTCCAGAAGATTGATGTGAACGGCGAAAATGCCATTCCTCTTTATCAATGGCTTAAGGATCAGACTGGCGTGAAGAAATTCAGCCTGAAGCATCCGCTGATGAGTCTGGTGACCATCATGGCGTCCAAGGCCAACAAGCAGTCCGCTGGGGATAACGATATCCGCTGGAATTTTACTAAGTTCCTGGTAAGCGCCGAGGGCGAAGTGCTTGGCCGTTTTGAACCTGCGGTTACTGGCAAGGATTTGGAACCGGCTATTCAGAAGGCTTTAAGCAAGTAGGAGTTTTTATGCAGGAATCTATGTCTCTTTTAAATGCAATTCACTCCCGCGCTTCAGTCCGTTTTTTTACAGAACAGAATGTATCTGATGAACAGATTGAAACGATTCTTCGCGCAGGCATGGCGGCTCCTTCCGCTTGCAATAAGCAGCCTTGGCGTTTTGTGGTGGTGCGTAATTCCGAAACGAAAAAGACTTATGCTGAAACGGTGAAGTATGCGGATCCTGTGGCTCGCGCCAATGTGGCCGTCGTCGTTTGCGGCGATATGGATGCCACCATTGAAGGCAATAAGGACTACTGGATTTTTGATGCGGCCGCCGCTGCGGAAAATATTCTGCTGGCTGCCCACGGCATTGGCCTCGGTGGCGTTTGCCTGGGCGTGTATCCCACCATGGAGCGCGTTGAATTTTTGAAGAATTTGCTGAAGCTTCCTGAAAACATCGTTCCCCTGGCGACTCTCGCCATCGGGTACCCCGAAAAACCCGCCAAGCCACTGAACAAGTGGCACCCTGATTTTATCCACAACGAACAGTGGTAAAACTTTTGCCCTGCAATCTTTGATATATTTCCCGGTATGAGTAAATACGAACCGCTGTGGAAATACATCAAGACCAAGGGAACGTCGCTGATCAAGACCGCGACGAGTGCCGCGCAGAAATCTGGTGAAGCTGCCGCGGCTTTCAAACTTTCTTACGATGAAATTGAAAAGGTTCTTGGATTTCCCATGGACCATACCTTCTTGACTTACAAAAAAGAACTTCTGGATTTTGGCTACAAGGTAGGCAAGATTTCCATGAAAGAGAAGTTCGTGATGTTTGAGGAGGTTTAGCCTGTGCAAAGCTTGAATTGTGCGGCGTTTTTGAGTTTTGATTATGAAAGCCTACGTCTATAAAGAACACAAGAAGTTTGAACTGGTAGAAAAGCCGAAGCCTGAATTGCAGGGGCCGAGAGATGCCATTGTCCGTGTGACCATGGGGAGTATTTGCACCAGTGATTTGCACATCAAGCATGGTTCTGTGCCGCGGGCGGTGCCGGGAATTACCGTAGGCCACGAGATGGTGGGTGTGGTGGAATCCGTCGGTGATGATGTGAAGAACGTGAAGGCCGGCGACCGCGTGACGGTGAATGTGGAAACTTTCTGCGGTGAATGCTTCTTTTGCAAGAATGGTTTCGTGAACAATTGTACCGACAAGAACGGCGGCTGGGCTTTGGGCTGCCGCATTGATGGCGGCCAGACGGAATTTGTGCGGGTGCCTTTTGCAGATCAGGGTCTGAACAAGATTCCTGATTCCGTTAGTGACGAGCGGGCTCTTTTTGTTGGCGATGTGCTGGCGACAGGATTTTGGGCCGCCCGCATTTCTGAAATCAAGACCGAGGATACGGTGCTGATCATTGGCGCTGGCCCCACAGGCATTTGCGCGCTGCTTTGCGTGATGCTTAAGAATCCTCAAAAGATTATCGTCTGCGAAAAGGACGAAGCCCGCCGTGAATTTGTCCGCAAGCATTATCCTCAGGTGATTGTGACTACGCCGGAGGAATGTGGCGCGGTGGTGCAAAGCGAAAGTGCCCATGGCGGCGCTGACGTGGTTTTGGAAGTGGCAGGCACCGAAGAGACTTTCCGCATGGCCTGGGAAAACGCAAGACCAAATGCCATCGTGACTGTGGTGGCCCTTTACGACAAACCCATGGTTTTACCGCTGCCGGAAATGTACGGCAAGAATCTTACTTTCAAGACTGGTGGTGTTGACGGTTGCGACTGTGCCGAAATCCTCGCTCTTATCGAGCAAGGAAAAATCGACACCACTCCGCTGATTACCCACAGGTTTTCGCTGAAGGATATTGAGGAAGCCTACCGCATTTTCGAAAACAAGCTGGATGGCGTTTTCAAGGTGGCGATTTCAGCACACTAAAGTTGGCGGGTAGAAGGAGAAAAAAATGTTTGCTAATTTTTGGATGAATTGTATTGGACGAGAAAGTTTGTTCGCTGCAGATGACACCTGGGGACTTTTGGCAGTGTTGTGTGTTTGCGTATTTATTTCAATTTGGTCGGAGCAAAAGTATCGATGGGCCTCAAAAATATCAGGAGCGATTGTTGCGCTACTGATGGCAATGGTGCTTGCTAATCTTGGAATTATACCGACCAGTTGTGTACTTTATGACGACATCGTGTGGGGCGTTATTGTTCCAATGGCGATTCCTATGCTTCTCTTGCAGTGTAACCTGAAACGTATTTGGAAAGAGACGGGCCGTATGCTGGTTCTCTTTTTTATAGGTGCCGCTGGTACAACAGTAGGAGCTTTTCTTGCTTTTAATTTGTTAAAGGGTTTTTATGTAAATGTAGATGACTTGGCTAGAGTAGCATCTATTATGACAGGATCCTATATCGGTGGAGGTGTAAATTTTGCTGCAATGGCATCTCAGTATGCAGCTGGAGCTGATGTAACTGCTGCGGCAACTGTAGCGGATAACCTCTTGATGGCCGCTTATTTCTTCGTCTTGATTGCAATTTCTGGTTCTGCGTTCTTTAGAAACCGCTTTAAGCATCCAATGATTCAGGAAGTGGAATCTGGAGCGGGTGCGCAGGAAGCGAAGACACAGGCGGCGGCTTTTTGGTCCAGAAAAGAAATCTCGTTAAAGGATATTGCCTTGAATGTTGCTTATGCGGTAGCTGTTGTATTTTTGTCTAGATTGATTGCAGGATTGTTTGATGGTTTTGAACCAGATGGTCTTTTAATGAATTTCGTAGTTAGATTCCTGGGAAGCCAGTATGTGTGGATCACTACGTTTTCTGTGCTGGTTGCGACTTTTGCCGATAAACAGGTTAAAGCGCTGAATGGATCCCAGGAGATTGGTACATATCTGATCTATTTGTTTTTCTTTGTAATAGGTGTTCCTGCCAATATTTATACGGTTATTACCAAGAGCCCATTATTGCTTGTCCTTACAACAATCATGGTAATCACGAATATGTTGTTCTGTTTGGTAGGTGCCAAATTGTTTAAATATAATCTGGAAGATGCGATTGTTGCCTCAAATGCAAATATCGGAGGACCGACAACTGCCGCTGGCATGGCGATTTCTCAAGGATGGACAGCCTTGGTTGGCCCAGCGATGCTGATTGGTACCATGGGCTATGTGGTTGGTAACTATTTAGGAACGGTTGTTGCTATCGCCCTGGGGCTATAAGAGTATTCACTGTAAAATAAAAAAAGGAAGCCCAGATTGATGGACTTCCTTTATGTTTTTTTTGGAACAATGACTTTAGTATTTTTCCCATTAAGGAAAGATTTGGGAAACTTTAGATTTTTATGGTAAATTGTATCCAAATTAAATTTGCGGATAGTTCTTTTCGTTCTTATCCTTGGGCAAAACGAGATTCAGAATAACGGCTAGCACAAAGACAACGGCTACGCAGTTCTCTGCGAAGATGGTCTGCACAATCTGCGGGAAAATCTTGAACATGCCGGTGGCCTGTGTGAATCCGAGGCCGACGCTCAAAGAAAGGCTGGTGATGATCATGTTGCGCTGGCTAAAGCCGCTCTTGGCCATCATGCCGAAACCTGCAAACAGGATGGAACCGAACATCATGATGGTACAGCCGCCAAGCACTGCCTGCGGGATGGTGGTAAGCAATGTGCCGACAGGCGGGAAGATGCCGCCAAGCAGCATAACTACAGCGCCCGTTGCTATGGTAAAGCGGTTCACTACACCGGAGAGGGATGCGAGGCCCACGTTCTGACTGAAGGATGTAATGGGAGTGCAGCCGAAAATGCCTGAGATGGTGCTGACAAAGCCGTCGCAGCTGATGGCGCCGCCCATTTCGGACTTGTGAATTTGACGTTTGAGGGCTCCGTTTACCAGGGCGCTGGAATCGCCTACGGTTTCTGTTGCGGAAACCAGGAAGATGGCTACTACAGAAAGAATAGGTCCAATGTGGAATTCCGGGGTGAAAGGAAGAATCTTAGGCAGAGCAATGACGCTGCAGTTGGAGAGGCCGGAGAAGTCCACCATGCCCATGCAGAGAGCCAGAATGTATCCGACGATGAGTCCCACAAGTACGGAAAGGGAACGTAAAAAGCCCTTGGCGAAAACCTGGGTGAGCAGGCAGGTGAGCAAGGTGATGCTTCCAACAATCCAGTTGTGAGATGCCCCGAAATCCGGAGAACCCTGGCCACCGGCAAAGGAATTGGCGCCAATGGGCAATAGCGAAAAACCGATGGCAGTCACCACGGTGGCGGCTACGATATGCGGGATTAATTTCAGCCAGTATTTGGCGCAAAGACCAAGGAGACCTTCTACAATGCCGCCTACGATAACTGCACCCATCAGGGTTCCCATTCCCTGGGAGGCTCCGATGCCGATGGAAACTGAAAGGAAGGTAAAACTAATGCCCATGACGATGGGGAGCCTGGATCCGATTTTCCAGATGGGGTAGAGCTGCACCATGGTGCCGATGCCCGCGATAATCATGCAGTTCTGGATCAGGGATGCGGTGAGTCCCTTCTCGATGCCCACCACGTTGGCGAGAATGATAATGGGGGTAATGTTTGCGACGAACATGGCCAGCACATGCTGCAGGCCGAAGGGTAGAGCCTTCAATACAGGAACGCGTCCGTCTAGTTGGTAAATGTTTTCTGATGAACTATTCATAATTTACTCGTGCCTCGCGCCTCGAACCTGGAACCTATCCCAGTTTCAAATTCGTATTCTTTAGCGGCAGTTCCGGCTGTTCCCTAAACTTGATGGTTTGGGTCTGCCAATCCATGGATTCCACGATAGCGATGGATTCCACACGGTAGCCTTCTTCACGCAGGGTGCGACCGCCCTTCTGCTGCCCCTTCTCGATGGCAATGCCAAGGCCCGCCACGGTTCCTCCTGCCTGATGGACCAGGTCGATGAGGGCGTGTGCCGCAGCGCCATCTGCCAAAAAGTCGTCCACAATCAAAACCTTGTCGGTAGCCTTCATGTAGGGCTTTGAAATGAACACGTTGTTCATCTTCTTGTGTGTGAAGGAGTAGGCCTGTGCCACATACTTGTCGTCGGTGCTGTTGGCTGTCTGGCTCTTCTTTGCGAAAACCACGGGCACGTCGTAGAGATGTCCAAGCAGGGTGGCGATGGCAATACCGCTTGCCTCAATAGTCAGAATCTTGTTGATTTCCACATCGCGATAGCGGCGCTGGAATTCATATGCCATCTGGCGCATAATGTCCACATCAATCTGATGATTTAAAAAACTATCGACCTTAAGGATGTTTCCTTCCTTAATGTTGCCGTCACGGAGAATTTTTTCTTCAAGAAAATTCATAATTAAATTCCGTCTATTTCAACTACTTTTTTGTTGTTGGTACTGCCTAATACGACGCGGACGTCGCGCTTATGAACTTTAAAGTGCGCCGCAAGGAGCTCGCAGATGGCTTCATTGGCGGCACCTTCCACGGGAGGGGCCTTCACCTCTACCTTGAAACTTCCGTCAGGCTGTGGCGTTACGGATTCCCGCTTGCTGCGGGCATGTACTTTGATATTGATTTTCATAAGCAAAAAAGCCGCGACTTTGGCCGCGGCTGAAAGAAATATTAAGCCAGAACATTGCCTGCGGGAGGAATCTGGCGTTTGGGCTGCTGGACCGTTTCCAGTTCACGCTGGTCGTTTTCCATGGCGGCGAGCAGTTCCTCCTGACCGCGGATCAGTGCGCGGCAGCGGATAAAGTAGTTGTTGCGGAGCTGCTTCAGCTGTTCAATTTCTGCACGGAGGTCTTCTGCTTCGCGTTTGGTGCTTTCCACTTCGCGAACGGCGCGGGCCTTGGCTTCGGCAATGATGATTTCGGCTTCCTTTTCGGCGGTGGCCTTCACCTCGTCCACGGTCTTCTGCATGGTGACCACGGCGTCCTGGATGGTCTTTTCGATTTGGCGGTAGTAATTCACTCGCTCTTCCGCAATCTTCAGACGTTCTGTCAGGTCGGTCTGGTTTCTGGACAACTGTTCGAAAGCCTTGGCGGCAGTGTCCAGGAATGCCTTGACTTCTTCGGCATCAATGCCGCCGAAGGACTTCTTGTGGAATGTTTGGTTGCGGATATCTAGCGGTGTGAGTTCCATAATCGATTTCCAGAAAAAACTTTTTTCCTAGAAATATAATAAATGCTCAATTGCCTATATAGTAAGTGTGACTGGGATTTTATACAAGGGTGTTGAAAAGTTGGAAAATCTTCCAGACAAACCCTGGTCAAGGGGCAAAATTTGATCTGGGGCGTAACTGCTTAAAAGAAAGATGTTGATAGATTGTTGATTAGTTGGGCTTGTTCAGGGGGTATGCTTTGGTTTCGTCAAAAAATGAACTTTCGGAAAGTCTAACCCCTTGATTTATATTGCCTTTTTGCTAAATTTGCGACTCAAAGAATTTTTTTGCTTTAAAAAGGTTTAACTATGAAAAGAACATTCCAGCCTCACAATCGTAAGCGCGTCAACAAGCATGGTTTCATGACCCGTATGGAAGACCGTTGGGGTCGTGCTGTTTTGAGCCGTCGCCGCGCTAAGGGTCGCAAGCGTCTGACTATCAGCGATTCCATCTATAAGAAGTAATCCGTAGGTTGGCCTGACTATATGGCCACACTGCGTTCTTATAGGCTGCCCAATCAGCCAGCTTATCGGCAAGTAGCCGTCCAAGGAAAGTTTGTCCGCTCACCGTCCTTATCGATGAAGTGGATTGACAGTCCGGACGGTTTTTGTCGTTTCTGTTTTTTGGCAAAAAAGAAGAACGGTAACGCAGTATACCGTAATAAGTGCCGCAGGCTGTTGCGCCCATTGTTCTTCGGAATGGTTCCGTCTATAAAAAAGCCTGTATGGGCCATGATAATCGTGACGGACAGGTCCGAGGATTTGACTCCGGAACGCATTCGTGAGTCGGCTCTCAAGCTTTTCCACAAGATGGAATGGGATAAGCCGAATGCTCTCGAAGGTTAGGCGCTTCCTGGGGCTTGCGCTCATTGCGCCCATTCGTCTCTATCAGATAATCCACCCGTACTTCTTTCACGGGGTATGCCGGTTCCAGCCGACCTGTTCTCAGTATGCAATTGAAGCCATCAGGGTTCACGGACCCTTCAAAGGTTTCTATCTTGCGGTTTTTAGAATTTTAAGATGTAATCCCTTCTGCAAGGGCGGCTACGATCCCGTTCCGCCCAAAAAGGAAAAGATATGAACAAGAATACCGTTATTGGCTCTATTCTTATCGTTGCTATCATGATCTGGTGGTTTGCTACTTCTGCAGCAAATAATGAGGCCGCACAGGCTGCTAAGGCCAAGGCTGCTGCCGAAGCAAAGGCTGCCGCTGCAGAGCAGGCTCCCGCAAGTGATCTGGTTCTTCCGGTGACTGGCAACACCGAACTGAAAACTACTCCAGTTCTCGGTGGTGAAGTTACTGCCGCTCCCGCTGATTCTTCTGCTGCTGATTCCGCTGCTCAGGCCGAACCGGCTAAGGTCATCGAAGCTCGTACGGTAATCGTTGAAACCGATAAGTTCATCGTTACTCTTACCAACAAGGGTGCAAAGATCCAGAGTGTTGTAGTAAAGGCTCTGGCAGACTCCGCAGGCAAGTTCCCCGAACTTATTCAGGATACCACTCTCGGTGCCCTGGACCTGAAGCTTGGCTCTGCAGATCTTAGCGAAGTCCTGTTTGATGCTGGTGATGCTCCCGCAAAGATTGTTGTCGAAAACGAAGCCTCTGTTGAATTTGTCTTCAAGGATGCCAATGGCAATTCCGTCATTCGTAGTTATGCCTTTACTAAGTCTGGTCCTGCAATCCGTCAGGTCAATAAGATGGTTGGCTTCCGTGCTGCTGACTACGAACTGTCCTGGAAGGGCGGCATGAAGGAAACAGAAGAGATTCCCCAGGGCAAGAGCTTTGGTGGCGCCTCCTACTTCTTTAGTGAAGTTGTATACAACAATACGAATAACGTTGAACGCGAAATGGTTCGTGAAGAAGAGAACTTTAACGATGGCCGCCTTTCCTGGGCTGGTCTCCGTCGTAAGTACGTTGCCATGACCATGCAGTTCGATTCTCCTGTGGCAGCCACCCTGAATGCCAAGCCCATGAAGGTCCTGGAAAACGAAAAGGATCCGGGAACTTATAAGTTGGCGCTGAAGGATGAACTCCGCGCAGATTCCCTTGCTTACGACTTTATGGTTCTTCCCCTCCAGTGGTCGGAACTCGAAGCGCTTGATAAGGATTACGAAAAGATTATTGTTAGTGGCTGGACCTGGTGTGGAGCCAATGTCTGGTTCGTTTGGATCTGCAAGATGCTCCTGAAGCTCTTGAACCTGTTCTATAGCATGATTCCGAACTATGGTATCGCTATCATCCTGGTGACCTTCATTGTCCGTGGCATTACCACTCCGTTTACAGTGAAGCAGATGAAGTCTACCAGCGCCATGAGCAAGCTGAAACCTCAGCTGGATGAAATCAATGTGAAGTACCGTACCGACCCGCAGAAGAAACAGGCCGCCATCATGGAACTTTACAGCAAGAATGGCGTGAATCCCATGGCTAGCTGCACCGGTGGCTGCCTCCCCATGCTCATCCAGATGCCGATTTTCATGGGCCTGTTCTTTGTTCTCGGGAGAGCCGTGGAACTTCGCGGCATGCCCGCCTTCCTCTGGATTACTGACCTGAGCCGTAGTGACGTGGTTTTTGACGGATTCAGTATTCCGTTCCTCATGCCTGGTGGCTTGGCCCTGCTTCCGTTGATCATGGTGGTGACTACCTACTTCCAGACCAAGGTTACTATGGGTAGCAGCGCTGGTATGGATCCTGCTCAGCAGAAGATGATGATGTGGATGATGCCTGCCATGATGTTCCTGTTCAGTGCTGTGATGCCTTCTGGTCTGGTGCTTTACTGGATTATTTCCAACATCTGGTCTATTGTCCAGTATAAGGTTATCCGTCGCGACCAGAACGGAGGAAACTCCAAAACAGTAAATGGTAAGAAAGTCGTAGACGCTGAAATCGTAAAATAATACACGAAGACAATACGCTTTGTTTGATTAAAAACAAGTCCCTGTGGATTTTGCCCCACAGGGATTTGCATTTTGTTAATCTTTTGATTACATTTAAAAGGTGAATATTAAGGAGTACGTATGGTAAAAAAGACACTGAAAGTTTTGATGGCAGTTTCCGTTGCTGCCTTCTTTGCTAGCTGTTCCTCTGACAGTCATTCCCCGAGTAAGCCCAATGACCAGACTTCCGAACTGAGCAGCGCATCTGATGATGACGATCTTTTTGACGACGAAGACGAAGATATTTCTTCTTCCTCCTCCAAGAGGGGTGGTTCCAGTAGCTCCAAGGGCAGCGCTTTTGACGATGAAGACGACGATGATTCTGATGGTGATGACGCCGACGGCGATGATACTGGCGACAATTCCAGTGATGTTGGTGTAGCTACTTCTTGCGTAACCAAGACTTCTGCAGGCTTGCAGGATTCTCTTGATACTGCCTATCCCAAGATTTTTGACATCTTTGGTGCTGTTGCAGATGGCGATACCGACGCTGCAAAGTCCGACAGCAAGAGTGCAAAGAATGCATTCTCTAAGATTTTGAAGAATCATCCGGATCACTGCGCAGCCCAGTTTGGCTATGCTGTCGCAAGTTTCTACAACGTCTATAACAATGGAAACATTGGCAATTACCTGCAGTCTTTCAACGATGCTGCCAATCTGTATGAAAGCGTGGATGGCTTGAAGCGTGTTTCCCAGATTCTGAACAAGGTTGCAGCTGGTACCGATGAAACCTTGACCAAGGATATTCAGAATGTTCTTGGCTCCGAAATTCTGCCGGTTGTTGATTCTGCCATTGCCTTCGTGAAGAACGTGGTAAACGAAAAGACTTATGCCTTGCGGTTTGAAATGGACGGTGAAACCCGAGAACTGGATAACAGTGAGTTCGGCATTGTTCTTGGTGCCATGTACGGCGTTAAGGCTGCGACAACAGCCCTTGCCAGTGTGAACCTCGAATTTGACAAGTCTGGTTCCTACAGCTGGATTGCTGATATGGATGGCATCCGTCCTACTGATACAGAAACTCATAACTCTAAGGCTACTGCAGCCATCAAGAAGATGGTTAGCCTCTTTGGCAAGAACAGCCTCTTCACCAGCGTCAATTCTGGCTGGGAAAAGAAGTGGAAGAATGTTCCGAATATGCTGGACAGCGCATTGATTTACGTGAAGTCCGGTCTGAAGTTCAGCCTTAGCGATGATTCCCAGGAAAATGACATCTACGTGGTTGGCAACGGTGCCGATGCTGATATCAGTGTTGCCGATGTAAACGATGCCATCAGCAGTATTTCGGACATGCAGGAAGGCCTTAAGAATGGTGAATATGTGGTGGAAGTTGGCGAATCTGAAGTTACCGTCAATATCCGCAAGATCTTTGCAAATACCAAGGGCTTTACCCAGTATCTGCCTTACTATGTGTTCGAAGATGAATCTGATTTCGACACATTCTACTTCACGGATGCAGATGGCGAAGTAACAGCATCCTTGAGAGAATTCCAGGGTCCTGGCTTTGACGGCTTTACTCTTACGAACGCAGTGGACGTGATTGTCTTCCCGGATCCGACCTTTGGCGGCGTCTTCCCGAATTTCAAGAGCCAGCGTGATATCTGGAAATTCCTGATTTCCGTGCAGGACTAAAAATCCACAAGCAATTTACCATAATTGCAGTATACATGGAATAAAATAGTTCTTGCGTTGCTGCTGGCATTTGTCGGTGGCTTCGCCTGGAACACGAAAGGGCTCGTTGATTGCAACGGCCTTTTTTTGCTTGACCAGAATGACCGTAGGGCCAGCGCGTCCTACTGCATGGCTTCCGATTCGCTTCAGGCCGGCAACTGGATGGTTCAGGGGGGCTATGGCTTTTTCTCCCTGGATGCCAGCTGGCGTTACGATGGTGAAAGTGCTCTGTATAGCTGGTCGCTCGCTGCCAATCGAGATTTGAACCTGGGATATGCCTCCGTGGCGACAGATTTTAGGTTCCTTAATTTTCGCCTGGATGTGGCTAGCTTACCTTTCTTTATGGCGTCTACCCATTGGAACGCTCCCGACTCTGTGGCCTTTGCCGGGGCCTACTATGGTCGGGGAAAACTGGACTCCATCCATGTAAAATGGAAGTCCGCATCCTCATTAAATATTATTCCTGTTCTGGAAGGATATTTTGAGGATGAATTTCAGTTTAGGCGCTTTGATGTTGGCTCCAGGGTGGGTAGACACCGTATGGACGTGGGCCTAACTTATGGTAATACTGATCCTAGAACGGATCGTCAGGGGTACGTCTTTAGTGATTCCTCAGAATTCTGGGCTGTTGATCCTCATTATTTCTACGGGAGCGTCCCAAACGAGTTTTCTGTAGATTACTTCTATGTCTATCTGGACCAGAATTACTTCGCCCTTTTGAGGGAGAACGAAAGCGAAAAACGTTTTCTCTACTTGCCGGTGGGCATGGATCTGAATTTTCTTCGCCTGAACTATAAGCGCTATACGAAGGATCGGAATAAAAAGGATGCCTATGGGGCCGTCCATGGAATGTACGCTCAACTGGATTTGAATGTTCCCTGGGAATCACGTCGCTTTTACGAAACGATGGCTCCCAATAGGGCGTTAACCAGTTCCATCATCAAGACGCTCTCATTCAGCGTCTTCACGAGAAGTTTTCGCGTGTACGGTTCTGGTGCTATTCATTTTGCCGATGCGGGTGGAGAATATTCCTGGGATGTGGGTGACGAAGGGTGGCATCTTAAGTCAAGTGTCGGACTGGATCTGTTCTACGTCAATGCCAATGTGGAATTATTCAAGCGTACAGAAACAAGGAACGCTCTTCACGCAAGTCATTTTACCGACACTTTGAGCTGGGATGTTGATGTGGTGGGGTCCATGGTAAGTGCAGGCCTGGGAGTTGTGTCGCCGAAGGAGCGATTCTTTGCTTCTGTGGATGCATCCCAGGTGGTTCCCTTCTATTACAGTATTGAAAAATATCCGCCTGTAAAAACCGTGGTTGTAGTTCCTCCGGAAAACCCAGAAGAGCCGGGAACTCCCATTATTGAAGATACGCCGAACGTCAGTGAAAACAACGTATCCAATGTGAACAAGTTTTTCCAGTTGTTTAAAAACGGATTTATGGTTCGGGCGAAGGTCGGCTTCTTCTTTTAAACTGGCCTATAATCTTGGTAAAAGCCTGGATGACTTTCCAGCTGAGACGATTGGATAGATTTCCGATGAGCTTGTCGAAAAAGTGATTGAACTGCTGTGCTGTCTTTACGTCTACAAAGCCTGCTTTCTTTTGAACCAGTTCCGCATAGATAAAGAATGTGGTGCTTGCAGTGGGGTGGAACAGGGAATCCATGGTTACTTCCGCTTCCTCAAAAGCGCTGTATAGAGGAATTTCCTGGTACCTTATTATGTTCTTGTGAGAATCCTGTTCTGGGGTTTCCAGGATGTGCAGAAAGAATGCGCCGAGGGCTTCCTGCTTTAGATACAGGAAGAAACTGTGCTGGTGCTTCTTTCCGTCTGTATTCATAAGGAGGGAAACGGCATCAGACGGGCTGTCTTCTGCCATGCTGAAGTATTCTGCGAACTTGTTTTCGTAGTATACTACCTCGTCATTGATGAGGAGTAGTCGCTCTACAGTTTGGAGGCTTGAGTCTACCTTTGTTTTTAGGTATCTGCGCCACATGCCGAAATAGGAACCATTCCCGTTTGTATGGAATGTCTCAATTTCGTTTTCTTCGAGGAAGGCTTGCGCTTTTGGTGAAAGCCTTGTCTGCGTCGTAAGGAACACGATGTGGAAGTCGGATTCTGACAAGTGCTGCAACGCAAAGGAAACATAGTCGGGGATGTTCTCCCCGGCCTGTTGACTTGCGTAAAGGGCAATCTTTTTGTATATCATCCTACCCCCGGTTTGGGTGGCGGCAATTAGCGTCGGCCGGAGCGTCCGCTTCTGCCACTGGCTCCTCTGCCGCCGCGACCCTTGGCAAGCTTTTCGCCATAGGCCTTTGCGCCGGAGGATTTGCTGGACTTGCGAGATTCTTCGCGACCGCGACCGTTTCTGCCCCGAGCGTCACGACCGGTGCGTTCGAAGGCGGGTGCGTCATCATCGGAGCCACGACGACCACGGCGTCCGCGGCTTCCTGCAGAAACGTATTCGGGAACGTCGTCATCGAAGTCGGGCTGACTAACGTAGCCCATGGCTTCTGCGGCTTCGGCGCGGTCCATACGTTCGTTGAAGTTGCGGGCGTCTTCGTCTACGTCGCGACGGGTACGGCGGCTCTTCTTGGGCTCGGCAGAAAGCTTCTCGATGATGGAGAAGTCCACCTGGCCGCGGAGCGGGTCCACACGGAGCAACTGTGCCATGACCTTGTCGCCACGACGGAAGGTGCGTCCACTGCGCTTACCGAAAGCCAGGCCCTGGTCGGCATTGAAAACGTAGAAGTCGTCGCCAGCGATGTCACGATAGCGGCACAGGCCTTCTGCAATGGGATCTTCGATGGAGAGGTAGATGCCCCATTCCTCGATACCGTTGACGGTGGCTTCAAAGTTATCGCCGATACGGTCCTTCAAGAGCCATGTGGAGCAGACCTTGATGGCCTGGCGTTCAACCTTCATGTTCTTGATTTCGTTGGCGGAAATCAGGTCGCATACGTCGATGACGCTTTCCTTGCGTTCCGCAGAAATTTCCTTGCCCTTGCGAGCCAGCTCACGATGGCACCACAGGTCCGCGTAACGGCGGATGGGAGAAGTGAAGTGGCTGTAATCCTGCCAGTTCAGGGCGAAGTGTCCGAAACTGTTGGAGTCGTAATGGGCCTTCTGCATGGAGCGAAGGATTCGGTTTGTGAGGGTTTCGTCGTCACCGGCCTTCTTTACCAAGTGCTCGTAAAGTTTGAAGGCGGTGGGGTTCAGGTTGGTATCGCCACTGCGGGGCTTGCCCAGTTCGCGGAGCATCACGGGAGAACCCTGGAACAGGTTGGGGTACATATAGTACAGTTCCATGATGTCCTTGGTATCCGGGGCTTCGTGAATACGGTAGATGCCCTGGAGACCGCGCTTCTTCAGTTCCTTGGCGCAGCAGTTGTTGGCAATCAACATACATTCTTCAACCCAGGAGTTGGAGATGTCTGTGGTGCGAGGATAAATATCGGTAGGTTCGCCAGCTTCGTTGAAGTGGCATCCCATTTCGGTAGACTTGAATTCCAGCTGGCCGTCCTTGGTGCGGTTGGCCTTAAGCTTGGCGGTTACATCGGCAAGGGCGATGAGATCCGGGTCTCCCTGTTCCCAGAGGGCCTTTGCCTGCTGGTAGGTGAGGGAGCGGGTAATGCGGACGATACTGCGATGGAAATCCCAGCTAAGGACGTTAGCGTTCTTGTCCAGTTCAATCATGCAGGTGTGGGCGCAACGGTCCACGTCCTCATGCAAGGAGCAGATATCGCTGGAAAGTTCATCTGGAATCATGGGCACGGCGGTCCAGGGCAGGTACTGGGTGTAGCTGCGTTCCAATGCTTCTTCGTCGAGAGCGCTTCCTTCGGGAACGTAGTAGCTCACATCTGCAATGTGCACGCCCAGCTTGTAGCCGGTTGCGGTCTTTTCCACGGAAATGGCGTCGTCATGGTCCATGGCGCCTTCCGGGTCGATGCAGAGAATGGTTGTCTTGCGATAGTCTACGCGGCCCTTGAAGTCCTTGGCGGTAGGAGCCTTGAGACCCTTGACATAGTCCTGGATTTCCTTGCTGAAGCCCTTGGGCAGGTTGGCTTCTTCCATGAACTTCTGGGTGATTTCCTTCCAGGTCATGGAAATGAGATCAGCGGAATGATCCACCTTGGCCAGCATGGAATGCTTGCGCTTGGGATGGGGGTACAGGGTGAAGCTGATGACTTCGCCTTCCTTGCCAGGAGCCTGACGGCGGTGGCACATCTCAAATTCTTTTTCGGTTTCCAGTTCGGTAACGATCCAGTCCTCTTCGCCAACCTGATGGAGTATGCCACGGCGAACGCGGGTGCTCTTATCCTCAGTCTGGCGGCGGCTGCGGGCGCCGGGGCGGCGGTTGTCACCGTCACTTGCTTCAGCCATCTTCTTCAGGCGCTTCTCGCGTTTTTCTTCCAGCGGTTCGCCATCGCCAATCTGATATTCCTTATGATTGGTGCGCTTCAAAACTCCCTGGGCCACTAGATCAGCCAGGAGTTGCTTAAATGCCATTTTCTGTTTCTTGGGAAGACCAAAGGCGGCACGGAGTTTGCTTCCGACCAGAGGTTCGTCGCGGAGTAATGCGACAATCTGTTCGACAGTAGGTAATTGCTGAGCCATTTTATGCCTCCTTTTGTGCATCCACATTTGCGGCTGCAAGTTCCGCCTGCTTGTATGGCAAGGCGGATTCAATCATATCAAAAACTTCGTCGCGTAGTTGGGCCGCGCTCTTTTCTGCAAAACTTTCCGGAGTCTGCAGTGGATGGACTACGATCTTTACCACGCCAGGTGTAAATGCCCATTTTGTTTTAGAAAGGCGTTCACCCGTTCCTACTAATGTAATTGGCAAAAGAGGAAAATGATTTTCTTTCGCCATGCGAAATATTCCATTTTGGAATTTAAGCAGACGTCCGTCTGCGCTGCGGTGGCCCTCGGGGAATACACTGATGACATAATTGTTGGAAAGACGCTCGACAACACGTTTTCCGATGTCGGCATTCTTGCGGGGATCCTTATGGACGGGGATGCATCCAATGTGTGTGATGACCCAGCCGAATACGGGTATATGCCATAGGGCTTCCTTGGCGATAAAGGCGCATACGGCAATGGACGGCCAAATCACATTGATGTCCAGAAAACTCTGGTGATTGGATACGACCACAAAATTTTTCTCGGCAGGAATGTTTTCCTTGCCGACAATCTCAAGTTTTATGCCGAAAAGTTTGAAAAGAACGTTGAAAAACAGAATGCACAGCTCAGTGCACTTTTCCCATTGTCCAAAAATGCCTCCTCTGATAAGCATGTAGGGTACGCCTACAAGGATAAGGCATACGGCAATGATGAGATAGTAGAATAATGCACGAATAAAAGCCATGTCCTATTTCCTTACAGAAGTTTCCATTCCAGGGTCTGGCCTGCAGCAAGGGGTACGACTCCGTTGACTGCAGCGGGAACAGTCCAGCTTTCCTTCACGACTTCGATTTGCTTTGTGGTGCGGGGGAGACCATAGAAGTCTGCGCCAAAGCCTGCGATGAAATTGGGAAGTTTGTCCAGGGCGCCTGCGCGGTCAAATTCCTGTACGAGAAGGGGTATGGCGACGGGTGCGCTGTAGACGCCCGCTGCCCCGCACGGGCATTCCTTTTTGCCCTGCTGGTGCGGTGCGGAATCCGTGCCGAGGAAGAATTTCGGGTTCCCGCTGAAGGCTGCTTCGCGGATGGTGGCGCGGTCTTCTGGGCGTTTCGGGAGAGGCTTGCAGAAGTGATGCGGCCGGAGGGCGTCTCCGACGACGTCATCCAAAGTCATCATCAGGTGATGCACCGTGAAGGTTGCCGCCACGTTTGCTGGGAGGCGCTTTACCGCTTCCACGGATTTTGCGCTGCTCAAGTGTTCGAAGACGATTTTCAGCTTCGGGAACTTTTCGGCGAGCGTTTCCACGCGCTTGATGAAGGCGGGTTCGCGGTCCAGGCAGAATTCGCCGGGCTCCTCGCCGTGTACGCAGAGCACGAGGCCGAGTTTTTCCATCATGGCGACGAC
>JAZLHK010000083.1:0-3612 GCA_045616805.1 Fibrobacter sp.
CAAGTAAATGGTCAGCTAACCTATCATCATTACCTATAATAAAAGACTAAAATTTATGCGGTACTAAACCCTATTGCACAGTCTCTAATTACGCATCAGCATGCTTGAATAATATGATTTCAATGAGGTAGGATGTTGAAGGCTTTGAAGTATATAGGTATTAACAATGCCCTCCTTACTGTCCCCAGAGTCGATTTTGAAATTCTCATGGTAGCTACATTTACTTACTTACTTAGTTACTTAGTTGGCCCGTCCTCACGTGTCGTGCGGGCCGCAGCACAGCTTCCATCCATTCCTATCCCTCGCAAGCGTCAACCACGATGTTCGTATCGGTCGTTGGTGGCGAAGATCACGAGATCTAGGTGCAAAATTCGCTTCCAGCTGGTTTTTCAGCTGGTCCATCCGTTCCACGAACACATCTGCCCACCTGGTGGGGGGTCTCCCTCGAGGGCGTTTTACATCGCGAGGGATCCATTCCAGCGTTCTTAACGTCCATCTGTCGTCTGTTCTTCTTGCAATGTGACCGGCCCATCGGTACTTTGCCTTCGAAACATACTCGACTGGGTCTCGTAGACGGGACATACTTCTTAAATCAGAACTGCGAAGTCCGACAAGATGTTGCGTACGTCGGTTAAACTTCAGAAGACTCCGCTCCAACGCTCTGTGGGTGGTACGAAGAGCTTTCGACGTGGCAGCAGTATCAGCCCACGTCTCGGCTGCGTAGCAGAGTGCTGGGAGAACGGTTGAATCGAACAGATGAGCTCGGAGCGCAGGGTCCGTTAGTTGGTCGGTGGCTTCTTTCAAAGGCCCGTAGGCGGCCCACGCTGCTCTTCGCCTTCTGTTGAGTTCTTCTTTCAAGTCGTTCTGCATGTTCATTGAACGTCCTAGATACACGTAGGAAGAGGTCTCCGTAATTGGGGAACCTTCCAGCTTCAATTCCGTATCCTCAATTAGGCCGTTCTTCATGAACTGAGTCTTCTTCCGATTGATTCGCAGTCCAATCGTCTTCCCTACTTCGTTCAATTCCTTTAACATCGTCTCGGCTTCATTGATACTGCTCGAGAAGAGAACGATGTCGTCCGCGAAACGAAGATTCGAGAGGAATCTCCCATCAACTCGTATACCTCTCTCATTCCAGTCCAGTGATTTCATCACCCACTGCAAGGCCGCCGTGAACAGCTTCGGCGATATGGTATCGCCTTGTCGGACCCCCTTCCCTATTGGTACGGTCAGGGGGCGATGGAACAGCTGTAGCGTTGTAGTGCAGTCCTTGTAGCAGTTGGCTAATGTCCTCACATATGACGGATCCACTCCTTGATCGACTAGCGCTGACAGGATGGCGTTGAACTCGACGCTGTCAAATGCCTTCTCGTAGTCGACGAAGGTTAGGACGAGAGGTAGTCGGTACTCCCGGCAAACTTCTATGACCCTCGAAACCGTCTGGATGTGGTCCATGCAACTGAATCCCTTGCGAAATCCAGCTTGTTCTTGAGGTTGGGCTTCATCCAGTGTCCTTGAGATGCGAGTGAGAATGATCTTGGTGAAAAGCTTATACAGCACGCTCAACAGGCATATCGGACGATAGTTTCGAAGGTCTTCCCGTTCGCCCTTCTTGAAGAGAAGAACGGTTCTTGACGTTCTCCACTGGTCGGGAATCCTTTCCTTCTGAAGATAAGATGTTAGGTGCGCCGCCAGAATCTCGTGTAGACGGTGTCCTCCAGCTCTCAGCAGGTCCACGGAAAGACGGTCTGGTCCTGGAGCTGTGGACGTCTTCATGGTCTGGATCGCGACGCGTACTTCAGCAGGGAGAATTCGTGGTGGTACGTCTCCAGTGGGAACAACGGGGTCTGGCACGGGTGTTGATGTGCGGAAGAGGTTGGTGTAGAAACTCTTCGCAATCGATTCCATTTCTCGGCGGGAAGTTGTTGGTATCCCATCTTCGTTTAATAACGCTCCCAGTGGTATGTGGTAGTCGCAGAGGTCCCTTCGGCATTTCTTCAGACTTCGTCTTTGTTCAGCGGCTTCCAAAATCCTCCTTTGCCTGTACTTTCGTAGATCCTCCTGCAATGCCGTTCTGCAGCTGGTATTTGCCACCAACCGCTCGAGGTGAGATGCATTCGGATCTAGCCTCAAGGATCTTCTTCTTTCGAGCAATTCCTTGGTGGTGTTTGAGATGCGATCCAAGTTCCTTGCACGAGTTGTTGAGGCGCAATACCCACAGGCTTCCAATCCTTTGAGAAGCAGCTCGTAGTCCTTCGTTGGGTCCTCCTCAATGGGCCACTCACAACATGATAAGAGCTCCTCCAACCTTTGACCGTCGTAAACGACATCCTTCCTTCGTGGACTGCGATGGCAGATCTTCCTTTCCAGCTTTCGACTGAATCGTACCTTCGCTCGTAGGAGGCGGTGATCAGAACCACTGCAGAAAGATGGCACTACCGATACGTCAAGTAGACACCATCTTCGGTTGGTGAGTACGTGGTCGATCTCCGCATGTGTCGTTCCGTTGGGTGACTCCCATGTCCACCGTCGTTGTTCTTTCTTCATGAAAAGTGAGTTTCCATGAAACAGGCGTGCGGCGGATAAGAGTCCAACAAGACGGTTGCCGTTATCATTCCGGAGCCCAAATCCAAACTTCCCGATCCTATACTCCTCTTCTAGTTTCATCCCGATTTTCGCGTTAAAGTCACCCACAACAAACTTGTAGAAGGACTTCTCGTTGCGGATGACCTCCTCCATATGCTCGTAAAAAGCATCCAATTCCGAATCATCAGCTGCTGATGTTGGAGAATAGCAGTTGATGATGCTGATGGTCTTCTGGTGTGGAGGGTGTAGACGAAGGATGGCCAGTCGGGGAGACAGGATCTCATGCGAATCGACGAGATGGACGATCGTTGGGTGGACGACAAAGCCGACGCCTCCCACGTTTCGCGACGGAACTTTCTCACCACGAATGACGAGGGTCCCATCGCTCAACTGTCGCACGTCTTGCTTCCTGGACTTCGTTTCCTGCAGGGCGATGACGTGGTACTTGATGTGCCCTGCGGCGTGGAGAAGAGCGTGAAGGTCGGCGTCTGTGGAGACTGTTCTGGCGTTGTAAGTGCAGAGCATAAAGCAGTCTCCATGGCGGGTCGTCGCAGATGTGCCGTTTTTGTCCAATCCAAATGGCGCCCTGAGCAACCTGCCATCAGCCTTGTTTCCTTCCGGCGCCGTAGTCGGGGTCTGATGACAGGGCTTTATTTCTTTACTTGCTGCTCGAGTTTTAAAATTTTTGTCCCCGGCACTGAGTCGGCTTACTAGGCCTGCTCAGGCCTACCACATTCAGGCGATCGCTGACCATCATTATGTGGAGTGGGGACCCGCCTAACGACCTATTAGTCAGACGGCGGAAGCTGACCCGGTTCGCTCTTAGCTGGGGTCCGAAAGCCAGAGGTTAAACTCTGGCTGCAGGTAGCTTGACACCCAGGGCCACCCCCACGCCACTTTGAGGCGGCGAACCATCTTTGTTTCTTACTCTTCATAAACAGTCGGAATAATTTCTGGTTTTGAAATTCAATTAAGCTATTTGAGATAAGCATATAGCTTTGCTTCTCATATTGAAGTCGGATCGTA
>JAZLHK010000084.1:0-75930 GCA_045616805.1 Fibrobacter sp.
CAGGAACTCAAAAAATACATCGAGTACTATAACAATGACCGTATAAAACTGCGCCTAAAAGGAATGAGCCCGGTTGGGTACCGGACTCATAACACAGTTTTATCCTAACTTTAAACTGTCCAACTTTTTGGGGTCAGTTCAAAAACAGGGAGTTTTTGATTTTCAAAAATCAAAATAAGATTAGTATGTGCCGAGAAGGCTACGGACCTTGTCCATCATGGCCTTGCTCTTTACGCGGGCCTTTTCCTTACCGTAGGCGAGAATCTTATCGATTTCTTCGGTGTGGGCCAGAAGGTCGAAGTACTTTTCGCGGGCAGCGCCCAGATGCTCTTCGAGGACATTCTGCAGTTCCTGCTTGGCGTGGCCCCAGCCCATGCCGCCTGCGCGGTAGCGGACAGCCAGAGCTTCGGTCTGCTCCGGAGTTGCAAAAAGCTTGTACAGCTTGAACACGTTGCAGGTATCCGGATCCTTAGGTTCTTCGATGCCCTGGGAGTTGGTAACAATCTTGCCCAGACGCTTCTTCAAAGCCTTGGAATCCAGGAAGATGTCGATGTAGTTGTCGTAGGACTTGCTCATCTTGCGACCGTCGAGGCCCGGAATCACGCCGGTGGATTCCTGGAAAACCGGTTCAGGAACGGTAAACACGTCTTCACCAAAATGCTTGTTGAACTTGATGGCGATATCGCGGGCAAATTCCACGTGCTGCTTCTGGTCCTTACCGACGGGAACGATGTCGGCATTGAACATGAGGATGTCAGCATCCATCAGGCAAGGATAGCAGTAGAGGCCCATGTTCACGTTGGCGTCAACGTCTTCGCCGGCGGCTTCGTTCTTTGCCACCTTGTCCTTATAGGCGTGAGCGCGATTCATGAAGCCCTTGGGGGTAAAGCAGCTGAGAGCCCAGCTAAGTTCAAAGATTTCGGGAATGTCACTCTGCTTGTAGAACAAAGTTTCTTCCGGATTCAGGCCCAGTGCTAGCCAGGTGGCTGCGACCTTGTAGATGTTGTCGCGCATTTCTGCACCGTTCTGCACGGTGGTCAGTGCGTGATAGTCTGCAATGAAGTAAACTGCATCGTAGGTCTTGGTGAGTTCGAGAGCCGGGCGGATTGCGCCCACATAGTTGCCGAGGTGCGGAGTGCCCGTCGGCTTGATACCGGTAAGAGAAATCTTTTTCATACCTATAAATTTAGAATATTCCAAAGAACCCTCGCTTACAAAGCCTCAAAAAAGATTATCTTTTTCATAAATGATTCAAGACGAAAAGTACATATTGGTGGATAGTGAAGAATCCCTGGCAAATTTGCTTGCGGATCTTGACAATTATGACATGGCCGCTGTTGACACAGAAGCGGATTCCATGTACCACTACACCTCTCGCCTTTGCCTTATTCAGATTACAATTGGAGAGCACCACTACATCGTAGATCCCCTCTGCGGCCTGGATCTAGCCCCTCTTTTTAAGGCCAAGGCCATGCAGACACTCATTTTCCATGGTGCAGACTACGATTTACGCCTTCTCTGGCAAACTTACCAGTTTAGCCCCGCCCACATTTTTGACACCATGTTGGCTGCCAAGATATTGGGAGAACCGCATTTAGGTCTTGCAGACCTGGTTCGCGAGTACTTTGGAGACGAACTGAAGAAAGAAAATCAGCGCGCAGACTGGACCACCCGTCCTCTACCGCTGGAAATGTGCGAATACGCTATTCACGACACATTCTATCTCCACGAACTTTGCGCCATTCTCGTGGAAAAGTTGCAGGCAGTCGGCAGGATGAGCTGGCTCACGGAACAGTGCGACGCCCTTATTGAGCACGCCAAGAACCCGGCTCCCCCAAAAAAGGACCCGTGGCGCATTACAGGAAGCAACGTCTACGGGCCATGTTCCCTGAACATTCTGAAACACCTTTGGGAATGGCGTGAACTGCAGGCAGAAGAATTGGACCGTCCCCCCTACAAGGTGATGCCAGCAGAACTGATGCTCGCCATTGTGCGTGCACAGACCAGTCATTTCCCCGAAGTGGATGAAGGGTTCCTGCCCCACCTGCCCCGAAATTTCAAGGGAGAACGACTGGAGTCATTCCTCAATATGCTGAAGACCGCAGTAGCCGTCCCTGAAGCAGATTGGCCAGCAAAATTGCCCAAGGCACCACCTCCTCCTGTGGTACCCAACTCCGACCTGCTTTCGGCTCTTAAGATTTGGCGTGACGAAAAGGCGGAATCCCTAAACCTGGATCCGGCACTATTGGCAAACAAGGCTCAACTAATATGGTTAGCAGCTCCCGGCGCCATGCCCTGGGAAAAACGCTATGACGAAGCCCACCTGATGAACTGGCAGCGCAAAATCTGGACCGAGATTCTAGCAGAACAGCTCCCCGTAGCAAAAAGAGTTGGCGAGGACTAGTCATGCTGTCATCCATTCTAGTCGTTGTGCTCGTAATGCTCGTTTTCGGTAGCAGTCCGATTATCGAATTCGTCATCAAGAAGCGTCGTGAAAAGAAGGGCGACGATATTATCAAGGAACCCTGGCAGGAAATCCACGACATTCCTGGCTACCGCAACTCTCACAACATTGCGGCATTCTATCCAATGAAGGGCGAACCCAACATCATGCCCATCATCGAAGAGTTGGCCATGGAAGGCCGTCTTCTCCTTCCCCGCTGCGAAGGTGACGGCATCATGAACTTCTACAAGGTAGAAAGCCTTCATAAGGATCTAGTCAAAGGGCACTTTGGCATTATGGAACCTCGTGAAGGTCTGGAGAAATTTGAAGGTGAGATTCCCGTATTCCTGGTCCCTGGCACAAAATTCAACTGGGACGGATGCCGCGTAGGACACGGGAAAGGTTATTACGACCGGTATCTCGCCAAGTTCCCCGGTTCGTACAAGGCAGGCATTGCGACGCCCGCACAGATAACGGATGAACCGCTAGAACAGAAAGACACCGATATTAAAATGCATACGATCATCGCCTGCAAGGAGAAATTTTAAATGAGCTTCAACGACGAATTTAACGGGGAAAACCGCAGACGAAACTTCGGTCGCAACGCAAACGAGCGCCGCGACTTTGGTGAACGCCGCGGTTTCAACGAAAACCGTGGGTTCGGTGAACGCCGTAGTTTTGAAGACAGACGCCCTCCCCGTGACTTCGACGAACGCCGCGGTTTTGAAGACCGTCCTAGGTTCGAAGACCGCCGTCCCAACCGCGACAACGTCATTGCCGCAGTAGGAGACGCCGATGCAGCACCCCAGGTCGCCGTTGGAGGCATCAAGGAAGTTTATGAACTTCTTGAAAAGAATCCCCTGCAGGTTCACCGTATTCTCTTCATGCACCAGTCCGGAAACCCGAAGTTGTATGAACTGCAGAAAATGGCTAAGCGTGCCCACGTTCACGTACAGCAGGTTGACTCCAAGATTCTTGACAGCTACGCCCGTCCAAACCACGGTGTAGTCGCCCTCATGAACGAAA
The DNA here is from genome assembly GCA_045616805.1 of Fibrobacter sp. Lineage (GTDB taxonomy): Bacteria > Fibrobacterota > Fibrobacteria > Fibrobacterales > Fibrobacteraceae > Fibrobacter. Next base: position 3,470 of record JAZLHK010000084.1, read on the forward strand.
AGGAACTGCTGGCCTGGAACGACGTCCGCGAAGAATTTTTCAAGGCAAAGGACTCTGGCGAACCCAAGCTTATCGCTGTAGCTACCAACATTGAGGACCCCCGCAATCTGGGAGCCTGCATCCGCAGCTGCCTCGCCCTCGGCGTAGACATTTTCCTCATCCCCGCAAAGGGAATGTGCGGCGTGACACCCAGCGTAGCACGCACCTCTGCCGGCGCTCTTGAAAAGCTCCGCATTTGCCGTCCTGAAAATCTGGAAGGCGCCATTGGCGAGCTAAAAATGGCAGGTTACCAGATTCTCGGACTGGACGCCGACACAGAAACAAACCTGGCAGACTTCAAGTTTGCAGACCATGTGGTCCTTGCCGTAGGTGGCGAAGACGTGGGTCTTCCCCCTTTCATCAAGAAGCAGTGTGATGGAATCCTCCGCATTCCCATGAAACCGGAAGCACATTCTTACAACGCCTCCGTCGCACTGTCACTTGGTCTTTACGAATATTCACGCTTACGCATCAAGATGTAATCAATCCGGATTGAGAACTTTTAAGCAAGAAGGCTCCCTATGGAAAGCGCAAGAAAAATTATCAACCAGTTTCTCAAAAGCAAGTTTACCGGCAATGAACTGAAAAGCGAATTGTTCAAGGCTGGTGAAGCCGCACAGGAAGAAGGATGGACCTTCATGGATGCATCCTTCCAGCTTGGTGGGGTTGCCCGTGACTGCGGCCTTTCTGCAGAAGACTGCGAACAAATTCTCCGTCGCGCATTCTCCAGCGAAAAACGTTCCGTAGAACGCGAAGAGGAAAAACCGGCCGAAGCCCCGAAGCAGGACGCCTCCATGGCCCCCATCCAGGCTCCCATTATTTCTCCGCTCCAGTCCGGCATGTTCTCCATGGAACAGATGCTGGCCCTTGGTCTGGACACCCAGTCCCTCGCCTTGCTGCAAAACCACAAGATTGACCCGGAAGCCCTTTCCATTCCATGGCCCAGCCACGACTGGCGCAAGGATTTGGCAAAGTTGCTGGAAGCCGTCTTTGAACCAGGCGAAACCATCGAGTTCAAGATTTCCGACACACCAAACACAACATCTGAGCTGGTATCCAACATCGTTGGTCAGGATGACTCCATCACCAAGATCATGAAGAGTCTGGACAGTCCAGAAGGCGCCCTCATTTGCGTAAACGCCACCCAGGGAGAAGAAGGCTCCAGCGACGAAAGCTTCCGTTACCGTTACGTTGTTGTGGACAGTCCAAAGATGCTTTTGGCAAAGCAGTTGGCCTACTACAAGGCACTAAACCTTCCCTGCGCAGCCATCGTCAACACCCTCGGCGCAAACTCCGCCCAGGCCTGGGTCAAGATTGGCGCAAGCAACCTGGATGAATACAACGAACGAGTCAACTTCCTTTTCAAGACTCTGGAAGACCAGGGCTTCAAGGTGGACGCAGCAAACCGCAACCCTAGCATGATGGCTCGTATGCCGGGCGTCCTGCGCGGCGGCAAGCAGCAATACCTCATCGGCCTTGAACAGGGCGCCAAGGACTTCAAGGAATGGCAAGAATGGGTGGAATATTCCCTGGACGGCAAGCCCCTTGTGGAACTGGCCAGCGACAGCGAAGAAGCGCCCAAGAAAGACGCAAGCATCATTGAAAACGTTTTGCGCACTGGCGAATTCTTCCTGTTCACCGCACCGCCAAAGAGCGGCAAGTCCATGGCCCTCATGGACCTAGGCCTTTCCGTCTGCTACGGTGAAGACTGGTTCGGACAATCCACTTCTTCCAGCGATGTTCTGTTCATCAACTACGAACTGACCAAGTCCGTATTCCTGAACCGACTGCACCTGCTGGGCGCAACCCGCGAACTGAACGCCAGCACTCCCAAGTTCGGTTTCCTGAATCTTCGTGGCACAGCACTGTCCCCTATTGAAACGGCACAGCTTATCGCCAAGCGTATCGAAGGCGCAAAGAAACTTGAAAACCACGACTACCGCGTGGTGATCATTGACCCCATTTCGGCAGTTCTCCATAACCCCAAGTCTATGCGTCTCACGGGCTCTCCCCACCAGATGCTCATGCAGATGATTGATGCCATCATCGCCCTCACAGGCTGCGCCGTGGTCACATCCTGCAACAACGGAGAATATCCCTATCTCGAATCCCGAGCAGACAGTGTCATGTCCCTATCCCCGGTGGAAGGCAGTCTGGACCTGTACCAAATCAACGGTTCCTTCCGTGAATTCCCCAAGATGACCGCAAAGGAATGCTCCTGGATTTATCCTCGCTTTTTGGTGTAATCTATGTATACAAGACAAGGCCGCAACGCAAGCATGAAGTTTAGGGCTCCCAAGAAACAGGTGGGCCGTGGTTTCCGTAGCAGGACAACGAAGGACGACGACTTTGAAGAAAGAAAGGCGGAAAAGGCAAAACCTGCAGTTCGCCCCATCCTTTCTCTAGAGGACTTGAAACAGCAGCTCAATGCCTGGGCTGAAAACGAACGCATTCCTGGGAAATTTCAATCCCTCTACACGAAGGAATCTTCCCCCGAGAATGCGGACTGGAGATTCATCGTCAAGCGAGTTGGCGAACACGACACATTGTCTATCGAGGCGCCCGCCAAGGGCATGGACGCTCCCGAAGTGGTAACGAGGATCAACGAGCAGCTCCACAAGGATCACCTTCGCATTTTCCGCAAGGCCATCCGCCAAATATGGCTCCGCGCCACCGGCGATGGACGCTTCGCCCTCCTGGTCCAGGCCAACTGCCACGGCAGAAATTCTGCCCATGGCTTCAAGACGTTTTCTGACTTTGTTGAACGCAACTGCCCTGAAATCATCAGTTGCCACCAAATCCAGTGCCAGCCGGATCATCTTTTCGACCCCGCCAGCCGCCAGTCTACCCGAGTGGACTCCAAGTGCTCTTTTGGCAGCGACTACATGCCTCTAGGAAATACGGGTTTCTACATGCACGTATTGGACTGGGCCCCCCGCATTAAGGACGCCTGGCTAGGCCTGCCCCTCCGCATAAAGGAGGCAATCCACCCCGTTCCGGGAGACAAGTTCTTTGAATTCTATTCTGGCTGCACCTTTATTGGTGCCTCCCTGGCAAATTTCTTTGCAAGAGTGGAAAGTCTGGACTGCAGAGAATCCGCCATGCTCTCCACCCGCTTCAATGCAAGGAGTCTTGCAGAAGATAACCTGAAGTTTCATCGTGGACAGCTGGAAGCCAGTTTCTTCCAGAAATTCTTCCGCAAGGAAGAAAACGAAGGACGCTGGACCTTCTACTTCAACCTCCCCGAAGAAGAAACCCTTCCTTCTGGAGCGGAACAGGCCATTGCCGCCTCCCGCCCCGAACGCATTCTGCTTCAGGTAACGGACCTTGAAATTGCCGCCAAGGAAATCAGGCATTTCCGCCGGGAAGGCTACCTCCTCCGCAAGAACATTCCGCTCTACCTGGAACCGGGTAGCGGCAAACTGGAACTACTTCTGCTCTTCGTCCCCGACCGCGCTGGTCTTTTGAGCCAAAATCCGGCCCAAAACACAAAATCACGCAGCGTACAGCGCCCCAGAGAGCAGGTTGCCACCCAAAAAAGGGCAGATATGCCCCATTTTGCGCAAAGTGCCCCCACTTTCAAGCAGAGAAAAGGTTAAATTATTACATAACTTGTTCACGTACAAAGAGTTACAAGGATCAATATGCGATTTTTCAAATGTGCAACACTCTGTTTAGGACTTTCCGCCCTGATCGCGTCCGCCTACATCGTCAAGGAAGGCGATACCCTCTGGGACTTGAGCGATGAATTCCTGCACGACCCATTCGCATGGCCGGACCTCTGGGAAAACAACCGCCATATCCAGGACCCCCACTGGATCTATCCCGGCGACTCCATCTACTTCGGCGACAGCACCCGTGAAGAACAGGTTCTGCAGATTCCTGCCGACAAGAAGACCTATCCCTGCAAGGCTGCAGTGGCCGACTCCAACCTTCCCAAGGGCGTGACTGCCGTAGGCTGTGACGAAGGTGATGACCGCAATGGCGATTTCGAAAACATGCTGGGCGACCTTCGCAGCAAGGACAAGAAGAAAAAGCCCAAGCAGAGCAACGAAGCCTACTTCTACAAGCAGCGTCCGGCCCCCAAGACCTTTAACGGCTACTACCAGATGCTAGCCCCTGTCATCTACGATATTGATTCCCTGAGAAAGGATTCTTCCTTCTTCACCATCCGTTCCGGCGAACGCAAGGAACCCCTCATCCACTTGCCAGAAATGGAAGTGGTTGTCGGCATCGGCAAGAAGTCCAACAAGAACCTGAAGAAGGGTGACCTCGTTGAAATCTTTGACGCACGAGTCATTGAAGTTCCCGCCAAGCATGGCAAGAGCTTCGACAACTTTGCCCTGCTCCGTCTCAACGGCATTGCAAAGATTACCGCTATCGGCGATACTCTCTCCCGCGCCCAGATTGTCCAGAGCTTCCGCGAAATCAAGATCGGCAATGCAAAAGCCAGACTGAAGAAACCCCTGAACACACTTAACGTCACCGGCTACACCGACGTGAAGGAATCTAAAATTGAGGATATGGCAATCATCCGCTACTCCATGGATCCCATGCTGATTATCGGAGCCTATTCCTACATTCTGATTGACAAGGGCTCCGACCAGAAGTACAATACCGGCGATGCAATTGCCATCTGGGAAGAAGACAAGTCCGACGACGCACTGCCGCCTCGTCTCCTGGGCCGTGGCGTTATTGCCCGCGCCGCCAAGAACGAAGCAGCTGTTCTCGTTCGCGAGATTTACTCCAACAACCGTCGTGTGGAAGTTGGCCACAAGGTTTCCGTAACCCATACTGCCAATATCAAGTGACGAAAGCATTACTCATAATGGCCGCCCTGGCCTTTAGCCTAGTAACGCTCCTCATGGGGAGTAGTATCCTCGTATTGATGTTTCCCAGCATATCGGCAAGTCTTCCTCTATAGGAGGTCATATGCCGGTGCGGATTTCCAAAAGCAACCTTCTATTTTTCGCGCTATTTGCCGGGGGCATCGTATTGCCCACGGCTATTTTGTCGTTTCTTAGTTTTCGCAACATCCAGAATGAAATTTTCCTCGCCCAGAAGACCTTCGACGAAAACAGGGCTTCCTTCCAAAAAGACGTAGAAGAGGCCGTCAGTAAGGAACAGGATGAAATCTACCGGGAAACAAAGGCCGCCTCCCTCTTTCTTTACGAACAACCTCGAAGCTTACTGGATTTCGGCAATGCAACCGCATTCAGAGACGTAAATGGCATCGAGGCGATTTTTCTCTATAATGAAGGCAATCTGGTCTACCCAGACATTTCTACAAGGAATTTCAGCGACGCATCCAGCTTTTCCAACGAAAAGCCGTCTCTTGCCGAACAGCAACTATTCCAGATTGAACAGCGGGATATTTCCTCCCAGCAAAACTACCTTGCAAGATCAATCCGCCTTTTAGGCTCCCCCTTTGAAACCCGCAGCGAACAAATTCAAAACATACTCGGCATGGTCCGACTTGCTTACCGCGGAAAAAACTACAATGAGGCTCTACGTCTACTAAAAATTTTAGAGCAGCACCCTCACCTTCAGGGATATCTTCATTCTGACTTGACCCATTCCGTCACCCTTCTCCACTTTGAGATTCTCGTCAAGCAAAAAAAACACCAGGAAGCAGAGGACTATTGCCTCGCCGTACTAAACAAGTTTCTGCAAAGCAATAGCAACGAAGATATTTCATCTGCAAAATTTTTCTTTGAAGAAGCCTTTACCCAAATTTTGTCCTTTGAAGACTTAAGCCAAGAGAAACGAGAAGCCTTTTGGAATTTGAGATCTAACTTCAACCATCAGATTGGCTACATGGACATCCTTACTAAGTATAAGGAACTGTTCACGGAACTTCTTGGAAACGAGTATTCCACAAAAGATGGAATCCTATATAGAAAGGATGGAAATACCACATTGTTCAAAATGACCTATCCTCAGCTTTCTGGGAACCAGGTGGTCATCGCCAAAATAGATAACGACGCATTTCAAAATAGACTTTTAGAAAAGATTCAATCTGTAGCACAAAGTTGGAAAAATGTTCCATTCTCTATTGAAGACGAAACCAGCAAAACATTGCTAGGAGCGATTCCCGATAGCGCCGCGGTTCTATACCAATCCAAGATAAGCGAAGCCTTTGATTGGGAACTTACCCTTTACGAAAAAGATGCCAAGGAAATCCGCCAGGAAACAAAGCAGCGCATGTACTTAATGTACGGCCTACTTTCCTTTGCTTTAATTACGGTGCTCCTCGGCTCATTCTTCATGTTCCGCTTCGTCACTCAGGAGCATAAACTTTTAGCCATGAAAGCAAACTTCCTTTCCAGCGTATCCCATGAACTGAAGACACCTCTCACCTCCATCAAGATGTTTGCAGAGATGATGGCAAGAGGCCGCGTCCAGAAAGTGGAGAAAATTCAGGAGTACTCAGGACTCATCGGCAAGGAAGCTACCCGACTGGAAAATCTCATTGGCGCCATTCTGAATTACACCCGTATGGAACACGGAACAGGAGCATTTAAGTGGGAAAAATTGGATTTTTCCATTTGTGCCCAAAAGGTTTTTGATGCCGTAGAAGATATCGGTGTGGAAAAGGGGCTAGAATTTCACACCTCTTTTGCACCCAACGTATTCGTCATGGGAGACTACACCGCTCTTTACAGTCTTGCACAAAATCTAATTGAAAACGCAATTAAATACACAAATGCCCCCGGCGAAATTTCCATCATGGTTTACAATGAAGATGACCGAGCCGTATTTTCCGTAGCAGACACAGGCGTAGGCATTCCATCATCTGAGCAAAAAAATATATTTAATGACTTCTACAGAGTTGGCGACGAAATGACTCGTAGCACAAAGGGTTCCGGCCTAGGACTCGCAATTGTCAAACGAGTAGCAGAAACCCACAGGGCAACCATTTCTCTATCCAGTAAACCGGGAAAAGGTTCCACCTTTACCGTAAAATTCAAGAAGGTAGATTAACAATGCAGTACAAAATCCTCATCGTCGAAGACGAAGAAATCATCCGCCTCGGTCTCCAGGACAATTTTGAACTGGAGAACTACATCGTAGAAACAGCCTGCGACGGAGAAGAAGCTATTGCCAAGGCAGATTCCTTCATGCCCCACCTTGTGCTGCTGGACCTGATGATTCCGAAAAAGAGCGGCTTTGAAGTTTGCCGAGTCATCCGCAAGAAGCACCCAGAATGTTTCATCATCATGCTAACTGCAAAACAAGAAGAAACCAGCAAGGTTGCTGGTCTTGAAATGGGCGCAGACGATTATGTAACCAAGCCATTCTCAATTTTGGAACTTCTCGCCCGTGTGAAAGCATTCCTTCGTCGTGCAGAGATATCGACAAAACCAGAGCCCGTCCCTCAAACGCAGGACATTGTAGACTTCGCAGACATCCATCTGGATTTCAAGAAATACGAAGCAACCAAGGCAGGCGTTGATTTGGAAATGTCCGCACGAGAATTCCAGATTCTCAAGTACTTCTGGCAGCGGCGCGGCGAAGTCATTCTCCGCGAAGAGCTACTTCAGGAAATCTGGGGTTACTCTCCCGACAACATGCCCTCAACTCGCACCATAGACAACCATATCGTAAACCTTCGCAAGAAAATGGAAGAGGATCCGGCAAATCCAAAGCTCATTCTTTCCATTCGTGGAGCAGGCTACAAGTTCGATGCGTAAGACATTCTCCATAGATTGTATTAAAATGCACGTCAATGTTCTTATGACCATTGCCGTATTTTTCGCATTCTGTGGAACAGCCCTTGCAGAAAAGATGTCCTACACCCTGCAAGAAGCAATCTACCTGTTTGAAATGAAGGGTGAAGTCCAGCCCGCAATCTCCCGACTGGAAAAAGTCGCTACTGAAGGTGATGCTGAAGATAGAGAAAAGGCAAATTTCTTCCTAGGTAAGATCCAGGAATTGGCAAACAATTCAAGTTCCGCTAATTTCTACTACACCCAAAGTCTCAACGAAACCAAAAATACCAGTAAGGCATATTGGCTGGCGGAACGTTCTGCTGCCACATCCCGTTCCTTTGAGACCATTCTCAAAAACGTAGTCAAGCTGAACTCGCCCATCAAGCAAATTTTCCGTGGCAGCGCGACCTACCTCTTACTAAGAAACGGCAGTATAAAGAAGGTGGATAACGATACACTCGTAAGTATCCACGCAAATATTCCTTCTGACTTCGAAATTTTAAAAATTGACGAACAGAACATTTGGTTTCAGAACACGGAAAAAGATAGTCTCTACCTAAAGTCCATAAACAATTCCAATGTGATTAAATCCTTCCCCGTGGAAGCCACAACCAATCTTTTCACAAGAGGCGACAACGCGCTAGCACAAAGCACTCACACACTAACACTGCTGAACCAAAAAGGCATAAAGGCAAAAGTCAATGAAAAGTACAGCGGTTGTGAAATTGAAGATTTCTACGCAACAACCGGTCATTATGTACTCAACTGCCCCGACAATGCTCTGCACTTTATTTCTGACGAAGATGCCAGCGAATCCTATACAATCACACAATTTGAAAACATCCAAAAAGTACTCATTGACAAGAACGACATCTTTCTTCTCACAGGAAACACACTATTCTGCTATCAGCCCAAAATAAGTTCATCCCCCCGTTGGAAGATGACCTTTAGTAACACAGAAAACATCAGCATCTTCGAAAACAACATCGTTGTTCTGGAAGCATCAGGCAGAGTGCATCTTCTGGACAAGGATGCAGGTTCAGTAAAAACAACATTCCGCAGCGACGCCAGTTCCATTAGCGAACTTGCCCGAGGCACCTTAGGCCTATTTACCAGCGAAGGCGCCCTTACCGTAGTGGATACCCTCCTACGTCCCCTCTGGAACTTCAACTTCGCCAGAAACACCATTTACGAGCCCATTCGCACAGAAGGAAGCATCTACCTAATCTTTGATGACAATCACCTTCAGAAAATCACACCGCACTATTACGGCAAACAACCTCTTCTTTCCGAAAAACTATCCTCCAGCGCAGCCATGCTTGCAGAGCGAGGAGACTGGGACCACCTCCCCCCAGTCCTCGATTCCCTGTTCAAGCTGGAACCCGGAAATGCAGAATCCTGGCTTTTCAAGGCCCTTTACCTAGAAAACACAAACGGTCCAGACAAGGACCGCCAAAAGGCATGGTCAGAAGCAGTACGCCATTCTGTCAGCAACCCACATGCCACACCAATCATTCTTGGCAGATACAGTAAGGCTATCGGCGCTAAATTTGTAAGTCTACTGAACATTTCCCCCAAAACCCGATATCCCCAGTTGTTCGGTTCCCGAAAGAACCTGTACACCGTAGATCCATCTGCAGAACGTCTACTCTGCCTTAACGCAGAAACTGGTGAACTCCGATGGGCAAAAAATCTGGTCAAGATGGACAATAGTCCAGTCATGGCCCATGACGACAACACCTTGGCTCTCGTGTCCGGTTTTTCACTTCACTTATACGAGCTCACCAAGGATTCAAAACCTGTTTCAGTCCAATTGCCCGGAAAAGCATTTTCCGTCCAAATAAATGACAACGCCATATATGTTTCCACCTGGAATGGCTTCATCGTCAAGGTTTTAAAATCCGAATCAAGATTGGCTTGGTCAAGAAAAATTTTCTCCGTACCCACTCTATTTGCAATACAAAACAACGAACTTCACTTGGTCAGTCTAGAAGGAGATATCGTTCACTTGTGGGAGGCTTCCGGTCAAATCAAGGTCAATGGCGCAAAGCTGCAAAACAACATTTCACTGATTGCACAGGCGGATTCCGTAATGGCCATTGCATCGTCCAATAACCGACTGTACCTTTACAATACTGATCAGCCGGATAAAGATCCTATACAAATCATCCTTGAATCCGCAATAACATCTCTCCAGGCAGTAACCTACCAGGGTAGAGAACACATAATTGTAGGCCTTTCTGATCAGTCCATCCTCTTCTACACGAACAATGGAACGCCCCTCTGGAAATTTCAGGGACAGAATTCCATTTTCAACACGCCATTCGTTCACGAAGGAACAGCCTGGCTAGATCAAGGAAAAGAAGTCGTAGGAATATCCCTAAAGGACGGGAAAGTCCAGCGAAAATTCAGCACCCCTGGTGGAGCAGGAACACCCTTCGTTATGAACAAAAATCTTTATAACGTATCCACCAAGAGACTTTTTTATAGCTTTTCTTTGTAAAAAAATCGAAAAAAGCCATTTTTACTCCAATTTGGGGTACTCCGTAAAGAAAATTTAGTGGCAAAAAGTGATAAATCTCACTACATTTTCATTATATTATAATAAAGTTGTAATCTGAATTAGATTACAACCTTAAGGGTTTATAATGATGATAAAAAATTTGTTCGGTTTTCTTGGAAACGTGGCCGTTCTGCTATCTGCAGTTGGCCTTGTCGCCTGTAAGGAAACGCCTCAGGAAAATTCTGTTGCTGATAAGTCGGACTATCCACGTAGCGAAACTCTCTATGTCGGAGGTTTTGACTGGGCTCCGCCAACAACGTTCAATCCTCTTGATTACGATCCGAACTTCCCCATCGACGGCAACGTCCGCCTAATGTACGAAACATTGGTAACCTACAACCAGCTGGACGCAAACCTTGAACCCATGCTGGCAGACAGTTACACCAAGACCGACTCATCCATTACGGTCCATCTTGACCCGAGAGCCAAATGGAACAATGGCCAACCGGTATCCGTGGATGACGTTCTTTTCACATTCTTCATTGACTCCATTCTCCCTACACCCCGTCACGGGAACTGGCAGTACCTGCAGTCCATTACTGCAGACAACAACAACAACATTGAATTCAAGTTCCATAAGAACGACAAGAACCCGCTTATCATCCTGAACGCCATTGCAGAAACATCCATCCTTCCGAAGTCCGTCTTCGAACCGTTGATTGCCTCTGCAAAGAAGGGCAAGAACTACGATTTTTCTGTAGTCACCCAGTTCAAGAACGACACGCTTCCAGTCGTTTCTGGTCCTTATAACCTGAAGGATTTCTCTCCGGACAAGATTGTTCTCGTCCGTAACGATGACTACTGGGGCAACGCAAAGTACAATGGACAGAAGCCTGCTCCCAAGTACATCATTCATTCCCTGTATAACGGAAACAACCATTTCAACAGCGCCATGACCAAGGGCAACTTGGACATTTCCTCCATCTTCCTGCCCCGCATCTGGGACAAGGCACGAGACAGCATCCGCGCCTGGAGTAGAAATGAGCCATATCATCAGCCCGGCTCCATCACGACTCTGATCATCGCCCACCATAACGCACCGTTCAACGACGTCGCATTCCGCCAGGCAATGACTCATGCCATCAACTTCGAAAAGATCAAGTCTCGCGCAGTGTCTAACTACACTCCGGCAATCCAGGCGGGATTCATCCTCCCCTTCGGTTCCGAAAGCAAGTATTTCAACAAGGAAGATGCCGACAAGTTTGACTACACCTTTGATGTAGAAAAGGCCAAGAAGATTCTCGCCGACGCAGGTTACGACTGGAACAGCGAAGGTTTCCTCCTGGACAAGAAGGGTGTTCCCGTCCGCAAGATTACCATTGAATGCCCCTCCGGCTGGACCGACTGGGAAGACGCCATCAAGGTAATCATTTCTTCCTTCCAGGAAGTTGGCATCCAGGCAGAAGAAAAGTTCGTAGACTACAGCGTGTGGGACAAGGACCTCCGCGTTGGCAGCTTTGACCTTGCCATGAAGACCCAGACTGCAGAACTGTCCGCAGCAACCCCCTGGGCACGCTTTGACCAGGTGATGGGCTCCATCGGGGCAAAGCCCGTAGGCGAAGATGCATTCTCCAACCAGGGACGCTTCAATGATGAAAAGGCAAATAAGTACCTGGAAGACATTCCCACTATTTCTGACGAAGAAGAGCTGAAGAAGGCCTACCGTGAACTGAACAAGATTTTCATGGAAACAATTCCAGTCATTCCGCTGCTTTATCGTCCAACCCAATACTACCAGTTCTCGACCAAGTATTGGACAAACTTCCCCACGGAAGAAAATCCCTATGCTCCGCCCCAGCAGCTGATTGTGGCAGCCGGCGTAAAGGCACTTTGGCAGATTAAGTCCGCTAAATAAGAACCTAAAAATGTAAAAAACGCGCTCTTTGGGCGCGTTTTTATTTATTTTTGGGAGAAGCATAGCTCGCAACCCGAGCAATGGCTTGAGTGATCTATTAAAGGAGTTTTGTTGTGCAAAAGACACGTTTTATTTTGCCCAATGCATTCACCAGCATGAATTTTCTTCTTGGCGTATTCGCCATTTGCTGGGCAACCGGAGCTTTTGATTCCCTCGTAACAACAACAGACACCCTCCGCATGGCGTCCTACTTCATCATCCTGTCCGTTCTCCTGGACAAACTGGATGGATTTGCCGCCCGTCTTGTTAACGCCAGTTCCGAATTCGGAGCTCAGTTTGACAGCCTGGCAGACCTCATTGCATTCGGTCTTGCACCGGCATTCTGCGTGTTCTTCACCTACAAGACACAGGCTCCGGAATGGTTCAACAACAACCTGCCACTTGTCATCGTGGTGTTCTCCATCTACGTTCTTTGCGCTGCCATGCGTCTTGCCAAGTACAACGCCTGCGATAGCGATACCTACCATCATCACTTCTCCGGCCTTCCCTCCACCTTTGCAGGCGCCATCAATGCGGTGCTGATCGTCTACCTGAAGGACAAGGGAATCTTTGCCGATCCGAGTTCCGCCCTGGCTGTTCTGCCCATTTGCGTCATGCTGGTGACAGGTTTCCTCATGGTAACTCCGCTATTCCTCCCGAAACTGCAGCCCCGCAAGAACAAGGCTATCATGGCATTCCAGTGTGTCCTGATTGTGCTGGTATACTTTGCAGGATTCACGTTCGTTTCCCCCAAGCTTCCCTTTGTAACAGAATTTATCCTGCTGGTTATGTTCGGCTACCTGTTCATCGGATTCGGCCTTGGTCTCATTAACCGAAGCAAGATTATCGCAGAAGCCCAGGCTGAAAAAGAAAGCGGCAAGTAATCAGACCATCGCTTAAAATTTAAGCACCCCGCAAGGGGTGCTTTTTTCGTATCAATACATTTATCAGTATACCCAACGCCAACCTTTATTGGTATGCAGATAAAAAATGCGCAAAGGACTCCCCGTAACGGTCAAATAGGAGTTCCGGCGCCAAACGAGGAAGTTCCAGAGTGACGCACTCCAGTCCCCGTTCCTTGCACCAAGTGCCAAGGCTTCCCGGCGTAGGGTACCCAATATCCGGCAACCACGGCAAACTGAAGGCTTCCTGAAGTCTACGTACCAATTCAGTTCTCTGGGGCGCATCTATACAGCCAATGGGAGCATGCATGGAAAGTATCGCCTCCGGGCTCAAGCGCTCTATCAGTTTTACCAAGGCCACAGTTTCCGGCTCACTGCCACATCGGGAGCCCGGCGATAGAATGGTGTCCCGAGAAGCCTCCAATACAGAACGGGAACCTACAGGTTCTGCGCTCCAGTTTGCTGTAGGAAAGTTCCTGTTCAAGTCAACGCCATGGGCATTTCCACGGGTTCCAAGCATCAACCCGTCGGGATTGGCACAAAGGACGAAGGCTGCAGATTCAAAATTGCGGTCAAAGGCGCGAAGGGATCGACTTAAAAGAAATGTGGTTTCAGGTTCTTCCCCGTGTATGGCTGCAAGAACGAGAAGTTTGCACCTCCCCCTACTAGGGAAAAACATCAGAGGGCAGCCAGAAACGCCGAAACCATAAGTTTCCGAGTGCAAGCGAAGAACACCTCTAGTTTCCGGAGAAAAACCAATGCTCATAGATTCCTCATCAGTTCTTTTTTCTCATCACACAGTTTTTCACTTTACAGGAAATATGGATAAATGAATTCCTCGGCAAGTTGATCCAAACGAGCCAATACGACCCGTTTGCAAGCCATATCCGATTGTTCATAAATTTTCCGCAGGGTTTCCAGGGAAAAATTTTCCAGACGTTTACGTGAGGTTGGCAAATGGGCTATATGCCAACCCTCCGGACGGATTTTCCCACGACCAGGAACAAATACCCGATCAAAACCAAAAGACGCTCCAGCCACAATCCTATCCGTCAGGAAGCGGTGGAACCTGGCGAACATGCCTTCGCATTCTTCCGGAGTCAGCTGCACCTCGTAACCTGCGGGACAGGCAGCACCATCCACCACGTCAATATCCGTTCCAAGATGGTGGCGGCTGGCCCCCGGCAAGGCGGACCAGGTAAGGATGGCATACATCAGCTCTTCTTCATCCTGAGGGCGCTCCATAGGAACCCCCTGAGCATCCAGCAGCTTCAGCTCGCCACTGGCCTTACGGTTCCATATGGACAGCTGTTTATCAAAGGAACGATAGGAGGATTCCAGTCGAAGTTCAAAACCGCATTCAGCAGCGGCATCCATTAATTTATTCAAATCTGGCAGAATTTCTTCATCTACCAAATAGCCATTCTGCGCATCCACCAGATGGGGATTCCCTAAACCATAGGGGAGTAAATCATTTTGCGAGCAGCATTCCAGAGAAATCACTGAATGGTCCCTCCCATCTTTTCAATCAAATCCTTCCACTGTTGCGTCGTCGCCTTTTTCTTTCTGCTATTGAGCGACGTTTTTCTCGCCTTTGTTCCAAGCCGCGCCGACGCTAAGGGCGACGGATTTGCATGGGTCCATGCAATGGCCAAGGCATCAGATGCATCAAGAGGCAAGTCGGAGGAGGCTATTCCCAGACGGGCAAATATCATGTTGGCCACCTGTTCCTTGGGAGCGGCGCCATTACCGGTAACAGCCTGCTTTACCACCTTCGGCGGATATTCCGCAAAAGTCATGTTCCGTTTACGGCATGCTACTAGAACCGCTCCGCGAATGTGCCCAAGGACAAGAGCGCTCTTGGCATTCTTCGCAAAAAACACTCCTTCCATGGCAAGAGCTGCCGGCCGGTACTGTTCCAGCAATTCTTCCAGGCGGGAAATAATGTGAACTAGACGGTCTTCCAGGGCGTGATCTGCAGGAGCATGAATGGTTCCATATTCCAATACACGGAAGTCATTTCCGTTCTTATCTAAAAATGCGTAACCCGTCGTAATTGAGCCTGGGTCAATACCGAGAATAACCATATTCCAAATTTACAATTCACCATGAAAATGTTACGAGATTTCCATCACATTTTTCAATTTTAGCAGCCTAATAGACATCTCCATTACACTTTCTCACCTCTTCTTTATTAGATTTCCCTTTAGGAGGCTGTTATGCTTATCGATCAAGAACATGCTGGCATCATGCGTACCAAGACTCACCCGAGACAGTTGGGAATTCCTCTCAGCCGCTGGGGAAGAAATCTCATTGCCTGCTGCCCCTTCCATTCTCCAGAAGAAACATCCCTTTTCTTCTACGACGCCCTCGGATACTGGCGTTATCGCTGCCTGCAGTGCGGCAGTGAAGGAGACTTGATTGAATTCGTCATGCGTAGCCGCTTCAACGGTCTTGAAGAACCGGCAGCCCATGCAGAAGCAATCGACTTCCTGGGCGCCCTAGAAAATGAGCAGGAATCCCTGCAGGATGAACACCCCTGGATCAAGGAAATTGGCGGAGAAAAGTCCAAGGTTCTTGAATGCTTTGTTCGCTACTGCCACTGGGCTGCAAGCAAGAGTCCTTCCTCTGCTGAATACCTCGCCTCCCGCGGGTGGAGCATCGGACAGGCTCAGCTTTACGGCATCGGCTATTACAGCGGTGACCCGGAACCCTTTGTCAGCTACTGTATGCTTTCTGGCGTAGAACGTCACCAGATCAGTTTCTACCTAGACAATCTGGACGCCTACCACGAGCCAAGAATTACTATTCCGGCAAGAAACTCCAAGGGTCTAATCCATTCTGTTTACGGCCGTCTGATGGAAGATGATGCCAAGGGCCATCCTTACGTTTCCTATGCTTCCGGTCCTAGCGACATTCCATTCAACATCCAGCCGGATAACGAGAAGCCTGTCATTGTGGAAGGATTCTTTGACGCTCTCACAGCCGACCTGGCTGGAATCCCTGGTGTCGTGTCCACCATGTACCAGGAACTGACCCAGAGTCACCTTTTCAAGCTGAAAGCATGCGGTGCAGAATCCGTCACGCTGATTCTTCGTCGCGCAGCCAACCGTCGCGATCAGGAATACCGTATCCAAAATTACTTGAAGATGGCGGAAGAACTGAATCTGAAGTTCAAGTCCATCGTGCTACCCAAGGATGAAACCATCGACCAGGTAGTCCGCAAGAATGGCGCAGATCAGCTTCTATCCCTCATTAACCAAACAGAGGAAGACACCGTTCACACCCACCGCCGTTCCATGCTTCTCCAGGACATCAAGGAGAACTTTGACACAGCCATGGGCTGCCCTCCTGACGTAAGCGTCGGCTATTCCCTGAACACCTTCCCGAAGCTGACTCAGAATATTGACGGCATCCAGTCCGGATGCTTCTACGTTTCCTCCAATCCTTTTGGCCTGAAAACCACCTTGCTTTCCAGTATCGCCCTGGATTTGCTGCAGAGTAACCCCAAGCTGAAACTGATCTATCTGGCCCTGGAAACACCCCGCCGTCAGATCTTTGACCGCCTGGTCGCCATGATGATTGGCGAATCCGTACTGACCGTACGTAAGCAGAATGAGTCAGAGGAAATGAACCAGAGAATTCTGGAAGCCACCCGCGAACTCATGGGCTACGTACGCAACAACCGTCTTGAAATTTGGGAAGATCAGCAGAACTTCGACAACATCGAATTGATGAACATCCTGAAGGAAGAACAGAAGGAACATCCCGATCTCGTCGTTGTCATTGACGGCATTGACCATCTGAAGATTTCCGACCGTGCAGACCTGACAGACATTCACGAGCGCAGATCCTCTGTCATGCTGGACCTGTACAAGGCTCTGGACATTCCCTTGTTCCTGGGAGGAGAGCTTATCGACTCCGATGCGGGCCTTATCGGTCCTCGAGCCTACCTCCGCGATTCTGACGCCATTTACTGGCTGGAATCCAAGGGCGGAAACCTGTTCCTGACAGTGAATTCCAAACGTCTGGGCAGCAACAAACTGTACAGAGGCGACCTCTACATTGATCCTGAATCCAACCGGATGCAGGAAGCCTAATGTTCACCATCGTAGACTTCAACAACTTTTGGAGCCCCTCTGGAGGCGGTGTCCGTAGGTACCACCTGCAGAAGATGGCGTACTACCAACAGCAAAGCGAAGTGCTTTCTGTATTTGTCATGCCAGATTCCAGGACATTTACAGAAAAGAAAAGCGACGGACTGATCATTGAACACGTCGAAGCATACCGTTTCCCTGGCAACTGGGAATACCGATTCATCTGGAAGCAAAAGCAGATCCAACCTATCCTGCGCAAGTACATGCCCCAGGTCATCGAAGTCGGCTCCCCCTACATTTTGCCGTCCGTAGTCCGCAAGGTAGTTCGCAAGGTTTGCCCCAAGGCAGCATTGCTCAGTTTCTGGCATGCCGATTTTCCCATCACCTATGTGGAACGTCCCGTAGCCAACAAGTTTGGAAAAACTCTCGGTAAAATCTGTCGTCAAGTCGCTTTCTGGTATGCCCGTCGTGAATTCAGCAAATATGACGGCATCCAGGTTTCCTGCAAGGAAGTCATGGAGCGCCTCGACCAGAATCATCTTCCCAAGTCCCATTGGATTCCGCTGGGTTGCGACATCCAGATGTTCTCTCCTGAAAAGCGGGACGAGGAACTGGTCAAAAGCTTAAAGGACGGCAACCCTGAGCGTTTAACCATTTTCTTCCCCCACCGTTTCTGTGAGGAGAAGGGTATCGAGTTAATGTTAGGCGCCTACCCCATCATTGCAGACAAACTCAAATGTGATCCAGCCTTGGTATTTGCGGGCACAGGCCCATACCTGCCCCAGGTTCAGGAAGCAGTAAGCAAGTATCCGCGCATCCAGTACGCGGGTTTCATCAAGTCCATTGACGATATGGCAAGGCACTACGCCAGCGTGGATTTAGGCATCGCCCTTTCTGGCTGGGAAACCTTTGGATTGTCCATTCTTGAAAGCATGGCCAGCGGAAACGCCCAGGTTGGCGCCGCCACAGGTGCCGCTGCGGAACACGTTAGGGAATCAGGTGCAGGCACCATCCTGGAAACAAGAACGCCGGAAGCCCTGGCAGACGCCATCGTAAACCTGTACCATCAGGATCTTACACAAAAGAAACTTAATGCCCGCAAGTATGCGGAAAATTTCAGCTGGGATCATTGCTTCAAGCGCCAGCTGGACCTGTATAAAGAAATCTCAAAACAAAAAGGAACCTACAATGATTAGACATATCGTTTGGTGGAAATTGAAAGCTGAAGCCGAAGGCGCAACCGCTAAGGAAAACGGCGAAAAGTTGGTAACCGCATTCCACGCCCTGGAAGGCAAAATTCCGGGTCTGGTCAGCATCGAGTCCGGTCTCAACTTCAACAAGAGCGAACTGGGCAACGGCGACATCGAATACGATATCGCACTTGACACCACCTTCCGCACCAAGGAAGCTTTGGACTTCTATCAGGGCCACCCAGATCATCAGGCCATCGTTGGCTTTGTGAAGAAGGTCGTTACCGAACGCCGCGCCGTCGATTTCGAATACTAATCTTACCGGGGCTTACATCGTCTTTGGGACTCCCATTAGCGGGAGCCCCATTTTTTATATTTACATTCATGAAGAAAAAGATTGCAGATGTCATCAGTAAGGTAGCTCCCTACCTGGTTCCCTTCAAGAACTTGATTCCCATTTCCCTGGCGGTCTGGTGCACCCACATCATCTTTCGCTTCTTGCTGCTGTTCCGTAACAACCCATACGGATTTCCCTTTGTAAGCAAGCCTGACTGGTACATTTTTCACGCCATCTGCATCGACTTCATCTGGATTGTTAAGGCTCTGTTGGTGTTCCTTGTTGCAGGAGCCATCGCTAAGTTCATTGGAAGCAAGTTGAATATCAAGAGCAGAGTTTCCCTTGTTAAGATAATCTCGATTATTTTCGTGATTTTCCACGTTGTCATCATGTTCCTGAGTGCCTTTGACAACGAGATGCAGCGTTTCCTGGGTTGCCACCTTTCCTTTGGCATTGCAAACACCTATAAGGATGCCTCCTCCCTGATCATGCTCTGGGATTATGTGGGAAACGACTTGTCCGTTCCCTATCTGCAGGTTTTCATCGCCATCTTCATGTACCCTCTGACCTACGGTTTCTACCGTATTCTGGCTAAGAAGGGACTTACCGGAAAGAAGACCCTTATAGGCATGCTGATTTTCCTTATCGCCTCCAGCCTTTTCATCAATGTCATCTGGACTGGTAACGCCCGCATGACGAAATTGCGTCCGATGGTGGGACTCATCTACAGTGAAATCTTTGACGCAAAAAAAATGCATAGTGTTCTAGATGAAAAGAATCTAGACACATACAAAACATTCTACCAAAAAATCTGGACAGAAGTAGAAGGAGACACCCTCTGGGAATTCCCCAAAAAGGACAAGATGATCCTTTACCGAGTTCCAAGCCAAGCCCTGATTGAAGACTCCCTGCTAAAGGCCCATAGGGCAGACAAGCCGAACTTCATCGTAATCCTCATGGAAACCCATAGAGGGCTAAACGTAGGATTCCTGAACCCGGAAGAAAAATCTCCAACTCCGTTCCTGGATTCCCTAGCAGCAAACTCCCGAATCTGGGAAAGAATGCACACCAGCGGTCTTCCCACAACTGGAGGAGTGCTATCCACCCACATAGGCATTCCCCATCATTCATCTTTAGCTCAGGCCACAGACCTGGCTCACGTCAATCTGCCCAGCTTCGCTTCCGTGCTGACGGATTCCGGATACGTTTCCCACTATTTCTCCGCTGCTGACCCTGCCTGGGATAATCTGGGCGTATGGATGTCCAAGTGGTATACAGCCCAGCATTATGACCGCAATCGCGAAGACGACTCTTCTTTCGTCGATAACGCAATCACTTACGTTGCAGATACCTTGGCAAAGCAGGGGAAGCCCTTCCTTGCAACACTCATGACCCGTTCCAACCACTATCCCTTTAACTTCGCCGCAGGCATGACCGACGAAGAGAAGAACCGTCCGCTCACGGAACGCATCAAGGTCACCATGAACTATGCAGACCGCCAGTTGGCACGATTCGTCCACGCCATGGAAAAGCAGGAATGGTACGAAAACACCTACGTAATCGTCATGGCAGACCACGGTTTCCCGCTGGGAGAGAACGGCGTTTCCACCATGAATGGCGGGGCTTTCTCCAATGCGACCTGGATTCCCTTCATTATCCATGGAAAAGGCATTGATTCAGCCCGCGATACCGTTACAACCGCTCAGATTGACATCGCCCCCACCATTCTTGAGTTGGCAGGCATCGCCGTACCTAACATTTTCATGGGTCACAATCTGCTGCGCGATCATGGAACGGGACTTTCCCTTGGAGCATATTCCCGCGTGGCGGCCATCGGCTTTGATGGCTATCGTCTCATTGCAAAGTCTCCCCTTGGAAAGGGAGATATTGCAGGTCTCTTTGCGGAAGGCGACACACACCAGAACAACAACTTGGCAAACAAGCTACCTAAAGAAAAAGAGCATCTAGAATCAATTCTAGATACTCTCATTAAGATTTCTGATTACTCTCTGGAACGCGGTTTCTAAACCGTCAAAAACGTTTGCCGCCTCTACAGAGGCGTCAACCCTAATTTTCCTTTTTCTTCTTCAGCCATGCGCCACACAGGAACATGGAGAACACGACGCTCGTCACCAGGAACATGGCAATGCCGATGCAAGCCAGATCGCCAATGCCCTTTAAGCCGCGGTGAGTGGTAAACAGGAAGCCCACAAAGCCTGCCACAGTGGTAAGAGAACTAGCCATCACGTTACGTCCAGTAGTATCCATCAAAGTACGGAGTGTCATGTTCTTTTCGGAAGTCCAGGAAGTAATGAAATGGATGGTGGCATCGATGCCAATACCCAAGGTCATAGGAATCACAATCACATTGTAGATGCTGATCTTTCCGAAATCGAAGAAGCAGGTCAAAATCCCTAACAGGCCAAGAGTCAACAGGGCTCCCATGCCAAATGAGATACAGCCACTAATGAACAGCTTCGGCTTACGGAAGGAAATCACCAAGGTTCCGAAAATCACCAGGATAATCAATGCCGCCAAATTAAAACTGTCTGCCTTCACAGATTCAATCACATCGCTGAGAATGAACTGAGAGGAGAAGGTGCGGAGATTTTCACCGTCAAAATTCCAGTGTCCATAACGTTCCTGGAAACGATGGAGAGCATGAGCATCCCAACTGGGGAAGTCTCCGTAGATGAAGCCGATCTTGCCGTAGGAACCATCCTTTTCACGAAGGATATCCAGAGTCCAGCTCGGAATGTCTTCTGCAGTGAAGGTATCTTCCACTTCAGCAAGTTTGCGTAAAGACGCAATATTTGCAGAGTCCTTACCTTCGGCGCGATCAAAGACGCGGGCTTCTGCAAGATCTCGGATTTCTTCAATGATTTCCAGGCGCTGTTTTTGAGAATCCAGAGGCGGAACAAAGCTCTTCAGGGTAAGGAAACTTCCCAGAGAAGAATCGTGTTCCTCGTGGAGACGAACCATTAAGGTATCGTACAGTTTATCCAGCTGTTCCGGCTTGGAGCCCATCACAGCCGCAGGCGTAGATGTGACTGCCCTGTTGGTTGCTCGAGTCACCTTGGTTGAAATTTTCTTGTTATTGGTCTTCACCACTGTAGATACACGACGCAGATTTTTCAGATTGTGTTCAAAATCCACGTAGGGAGTGAAGCAAAGGGCCAAGGCACCGAGGATAAAGCCACCAATGGCAAGGCGCTTGAAGAAATTGAAAATCTGTTCTTCGCTCCAGGACTTAGGCAGAAGACTGAACTTAGGTGCGGCAGGAATACCACCCAGGCAAAGTACGAATACGGGCAAAACCAGGAGGGAGGTCAGCATACTGAAAAGCACACCCACAGATGCGACCACACCAAATTCATAGAAGCCACGGAAATGAGCAGCAAGTAAAGTAAGGAATGCTGCGATGGTCGTGAAACTTGCCAGGAAGAAAGGCTTCATCATAGTTTTCTGGGCATGTTCCAGAACCTCTTCAATGGTAGCATACTGATGAAGCAGTTTCTGGGAAGTTCCCAGGATATGGATAGAATAGTCAATACCGATACCTAGAATAATGGAAGCCACAAAGACGGTAAAGGGATTGAAGGCTCCGTAGAAGATGGCAATGAAGGCTAGCATGGGAATGCAGGCGTACAGCACCGTGGCAGTCACAAGAATGGGGCCCTTCACACTACGGAAGAACAGCATGGTAAGAATGATAATCAATACCAGGCTAATACCGAAGGAGAATACGCTATCATTAGCCACTTCGTCCACTTCCTTCAGGCCTTCATAAGTACCTTCCACAGTGAAGCGGGTAGGTACATCATATTTCTTTTCGCGGAAGTGAGCAAGCAGGGTATCAGTACGGGCAAGAATATGGGTAACAAACTCATAGTCCGTCGAAGGCTTCAGCAACTTGGCGTTGACAACACCATTGAAAAGGATCTTACCGGTGCTATCCGGCTTCGGCGTACCAATAAGGCGAGTCTTCAGATGGTCAGGCAAGTATGCCTTGGGATTCCATTCGTCGGCAGTTGTGGCCTTCGTAACCTTCACGGTATCCTTCTTGAAGAATGCATCGAAGGCACTGACGGCTTCTTCAGGAAGACCAAGTTCCTGAGGAAGGTTTGCATCAAACCAGACACGTTCCTTCTTGGCAGGAGCAGCAGAGGCTGCAGCGGAATCGCCAGCAGGTTCTGCGGCATCCAGAAGGTCAACCACCAAGGGACCGTTCTTTCGGCCAATTTCCAGCTGAAGGTCTTCAAGGTTGTCGCGAATGTTTTCCAGATGCTTAATCGGCAGATAAAGCAGAGCCTTGTCCTTGAAGAACTGGTTATCATTGTCAATCTGGGTGGAAACGAAATCACCCTGCCAGTTGTTGTGAATGTAGGCGCTAATGGAATCCTGCAGTTCAGCCACCAGATCCACATTTTCACTCTGGATAGCAATCATGAACTTGTCGGTACTACCGAAACGGGTGTAGGACTCTTCCAGAGCAATCACACTCGGAGTATCACGAGGCAGCAAGTGAGACAAGTCCGCATCTAACTTCAGGCCGGGCTTCACCAGAATAGGATAGGCACAAAGCAAGGCTATCAACAGATAAAATGCCAAAGCCTTATACTTATGCTTGCAAATCAGCGGAATATACCACTGGGAAAATCTTTCCTGAATAGTCTTCTTTTCGTTTGCCATGTTCATACCCAATAATACGTGTCTATTTTCCACAAGTTATCAATTTTTCTACCCCAGCGACCCTACTTTCCGACAGGCTGCATATTGTCATTTCTCAAAAGCGAGCGCACCACCCTGGAAGCCCCCACCGCATGTTTTTTCCATGCACGGGACAGGGAATCGGTCACCACGCTGAAGGTATCATTTACTCCCCTGTATATATCCTCGTTATCAAGGCCGCCCATGATTACATGGTCTCGGAAGCCAAGATAATAGGCATTCTGGGAGAAGAATACGGAAGGCTGTTCTGCAGGACGTTCCTGAGTCAGCAGGTCATAACCCCAGAAATGATTCGGAGCGCGCACCTGAGCCAAGTCAAGAATGGTAGGGCCAATATCCAACTGGCTAGCCACATCTTCGCGAACGGTTAGGCCCTGGAAAAGATTCGTATCTGCAGAGAATATTCCCATGAAGATTCTTGCAGAGGCAACTCCCAAAGGTTGCGGAATCACATAGTCAATGGAATCTACCGGAGTATCATGATCCCCAACAATAAAGACTACCGTACGTTCAAAATCAGGTCTTTCTTCCAATGCCTTAAAGAGACGTTCCAGCTGGCTGTCCGTATAGCGCATGGCATTTCTATAGCGTTCCATGGCATCGTCAGGCTTTGGTGCAAAAGCATCGGGATAATTACGGAAAGGAATGTGAGTTGCGATGGTGTTGGAAACCATGAACCAATTCTTATCCGTGGGCATCGTGGCAAGAAGTTTCAGCGCAGCGTCAGTTCCAAGACTGTCTGCAATTCCAGCCACTGCAGATTCTTCGGGCAATACCCAATTTTCGCCAAAGAACTTTGTTACAAAAGGAAGCGTCTGGTCAAAAATTGGATTGGAAACAGTCATGTAGCCACGGGTATAATCAGTAAGGTATTCCGGAAATCCCACAAAATGGTTGGATGCATAGAAGCAAGGCACATCTCGATTGGGATGTGACGGGAAACCGAGATAGGTGGACATGGTGCCGCGAACGGTAGGATAACTTCCGCTGTAGGCATTCTTGAACCAAAGGCCTCCCCTGTTGGCCAGATTCCATAAATTTGGAGCAAAGGCAGTATCTCCCGCAAGCATCTGGTTGATGATGCGGCCCTTGAAGGATTCTCCGAAAATGAAGAGAATGTTGTAGGGTCGCTCCGCCTTGAAGGGAACTGTACTTGCATTGCGATAGCCTGGATAATCCCTGTTCACGCGAGCCTCGCGGAAATCAGCCGGCAGGAAAGCGTCAAGATCTCCCACCAGTTCATCCGTAATGCTGTAGCTGTCCTTCACGAATTCCACCATCTCGAGACCTGCAATGTGAAGTACAGGAGCAGTCAGAGTGTACTTTCCGAGGGTAAATCGCCAGTCAATCTTAAAGGGGAACGATGTGGATCCGCGTACACCAGCGAGGAAGAGAATCCAGGGGAAAGCAGAAAGGAAAATGCCCAGAACAAGAGCAATAACGGAAGCCTTTCGCGGAATTACAAAGGCGGACTCAACTAAATTTCTTTTCCACTTACGCACGGTATAGACGATGCAGAAAACGATACCAGCAAGGATAATGAGGAAAAGAAGGCCTAGCCAGAATACTGTTCCGATACCATCTCCACCGAGGGTGGAAATGGTGGTCGCATCAAAAATATTGGACGGGTGGAAATAGGTGCGGATAAAGGAGAGGGAAAGTCTCTGATGATTGAAGCGGTAGACCTCATAGTCCGCTACAGCAAAGAAGAAATAGATAACATAAAAGAGGGCAAGACCGCGAGGCGCTTTCAGAAGGGCAAAGATGGAAGAAATTACGGAGACAGTTCCCACCGCCATCACCACCTGCCAGATGGTGCGACCGGAGAACATTTCCGAAAGGGAAAGTCCCAGGGGATCGGGTCTGGAATAAAAAAGCACAAGCATTAGGCACTGCACGAAAAGTGCAGCCACCGATATGGCGATAATGGGATTGCGCAGTGCTTTCTTCAAGAATTCCATGAACAGTCCTTATCCACGAAGAATAAAATCTACAGCATGTTCCAAGTCTTCTTTCTGGCGCTTACTGACTTCTGCATAGCGTTTCAGGGAACGTGCAGCAAAATCCCCGTAGATTTTTCCATCCAGAAGCTGGATCATGCGGTTCTTCATTTCGCTCACAGAATAGGGATCAAAGAAGAGAGCAGCATTATCGCAAATTTCGGGAATGGACGTAGATCCACTGGCAGCCACAGGTACACCATAGCGCATAGACTGCATGGGAGGATAGCCAAAGCCTTCATTCAAGGACGGGAAAACAAACGCATAGGCGTTCTTGTGCAGGAATTCCAGTTCCTTGTTTTCCACATAGCCCAGAAGCACAAAGCGGTCCTTATGGCGAACATTCTTCAAATACACCTTAGGATTGGTTGCGCCGGTAATGACCATCTTGAAGTCAAAGGGCTTACCGCAGGTTTCATACTGAGTCACCAGTTCATCAAAAGCCTTGGCTGCACGCAGGTTGTTCTTTTCCCAGCGAGCGCCACTGGTAAGCAGGAAATACTTCTTGGCTTGAACTTGCGGAGGCAGGAATCCTTCCGGTTCATATTCAATCATGGGACTGTAGAAAACCGGAATTTCCTTATCCATCAGTTCCGGGAAAAAGCTCTTGATGCTGGCGCGGCTGTGTTCGCTAACCGTAATGGTTTCTGCACGGCCATCAGCAATGCGAACGGCCAGCTCCTGATACTTGGGCTTGTAAAAGCGACGCTTCCAGATTTCGCGGTAACGGACCAGGGCTTCCATCTTTTGAGCAAACTTCTTTGCAAAGGCAACACCCTGTGTATCATACTGCATTTCAAGAGCGCGTACGCCGTGCCAGGTGAACACGAAGCGCTTTACATCAATAGCCCACTTCTTTTCCAAAGAATACAACGGAGTATAGAAGGCATCGATGTTGTTGGAATCGATAATCTGCTGTGGAGTAGCCTCTGCAATATCGTAAAGGGGAATATCATTAGACTTACATGCTTCAATGATATTCGGATCCAGATACTTCCGACTGTCGTAGGCACAGGCAAACTTAGCTCCGCGCTTGACCATGGCCCAAAAGATGACTTCACCATAGGAGCCACCGCCATGGAACTTGGCGCTGTGAATGGGCTGAACTGCGACGAGGTTAAAAAGCATCATAGTTATTAGTAGGAAGTAGGAAGTAGGAAGTTGTCTAAAGGATTTTTCCGATTAGAGAAAGCAGGGGCAGCACAAATGGCATTTTCTTATACACAAATCCTAGGGACTTTGCAAAGGCGTAAGAGCGGATGATATCTGCACCAAACTTGCCGGCATGCTTCGTCTGGTAAAGGAAGGCTTCCTTGGCGTGGGCAATCACATCGTCGTAATACTCGTTAATGGCAATGCTCTTGTCAGCGTTCACCGTCACCGGGATTTCCTTAAGGTCCGTGTAGAAGTTCTTGCGCAAGATCTTGGGCAGGAAAACGTTCATGCTTTCGGGAACCTTATGGCCGCAGGTATTGATAATGCGGGAACCGAAGAAATGGAACACCTTGCCATTGGGAATGTAGTCCCTAGCATAAGCCATCTGGCAGTTCCATTCACCGCCAGCCTTCTGGGTGATGTAATTGAACTTGAAATTGGCTTCTGCAAGGCTAGCCATATCGTACGGGAAGTTCTTGGATACGCAATAGAGCCACAGTTCATGCCAGGTCTTGAAAAATTCCCTAGCCGTAGGAGTGTCCTTAGCATACATCACGCCCCCATTGAAGATTTCATCATTCAAAATGGGAGAAAAGCCAAGCATCTTGGCATTGTTCAAAATCTTTTTGCGGTTGATTGCCTTATGGAGATTGACGTGGAAGTCAAGTACCGCATAGATGTCGCCGGTCCACTCTGCAGGAATGCTCAGGTCACCTACGATGGCGATGTCAGAATCCATATAGAGGAAGTCACCATCAATAACGTTACGCATCACCGTCTTGAGGTAGCGGGAGCGAAGCATGGGAGTGTACTTTTCGTCCAGTTCCAGCGCCACAAATTCATCTACAGCATCCTTCAAGGCAGCACGCTTGCCAGTCAATGTGGCGGCAGTCTTATCATCAGTAAGGAGCGTAACAAAGGCGCCCGGATTGTGCACTCGCAAGGAAGCGATTGCCACAAGAGTCTGTTCGCAGAAGAAATCCTTCGGGGAACTGGTCAATACAAAAAGGTACTTTGTCATATTTTCACAAATATACCTTTATTCGGAAACATTTCCAATTAACAGACCGCAAAGACCCGCGAAAACAAAGGTTTTGAGAGATGAATGGTAAAATATGATTATTGAACGACAACCCGGAATTTTCGTCTAGATTTTTCGCTCAAACTACTTTTTCTTTTTATGGGAATACTTCTCCCCGGCCAGGCCCTGCCCCCAGAACGTGATTCCAATCAGAAGAATTACGCCCGCATAAAATGCAATTTTTAAAACAAGGGAAGGATTGTACACAAAATTAAAAATGATATCTACGGAAATCAGCAATGTAATCCAGAGCCACTGAATCCAAAGGCTTTTCTTATAGGGCCAATAACCCATTTTACGAAGATAGATATTCATCCACAGACATTGCATAATCTGGTAGGACATGGAAGAAATTGCCGCACCGGCAATTCCAAGAGGAGGAATGCAGATCCAGTTCATCAGAAGGGCAAAGCAGAGGGAAAATACATTCATGACAAACATGAACTTGCTTTTTCCAAGACCATTGATGACAGAACCTGAAAGGCCGAAAAAGCCATTAATCAAGTTTCCAATAATCAAAATTCCAAGCACTGCCACCGGGTTCTTATCCGTAATGAAAGATTTACCCGCAATCATCATGGTCTGTTCAGGGAACACCACAATGAAAAAGCCTATTGCCAGCTGGATCAAGGTCACCATGGAAACGCAATAGGAGAAAACAGGCTTTAGATCAGTCTTCAAACGTTCCAGAGACATACCTGCAATTACAGGCTGCAAAATGGGATTGTAACTTTGACGGATGGTTTTAAGGCCATTGGAAATAGTCACCATCACCGCATAAATACCAGCAGACTCAGGCCCCAGCAAGGCAAGAACCATCCAGAGGTCCACGCGCAGAAGGAATGACGACACTACTTCAGAAAAACCCAGAGGCAAGGAGAAACTCAGCAGTTCCTGAGGAATTCTCTTCCTAACAAACCAGACTATACCTGGAAACTGCACCTTCATTAAGAAGATGTAGACCAGAACGCCTAGAACATTAGAAACAAAAAAGCCCACGGGAAGCGCTAATTTATCTGCAAAGCCAACGAAATGCAAAACCAAGGCAATCACCGGAGCAAGAGTCATCACAGCAAAGTCATTGATGAAAATCTTGTATTGCGGACGACGATTTCCTTCCGAAGCAGCAGAAAAAACAAGAAGCATGGTATAGGGCAAGACAGAAAGTACATACAGTGAGATTTCTGCTGCCGATAACATTGAAAGACCAGAAGAAAGCGTGTGCAATCCAAAAATGGAACCAACACAAAAAAATGTTGTGATGAGTATGGAAATAAGGGAAACAACCCAAAGCGACTCAACAATGCCCTCATGCTTCACTCGTCCACAAACAATATTTTGGGGCAGGTATCGATGCAAGCCCTTGTCTAAACCAAGAACG
The DNA here is from genome assembly GCA_045616805.1 of Fibrobacter sp. Taxonomy (GTDB): domain Bacteria; phylum Fibrobacterota; class Fibrobacteria; order Fibrobacterales; family Fibrobacteraceae; genus Fibrobacter. Next base: position 32,552 of record JAZLHK010000084.1, read on the forward strand.
GCAATACGGCTCAGTGTCAATACGAAAAGTTGAGTGGAAACATATACACCAAAGATTTCCTTACCAAAAACGCGAGCAATCACAATGGTAAGTATAGGGGCTATCACCTTCAGAGCCGTGCCCATGAAGGTAAATAGCGTTCCCTTCATCAAAAACCTTTGATCATTCTGAATGGAATCCATACAGGCCTCAATCTCTCAGAAAATTTTCCTGGATCCAGTGATTTACTTCGTACTGCTTTACAATGGAAGAATCAATCTCCCTATAGGGAGCATTCATAAACTCCACAATCCCCTTTAATTCCAGGTCCTCGATGATGTAGATGTTCTGAGGATCATAGAAATCCATTTGGGAAATATGCTTACAGTTCGTAATCAATTTCTTCTTTAGGAACAATGCATCAAAGGGACGTAATGTTAAGCCCTTCTGATTGCCCGAGGCAACATCCACAATACACGCTGACTTTCCAGAAAGTTCAATATTTTCGTAATTGGAAATGTAATCCGCCTTACTTTCAATCAGAAGGAATTTCGTTGAGAAATTCAATTCCTTTAGGCGAGATTCCAATGCACAAAGAAAGTCTCGACGTTCCTTAGGACTTCCCACAAAGTAAAAGTCCTGCTCCTGCTTAGCCTGGGCAAAATCATCCAGTTGACGATTCACATTGCGAACCTGTTTTATGCCATAGGCTTCCGCATCGCGCATATCAAAAGTACAGAAATCAAAGCCATCCTTTTCCAGGCTGCGAATTTCCCTTGTAAGATATTTTGGATCCTTGCTCCATCGGGTTAGCGGATTCCAGAAAAAGACAAACTTTTTCCGCGTCTCCCCCCACAGAGAATGCATCACATGATAGTCTTTAAAACTGCAGCTATCCCAAAAAAGAACCTTATCCGCAACATTCATCAAACTTTTACGGGTAGCCGAAGAATATCGGAAAACAAAGGCAAGTCGATATAGGTGCAAATAAAGAAACAAACCATAAAGTGCATAAGCAATACGACCAGTACGATGCTGAAGAGCAATCACTTCCACTTCAGGAAGATGAACGCCCTTCACCACAAATTCACTGGCCTTGAATTTAGGCTGATATACGATGGTCAGTTTCTTTTGGGGCATTACTTGCCGCATCCACAAAACAAGGACTTTACCGTATAAAGGAACTTAAACAAGTTGGGAAACTGTCTATAAATGAAGAACAGCGGGAATCTTTTCTTAGGATCCAGTTCTGCGGGAGCCCCATAAAAACTGGTGCGGGCATTATACACCACCTGAAGGGCAACTTCGTCAACGCACTGTTTTTTCTTGATTTCCTCAAAGAAATCGTTTTTCATCATGGGGTGAGGTTCTTTCTTGCCATCGATACCAGAGCCAAAAAAATGAACAATCTTGGCTTCACAAAGCATGGGATAAATCACCTTCACGCGATACAGATGGTTGTAGGCTTCACGAACCTGGCAGTTCCAAATACCCGAAATTTCACCTATGGGATGACCCAGCAGATGGTTACATTCGTTAAAGGAAATTTGGTCTGTAAAAATGCCCTTTGTATTGCAAAGTTTATAAAGTTCGTGCCATTTATCAAAGAACTTGCGGGCACCCTCATTATCCTTTGCATAGATAACGCCACCATTAAAAAACAAGTCCGCAAGGGAGAGCGTAAAGCCCATTTTTGCCTTATTGGCATTATTTTTTTTGTGCTTTACGTGGTAACTATCGTTTTCCCTTGCATGAAGGTCGGCAATGGCGCCAACATCATAATCTCCACACAGAGAGTCATCAAAAGGCTCAACAATAGCCGTATCCCCGTCAATGTAAAGAAAATCACCATCCAAAAGATTGCGCATATTGGTTTTCAACAAACGGGAACGAGCAATATTGGACACATCCTTATCAAAAGAGACGACCTTATATTCCTGAACCATATCCTTAATGGACGCGCGAAAGCCAACCAAATTTGCATCAGTTCCATCGTCAACAATCAGGGAAACAAAAGCATTTGGATTATGATGACGCAAAGACATTACCGAAACAAGCGTTTGCTCGTAGTAAATATCCTTTTCATTACTCACTAACAGGTATAAGTATTTCATTCTGGCTCAACAAGATAGAAAAATACTCACCAATATTCTACCTGGAGAACATGGAAGAGATTGTGCATAAGTTGTTTATTTTTCCCATTCACACACATTTTTTTTACTACATTTCGTGTATATGGTACAATTAAGTCAAACATCCTGGCAAGAGTTTTCCCTTCCCAATGTGTTGGAAACGCTCCAGTACGCCCCGATGAACTTAGAAATCGGCGCAACCCCAGTGTTGCACTACACGCTGCCCAGGGAACTGACCCAAGGCGCCAGCGTCAACTACCATATCCAGTGCGGCTTCAAATCCATCAAATGGACAGGCATCATCAGCTCCGTAAACGAGAACAAGATTACCGTCCGTCTGGGCGAAGGTCCTTTCCGCGGATTCACCGCAAGTCATGAATTCGTGTCCGAAGGCCACATGACAGCCTGCTACGACGAATTTTCCTTCCAGGGGTTCACAACCATCCCTGAAGAAGTCTTTTCTGCCATTATTTCCAAGGCAAGCGTGGTTTACGGCATCTTCGCCCGAAAGAACACCCGCGACATCATGATGTCCTTCGAATCCCAGAAGAAGACTCAAGCTTTCGAAGCCCTAGACCAAAGCGCCACCGCAGGTTAATTCGCCTGAGCCTCAGGGGGTTTCATGTACCGCAATCTACGACAGGCCCTGCAAGATCTTGAAAAGGCAGGCATGCTAAAGCGTATCCACGAAGAAGTGGATCCGTATCTGCAAATGGCAGAAATTGCCCGTCAGGCGTACGACAACCACGGCCCCGCCCTGCTTTTTGAAAAGGTGAAGGGTTCCAAGTTCCAGGCCGTAGCCAATATCTTTGGCGCCCAAGAGCGCCTTGACTTTCTTTTCAGGGACACCTTGAAAAGCACCCAGACCGCAGTACAGTTCAAGTCCAACCCGGTGGATTTTTTCAAGCGCCCCAGCATAGCAAGTCTGTTCCGCGCCGCCAAGGCGGGCCTGAACAGCCTTCCCCGCAAGAGCGGATCCATCAAGGACTTTGAAGAATGCACCCTGGCGGATCTCCCGCAAATCGTCAGCTGGCCCGACGATGGCGGCGCATTCATCACCCTCCCCCAGGTTGCCACACGTCCCTCTGAAGACGCAAGCATCATGACCACCAATTTGGGCATGTACCGCGTCCAGATTTCCGGCAATGAATACCGCACCGGCGAGAAGGGCGAATACATTGAATGCGGCCTTCACTACCAGATCAAGCGCGACATTGCTCGTCACCACCAGAAGGCCATTGAAGAAGGCCGACCCCTGAAGGTAAGCATTTTCATTGGCGGATCCCCGGCACATACCATCGCCGCAGTGATGCCCATGCCCGAAAATCTTTCGGAACTGCTTTTTGCAGGCATGCTCTCCGGCAGACCATTCCGTTACTTTATTCATGACGGTTATCTGGTTTCCAGCGATGCGGAATTCTGCATTCTTGGCGAAATGGCTCCCGACTTGAAACCCGAAGGTCCCTTTGGCGATCACGTGGGTTACTATTCCGGCAAGCACCCCTTCCCCTACCTGAAGGTGAAAAAAGTTCTTTGCAAGAAGAACGCCATCTATCCCTTCACTGCTGTGGGTAGGCCCCCAAAGGAAGATACCCTCTTCGGCAATTTCATTCACCAGATTACAAAGCCCATGGTTCCCGCTTCGTTGCCTGGAGTTCATGCAGTTCATGCCGTAGACGCCGCAGGTGTCCACCCGCTCTGCTTTGCATTAGGCAGTGAACGTTTCAGGCCCTACGCCACCCCCGCAGAAAGAGAACCCATGGAATTGCTGAAAACAGCAAATGCTCTGCTGGGATTCAACCAGGTAAGCCTTACCAAGTATTTGTTTATGGCCGCCAAGGAAGACAATCCTGATCTTGACGTCAACGACGAGGTGAAATTCCTGGGGCATATTCTGGAACGAGTGGATTTCAGCCGCGATTTGCACTTGCAAACCGCCACCACCACCGATACTCTGGATTACACAGGAACCGCACTGAATCACGGTTCCAAGATTGTCATTGCAGCGGCAGGCCCTAAGCGCCGGGACCTTCGAAATGACACCTCCGACCTGGAAACGCTTTCGTTCCCTGCCGGTGTCACAGGCGCAATGGTCATCATGCCGGGCGTAATTGCCATGAAAACCGCTTCCCAGGACGAAAGTGTCATCGATGAAATTCGAAACGTTCTCCAGCAATGGAAATTCAAGGAAAACTACCCATGGGTAACCCTAGCCGATGAACTTCCTGGTGAGTTAAATATTTCCAACGGCATTCTCAGCGACTTCCTATGGCTTACCTTTACCCGTTCCGACCCTGCCATGGATATGTATGGCTGTAACGAAAGGTTCATCAATAGGCACTGGGCAATAGACGCCCCCGTCATTGTGGACGCCCGCATTAAGCCCAGGCACCAGAAGGTTTTGACAATTGATGCGAATGTGAAAAACTCTGCAAAGCAAATCTTACTGCAAATAATTTCTGGAGTGTAACAACCCATGAAATTTTTTGTTCTTGCATTGACGGCTTTCATCACCATGGCGAACGCCATCGGCGAACGGTGCGGCACCTTCCAGGCAATGCTAAACCGTGGCAAGAACGAACGACTCACGGCAAGGAGCATTGCTCTTCCCTCCTGTGCAGCGGACTACTACTACGATTCCGTCTATACACGAAATACCGACCATTTCCAGTTTTTTTATACACTGAACGGTCCCCATGCCACCACCGAAAAATTTGTAGATAGTGCAGCCGTCAATCTAGAAAAGGCTTGGACCCTCCACGTTTCCAAAACGGGAATGAAGCATCCAGTATCCTCGGAATACACCTTGCACTACAAACAGAAAGTGAGCTCCGGCCTCTATCCCGTTGAAATTCTTGAAATCAACATGATCCGCAACATCGGTTACAACCTAGGCAACAACTACGGCTGCAAAAACGGATGTTTTGGAATAACGCTTTCCACTAACGACAACAACTCCGAGCAAACAGAACTGGTACTGGACAACGATTTTTTCTTTATTCCCCAATTCAACCGATCCATAGACACCCTGCGTATAAGCGACAGCTTAACCTGTACCTACCCAGTGGCGACAGAGCCCCTGGTGAATGAAGCGGACTATTCCATTGAATGGGAAAAGGGCATTCGCGTCACCGCCTATCACGAGCTGTACCACGCCATACAATTGCGCTATCTTAATCTGTATTCCTATCGAACTTTCTGGTTTGAGGCTTCCGCATCCGGCGTAGAGGAAATTGGAGCACCGGACGTAAATGACTATTTCGCCTATCTCCCCAGAATGTTCAGCTCCACAGGAATCCCACTTGACCAGCTAAGTGAAGAATACGGCTTAGGAATTCTTTATGTTTACCTGTACGACCGCCTAGGAAAAAACTTCGACAAGTCCATCTGGGAAAGCTTCCACAAGAATCCAAGTAAAGGATTTGCAGAACAGCTGCAAGCAGTATCCAAAAACAACCATCTTTCTGCCGACAGCCTTTTCCACGATTTCGTCTCCCGTCTGGTCTTTGCTGGATCACGCAGTTCTGCAGTAGATTCAAGTTTCTGGATTAGCAGGGATCAGCCCCAATGGCCCACCTTCCAAAGCAAGGAAAAAATTAACTACACTGCATTGCAGCCCCTCGCCTACGATTATTACAGCATGCCTATGTTGGATGTCAGCAATTTCAGGGGAAAAGCTACTGTCGCCCTCTATAAGGACGGCAAAGCAATGCTGCGCCCCATCGTCAACACCCAAACGCTAGACTCCGTTCAAACAGAGCGAAACGTCTACGATTCCCTCACATGGATTGTCAGTCGGTACAACGAAAACGAAGTCTTGCCAGAAGAAGTCACTGACCCGACCTTACGAGCCTACCCCACCCCCTGGCGAAGCGGACAACTTTGTTTCACACCGCTTCCCAAGGATAAGCAGTTCATCGAAATTCGCAACCGTCGAGGAAACCTTGTAATGCGTCAGTCGTACGACAGCAGAACACTATGCATTGACGAGATGACGGTAAAACAAAAAATGGTTCCTGGGGTTTATCGCTTCCGCCCAGGAACCAAAGGTAAAACTAAGGATTTCTTGATTATCTACTAAAGGTAATCGCCAATCCATGGGAAAAGGTTATTCTTCTTTTCCAACTTTTCAAGCAAGCTTACGTCCGGATTGCGGCGGTTCATGATGAGAGCAGCCGTTGCGGCAGCATAAAGTGCGCACACATTCTTATAATGGCCGTTCTGTCTTGACTTGGCGTAATCGGCAGCGGACTTATTGTGAATCATGAAGGCCCAGTCTGAAGCCTGGAAAAGAACAACCTCGCGCGCAATCTGCTCCAGGAACCGTTTCTGCAGAGCGTTTGCAGCAGACTTTGACCCCGGCTGGATGCGATTCTTCAAATCATCCATCATCTTGCGCATTCTGAAGAATAGCGGGTAGGCCCAGCTCACTTCATCATTCATCCACACTTCGCCGAAACCGCCTTCACCCCAGGAGGAGAAAACCGGCGCATGAACGTTTTCATCCGGTGAACTGTGCATGGTCGATTCAAGAGAAGCCATTTCCACTACATGGGAGCTCGCGGCCCTTTCAAACATTTTTTCAATGAAGAGAGGACCTTCAAACCACCAGTGACCAAAAAGTTCCGCATCATAGGGACAAAGCATGGAAACCTTGTTCCCTTCCATACTGGGCAAAAGATCTTCCACCGTCGCTTCACGATTGGAAACAAAAAGTCGTGCGTGGTCTTCTGCCAGACGGAGTGCATTCCAGGGGCGGTACACTTCCTTTTTCTCGGAGCCGGTAATGCGGTAATACTTGATACCCGTGTCAGCATTCATGCCACTGGCGGTAAAGTAATCTCCCAGATATTCGCGATCACGTTCGTGGGCAATATCCTTAAAGAACTCACGATATTCCGGATGGCCCGGATAACCTGTCTTACGGCTCCAGACTTCCACAGAACTGGACTGTTCGCGGCCCATGCAATAAAGGCCTGCGGGAGTCTTCACCGGTGCAAAAACGCCATACTTTGGAGCAGGCTTGGACAGCAACACACCATGGGTTTCCAGGAAGAAATACTCAAAACCGTATTCCTTCAAAAGGAAGTCGAGACCCTCAAAGAATCCGCATTCTGGAAGCCACAAACCCTTGGGCTTTCTGCCAAATGCGTCTTCAAATGCACGAACCGTTATGGCCAACTGAAGACGGATAGCGTTCACATCGGACTGATATGCCGGCAAAAAGGGATGGGTACCCACGCAAGTCAACAGCGTAAGCTTCCCTGAGTCTTCCAAAGCCTTCAGGGCGGGAATGACTTCAAACCTGCAGGTTTTCTCCCAGGTGTCCATCAGAGCCAACTGACGACGGTAATAATAGTTGGCAACTTCCAGAAATTCAGGATTTCCCCTTAACTGGATTTTTTCCTTTTCCAGAAGTTCCAACTGTTTTTGCAAATGGCGAGAGAACCTATCCAGCAACAGCTTGTCAGAGAACATGGCAAGCAGAGCGGAGGATACACTCAAATTTAATGTACCCGGCACGCCCCTTTCTTCCAGACGGCGAAGCATCTGGATGAGAGGCAGATACGTCTCCGACATAGCCTCAAAAAACCAGTTTTCTTCAAGAAAATGGTCATATTCAGGCTCGCGCACAAAAGGCAAGTGCGCATGTAACAGAAGATGTATTTTACCAGGTGCCATACTAATTAGGAATTGATAATTGATGATTGATAATTGAAAAAGAACTGACAATGGTGTGATTAAGTTAGGCGGCAACGCCACGATTATAACTAATCATCCATTGTCAATCTTCAATCGTCAATCTTACTCCGTGCGCTTTACAACAATGGGAACGATGGTTGTGGGGAAATCACCATCCTTGTCCGTTGCAAACACGGGAATGATCTTGGTAGAATCCGGCAGGTCCTCTTCAAAGCTGAAGGTACCATCCGGGTTCAAGGGGAAGTCTTCACCACGAACCTGCAGGTGTGCGTCCGGACGGGTGCCACCGTACACGATGAGGCGGGTCTTTACCCACAGGAAGAAGTCCTTACCGTAGTTCACGGAATCCTTCGGAAGTTCCATCTTGTTGCTGCCGCTTGCGAGAGCAGCACTGGAAAGTGCGCCAGAGAACATGGAGCCAGAAGAACTGGAAAGAGAATTCAGGGCGTTTTCAAGCCAAGTGCTAGCAGACATACTGGAAAGACCTGAACTACCAAAGCCACCAAGTGCGGTATTGCCAAGGGAGGCACGGACAAAGACGTCATCAGCCTTCACTTCGGAGCCCTTCAGAGAGAAAGTCTGCATGGGAGCGGCCTCAACCAGGGGTTCAAACTTGCCGCCGGAAACCACGCCAAGAGCGGCGCTGCAGTTTTCCGTAGTCTTATTCTCCACATACCAGCTGCGGGCATCTGCCGGCACAGCGATATCGCGGAACTTACGTTTTTTCTTGCGCTTCACGGTCAAGTCGTTAGAAACATCAAACAGGCGAAGGACCAACTTGCCCTTACCCTTCTTGGCCATCTTGATTCTGTTTTCGGAAACTTCCCAGAAGGCCTGCATCCAGTTGGGATCCTTCTGCATCAGAACCAGGTATTCAGCATCAAAGGACTGCGGCAATGTATCGGTCTGTGTAGGCTTTACGGTAGACTTTTCGGCCTTAACAGCCTTTGCCACCGGTTTAGCAACCTTAGCCACACGCTTTGCAGTAGACTTCAAAACAACGTCAGTCTGTTCAGAGGCACTGGGAGCGGACTTGGCCTTAGGAGCCACCTTCTTCACTTCCTTAACTGCAGCAGGCTTTGCAGCGGTCTTGGCTGCAGCGGTTTTAGCCGCAGTAGCCTTTGCCTTCACCACAGTTTCAGCCTTTTCTGCAACAGTCTTCACAGCAGACTTGACCTTAGCAGTAGCGGTCTTCACGGCCTTTTCCACAGACTTGACAGAAGCCTTTGCGGTTTTCGTAGCCTTAGGAGTTTCCGCAACCTTTGTTGTTTTCTTCGTAGCCATTACACTACCTCCTTCAATATAAACTCACCGACGGGTTTGGCCCCAATTGCCAATTCCCATCAAACCCAAGCGAATGCCGATGAATGTTTCATCCCAATTGACACCATCATCAGCAAACCTTTTGCCGCCTTGCAAAGCGAAATCCAAAGTCGTTCCCTTACGACCCAAAGGGAATCCTGCACCAATAGAACCACCCACTTCATTAACGTCCTTTATGTACCAGCTTTTATACCAGGCACCAAGGCGGTAGGTCATACGGCTCAAATAGGAATCATAGAACAATGCGCTTCCATCACGCTGAAAACCAATGGATGCCATAAAATCGTTCTGCGTCTTAGTGATAGCGGGCATGTCATAACTACCAGAAATATTCTCCACATCACTATCCCAGGCACGCCACTGCAAATCAGCCATCACATTATTACGTTTAAAGAAACGGAAATTCATACCCGTGGCAAGCATTGCAGGGACTTCAATTTCTCGAGTGTAGCGGGTCGGAGCCAAGGTATCCAACTGGCTAAAGCGGAAATTGTAGTTCAGTTCATTTTCCAATGTGTGGGCCGTCGTAAAGGAAAAGTAATAGGAGGACTGACGACCGCGGTACTGCAAGGCGGCAGTATAATAAGCGGGGTGATCCTTCAATTCCCAGGTTCCATCTACGTAATCCGTAATTTTAGCTTCATTGGTTGCCCAGGAATCTTCCTCAGGAACAAGACTGTTGTTTGGACCAAGAGTCAAGCTTCGTTCAATGTTACCCATCACAAAATGAGCGGAAGCTGCTAAAGCAAAATTACGCAAGTAAGGTAAGCGTATTGCATAACTAGGAATGATTTCGTAAACGCTGCTCTGGTATTCCATTTCTGCGTTAATCAGGGAATCCTTCACATCGTCCTTGAAAACAGAAGCGTAGCTCTGCCAAAGGGAAAGACCAAAGGCACCAAAATCACCCATAGGGAATGACAAGTTGAAGGACGGAATGGAAATGTCCCTCGTAAAGTAGCTAGCGTCGGCGCTATGGTCCGTAAAGCCAACAAGGAAGTTCACATTGAAAACAACCTTGGTATCAAATGCAATTCGCGCAGGGTTTACCAAGGAGATGCCTTCCGCTTCACCAGTCTTCGCACCACCTGCAAAACCACGACCAGCAGCATTTACCATACCGCCGGCAATCTGTTCCTCACCAAGGGCATCCAGACCGATCATAGACGCAGATGCGATGGCAGCAGAGACAAGGATAGATCCAATGAACCTTTTCATTATTCATCCCCCCTCTTGGAAGCAAGCCAGAGTTTAAGCCTTGCAGGGCTCTTCAAAGACTGAGAAAAATCGTAACGGGCATAATCAAAGTGGGGGAAGAACACAAAACTAGTGTCCTTCGTCTTGGTGATGTAGTTGGCATAGGTGGAATCCCTAGCCTGTAAGACAGGATACCCCAATCGCATCATAAACTTAAATGTGCGACCATCACTTGCTCTATTAATAAAATCTCGGAAACCGAAGGTCAGCTGCAAGGAAAGAGAATCCCTGTCAAAGAACACCATGTTCGGATGGCCATTTTCAACAATATCCTCCTTATTCAGTTTATAGGATTCCATTTTACGGATTTCGGTTTTAGCGCTATCAATAAAGGAGCCAACTACAACCTGAATAGGCAGTCCCAACTCGTTAGAGCCCTGAGAATCATCCTTTGCCATAGTCAATTGCGCAAGAACCACAGCCTGGCGAACATCATTTCCATCACCGACATTGTAAGGGAACTCATCACCGTAGAATCCCTTGAGGGCCTTCATAATGTTTGTCGAAGGAAGTTCGACAACGACAGAGTCCAGAATACCACCATGCAAGATCGGGCAATCTCCGCAAGATTCCCTGTTTGAAATAATGTTTGAAACACGGAACGCAGGCAAAGTTCTGAACTTATAGACGGAATCACTCAACGTCGTAAAACGGATGATGGGACCGTTATTAACGTTCGGTCCATCAAAGTGATAGATTCTAGCTGCATTCGGAGCAGAGAGTCTCAATTGCAGACGGGTAAAACGGACCTGACTGCGAACACTATCGGCCAGAGCATCAGGAAGACGAAGAACAATAACTGAATCCTTCTTCCCTACCTTTATGGAGTAAGTGGTATCTACGGACACATCCGGCTTCCAGTCCTTTAGTGATTCATACCAAATGGAATCCTTAATACTGGAAACCTGTTTAATAAATTTCTTGTTATCACCTCTTGTCAGTTTCCAACTTACGGTAACCGGCATATCCTCTTCAAGAGTGAAGGAATCCTTTGGGAAAGCCTTGTCGTGATAGAAGGACTCCAGCAAGTACAGGAACAGAACGGATGCTGCAGAGTCTGCTTTGTTAAGCGTGGACAGCATGGTCGTATCAAAAGCAAAGTCCATCACCATATCATGGGACAAATTCGAAACACTTCCGAACACGGGACGATCATTCGCTGGTCTTGGAGCTGTGTCTAGGAAAGATTCTGCGGAAAGAACAGAAATATCATCCACAACAAGGGTCTGAACCTTATAACTATCCGGGAGCCCCTGATCGGCCAGCCAGCTGCTCAGGGCATTGTCGTCCGATTCAAACAGGCAAGACGTCAACGCAGCAGCAAGAAGCGTCAAAAAGCTCAAAAAAACAAATCTTTTCTTAATCACTCATGTCTCCAATTCATGATTTTACTTTTCAGGCAACAATATAGAAAGTTTGCTTACCCCAAACTTGCCTTTTTCCTCTTATTTTCGTCATTTTGGAACAGATTTAGTCAAAACTAACTTTTCACAAAAAAACAACTCATAGCCATACCCATCATTTAAATCGATAATGTTTTTTTCTAACTTTTACGCCGTAAAAATTTTAGAGGATATCATGACTCAGTTTAACGCTCATTTCAGAAATATCAACGGCGACGATACCTATCCGGTAACCGACGTCATTTACCGTTCCAAGGTAGACAACAGCCTTTTGGAAGTGGAACACGACCGCAAGGCACTGGCTGAACGCAGCCCCGAAGAATGGAAGAAGCTCTTTGCCGAACGCCGCATGAGCTTTGAACCGGCTGACCAGAGCGGTATCTGGAGCAAGCGCGAAATGGTCCTCCCCGACATGCCGGTGGAAGACATCGTGACCATGCGCGAAGGCTGGAGCCCCCTGTTTGACGCAGCTCCCATCGCCAAGGAACTGGGCATCAAGAGCCTTAAGGTTAAGCTTTGCGGCAACTCCCACACTGGTTCCTTCAAGGACCTGGGCATGACCGTTCTCGTAAGCCAGGTGAACCACATCATCAAGAAGAACATTCATCCGATTGATGCCGTTGCTTGCGCTTCTACCGGTGATACTTCTGCAGCACTTTCCGCTTACTGCGCCAAGGCAGGCATTCCTTCTATCGTGTTCCTGCCCGCAGGCAAGACCAGCGTTGCTCAGCTGATCCAGCCCATCTCCAACGGCAGCATCGTGCTGGCACTGGACACCGACTTCGACGGTTGCATGAAGATCGTTCAGGAAGTCACCAAGGACAACCGCATTTACCTCGCCAATTCCATGAACAGCCTCCGCGTGGAAGGTCAGAAGACCATCTCTCCGGAAATCTGCCAGGAAATGGGTTGGAAGGTTCCCGACACCGTGATCATTCCGGGCGGCAACCTGGGTAACGTTTCCGCTCTGGCCAAGGGCTTCGAAGACTGCAAGGCCATGGGCCTCATCGACCGCATTCCTCGCATTATCGTAGCCCAGGCCGAAAACGCAAACCCCTTCTACCAGGCCTACGAACGTGGTTTCGACCAGCTGGTTCCCATGCAGGCCAAGAAGACTTTGGCATCTGCAATTCAGATCGGTAACCCCGTCAGCTATCCCAAGGCAGTACGCGCCATCCAGAAGACCAACGGCATGGTGGTGAGCGTCTCCGAAGAAGAACTGGCAAACGCAGCACACCGTGGCGACCGCATCGGTCTCTACTGCTGCCCCCACACTGGCGTGGCTCTCGGCGCTCTTGAAAAGCTCTGCGCCGCAGGCAAGATCGACAAGGACGAAGACGTGGTCGTCATCAGCACCGCCCACGGCCTGAAGTTCACCGAATTCAAGGTGGGCTACCACGAACAGAAGCTGGAAGGCATCCAGAGCAAGTACGCCAACCCCATCTTCAAGGCTCCCGCCGAAATCGGCCCTGTCATGGACATCCTGAAGAAGGAGATGGCAGCTCGCAAGCGCTAATTAGTAAAGGCAGGGCGCGGACTAGAACCGCACAAGTCGCGTGCAAGAACCGCACCGTCAAAATTAAGGAGCCTCGGGTAAAACCGAGGCTTTGTTTTTAATCGAAACTATTTTCCGCAGGCCATAAGAAATTGCATACCGAACAAAACAATGGCAATTCCCACGCCAACGGCAGTAAACATCATGATTTTATTTGCACGTCTAATTTCGTCACGCGCAGCCTCTTCTGCAGCGCGTTCTTCTGAAGAATGCTCAACAACAGGCTTTTTCAAAACTAGCAGCGCGCAAGGGCGCGCACGATAACCCACCACCTGCAGGAACGATTACATACTAAACAACCTTCTCGCACTTTTTAAATATGTAATTTCTAAAGAAATGTATAAATGTTAAAGGAAAACACAAAAGGAACGTCATTACTTACATACCGCGTTAAACATTTTCAGCCTTCAAGTATGTAATCCGCTGAAAAAAAAATCTTTGTCTCGCATCTTCACTCGTTTTCTTACATACCGCATTACAAAATTTCAATTAATTAGTATGTAAACCTTCGCAACAATGTCATTTTTTACATACCGCACCAACTATTATCTCTCTTCTAGTATGTAATAACGAGAATTTGACTAAAATCTCATGACCGCCAGAAGGTTTTTACGGAACCACCTGCCTAGCTGGTGGTTTTCTTTATACAGTAAGACTTGTTCGCAGGGCGAGCGCTGGGACAACATCGTTGTCACATAGCGAGCGCCGATCTTTGAAGTTGGCATAACCGAGATGTAGAATCAACTTATATGTTGGGGCACAAACATGCGTTTCAATTAAGACTTGTTCGCAGGGCGAGCGCAGCGCGGACACTTGTGTACGCATTGCCGTGCCGAAAAGTTTGCTTAATTCGGTTATGCCAGTGCGAAGCACGAGCAACTTCGACTTGTCGACTGATTTTATAAGATTGATAAACAAGTCGAGAGTTGCGACAACGAACGATTGGCGAGCGCTGGGACAACATCGTTGTCACATAGCGAGCGCCGATCTTTGAAGTTGGCATAACCGAGACGTAGAATCAACTTATATGTTGGGGCATCTTGCCCCAACATATAAGAAAGGGCTCCCTTACGGGGGCCCTTTCCTAAGAAGGAGAAAATATTGAGAAGTTTTACGGAACCCTAAACTACCAGGAGGGGAGCAATGATAGAGTCTTTTAAGGATTTACCCTTCAACCGTCTCAACGCATCTTAATATATCCCTTTCTAAAAGGGGTAGAACTACCATTTTTCTTACTTTTTGCAACAAAAAAAACTTAAGATTCCCAGTTTCACCCATAAAAAAGCGGAATCAGCACGCATGCCAATTCCGACTTAATTTTTTGATTTTCTGCGACACCCGGCTTTCGCCTTACTGACGCCTTACATCGTATCGGCGTCTACTCTTCGCGGAAGATAATCTTGCATTTCGGGACGAAACGGAAGCCTCCACGGCGGTGACGTTCAATTTCGAAGTACTTCTTCACGCCTTCAGAGGGCTTGTTCGGATCATCGGAACCATTGATATGGGCAATCACACGGTTCAAGCGGCTTTCGAAGTTGGGGCGAAGCGGATCCATGCAGATAGCCGGGTCACGCTTGAATTCGCGGTTTTCGTATTCTTCACGACCAGTTGCGGTGTATTCGCGAAGGAGATTACGAAGGATTCGTGCCGGAACGTTACGCATCAGGTGCTTGCTGTTCACAGAAATGGAATCATCACTCTTGTGATAAATGATAGTCACAGAGTCATTCATCAATTCAAGGAGCTGTTCCTGAGCCTTCTGAATGGGAGCCCAAGCATCGAATTCCTGCTTAACAACAGCACTCATGAGCTTGTTGAACGGTTCCGGAGCAACAACGTTTGCCTTGTAATCAAAGTAAACGAGAGATACCGGAGCACCGTAGTAGCAGCCCTTATGGATCAGCACTGCGCCAGTACGCTTGTCAACAACGTCTTCCAAGGCCTTAATGCAAGCCATCTTCTTTTCGGCTTCAATGCTCCAGGAGAGGCCATTTTCGTCAATGCAGTCACCGAAGGTCTTATATTCACCAACCTTGCGGCCTCCCACATAAACGAAGCCATCATCCAGTTTTTCTGCATTTGCCTGGTTTTCAAGAGCTTCAATAAAGGATGTCTGGGATGCCTTAAACTCAATATGTTCGTAGGGAGGAGTATCCAGAAGGATAGGTCCAAGCTGAACAAGGCCGACGAACCAGCGCATGGGGTTAGATACCAGAACACCCGGAGTATCCAGACGGAAGGACACAAATTCCTTACGGAAGCCATCCACCAAGTCACGCTTAAGGAACTGGGCATCGTTCATGACGGGATAACGCTTGGGAATGATGTCCAGGCAAAGCTGACGGACATCTTCTGCGGCATAAAACTGAGAAATGTAAGGCAAATAAGAGCGAAGAACACTGCGGGCAGGAACAGCTTCGAAAGCGGCGCAACGATCAATAATTCTCTGAACGAAGGCATCAGGACTTTCACCACGTTCGTACAGCCAGCTAACAACGGTATTCATCACAAAACGATGAGCACTTTCGTCCACCACGGAGTCTTCGAAATACAAATCATTCAGCAACTTCACATTGAATCGAGAATCGCGTTTCGTCAAGGACACAACATCCTTAATGGAATACGAAATCAGCAATTCGATATGTGTCAATTGCAAAAATAAATTTGAAAGCACTTTTTCACCTCACTTAACAGAACATTTCTGTAACAATGTCAATTGCAATACAATACGGTTCTGTTTACTGAATAATAGAAAATTTTACTGAAATATGTATGAAATGTCTATATTTTCGCTATGAAATCGGGTGAAATACATTTTTTAACGGACGAAATCATCAATAAAATCGCCGCTGGCGAGGTTATTGAACGTCCGGCATCAGCGGTCAAGGAATTAATCGAAAACGCCATTGACGCTGGCGCGACCCGCATTCAGGTCCAGATTGAGCAGGGCGGCAAGAAAAAAATCCTTGTTGCAGACAATGGCAAAGGCATGAGCGCAACTGACCTGGATATTTGCTACCTCCGCCACACCACGTCCAAGCTCTATTCAGCGGAAGACCTGTTCCATTTAAAGACCAACGGTTTCCGCGGAGAAGCTGTGGCATCCATTGCTGCAGTTTCGAAAATGACCATTACCAGCGCTACCGATGAAGGCGAAAGTAACCGCATCATCCTCAGCGGCGGAAACGTGGTGGAAAAGGAACCCTTCGCCACCAGCAGGGGAACCACATTCCTTATCGAGGATCTATTCTTCAACACTCCTGTCCGCAGAACATTCCTCGGAAGCGAAACTTCCGAAGGCTCCAAAATTCTTGATGTGGTGCTGAAGATCGCCATCGCTCACCCCGAAATCCGATTTGACTACAAGGTGGGCGAAAAATCCGTGTTTATCGGCGTTCCTGGAGAACTGCGAACCCGATTGGCCGAAGCCATAGGCTCTGGCATTGCAAAGAACTTGCTGCCCGTAGATTACACGGAAGCAGGCGTTCATGTCAGTGGATTTATTTCCCCGACAACAGAAACCAACGGAAAACGCCATCACCAGTATTTATTCATGCGGAACCGCCCCATCGAAAACAAGATGATAGGCAAGGCGGTTTCTCAGGCATATGAACCCTACGGAGCCCAGTGTAAACCCGTTTCCGTACTGTTCCTGGACATGCCAGACACGGAATTCGACGTGAACGTTCACCCTGCCAAGCGAGAAGTGCGTTTCGCAAACCAGAGTCTAGTTTTTCTAGTGGTAACCCACGCCATTCGCGAAACATTCAAGCAGGATCTAGAAAAGAATTCCCCGTTTATTGACTTGAGTGGCGAGGAATTTAGCACGCCCAACACGGTCGCCCCGACTTTTGACACTTCAAGTTTTGCAGACTCCAGCTTCGTCGTACCGGGTTTTGGCACACCCGACACAACTACGCCGAATTCTGCGTCTCCGAACTTTGCGAAGCCCTTTGAGTACACAAAGAAAACTGCAGAAGCCGTAAAGGATTCCAGAAAAAAATACGTTGCGGATCGTGACGAAATTCAGGATCTGTTCTCTCAGCCTGAAGCAGGGAAAATCATTTCCCTGGAACCCGACCAGGGAAATGTTCCTCCACCGCCAAAACAGCAGGATCCCTGGAATCCGCCCACACTTTTCCAGATTGCCAACACCTACATTGCCGGCGAAGATGCAGAAGGTTTGCTGATTATCGATCAACATGCAGCCCACAGCCGCGTTTTGTACGAACAAGCTCTGGAAACATTGCAAAACGGACGTTCCGTGGACAGCCAGGAGCTTCTATTCCCAGAACTGATCACCTTCTCCAAACTGGAAAAGGAAATGTTCGGTTCCGTCAATGAACAGTTAAAGTCACTAGGTTTCTTTGTGGAATCCTTTGGCGGAGACACCTACCAGATCCGAGCCATTCCAAGCAACCTTCCCCTTTCCCGAGCCGCAACAGCCGTCCACGAATTCCTGGATGGCTGCATCGAAAATGGCGAAAAGGCAGACATGGTGAAAATTCAGGAATCCATTGCCAAATCCTGGGCAAAGACAAATGCCTTCCAGGCTGGCGATAAACTAAAACCTGAAGAAATGGCAAATCTGATGGGACAGTTGATGATTACGGAAGACCCGTTGAAATCACCCTACGGCGCCCCAACTCTCATGCGAATCACGCTAGAAGAACTTGCTAAAAAGTTCCGCCGCTGATTGGCCGCCTCCTAGCATTTTTTTCAACTGACAAGCAAGCCGTTCCGCATTTTCTCTGTAGAACAGAGACATCATTTCGAACATTTTTCCCTTCACCTTTTGCAGGTAAACCTGACTTTGACCTGAAGGATAAATGTATTCTGGTATCTCCATTTGCCCTAGCAAAATATTGGGCATGGCAAACAGTTTTGTGTGAACCAGTTTCTTACCTAGGAAATAAGTCAACCTATCTGGAACCATGGAAACAATCAAGGGAATTCCGGAAAGGGCGAGTTCTATAGTTGCTGTACCAGGAGTTGAAATGGCAAGGCTCGCAGATGCGAAATAATTGCGGCGCTCTTGAACATTTTGTGGAGCGCAGGTTATCCTAATACTTGGATTACGTTCATTAAAGTTGCGTTGCAGTTCCTGCTCAAACAACTTCACAAGCGAGTTTCGTGCAGCAACGATTTCTACGTTGCATCCAAAATCCCATACCAGGTCCAAATAATGCCTGAGATTGCGTAAGGCCTGTTTTTTTCGACTTCCCGGAAGAAGAAGGATTTTTCCCGACAGCGGCAGCGGAGGCGACACTCTATCTTCCATTTTTAGGAAAGGATGTGTCAAAAGTGTTGTTCGGCAACCCAGCTTTTCATACGTCTCTTTTTCAAATTCAAAAAGTACAGCAAGGTCAACATCACGCAGTTTCTGGGCTCGGTTCCTCTTCCAGGCCCAAATTTGCGGAGGAGCCACATAGAGAACCTTCTTGCCAAGTTTATTTGCCAGGGCGCAGAGTTTCATATTGAAGCCAGGGTAGTCAATGGCGACAAAGCCCACGCAATCCTCGGAAATCAAGGCTTGTTCAAGAAGATTATAGCAATGGCGAAGTTCAAGATATTTGGGAAGGACATCCAAAAATCCTGACACGGGAAGATGTTCAAAATCCGCAATTGGAATAAGTCCCGCGGCCTGCATACGTGCGCCGCCCGTTCCTCGGGTCTCCAGGCCGCGGGCCTGCGCTGCAGCAACAAAGCCCTCGCCCAGAATGTCTCCGGAATCTTCTCCCGCACAGAAAAGGATGTAGGGCTTTGGCATGCAAAAACCTTTAGCGACGGGGCTTGCCCGACACCCAGACCTTCATGATGCCCATGTCTCGCTTAAGCCAGTTCAGCAGATCCGGAGAATAGCAGAGCTTATACTTGCGGAGAACCAGACCGTGTTCGTTATTGGTTTCCGTTTCCACATGGCAAACCAGATAGGAACTATGTTCACCCTCGAAGGCTTCAAAGCGTTGGAGGCCTTCTTCCAGTTTCGCAAGGAATTCATCCGTAAACATGGAAGAATACATATAGGCGTGAACGTAATTCACCATCTTGCTGCGGACGTAATCCAGCTGGAAAGCCTCCTCCACCACAATCTGCATTTCGGAAGTTTCGTTTTTGTCCTTGTCACGCTGGAATTCCAGAACACCCTTCACCAGAATACGGTCATCCTGGGAAATGGAATCACGGAAACGTTCCCAGTTATCCTTCTTGAAGAATAGCCCCACTTCACCGTGGAAGTCCTGAATCTGGCCAAAACCGATGGTGTCACCACGTTTAGTTTCCACAGAACGCATCTTGGTGACCACACCGCCTACGGTAACCGTACGGTTTGCCTTGGGAGTTAAATCTTCTGCATCAAGGCTGGAAGTGGTAAAGCCCTGTAGTTCCGGGCGGAATTCATCAAGAGGGTGGCCAGAAAGGAACATGCCGAGAACTTCGCGTTCCTTATTCAGCATTTCCATGCAGCTCCATTCTTCCGCTTCTTCAAGAACCTCCGCAGTATTGGGCATGGCGGCAGGTCCACCCAAGTCAAAGAGGGTCATCTGTCCGCGAGACTTATCATCCTGATGCTGGGCGGCAACTTCAACGGCACGGTCCACCGTAGCCATCTGAACTGCACGGCTTCCCGGAAGATCGTCCAAGGCACCAGCCATAATGAGGCATTCCAGAACCTTCTTGTTCAGAGGCGGACGTTTTTCCTTCTGCTCGCCCTGGAATTCTGCCACACGCTTACAGAAGTCAAAAATATCCTTGTAAAGGCCGTTTCTTTCACGTTCCGCCACAATATCGTCAACTACGGCAAGGCCCACGTTGCGGATACCTGCAAGGCCATAGAGAATCTGGCGTTTTTCGTTTGCGGTAAACACACCGTAGGACATGTTGATATTGGGAGAAACTACTTCAATGCCCAAACGCTTGCATTCCTGAATGATGGTCACGATATCTTCCGTCTTGCCCATCTTGGACGTCATGGAAGCAGCCATGTATTCCGGCCCATAATGAGTCTTCAGGTAAGCGGTTTGGTAAGCAACGTATGCGTATGCAGCGGCGTGGCTCTTGTTAAATGCGTATCCGCAGAATGGCAGCACCGCATCCCAAACCTTCTGGATCATGGCTCGGTCATAACCGTTGGCCAGGCACTTCTCGAAGAATTCAGGTTCCAGCTTGGCCATCTTTTCGGGCATCTTCTTTGCCATGATACGACGGATATTATCAGCACCACCCAGGGAGTAGCCGCCCAGAACCTGAGCAAGTTTCATCACCTGTTCCTGGTACACAATCACGCCATAGGTTTCGGAAAGAACCGGCTCCAAGTCAGGATGGTAACAGTCAATCTCTTCCTTACCCTGCTTACGGGCAATAAAGTGAGGAATCTGATCAATAGGCCCCGGACGGTACAGGGCGTTCATAGCAATCAGGTCACCGATACGGTTAGGCTGGAGATCGCGCAAATACTTCTGCATACCCGGAGATTCGAACTGGAACACCGTTGTCGTCATGCCCTTACTGAGCAAAGCGAAGGTTTCCTGGTCGTCCAGAGGAATATGGCTCATGTCCACATCGATCTGGCGATTTTTCTTCACCATGTTCACCGTGTCCTGAATGATGGACAAGTTGATAAGACCAAGGAAGTCCATCTTCAGAAGGCCAATGTCTTCTGCATAGTGCTTATCGTACATCACCACAGGAGTATCTGCAGGAGCCGCACGATAAAGAGGAGCCAGATTGTAAATCGGAGTCGGCGTAATCACCACACCGCAAGCATGTACGCCCGTCTGACGGGGTAAATCTTCCAGCGTAAGGGCGATGTTCCAAAGGTTTTGATAGGAGGCGCGGCTATTTACCAATGCCTGCAAGGGTTCCGGACTATAGCCATCTTCCAGATTATTGCCCTTCTTGTCCTTACCCGTCCAAGCCTGCTTCAGGCTGAAGTTCAACGTACGCTGGGGGAACAGCTTCGTAATGGTCTTCGCTTCTGCAGGCGGGAGGCCCAGCACACGAGCCACGTCTGTAATCACGGCCTTTGACTTCAGCATGCCATAGGTAATAATCTGACCCACGCACTCCTTGCCGTACTTTTCCGTCACGTAGTCAATAACGCGACCACGGTCACGGTCTGCAAAGTCCGTATCGATATCCGGCATGGACACACGTTCCGGGTTCAGGAATCGTTCGAAAAGCAAGTCAAACTTAAGAGGGTCAATGTCCGTAATACCGATGATGTAAGTAACAAGAGAACCAGCAGCAGATCCACGTCCCGGGCCCACGGGAATGCCATTACGGCGGGCCCAGTTAATGAAGTCCCACACAATAAGCAGATAGCCCGCCACGTTCATGTTTCGAATACAGTTCAGTTCCTTGTACATGCGGGCGGCCACTTCCGTCTCGTGTTCCGGGAACTTGAAGTTTTCTTCCGGGAAACGCCAGTGGAGAAATTCATTACAGAGGTTGATGATGTAAATGTCAGAATCGGAACCAGGCTTACACCAACGATGAACAGCCTTGTCCCAGGCCTTATTGTCTTCCTCGGTAAATAGTTCAGGAGCAGCAAGGCGACTGATTTCAGCCTTATCCTCATCAGTCAGGGCATCAGGTTCAATACCCCTGTCCGCACAAATCTGGGCCTGGATCTTTTTCTTCTTGTCCTTTATGACACCAGGCAATTCACGTTCGCGGATTTTAGGATACTCAGCCTCATATTCAGCCTTCATGATGGCCTTGATTTTCTGGTATTCCTCGCCTTCAAGGAAGTCCTTAGGAATTTCGAAGCGGGGCCAGAATTCGTCACCGATACCAGTCTTCACCGTAAAACTGCATCGTTCCGCAATCTTCACCGTATTTTCAATGGCTCCCGGAATATGGCCAAAAAGTTCCCGCATTTCAGCTTCAGTCTTGAAGTAGAAACCATCGGTAGGGAAGCGCTTGTCGTTAAAGTCATTAAGAGTTGACTTCACTGCAATACAGCGGAGAATCTTATGGGAAGTTGCGTCTTCCTTCTTGATATAGTGGACATCGCCCACAGCCACAATTTCACGACCAAGTTCACCAGCCAGCTGAACATTAAAGTCATTTACCAGTTTCTGGGCTGGCACGCCATTATCGCACACGGAAATGTACAGGTGGTCGTGATCAAAAATCTTGTCCAGACGCTCCATGTACTCACGGGCAACGGAATTACGGCCGGCAGCAATGCTCTGACCATACTTACTGAAGAAATCGCCAGCAATGGCAATAATGCCCTCCTTGAACTGTTCCACAGTCTCCAGAGGCACAGAGGGAATTTCCGCCCAACGGTCACCGTCTTCGTAGCGGTAACTGACAATACGCAAAAGATTGTAGTAACCCTGTTCATTTTCCACAAGTAAGGTAAGACGCTCGTACGTGATGGGATCGCGTGACGTTGCACTGGAAGTATCCACGTACACATGGCAGCCATACACCGTCTTCACCGGCGGAAGACCCTTCTCCTTACGCTTCTTGTTCAGCCCCTGACCACGGGTCTGGAATTCCAGAATGCCAAACATGGCACCATGGTCTGTTAGCGCAATGGCTGGAGCTTCGTTTTCTGCCGCAGCGGCAAGAATATCGTCCAAACGGGCGGACGCCTGCAAAACGGAAAATTCGGAATGTGTCTGTAAATGAACAAAGGCCATGACTGGCAATATAAAAAAATGCCCTCCCGTAAGCGGGAGAGCAAACCTCATCGGAACCCGTTAATCTACGAATTCAATTTCGTCGAAATCAGGCTCTATATCAGCAGAATTTGAAGATTGAAGTTCATTATCAGAAATCTCTTCCTCGCTAGAAGACGACTCCGGTTCAATCCCTTCATACTGATAGCGAAGCACCTTGGAAACTCGGACCTGGTCAAAATCGCCGGAGGTGGTCATGGAGGAACGCTGACCTGTGGGTTCCATACAGCAACCAGTCTTAAAGCCAATCACCAGAAGATTTCCAAAGGGAATGCCACGAAGAGACGGGGCATATCCCATGGAATGAGTCATACGGGCAACTAGCTTATCATTCAGCCAGAGGCTCACGTAACCATCTCCCCACTGACCTGCAATCTTATTCCAGTCATCCTTCAGTTCAGCGTTACCTTGTACGTAAAAATGCTGATCCGCATGATTCTTCTGGAAAATTAAATTGCCATCTTTCACAAAGAAATGGACTCGGGATTCGTCATTGCCCAAAAGCGTACGGGCAGATTCATCATAGAAATCCTTTCCAGGACGGAACCAGAATTCCACAGTTCCCACCTTCATGGAGTCCAGCAGATTCATTCCCAGGGGTGCCACCTGTCCAGATTTCAGGGACAGGGCCTTTCCGCAAACGCCCTTTACCAAGTGGCCTTCCTTGTACAGACTTTCCATCTCATCAAGGAAAATAGTACCATCATCCATGGAAAGTGCGGGACTATGGCATTTGCCATCAAAGCGAATTGCAGTGTCTATGGGAGATTCACCACCATTAAAATTGACCACAGAATCAAAATAGGCAGGAACCCCCTGATCTGCGAACTTTCGCCACAGGCCCACAGCATTTAGCGCTACGGAATCAATTTCAAACTCAAAAGAGCCCTCTTCAAGCTTACCATTGTCCACACCACTACCAGTATCCTGAAATCCCAACTGGCTGTCGTCAGACGAACTTGAAGAATCCGAGGAACAGCCCACAAGGGCCATTCCCATCAAGGATACCGCAAAAGCACCATATAGAATTTTATTCATAACCTAACCTTCCCTTTTTTGCGTGAGTATCTTCAATATACAATTATTTTTAAGCAAGTATAATTGTTATCTTTATTTCCATGAAAAGAGCATTGATTACTGGTATTACTGGTCAGGATGGATCCTATTTGGCAGAATTCCTCCTGGAAAAGGGTTATGAAGTTTATGGTCTGGTTCGCCGCAAGAGCAAACTGGACTTCAACAACGCAGAACATTTGAAGGGCAAGGTCAACTTCATTTTCGGAGACATGACCGATTCCGCCTCCCTGCTTCGCGCCATGGAAATCGCAAAACCCGACGAGATTTACAATCTCGCCGCCCAGTCCTTTGTGACCACTTCCTGGGAAACACCACTTTCCACTGCAGACATCAATGCAATCGGTGTCACCAAGCTTTTGGAAGCAGTACGTCTCTGCAAACCCGATACCCGCGTGTACCAGGCAAGCACCAGCGAAATGTTCGGCAAGGTTCAGGCCATTCCCCAGAATGAGGAAACGCCCTTCTACCCCCGTAGCCCCTATGGTGTTTCCAAGCTGTACGGTCACTGGATCATTAAGAACTACCGCGAAAGTTATGGTATGTTCGCCTGCTCAGGCATCCTATTCAACCACGAATCCGAGCGCCGTGGTGCAGAATTCGTGACCCGTAAGATTACCATCGCCGTAGCAAAGATCAAGGCCGGCCTTCAGGATGTTCTTGAACTTGGCAATATGGATGCAAGCCGCGACTGGGGCCACTCCGCCGACTACATTCGCGCCATGTGGCTCATGCTCCAGCAGGACAAGGCAGACGATTTCGTCGTTGCCACAGGTGTTACCCACAAGGTCCGTGAATTTGTCGCTCTGGCATTTAAGGCTGCCGATATGGAAATTGAATTCCACGGCGAAGGCGTCAACGAATACGCCACCCTGAAGGGCACCGACAAGGTGGTCGTCAAGGTGAACCCCCAGTTCTTCCGCCCTGCAGAAGTGGACCTGCTTATTGGCGACGCCGCCAAGGCAAAGAAGGTTCTTGGCTGGGAACCGCAAATCAGCTATGAAGAGTTGGTGACCCGCATGGTCAAGAGCGACATGAAGCTTTTGGCTGAAGGTAAGATTTAATGGCAGGAGCGTCCCATACGCTCATTATCGGAGCTGCCGGTTTTGTCGGCGGCTATCTGATTCGTGAACTGGAAAGCGCCGGTCATAAGGTCACCGCCGCCGACATCCCTCAGGTCAACCTACTGGACAAGTCCAGCGTAGAACAGCTGGTGGAACAATCCAGGCCCGACTACGTGGTGAATCTTGCCGCCATCAGTTCCGTCGGAGCATCCTGGAATAATCCAGCCACCACCATCGACGTAAACGTCATTGGCACGCTGAACCTTTTGGACGCTGTTCAGAAATTCGTCCCCGATGCAAAGACTCTGTTAATTGGCAGCGCCGAAGAATACGCACAGAAGTCCACAGACCTTCAGGAAACCGACGCACTCGAAGCCAGCAATCCCTATGGAATTTCCAAGATTGCCCAGGAAAGTTTTGCAGACCTCTACCGTAAAAAATACGGCATGAAAATAGTCTGTACCAGATCTTTCAACCATACAGGCATTGGCCAGAAAACAACCTTCGCCCTACCCAGCTTCGTGCACCAGGTGGCAGAAATTGAAAAGAGCGGAAAGCCAGGCACAATTAGGGTTGGCAACCTGGACGCCGTCCGCGACTTTTCCGATGTTCGTGACATCGTCTATGTTTACCGCATGCTGCTGGAAAACGAAAACAGGCACGACATCTATAACGTCGGTTCCGGCAAGGCTCACAAGGTGGGCGACCTGCTCCAGATGATTGTAGATCTGGCGTCAGTCAAGATTTCCGTGGAACAGGATCCTGCCAAAATGCGTCCTGTGGAAAACCCCTACCAATGCTGCGACAACACCCGCATAAGCGAACTTGGTTACTGGCGTGGTACAGATATTCGAGAAACCTTGAAGTGGATGTTCGAAAATGAAGTCAACTCCAAGAATTGCAATTGATGCTCGAATGGTGAACAGGTCCGGTATCGGCACCTGCATCCAGCACTGGCTAAAGGACGTGGGCTACAGCATCGCCCTCGGTGATCCGCAGTACCTGCACGAATACGAGGAATTTGTCCCGACGCAGATTCCCTTCATCAGCGGCATTTACGGATACAAGGAACAGTTGAAGTTTCCTTACCGCAAATTGAGCAAGGAAAAACCCGACGTTCTCCATATTCCCCACTGCAATGTTCCACTACTTTATCGCGGCAAGATGATCGTGACCATTCACGACCTGACCCATCTGGTCTATCCGGAATTCTTGCCCATGAAACTGGTGCATCTCTACTTCAAGTTCATCTTCTGGTTTGTGTGCAAGCGCGCCAACCGCATCATGGTGGACTCCGAAAGCACCAAGATGGATTTACTCCGTTTCTACAGGGTGAACCCCGACAAGATTACCACCGTTCTTCTTGCTGCAGGCAAGGAATTCGTCCGCAAGTCCAAGGAAGAAGTGGAATACCTGTACGAAAAATACGGCATTCCTCGCGACAAGAAAATTATTCTGTACGTGGGAAACCTTCTCCCCCACAAGAATTTGAACGGCCTCCTGGAAGGCTTCGCACAGATGAAGGGAAAGGAAAATTGCCGCGTGGTTCTGGTCGGCAAGGCTTTTGCAGGCCGAACCAACGAAACGAAGGAAAAGGAGCTGGGCCTGGAAGGGCTTACCATCCACGCGGGTATGGTCAGCCAGGAAGACCTGGTGAACCTCTATAACCTTGCGGATCTCTTCGTCCTGCCCTCGCTATACGAAGGCTTTGGCCTGCCGGTTCTGGAAGCATTTGCCTGCGGCACTCCTGTGGCATGCTCCAACACATCCTCCCTCCCGGAGGTAGGCGGATCCGTCGCAACATACTTTGACCCGAAGGACGCCTCAAGTGTCGCCCGCGCCCTGGAAAATAGCATTGACTCCAAAGGCAAGAATGATGACGCCATGAAAGCATGGGTCAGCCAGTTCACCTGGGAAAAGACGGCAAGGCAAATCGCATCCATCGCGGCAGAAGTTGCAGAAGGCAAATCCGTAAAGGACTGCGCCAAGAGCACAGGAATATAACCATGGCAGAATCCAAGGGCAAGAAGATTGCATCCACACTGCTGAAGGTTTTTATCAGCGTTGGCGGACTCGCCTACATTTTCTGGAAGGTACCCTTTGCAGAAGTCAGCAGGAACTGGACATCTACGGCCCTTCCCTGGATCGGAGTCATTCTCCTGTGCACTCTTTTCAGCATGGTCATTCAGGCTAACCGCTGGCGCTGTCTGCTTTTGGACGAAGGTAAAGCCATTCCCTTCAAGACTTTCTACGCCTACATAGCCCTAGGCTACTTCTTCAACAACCTGCTGCCCAGCGGCTTCGGCGGAGATGCTGTAAAAACAATAGCCTTCGGCAAGCGCTTTGGCAATACGGCAAACTCCGTAGCAGCGGTAGTCATTTCCAGAGTCATGGGCCTTCTGGCCATGTTTCTCTGCTTCTTTGTCATGCTGCCCTTCGTCATCGCAAGGCTGGACATTCCCACAGTTTATACCGGCGCCGTCTGCGCCGTGGCTCTTCTCTGCATTTTCATCATTACAGCGGGGCTTTTCTCCGACAAGATCAAGCTTCCGGCAGCACTAACCGCCAAGGTGCCGTTCCTACTAAAGTTACAGAACGCCTTCAGCATCTATCGCGGCTACAAGTCCGCATTCCTGCTTTCAGGCCTTGATTCCATCTGGCTGCAGATTTCATCCATCATCATCCACTACGCCTATTTCCAGGCGGTGGGCGTTCCGGTAGACCTCGCCACTATTACCATTTTCATGACAATCACCATCACCATTTCCATGTTGCCCATTTCCATCAACGGAATTGGCCTTCGCGAAAATGTGAATGTCAGTCTCTTTACTGGGCTCCTTGGAATTCCTGCAGATATCGTTCTTGCAGCAGCCCTCATCGGTTATATCCCCATGATATTCCAGGCAATCCAGGGTGCCGTGGTTTTTGCGACCTTAAAAAAGAAATAAGAAGCAGCCCATGAACATCGACTTCAATCGCCGACTTTCTATCGCCCCGATGCTGGATTGTACCGACCGCCACGAACGTTACTTCTTGCGTTTGATTTCAAGGCATGTGCTGCTTTACAGCGAAATGGTAGTGACCCATGCACTGCTCCACGCCAAGCCCGAGATGTTCTTGGGCCACGAGGAATTCGAATACCCCGCCGTGCTGCAGCTGGGCGGCAGCAATCCCGCCGATTTGGCCAAGTGCAGCAAGATGGTGGAAGCCGCCGGTTTCCAGGAAGTGAACCTGAATTGCGGCTGCCCTTCGGACCGCGTGCAGAGCGGAAGTTTCGGCGCCTGCCTCATGAAGGACAAGAACCTGGTGGCCGACTGTTTCAAGGCCATGCAGGACGCCGTGAGCATTCCCGTATCCATCAAGTGCCGCATTGGCGTCGATGAATTCGACAGCTGGGACTTTTTCCGCGATTTTGTCGGCACCATCGCTGACGCTGGCTGCAAGTACTTTATTATTCACGCCCGCAAGGCCTGGCTGAAGGGGCTTTCGCCCAAGGAGAACCGCGAGGTTCCGCCCCTGCATTATGAGTTTGTTCATAAGCTGAAGGCAGAAATGCCCCAGCTGAACATCGCCATCAACGGCGGCATCCGCAGCATGGACCAGGTGCTAGCCCACCTGAATGGCGACCCCACTTCGGCTGGCACGGGTGTGGCGCTGGACGGCGTCATGGTTGGCCGCGAACCTTACGAAAATCCCTGGTTCCTGCACGACGCTGACGAACGCGTTTTCGGCGATTGTCATCCCGGCCCCCGAGCCGGGATCTCCCGCCCCTTAACGCGAAAGGCCGTCCTTGAAGCCTACCTCCCCTATGTAGAAAAGCAGTTCGCCGAAGGCTGCCCCGCCACCATCCTGGTGAAGCACATCTACGGCCTTTTCGCAGGCCTCCCCGGCGCCCGCAAGTTCCGCCAGATGCTCAGCGAAGGCGCGCCCCGTGCCCGCGAATACGGCGGCCCCGCGGAACTGATCCGCAAGGCCATGGAATTGGTGGCGGAAGACTTTTAGCCGGGGTCGGCGACCAGGGGGAGCCGTCGGGCGGTTCCAAAACAGCCTCAAGCGAGGCTGCCTGCAGCAGTCCGCCTGCGCCTTGATGTTATTTTTTTGCGTTTTTTGATGTTCGTGGCTGTTTTTAGCGATGCCACGGCGTAAAAAAAGGCTGCAGCCAGGGGGAAACTTCCCCCAAACCCCTTGACAAAACGCAAAAACTTTGCTCTATTTGGAGGCACAATTTTAAGTTTAACCCTTAACGGAGATACAATATGCCTTGCGGAAAGAAAAGAAAGCGCAGGAAGATTGCGACTCACAAGCGTAAGAAGCGCCGTCGTCGTGACCGTCAGAAAAAGAAAATTCGCTAATATCCGTTAGCATTCTCTTGTGATTTCCTGTTAAAGACGGAGTGTAAAAGCTCCGTTTTTCGTTTTTTTTGTTTTTGGAATTTTCTTAAAACTCATCAAAATTTTACACAATTTGTAATTATTTGATGTATATTAAGGCTTTCCAGTTTCAACCGAGCAGTTCCTGAGCTCACCAAAATAAGGAATAGAAAATGATTGATCGCAGCAAGCACTTCCTCCGCCTCGCCGACTGGAGCGAAGAAAGAATTCTCGAAACCGTAGCCATCGCTTCCCGCCTGAAAAAGGAAGTCCATGCAGGCCAGGTGTCCGACCGTCTTCACGGCCAGAACATCGGTATGTTCTTCGAAAAACCGTCTCTGCGAACTATCACTACTTTCCAGGTGGGCATGAACCAGCTGGGTGGCCACGCCGTGCTGCTTTCCCCGGACTCTATCGGTCTTGGCAAGCGCGAATCCATCAAGGATGTGGCCCGCTGCCTTTCCCGCTGGGTGAACGCTCTCGTTGTCCGCTGCTTCAAGCAGGACCTGGTGGAACAGCTGGCTGAATACGGTTCCATTCCCGTTGTGAACGCCCTGACCGACGACTACCACCCCTGCCAGGCAATCGCCTTCGCCCAGATGATCGAAGAAAATCTCGGCGGCATGAAGGGCAAGACTGTGGCCTTCATCGGCGACGGCAACAACGTTGCAAACTCTTTCCTCGCCCTTTGCTCCAAGGTGGGCATGAACTTTACTTTGGCATGCCCCAAGGGTTTTGAACAGCCGGCTCACGTGATCGAAGAAGCTCAGGCCGACTTCAAGCGCCACGGCTGCCAGTACCGCGTTTTCAACGACCCGAAGGAAGCTGTCAAGGACGCAGACATCCTCTATAGCGACGTGTGGGTTTCCATGGGCCAGGAAGGCCAGAAGGAATCCAAGCAGAATCACTTCCTGCCGTTCCGCATCGACGCAGACCTTTTGAAGTACGCCCCGTCTCACGTGAAGGTTTCCCACTGCCTGCCCGCTCACCGCGGCGACGAAATCACCGACGAAGTGATGGACAACCTTGACCTGAACATGAGCTACGAAGAAGCCGAAAACCGCCTCCACGCCCACAAGGCCGTGCTGTGGCAGGTCATGACTGCAACCGCAGACATGGGCAAGTAATTGCTAGATTCCCGGTCAAGCCGGGAATGACATGTGTGACGCATGCACAAGAATTCGGCCCGCGAGAGATCGCGGGTCTTTTCTTTTGTGCCTCAGGTCTTTTTTATATTTGAAAACATGGAAACCTATATTTTTCAGCACGTTGAATTTGAAGGTCCAGGCATTCTTCTGAAACTTCTGAAGGACCGCGGCCACAACGTTCACATCGTGAAACTTTTCGCCGGCGACCCCATTCCTCACGAAGATGACGTGGATTTCGCCATCATCATGGGCGGCCCCATGAGCGTACTGGACGAAGCCGACCACCCCTACTTCGTCCGAGAAAAAGAACTGTGTCGCGACATGGTGCAGCTAAGCAAGCCTCTTCTAGGCATCTGCCTTGGCGCACAGATGATCGCCAGCGCCTTCCGTGCTGCCATCCTAAAAGCCCCCGAAAAGGAAATCGGCTGGCATCCTGTAAAATGGAGCGAAAAGAGCAAGGCTTTCGCAAAGGGTTTCGGCACGGTCAACGCCTTCCACTGGCACGGACAGATGTTCAAAGTACCCAAGGAAGCCACATGGCTTGCAGGCAGCGAAGGTTGTGAAAATCAGGCTTTTCGCCTGGGCAGCGCCATCGCCCTCCAGTTCCACCTAGAAGCAACCCCCGATTCCATCGCCTCCATCCTGAAGAATTGCGCCGAAGAACACGCTGAGGCTCTCGACGCAAAATGCAAGTTCGTTCAGGACGAAAAAGAAATCAAGGAACTTACGGCAAAGTACGCCGAAGACGCCAACAAATTTATGAACACAATCCTAGATGAAATGTTAAGGAAGAGATAGCATGAAGGTTATTAGCAAGCAGCACAACAGCAGAATGTGCATGATGTGCGGACTGGACAACGAATACGGAGTCCGCGCCCCCTTCTACAACATGGAAGACGGAAGTGTCATGACGTTGTTCAACTATCGAGAACAGCACCAGAGTTATCCCGGCCGCGTCCACGGCGGTCTAATTTCCGCCATGCTGGATGAAATGGGCCTTCGTGCAGTGTGGGCCAAGGAAGGCGGCAACGAGGATATTTGGGGCGTCACCATGTCCCTGGAAACCAAGTACCGTAAGCCCGTTCCCTACAACGTTCCGCTGATTGGCCGTGGCGAAATCATCAAGATTTCCCCCAGATTCTTTGTGACCCACGCAAGCATCATGGATATGGACGGAGTGGTTCTCGCCGATGGAGACATCAACTACATCCATCTGGATGTAAACAAGATTGCCGAAGGTGTCACCATGCACGAAGAAATGCCCTACCTGATTGAAGACGGAATCAAGGAAATCGACATCCCCCTTTAACTATAGACAAGGCGAGCAACCAATAGATAGTTCCTATCGCACAACATTGATATTTAGTATAAGCGGGATTACTCCCGCTTTTCTATATTTCAATTCGTAAGACGTGTCGGCAGGACACTTTTTGAAAGTCAAGAAGAACCGCACGGACTAAGGAGTTTTTATGTCTTTCGTACAAGAATTGAAGAATAAGATTCTTAATGAAGATTACGTCACCACCCGCGAAGATGCCATCAAGTTAATTGATGCTGATCTAGACGAACTGACAAGTGCCGCTAACGAAATTCGAGAAAAACTCCACGGAAAGAATTTTGACTTTTGCTCCATCATCAACGGCCGCAGCGGTCGCTGCTCCGAAAACTGCAAGTACTGCGCACAGTCCAGCTACTACCACACCGGCGCTCCGGAATACAAGTTGTTGAGCGTCGAAGAAATCTTAGCCGACGCCAAGAAGCGCGAAGCCGCAGGCATCCCCCGCTACTCCATCGTTACCTCTGGCCGCACCTTAACCAAGAACGATGTGGAACAGATTTCTGAAACCATTCGCCGCATCAAGAAGGAAACCAAGCTTTCCGTTTGCTTGAGTAGCGGTCTTTTGAATCGAGAACAGTTCGACCAGTTGAAGGCTGCGGGCCTCACCCGCTTCCACAACAACCTGGAAACCTACCGCCGTCACTTCCCCGACGTTTGCACCACCCACACTTACGATGACAAGATTGGCGTACTGCAAAATGCACTGGCCGCAGGTCTTGAAATCTGCAGTGGCGGCATCATGGGCCTTGGCGAAACCATGGAAGACCGCATTGACATGTGCATCGACCTTCGCGAACTGGGAGTGAAATCCACCCCCATTAACGTGCTGAACGCCATTCCGGGAACTCCCTTCGAAAATCTGCCCAAGGTTTCTAACGACGAATTCTGCCGCATCGTTGCCATCTACCGATTCATCAATCCCAAGGCATACCTGCGCTTGGCTGGCGGCCGCGGCGTGCTGGGCGACTGGGGAGAAAGAGCATTCAAGAGTGGCGCCAACGCCACCATTACCGATGACATGCTAACCACTTCCAGCGCAAAGAACGAGGCTGACTTTGCCCTGGTAAAGCGCTTGGGTTTCGAACCCCACGGCTTTATCGAAGACTAATTTTTTCGCTTTAATACAGAAAAGGCAGGACTTGTACTCAGGTCCTGCTTTTTTCATATAAAAAAATGAGACCCCCGGGCGGATTTCATTACCCAGGGGTCTCGGGTTGTACGGAAATCTTTTACTTGTAGAGATTGGTGCTAAGGTACTTGTAACCATCATCAGGAATAATCACCACAATGTTCTTGCCGGCGGCTTCGGGGCGAGCGGCAATAACCTTTGCTGCAGCAAGAGCGGCGCCCGCCGACTGTCCCGGGAATACACCATCGTTCAACAATACTTCGCGAGCTGCTTCATAAGACGCCGCTGCAGAAATATCGATAACTTCGTCATAGTTACCTGCAACGCTCTTAAAGAAGGGAGAGCGAAGAGATTCAGGCACATCGTTTCCATGGAAGGCGGCTACACCATCGATGGTATCCACGACACCCTCTTCACCCAGGCGAGATCCGTGAGCAGGCTGTACACCGATAATTTGAATCTTTTCATTCTTTTCCTTGAAGAACTTGGTGAGGCCCGTAATGGTGCCACCGGTACCGCAAAGCTGAATTACATAATCCACCTTGCCATCCGTATCTTCCCAAATTTCAGGACCGGTTGTATAATAATGTGCAAGCGGGTTATTGATGTTGCCGCACTGGTTCGTATAATAGTAACCATGTTCATCGGCATACTTCTGCACCAGATCGAGAATTGCAACAAAGGACAAGCCCGATTTTGCCACCACTTCCTGGAAGCCCGGAATATCTAGGAAGCTGTAAAGTTCCGCGCCATACGCCTTCAGCACCTGGGTTCGTTCTTCAGTAACGCCCGGTTCCAAGAAGCACACATAGCGGTAACCGCGGGCATTGGCGAATGCAGCCAGCGAAATTCCTGTATTGCCGCTGGTGTTATCCACGATGGTCTGGCCAGGCTTCAATTTGCCTTCCTTCTCCGCCTCAAGAATCAGACGGAGCGCGGCACGATCCTTCACGGAGCCCGTGGGATTCAAGTATTCCAGTTTGCCCAGAATATTTGCGTTCAGGCCATTCTTCTTTTCAAAACCTTTCAAATGAACAAGGGGAGTTTTACCAACCAGATCAGTGATAGATTCATAAACTTTGGACATTTTAGACTCCTTTGCTTTTATGCAATTATTTGAATTGACGATTGTCAAATTCACTTTTTTTGATAACTGGATGTAATATAAATACTTTCCTACCATTTTTGTAGGGTATTTTAGAAATTTTCCTACTATTTTTGTAGGATTTTGCTATAATTTTCATCAATCATGTAATAAACACAAAATTAAGGAGATTTTCATGTCTGATTTTTCACTTTACAAGTTTGCAATTGACCGTAATTTTCGCCAAAAAACAGCCACCTCCTCCAAGGAATACCTTGCCGCCGCAGAAAGCGCCCACCCCTACATAGAGAAGCACAAGGAGGTCACTCCCGATGGAATTTTCTGGCACGACGAAGAAAGTGTATTCAAGCCAGGAGTCGTTTTGAACGACCTGGCAAACTACATGGGTTCCTCCGGCGTTACCTTCTACTACCTGGGCCTTTACAAGGCGACAGGCAAAAAGGAATACCTGGATTTGGTAACCGCTTCCGCAGATTATCTAGATGCAAAATGGCAGACCCAGTTGCAGATCGCCAAGGACATTTTTGAAATCGAAGGCGTCAACGACAGCATTTATATGGGTATTGCAGGCATCGGCCAAGTCATCGCCGCCGTTTACACCGAGCTGAAGCGTCAAAAGGATTTAGAAGCGGTAAAGGCAATTGCAGCCCAGATTATTGCCGACGGCAAGGTGACCGACAAGGGTCTGGAATGGAGTTTTGACAAGAGCATGCTGGTTGGTGGCGGCCCGGTGCTGTACCTGTTCAAGGCTTACGAAGTCATTAAGAATGCCGGCGACAACTATTTTGCAGACAAAGTATTAGAAGCAGCAATCAATGGTGCTGACGCCATCCTTGCCGAGGCCATCAAAGATCCTCGCGGCGGCTACGCTTGGCTGAGTACGGTTCATCCCAACCAGACACGCGTTCCCAATTTTGAAATCGGCACTGCAGGCATTGGCTATCTTTTTGCAGTAGCTTACGAACAAACTCACAACGAAAAATATCTGAACACAGCCAAGGAAGCTGCAAACCACTTGAGAGCCATCGCCGTCAAGCAGGGCGACGGTTACCTTGTTCCATGGCACGACAATCCAAATGAACCGGTAATCTTTTACGCCAGCAGTTGCCACGGTCCTGCAGGCACCAGCCGACTTTTTTATCAGCTTTACAAGACCTCCGGTGACAAGCAATATTTAAACGACATCGTTTTACTCTACAAGGGCATGAGGCACATCAACGTTCCCGAAAAGCAATCTGTAGGATTCTGGAACAACACCAGCATTTGCTGCGGTACCGCAGGCGTTCTGCAGTTCGTCATCAACCTGGCCCTGGTTGCAGACGAACTGCCCCAGGATGCAGTAAACATCAAGAAGGATTCCTCCGACGTTGCAAAAATTTCCGGCAACATTCTTCTGGGCGAAAGCTATGTAGATGGCGAACGCGTCACTTGGCCCGTAGCCTTCGAACGCGTCAAGCCCGAAATCGTCACCGAAAAAATCAACTACGGTGCAGGCGCCGCTGGCGTCGGAGCCGCCCTCACCCAGCTTTACCTGTTCCTTGAAAACAAGTACAGTTGGGCACGACTTTTCGACGACCCGTATCCCGCAAAGCAGTAAGCAAAGGTATATACGAGAAAGAGCCTGCGAATGCGGGCTCTTTTTTTAATTTGGCTCTGTCCACCCAAAATGTTGCTAAAAATTTGACAAACTCCAGAAATACTACGACATAAGTAGTAGAAAGGAGTTTGAACAATGTCTGAAGCCAATGTAGTTCTTCAAATGTACAAGTCCTTGTCTGCCGAAGACAAGGCTTTGTTTATGCGGTTGCTTGGGATGCCGACCGAACTTGTAGAGGTTATTGACTCTACGAATACCGAGGATTTCTTGAAGCAACACCGCTTCCACGGACAAGTATGTTGTGTTCATTGCGGTAATGTTGCCGTCAAGAAGAATGGAAAGACAGCTAACGGATCCCAGCGATTTCGTTGTTGTGGGTGTGGAAAGACCTTCACATACGCTACTAGAACAGTATTCCGTGGTGCAAAGCGAGACTTGGACACTTATCTTCGCTATATTCATTGTATGATGCGAGGTATGACCGTCAGGGAATCCGCTACCGAATGCCATATTTCCAAGAATAGCTCCTTCTTCCTTCGCCATAAGATTTTGGATGCACTCCAGCAGATGCAATCACAGGTAAAGCTGGATGGTATCGTTGAAGCTGACGAGACCTATTTCCGTATTTCATTCAAGGGTAACCATAAGAACAGCCGTAAGTTCCAGATGCCCCGTGAAGCTCACCACCATGGTGTAAGAGCGAAGAAGCGTGGTATTAGTAAGGAACAGACTTGTGTAGCTTGCGCCGTAAATCGTGACGGCAAGTCTATAGCAAAAATTAGTAACCTTGGTAGACCGACTGCCACTGACCTTGGCAAGGTTTTTGGTAAGCGGATTGCTGGTGATGCGGTTCTCTGCACAGACAAACTGAATAGTTATGTAGGATTTGCATTAACGGAAGGCATCAACTTGCTTCAGTTGAAATCAACCCAACGCACCAGCGGTGCATTGGGTATTCAGCATATCAATAGTTATCATAGTCAGTTGAAGCGGTTTATGGTTTGCTTTAACGGGGTTGCTACCAAGTACCTGAACAATTATCTGGTATGGCACAACCTCCGTAACTACGCTGACGGACGAATGGATTTTAAGGAATCTTGCTGGTGCAAGCACAATGCCGAAGCAATCTATGATGATTCCAAATGGACTTATATGGATAGACCTGCAATTCCGCTACCAATGGCGGCTTAATATCTGTGACCTCGGCAAGTTTGAACGAATGCCGCATTATCTATTTCGTCAGTATACTGTGTATTGTCTTCCTTAAATTCAACAAATTCAGCATTTGCTGGGTTTAATGACACCCGGCTCTTGCAAGTTAAATAATTCGTTACTGCACTTTTCAAAGCCTTTATGCGGACGTTTAATTCACTCATATCATCAGCTAGTTTAACACCAAGGGCGTGATCGGCACATTCACTGGGCAACCTGTAGCCATCAACAATGCCATCGTCAGCTTTCTTACCATATAATTTGGCATCCATAGCTTTTATTTGCCAGTTTACATCACGAGCAGTTTTTTGAACTTGTTCCGCAGAGTTATGTAACGCTATTGCGTCTTCACTTAATGGTGATTCAGTTGAATGATAGTGATTATACCAATATTGAGCTAATTTGCTAGTGCCTTGCTTTGAATACATCTTCATATCATTATTCGCTTGACGAATAACATCGTTGATACAAGGATTGCTTGGGAAATAGTTTCTGCTTCCAACTTATCCAAGAACTGATGAAATTCTGCCGTATATTCCATAGATGTACCTCAAATGCGGTATAACTCGCAGTTAATATCATCTGTAGTTTATACTTTAGACTATATTAGTACCACAAGGAGGCAAAAATGGATTCAATATTGTCTTTTCTACAAAACATTGTAATGATGTTGAGTGGTGTAGCTTTATACATAGTTCTAGTCATAGGCGTACTCCATACACTATTTATGGCGGTAATGTCTATAATCGCATTAGTGGTAAATGGAAAGAACCGTGCTTGGTTTTCAAAAGCCGAACGTAGCAAGTACCCTTATTGGTCTGTTTGGATTTATATTCTTTCGCTATCGTCTGGATTAGTTGGAAGCATTCTAGTTAAGCACATTGTCAATTTGCCAAGCAATGATGTTGATTTGCTATGTGGGCAATCGTTCTTCGTGATATATTTGGTGATTTACCATATTTTGTTCAATGTGTATTTATTAAACCACAACGAATCAGGTAAGACTGGATCCAACAAAATAGAGCAATAAAAACAATTAACACACCCGTTTCAAACGAGTGTGTTTAATCAATAACACCACTTTGGGTGGACAGAGCCTTTAATTTTAATTGAAACGAAACGATGTCTAGGAACAGGCGGTTTATTCCAGCGCTTTTTTAATACGGTTCAAGGCTTCTTCCAGAATGCTGTGGGGGCAAGCCAGGTTCACGCGCTGGAAGCATTCTCCGGTTTTTCCAAAGAGGGTTCCGCTGTTGAGCCACAGGCGTGCCTTATTACGAATCAAGTCATCCACCTGCGTGGTAGAAAGTCCAGTGCCCTTGAAATCCAGCCAGGCCAAGTAGGTGGCTTCCATAGGAACAAGCTTTACGCCGGGCAGATTTTCCTTGACGAACTTGTCCACAAAATCGATGTTTCCCTTCAGGTATTTTTTCAACGCTTCAAGCCATTCTTCGCCGTGTTCGTATGCGGCCTGGGCGGCAACCAGCCCGGGAATCGTGACCTGGCTGTAACCGATGCCATCAATTTCCTTGCGGATGGCCTTGCGGACTTCGGGATTCTTGATAAAGGCGTGAGCAATCTGGAGGCCAGCCAGATTGAAAGTTTTTGTGGGAGACGTTACCGTAATGGAATTGTCCGCGAACTTTTCACCCAGGGAAGCGAACACAGTGTGGGTTCCTTCGAAAACGAAATCGTTATGGATTTCATCGGCGACAACGTACACGTTATGCTTCAGGCAGATTTCACCAATGCGCAAAAGTTCTTCACGAGTCCATACGCGGCAAACCGGATTGTGGGGGCTGCAAAGCAGGAACAACTTCACGTTGTTTTCAACAATCTTTCTTTCAAAATCTTCGAAGTCAATGTGGTAGCGTCCATCTTCGCCGTAAACGAGATCGTTGCTGACAAGCTTGCGATCGTTCTGCAGAATCACATCCGGAAAATGCATATAGACCGGCTGTTGAATCAGCACGGCATCGCCCACTTTCGTAAAGGCCTTGATTGCCAAGGCCAGCACAATCATGACGCCTGGAGTCTTGATTACCCAGCTGGGATCAAATTCAAAATTGTGGCGACGACGATAAAAATTCTGAAGTGCCTTGAAGTATTCGGCCTTGGGTTCGGTGTAACCAAAAATGCCATGTTCCACAGAACGGATCAGGGCATCCTGAACAAAGGAGGATGTTCTAAAATCCATATCCGCAATCCACAGCGGCAATAAATCTCCAAGCTCTTCGCCCGGCTTTAATGCGCCACGTTCCACTGCAAAATCATACTTCAGGCAGTTGGTACCGCGACGATCCACAATCTCGTCAAAGTTTAAATTTCTCTCTTTCGTCATTTTTGAAATCCTCTTTTTTTCCGTACAGGGATCCCGGCCTACGCCGGGATGACGTTTTCGCGCGAAGCGCCATTATTAACAATTTTTCATCATCAATTATCAATCATCAATTATTAAACATACGCGCCGTCGTTACCCGAGTGCAGTTCAATAATAGCGTTTTCGAAATCCTTTATCAAATCCTGCACATTTTCAATGCCCACAGACAAGCGCAAAACGCTGGGAGTAATTCCGTTCTTCTCCAAAATATCTTTGGGCACATCCGCATGAGTCTGGGTAATCGGATAAGTAATCAGCGATTCCACGCCGCCAAGGCTTTCCGCAAACTGAACCAACTTCACGTTTTCCAAAATATAAAGCGCAAGCTCTCGGGACTCCACCTCGAAAGTGATCATGCTGCCAAAACCAGTAGATTCTTCCTTCAAGATATCGTGACCCGGATAGTCTTCAAAGCCCGGATAATAAACCTTCTTCACATGCTTATTGTTGCGGAGCCACTTGGCAATTTCCAAAGCATTTGCAGCCTGACGCTCCATGCGAATAGGCAAAGTCTTGATACCGCGAAGCAAAAGCCAGCTATCGAAAGGAGCAAGGCCCGAG
Source organism: Fibrobacter sp. (assembly GCA_045616805.1). Lineage (GTDB taxonomy): Bacteria > Fibrobacterota > Fibrobacteria > Fibrobacterales > Fibrobacteraceae > Fibrobacter. The sequence goes on from JAZLHK010000084.1 coordinate 72,578, forward strand.
CCCACCGTCTTGATAAGGAAGCGGAACTTTTCCGCAATGTCCTGACGGTTCGTTGCAAGGAATCCGGCCAAGGTGTCGTTATGACCGGCCAGGAACTTGGTGCCGCTTTCAATAACAATGTCGGCGCCCAGATTCAGCGGCTGAGAAAAATAGGGAGAAAGGAAGGTGTTATCCACAATGCATAAAATGCCGTGAGTCTTGGCGATGCCAGCAATGCGACGCACCGACACAATGTTCATCATGGGGTTTGTAGGTGTTTCGAAATAGAGAGCTTTGGTGTTAGGCTTGATAAAACTTTCGATGTCATCGGTGCCGAAATTCACGCGAGTGATTTCAAGGCCGTTCTTCTTGCTGACATTATCAAAAAGGCGAATGCTTCCGCCGTAAAGATCGGAGTCGATAATGATGTTGTCGCCCGGTTCAAAAATTTCAAAAAGGGCAGCAATTGCCGCCATGCCGCTGGAGTATGCCAGCGCGTCAACGCCCCCTTCCAGGGAGGCCACAATCTTTTCCAGCTGTTCGCGGGTGGGGTTCTGCAGGCGACTGTAATCAAAGCCCGTGGACTTGCCAACGCCACGATGGGCAAAAGTCGCCGTCTGGTAAATGGGAAAACTGATGGAACCCGTTCCATCCTTGTCAAAACGGTTCAAATTACCGTGAATACATCGAGTTTCAATACCTAAGCTCATTAACACCTCTCTTTCCTATCGTTTTGATAGGTTTATTGACGAGCGCAAATATAGAAGGCGTTTTTGTTATTGTCCAATACTTTATTTTTAGCTCACGCTATAGGTTTTTGCTATAAACAAATCAAAGATAGTGAGAAAAACGGACAACATAAAAACCGATAATCTAAAAATCTACTTCCTTCAGGTATCGTTTCAGCAGGAACGCACAGAAGTAGGGGAATGTATGGATGTTGTTTGCATCTGATTTTACTAAAATACGAGCGAGTTTTGTGTAAGTCGCACTAAAAAATGAGCGAGTTTAGAGAAATAACTGTTTTTTGAAGGGTTGAATGCCCTTATATTGCTCCCAATTTCAATTAGAATTTCATTAGAAAAATACTGTGGGCGTTGCCCTGGCGGGCCGGCCCCTTGCGCTATCGACTCGCGATGCGAGTCGTTCGTTCAGCCTCGCGCGACCTGCAACTGCACAAGGCAAGCGCCGCGCGAGTCCGACCCCATACGGGCGGCGGGGCCTAATGCAAACGAAACAAACATTACCCTACATTTTAGATTTTTTATTATATTTGTAGGGTAATGAGTCTTGTTGTCGATATAATTCAGGAAGAATTGGAACGTCTGGAACGTATGCTCCAGACGAAGCTGTCCGAATTTTCCCAGCTTCCGAAAGGGTCCATTCGCAAGAGAAAAATCGGCAAGCAGCATTTTCTGTACCGCGTATATCGTGATGGCGAAAAGGTTCACTCGGACTACCTTTGCAGTGCCAACGATGCGGAAAAGTACGCCACGTTTATCAAAGAAGGCGAAAAAAAGGGTGCGTTGAAACTGCAAATCAAAGAAATCAAGGACGAAACCTTGAAACTTAGGAGGGGCCTTGGCAAATTCGGCAATTGAAAAGCTTGACGAAATCATTCGCGCCCTGGATACGGCCGGTGCGCTAAGAAGGCTTGTCCTGGTGGGAAGCTGGTGTCTTCCGGTCTATCGCGAGTGTCGTAGGAACGAGCTGATTCCTGTACTAAGAACAACGGATCTGGATTTTCTAATCGAGAAGCCAAAGGAAAAACTCCCGTTCATCGACGTTCCGGCCACCCTCGGTTCCCTTGGCTTCGAGCCCCTGTTTGATGCGACATCGTCACTCGTCAAATACGAACGGCTTGACCTTGAAATTGAATTCCTGTCGTCAAGAATTCGCGGCGATCAGCAAATTGTCCCGGTTCAGCACCTGAATTTGAACGCACAGATTCTAAGCTATATGGAAATTGCGCAAAAGTATGCGCAGAGCGTGGACTATAAAGGAGTTTCCCTGAAAGTCCCGGAGATGGAGGCCTTCATATTGCACAAGGTCCTCGTCTATCCCCTTCGTAATGACGACCGTAAAAAGCTGAAGGACCGTCAGACCGTAAGCGAACTATCCAGTATCGTGGTTGCAGACGGCCCCTCTCTAAAACGTCTTAGACAGGTGTTCTCTGAATTCCCATCCAAGTGGCAAAAGGCGATTCTTTCAACAGTTCAAAAAGACCTGCCCGAGCTATGGCAGGCTCTGCGTTGAATTTATAAATTCCTGCAGAGCGCTTTTTCCGCCGCATTTTATTGAATGTAATTTTTTGCTTTGTGGTTTGAGGGCGTTGCCCTGGCGGGCCGGCCCCTTGCGCTATCGACTCGCGATGCGAGTCGTTCGTTCAGCCTCGCGCGACCTGCAACTGCACAAGGCAAGCGCCGCGCGAGTCCGACCCCATACGGGCTGCGGGGCCTAACGCGAAAGCGATGTGGAACGGCACTTGACGCAGGTGCGAGAGTACGCCTTTTTACAACTCCTTGATTTCTTCGGGAGTAAGGCCTGTTCGCTTAGAAATGATTTCCAGCAGAACCCCATCATCACGGAAACCCTTGGCAAGTTCCTTGTTCTTGGCATCTGCCCCCTGGGAAAGACCTTCTTCCTTACCTTCCGCTTTCCCCTGCAGGTAGGAGCCCTGCTTTTCGTAAAGCATGTCAGTCATGTTATCTACCTCCAGGAGTAAAAGTTCATCGGTGTACCCCACAAAAGATACATCTTTTGCGAAGTCTTCGTCAAGGAGATTTCCCGCTTTTTCCTCGTCGATGGTCTTGTCTTCCAACACATCGCGAAAGAGCCGCAGCATTTCTGCACGGGGCGACACATCACGGACTTCCCGGCGATTTTCTTCTTGCAGACGGTCGTCCATGCGGAAAAACTTCGACATTTCCACAAGGAACACATCAATCTTCTTGAATGGATATTTACGGTTCCGCATTACCTGGCACTGATGGAAATAGGTGTCAGGCTCCAGCGGGAACTGGTCATCCACAAGCAGAGAAAGCACATAGATATGCGGCAGCTCGTAACTCTTGTTTTTCTTCACCTGGTTATTCACGATGCGAGATGTGTAATAAACCAGACGGTCCATGAACAGGGTGTTGAAATTCTGCTGCACCTCGATGACCACAGGTTCATTCGCCTGATTGTATCCGTAAATGTCAAAAATGTTGGTCTTGTTGTCCAGTACGCCAGGCTGTTCCTGAACGCCCAGGGTGAACTTCGTAATCGCCTTGTTCCCAGTGAGCCCGAGCATGGCGTTCAAAAACTTGATCGTTCGCTCCGGCTTGCCTTCGCTCGCCATCAGCATCTTAAAAATGCCATCGCTGAACGGA
>JAZLHK010000085.1:0-105948 GCA_045616805.1 Fibrobacter sp.
TACGGAACTTGGCATGTGTACCTCCAAGATGGAAGGCCAGTACAGGGAAAGCAATCTTTCGAAGAATACGGAGTACTACACCTGCAAGCAGGGAACCTGGGCGAAGATTTCTGAAATCCAGTACAACCTGAAGGAATGTACAGAAAAGATTGCATCCGTGGATTCTCTGAAGTACAGGGCCGTGAAGGATTCCTTCTTCCTGTGCAAGGCCCTGCAGTGGAATGCCCTTACCCCTGTGCAGTATGAGCTGAAGGATTGCGTAAAGGATAGGGAAGGCAAGCTTGTAGAGGCTGGCAAGAACAAGGACCCGTATGTCTGCGAAAACGGCGGATGGCGCGATGCTTCTGCCCAGGAAATAGAATTCGGTCTTTGCCTGACTGCGACAGGCGATGATCCTAAACTCTCTAAAAATGGCAAACATTACACTTGTACAGATGATGGCTGGAAAGAAGCCTCTGATGTTGATGGAATCAACGGTTTCTGTACAGCCGACAAGAAGAATTCACTGGGTAAAAATGGAAAGGGCGAATTTATCGTTATGTGTGATGGCTCCGCTTGGCGTGATACCCTTGTTTACGAAACGGTAACGAAAAAGATTTGCGAAGTGAATGAGGATACTATTCATGTGGAGTCTGGTGAAGTATCCACCTATTATGCCTGTGATGGCGACAGCTGGACCCAGGTTCCTTCTCCTTATGGGGACTTGGGCTTCTGCGACAAGGCCGCCTACGAAGCTTACACTAGGGGCATCGTTAACGACACCATGTGGGTCTGCGAGGAAAACGGATGGATCTCTACCAAGGATACCGCTGTCTATGAAGCTATAGGTTTTTGTAAGAAAAGCCGCCTCTATTCTGTTTCTGGAGGATACTCCTGCGTCATGTCCGGTAGCGAGTACAGCTGGCGCAAGGCTACGGAATACGAAGGAAAAACTGGATCTGTTTGCAACAAATCCCTTAGTGATAAGGTTGTTTCAAAGTACGTGTGCGAAGAAAAAACATCAGGAGTGTTTGAATGGCGTCAAGCCACTGATGAAGAACGTGCTACGGGTGCCGTTTGTAATTCGAACTACTCGGAAAGCTATGAACTGGTCAATGACTATGTTTGCATGAAATTTAATGATGGAATATGGAGGTGGCGGGGGGCTACTGCATTGGAAAAAGAACTTGGTTATGTCTGTTCTGAAAAAATCGAAAAAGAGGTTCATGGTAACTATAAGTGCTTAATGAGTTCGTTTGATCCCTCAACGGGATTTACGACTTATTGGTGGACTGTTGCGTCAGAAGGTGAAATTGCTACAGGTCGAGTCACATGTACGCCCTATGAAATGGTGAATGGATATACTTGCGTTGATGAAGGTTCGACTGAGGGATCGTTTACATGGCGTGCAACTTCTGATGGTGAGAAAGCCACCGGTACCGTTTGTGGTTGTGATCCTAACAAATACCCGTCAAATTGCAAGGTCAAGAGCGATAGCACCATGACAAATGGATATACTTGTGTGCTGCAATATACTAGTTCCTTAAAGAGGTATTTGTGGCGTTGGAGGCCTATGAGCGACGGTGAAAAGGATCTTGGCATGATGTGTACCTATGCAATGAAGGAGTCCTTGTATGCAGTTAAGGATACTTCCAAGCTTTATCTTTGTAGAGCAGGATGGACTTTAAAACAAGACAATAGTTCTGAAGCTTTCTCCTGTACGCGAGATAATGTTTCGTATTGGCATTCTATCGTAGCGAACATGGCCGTCATGGAAAAAAATATGCATGTACGTGTAGGTACCATAGAGCAGAACGTAAATACCTGGTGTGGAGGAAACGACGAATATACGGATAATCCGAACTGTCCGAATTATGGTCGCCTCTACAATTACGAAGCCGCAGTCCAGGTATGCCCCGAAGGCTGGCACCTGCCGACTAAACTGGAAATGAATCGCATAGGAAAGTCCTATAAGTCCGCTACGAATTGGAAATTCCAGTACGCCGGTTACCGCGATGCCGCGGAAACGAAGAACAGCAAGTACAAGGATATTGACGTCAAGGACTACTTCTGGACTAGCGACAACACGTCAAATGCCGCCTATGCCATGTCCTTCTCGTCGGCCGGTGTGACCTATATGGGGAATTACTCCAAAGAGCAGGGCTTTGCGGTCCGATGCATCAAGGACTACACCGTAATCTCAAGGTAATCACGCCGCGTTAAGTTTTAAAGATTAAAATCAACTCAAAAAGAAGGAAACATAAATGAACATCAAGAAAATCGTTGGCATCGGCCTTATGGGTATGGGTGCCGCATTTGCTCAAGAGGCTGCTCCCGCGGCCCCTGCTGCAGATCAGGCTGCTCCCGCAGTGGAATCTGCTGATGCTGCACCTGCCGCTGAAGCTGCCCCGGCTGCCGAAGCAGCTCCCGCCGCTGAAGCTTCTTCTGCTCCCGCTGCCGAAGCTGCTCCTGCAGAAGAAAAGTCTGAACAAATTGCTGTCCCCGCAGCTCCTGTTGCTCAGGAACAGTCTGCCTGGTTTGCTGAAGCCGCCAAGGCTGAACCCGCTGCAGCGCCTGCCGCTTCTGCAGCAGACACTGCCGTTGCAAAGTCTAAGAAGAATCCCTTTGATGTTCTTCATGGATCTGCCTACAATACCGTTGGTAACGAAGCTGCCGCTGACAACGTTGACGGTCTCCTCGCTCGTCCGGATAACTTTGCTGGCCGCCAGTTCTTCTATGTCGAACCGGCTGGCGAACGTGGCGTATTCTCCGTAGGTAGCCTCTTTGGTGCCATGGATATTTCTGGAAATCTTGGTCGCGGCACCATCGGTTACGCAATTCCTGGTTTTGGTATCGCCGTACACGGTTCCTTGGGTCAGTTCTACCTCGATGGCGACGAAGGAACTCGTTATAACACTGAAGCTGGTGATGACCTGGGCTTGGCTATGTCCAAGATCGTGGGTAAGTACGTTGTCATCTTGAATGTGGACTGGAACACCTATAAGTCTGAAGTCGGCATGGAACCTGCATATGGCAGCTCTTCTGACGAAAACTATCGCGACCTTTCTGCAAATCTGGCCGTTTCTAATGCTCCGGGTGCTGCAGGTACCAACTGGTCTCTCGGCGTGGACTTTATGCGTCATGAAAACACCACTGAAGTGGCTGGCAAAGTCATTGACGAAGATGCTGATTCCTATGTGAAGATTGCTCCTTACTTCAACTTTGGTGCACTTGGTCTCAAGTCTGAACGCGCTCGTCTCTATGCTGGCGTGAATGCTTCTGTGCCTGTTTATCTCTACGATGAATATGAACGTAATACAAATGGTAAGAAGGTGGATCAGGGCCTGACCGAATTCGGTCTCCAGCTGGTGCCGAACCTCCTTGGTGAAGTTGCCCTCACTGAAAGCGCTCTGGTGTTTGGCGAAGCTGCCTTTGATTGGCTGGCCTACGCCTACGGTAGCGGCAATGATGAAAACGGTAGCGAATACACTCTGATGCAGAGCCATATGAACAAGGTCACTGCCACGGCAGGTTTCCGTTACCAGTATGAAGATATCGCAGCAATCGAATTTGCTTTTGGTGATTCCTTCTTTACCGATACCAAGTCCATCTTTAACGGCCAGGGCGTATTTGTGTCCTTTGGCGGTTTCATTCTTTTCTAATGGAGGTCTAGCATGAAAAAGATTATTCTTGCGATCGCCGCTTTGTTTATTGCCTTCCTCGCTGCATGCTCTAACGACTATGGTTCTGGCACTGCGGTAAATGCTGGTGAAGGCCCCATTGTTATGCCTGAAACTCATAAGGCCGCGGACTTTAATGAACCTGAAATTGAATCTAGCGCCTCCAAGGACGATTCCGATAAGGATGCAGAAAAGTCCAGCGCCTCCAAGGACAATTCCGACAAGGATGAAGAGAAGTCCAGTTCCAGCAGCGAAGATGCCGAAAGCTCTTCCAGCAAAAAGTAATAGGGGAATATGAATATGAAAAAAATTGCACTTTTTGGACTGGGTTCCGTTGCTGCATTGTCCATGGTTGCCTGTACCGTTAGTGAAACTGATGAAGGCAACAAGAACGAAGTCTCCAACTACGAAGACTTGCCCATTTGCTCTTCCAAGAATAACCTTGCCGGTATCAACTACATTGGTCAGAAGTTCTATGTGGAAGAAGAAGATGCCTACTACCTCTGTAAGGAAGGTGGCTGGGTTATTTCCGATGCTTCTCCAGTAACAGGCAACCCTGCAGAAGATCCTGTTCTCGTTGTTGACAGCAACACCGTGACCGGTTCTGCCTTTGTGGGTGGTTACTTCGAAGTTGGTTCTCCCATAGTCTTGCGCGAACTCCAGTTGAACCTGAAGAAGAATGAACTCAAGGAAACAGGAACCATCTTCAAGGATGAAGTTTCCTCTGCAAAGGGTGATTTCGTTATTTCCAACGTAAGCCTCTACAGTAATTACGCCCTCTTGGAAGTGACTGGTCTTTATCGCGATATGAAGACTGGTCTCCTTTCCGAAGACAGCATTAAGCTCAGCACCATCGTTGATATGTCCGATACAGATGCTGTCAAGATTAACCTGTTCAGCGAAATGGAACTGCCCCGTGTGAAGAAGTTGGTGAAGGATGGCTATGCTGTCAAGGCTGCTAAGATTCAGGCCGAACACGAACTTCTGACCGCTCTTGGCTTTGGTGGTTCCGTAGAAGATGTGGACGCAGCTATGCTCGCTACTGCAATCCTCTTCCGCAACATGGGTGACGCTTCTGACATGATCAGTGCCATGAAGGCATTCGGTGAAGCCTTTGCTGAAAACGGCACCTGGAATGATGCTGAAGCAAAGACCACTTTTGCCGATTTTGCATTCAACCTGGAAAACCTAAAGATTCGCGATGACGAAACCGAAGATGTGATTCTCCGTACCAGCGATTACCGCAAGAATCTTGAATCCTTTGGTATGGCTCAGGTTCCCGGTTTTGAAACCTACCTGACCAAATTCTGGAACAACGAATATGGTCTCGGTGGCTGCGGCGATGCCAGTGAATCTGTTGTTATCAAGAACGTGAACGAAGAAAGCGATAGCGCATCTGCCTACTACATTTGTAAGTCTGGCGTATGGGCCATTGCAAACGATTTCGAACGTGATACCCTTGGCTTGGGTTCTGCTCTTGATGGAACCATCATGGAAGGCAATATTGATCCTGAAAAGTTCTATGTCTATGACACCACAGGCAATGGCGAAGGTAATCCGACTCGCTGGCTTCCTGTTGAAGGTGCTATGTGGGACGAAGCTCGTAAGGATGGCAAGATGGCTGATTCCCTGGTTCTTGAAAACTGGATTGGCCATGCCTGTACTGATTTCGAAGATGTCCGCTACACTGTCGCTATGACTGAAGACGCAGAAGAAGTGAAACACTACTGGGGCTGCGATAAGCGTAAGTGGAGCGCTGATGGCATGGATGAGTACATTTACGAACTTGGTTCACTTTGCCATGAAGGCATTTTTGATTTTGACAATGTTGAAAAAGTCGAAATTGATGAAAAGGCCAGGTACCTCCATTGCGACAGTACCATTTCAGCCGATAAGAAGGACACCACTTGGACCTGGATTGACATGACGGAATACGATAATTCCGAAAATGGTCTCTGCGATAACGACCACGTAGACAATTACGGTAAGGTGATTCGCTTCAAGAAGGGCAAGGATACTTCTTATACCTACGTTCGCTGTGGCTACAATGAAATGGCTGGCTTTGGCTGGGGTTATGATGCCGCTTCTGAAGCTGATTATAAGGGCCAGAAGGAAGATGAGTGTGATTCTACCGTCATTACCTCTGGAGGCCTTGTTTGCAAGGGTGCCGTGAGGAAGGGCAATATTGTTCTGTACTACACCTGGCGTGATGCAAGTAAGTCTGAGGAAGAGATGGGCGAGGTTTGTACCCCGAACTATAATTTGGGTAAGGTCGTTTCTGACGGAGCAAAGACACCCAAGTATTTCCGCTGCCAAGATTACTATGGATCTACCCAATGGATGGAAACGGATTCCACCAACTTCAGGGCCTATGATAAGGAAATTGAATGCAAGGATGAGATTATTGCCGTTGGCGATGACAAGGCTGTTTGCGATACCCTGCAAGTCAACAAGAACGACAAGGATGAAGTGGTTTCTGTCGTGTATAACTGGCATATTGCTAGTGAAGCAGAAGTTGCTGTGGGCAAGGGCTGCTTTGAATCTAGAGCGGGTGAACTCGCTTCTGGCGATGGCAAGTACTATAAGTGCGAACAGAATTTGTCGATGGTGTATGACTGGACTGAAATCTCAAAGGTTGCCTATGAGATCCAGAAGGCGAACATGACATGTGAGGATCCGAAAAAACTTGTCGATTTCTCGGAAACGAAAGTTGTTTGTGGCACGAAGACTGATCAGACCCATAATACCAGCGATTTCTGGCGCGAAGCTACAAGTGGTGAAGCACTTGCTGGCAAGCCTTGTAACGAATCCATGGTTGGTGAAACCGTAGTGGTATCTTCTGTAGAATACAAGTGCGGTGTCTCCTATTTTGATACAGAATCTACAGCGTATAAGATAGCTACGTCTGAATCAGACTACGAATACTTCTACTATGAGAGCGTTGCCGTCCTTGGCTGGTACGATATTTCAGACAATTTGACTCTCCTGAAGTAGCTCTATAATAGTCGTAAAGGGAATTGTACTGAAGGAACTCAGACCGTCGTGGACTGAGTTTCTTTTTGTTTACAAAAGATGGCTCCGTATACAAAGGTGTACGAGATATGGCATAATTTTGGGTATTTTTTGCAAGTAAAATGTGATTTTTAGCAACAGAATATCCTTTTAAAAGAAAACGGGTACGAAAATTCTTTTTTGTTGTTATCTTTACAACATCATAAACCGGGGCATTCTGTCCCATAAATTTGAACAGATGAGGAGTTCAAAATGAATAAGAAAATTCTTGGCTTGACTGCCGCATTCGGTCTGGGTGTTGCTGGAGCCGTTGACTGTGGACAAGTTGATTGGAGTATGAAGTGCGCAGAGGAAGATATCGGCAAGTGCTATCTCAACGGAGAAGCAGTTCTCGAATGTAAGCAAGTCGGCCAGCTGCCTGCATGGGTAGCAGGCAGTATTGAAGAATACAACAAGGCTCAGGAATCTGCAACTTCTAGCTCTACCGCAGAGAACAGCGGCACCAACACCGAATCTTCTAGCTCTACCGCAGAGAATAGCGGCACCAACACCGAATCTTCTAGCTCTGTTGTAACTCCGGCTTCCAGTGCTGATGCCACTCCGGCTTCCAGCGCAACAGTTGCAAAGGGAACGGTCATTGATGATTTCGAAGAAGATAACTCCAACGTAGATGGTTTTTCTGGCGCATACTGGTATGGCTATGGCCTGGGTAACGGTTCGTACGCCAATGAAACTAAGGATGCTGGTACATACACTTATCTGGATGTTCGTACCACTGAAGGTGGTAACAGCTTCAATCAGCTGAGAGGCATTTCTGGTATTTCCACCGCCAATGACGGTGTTGCTTTGGCAATCGGCGGTATTAAGGCTGCTTCCATCGGTAAGTGCACAGGTGGCATTTCTTATAAGTATAAGGGTGGTACTCACATTGTTGAAGCTACTCCTAGCGATGTTACTCCGGAAAAGGGTTACGATTTCCGCTATAAGGTCACCACAAAGGCTGCTGATTGGACAACTGTTGAAATCTCCTGGGATGACATGAAGCAGGAAGAATGGGTTGCCGCAAATTCTGCTGCTGATGCACGTTCTTCAGTTGATCTGTCTAAGATTACAGATATTAAGTGGACTGTTAATGATGGTACCGAATCGACCTTCTCTATTGACGATATCATGTGTATCGCAGATGATTCCAAGGCTCCGACTTCTTCTGGCTCTGCCATTGCTGGTTCTGGTGACTTGATTGATGACTTTACTGATGGCAATAACTTGGCTGAAGTAATTGGTAAGGAGGCTTACTGGTATGCTTATGAAGATGGCGGCAAGATTGGCAACGAACCGAATACTGAATATGAAGGATTCTTTGTTGTTGATTCTGCTAATGGATATGCATTCTTGAAGGGTGTTACCGGCATTAGCTTTGGTGCAGAAACTTATCCGTCCGTAGGCCTTGGCCTTCCGGTTGATGGCGCACTCGGTAGCTGCACAGCCATTTCCTACAAGTATAAGGGCTCTGCTCATAGATTCCGTGCTGCAATGTCTACCATTACTCCGGATATGGGCTATGAACATACTACAGAGGATGCTGGATTCCCCATGGCCGCAGACTGGACTCCCGTAACAGTTTCCGCAGCAGACCTGATTCAGGCCGATTGGATCAAGACGAAGTCTCCTTCTGATTTCCAAACCTTCTCCTGGGGTAAGGTCAGCAAGATTTCTTGGATTATCGATGAAAAGATTAAGACCACTGGTCCGGATCTCTACATTGATGATGTGACTTGCGTCGGTAAACTCACCAGTGGAACTAAGACTCCTCAGCAGTCCATTAAGTCCATGATTGCTCAGAACGGCCTCAAGGCTTCTGTCAACGGTTCTCTCCTCAACATCTCTGTTGCTAAGCAGGGTCTCGTTAAGGTTGCCGTGTTCGACATGATGGGTCACGTCATTGAATCCCACAGCGAAAACATGACCGCTGGTTCCTACACCCATTCTCTGGCAAACCTCTCCAAGGGTGCCTATGTGGTTCGTGTCCAGCAGGGTTCCGCAGTGAAGTCTGTCCGCATGCAGGTTCGCTAAGAGCTCGCTAAGCGAAAAAACTTCAAAGCCCAGTGGTTATGCCACTGGGCTTTTTCTATTGCCTGCAGAAAAATGCTACTACTGCCGCTGTTGGGTAAAAAGGTCACTGAATTGCAATGAAATCTCTATTTGGTGACCTTTTTTCGTTCCAAAATGATGAAAATGCCCTGTTATGAAAGAAAAATGGTGCCGGCGAACGTAAAATTGGTCGATTTGTATCCAAATTACCCCAAAATCGGTCACTAAATCGAGAATATTTTGTATTTGGTACCACGAATCTCTCCAATTGCAGTCATGACCGTTTCCATGTGCAAAAAATCCCCGGCATTGCCGGGGATTGTGCGTTAGGATCTTTGCTTTCTGCGAGAATCTTGTTACTGCTTTTTCATAACGTAGATTGCATCACATGCGTCTTCGAAGCGCATTTCATATTTTCTTTTAAGTCCTTCTGCGTGTCCATTCCACAGGAAGGGAAGACCAGATGCCTTGATGTTGTCAAAGACGATTCTGAGCCATTGGTTGTCGCCAGTGAAGCAGAAGTACTCGTTGTTTTCGAAATCCATTTCATCATAGGTGAATTTTTCGTCTTCTGCTTTTTCAAAGCCTTCCGGCGTTTCGCCTTTATCCAGGGCACCCTTGAGCTCATCCAGCTGCTTTTTTTCTTCTTCAGAAACTTTTTCCATGTCGTTGGTACCAAAGTCGGTTGAATTATCCTCCGTGTTAATAATGGTTGTTTCTCCCTTTACCGGTTCAGAACTGCCGGAGTTGGAACTGTCGCCTGTGGGCTTGCTGTCAGAGGAGCCTGTCGGGTTGTTATTGTCGCCTTCGGCTGCCTCTGCGCTGGAGGAAGAGTCTCCATCGCTTCCGCTACCTTCGCCACCAGCATTGCCTGCATCGCCTTCGTCGTCAGCATTGCCTGCGTCGCCTTCGCTATTATCTCCGTCACCAGTAGACGGGGTGTCGCTGTCGTCACCTTCGGTCTTGGAATCGCTGGAATCCTTTGAGTCGGAACTGTCAGATTCGTTGTCAGCCTTAGCGCTGCTGGAACTGTCGCTGTCGTCACCATCTGCCTTGGAGTCGCTGGAATCTTCTGAATCGGAGCTATCAGATTCATCGTCTGCGTCAGCCTTTGAACTGCTGGAAGCCTTTGAATCTTCGTCATCCTTGTCGGTCTTGGAGGCGCTGGATTCTTCACCCGGGTCAATGCCCATGGCGGCTTCGTCAGCAAGGCATTCTGTATCGTCGTCATCACAAACGGTGGAGAGGGCAGAAGTGTTGTCTGTGCATGCGGTCATGATGGTGGCGGTAGTTGCTGCGCCAACCAAAAGTGATAAGGCTTTTTTGCGGATATTCATAAATCCCTCCAATACTCTTTTTTCATCAATATAACTTATTATTTTGTATGTGTAAACTTTCGTGAACAAAGTTGTGATGATTCTTACAAATTCAGCGATTTTTAGTTATTTTTACAGTGAAATACTGTTCTTGGACAATTTTTCGCTGAAAATGGGGCGTGTATGAAGAAGATTGTTGCATTTTTTGCTTTTCTGATGGTTCCGTTTGTTATGGCCGTGGCTCCATTTCGCGTGGGCCCAGTGAGTACCTATGGTGAACTGAAGGCTGCCAAGATCAATAACAAGGGGCAGCTGGTTGGTTCCTGCCCGTCTTATGCGAACACTCCTGTGCAGGTGAAGGGCATGAGCCTTTTCTGGAGTACTGCCAAAGATAGTTCTACCGTATTTTATTCAGAAAAGGCAGTGAACCGCATGGTTTCCGAAATGAACATCGAAGTGATTCGTTTCGCTATGGGTGTTGACGGAGAAAAGTTTGATGACAAGGGCCGTGGCTACTTGAGCAGCGATGAAGGTAAGATCCTTCAGTTGGGTATGCTGAGGAACGTTGTGAACGCCGCCATTGAAAACGATATTTATGTCATTATTGACTGGCACATTGAAGGTGACAATGGCAGTACTGAAGGAGCCAAGGAATTCTTCGAATATGCTGCTAAGGAATATGGTTCCTACAACAACGTGATTTTCGAAGTGTGGAACGAACCGGTTAGCACGAACATGGCTACCATTGCAATTCACGCAGATAGTGTCATTAAGACCATTCGCAAGTATTCCGACAATTTGATTCTCGTGGGTAGTCCGCAATGGTCTAGCCAGCCCGATGTTTGTGCTTCTGCAGGCATCCAGGATAGAAAAAACAATTTCGCATGTACCTACCATTTTTGGGCAGAAACTCACCCGTTGTCTACTTATAGGTCTCGTGTGGAATCCGCTATGGCTAAGGGCATTCCTGTTTTCGCCTCTGAATGGTCTTCTGCGGATGCTTCGGAAATAAAGAGTCTTGATTTTGATGCGGGAAAGGAGTGGGTAGACTGGATGGACACCAACAAGGTTTCCTGGGCTAACTGGTCTGCATCTGCCGTTAATGGAGTCTCCGCTGCATTTAAGAATCTTGCAATCGATAACGGCCTGACCTATACTGCTTCTGGTAACATGGTGAAGGGCTGGATGAACGGCAAGACTGGTTATAAAGATTGCGGTCTCCAGAATGGCGACGGCGGTAGCGGTAACGCGGGTTTCTCTACGGGCGTTGCAAACGGTGCATCAACCGATCTTATTGACGACCTGGAAGACGGCGACCATTACGCCTATACCGGTGGTTTTTGGTATGCAAAAACTGATGCTGATGAGGGTGGGGTTGATGGAACTGGTAAGAGCTCCATTTCCAACAAGAAGTTTCTCAACGATTTTGATAAGTTCGTGTACGATGTTGTGTTGAAGAATCCTGATTCAGAAAACACGTCCAAGTACGTGGCTGGCATTGAAAATATTTATATCAACGGCGGTGACCAGTACAATGGTGGCTACAAGTGGGATCCCTATATTGCCATGGGTCTCAACCTGACGAAGGATACTACGGAATTCAAGGACTTTGCAAACTGCAAGAGCATTTCCTATAAGTATAAGGGAGCTGCCCATAATTTCCGCGTTGAGATTGCTCCCATTACAAATTACAACTACCATTACTATTCTGCAGAAGCATCTGATACCTGGGTTTCGATGGAACTCACTCTGGATATGCTGAGGCAGCATTCCGACTGGTCGAATTCCCAGATTACAAGTCTGGCAGATAACCTTGGCAGGACAAAACGCCTTGTTTGGGAAGTGATTGGCAAGTCCGGTGTTCCTGTTTCTGCCAACCAGCCCAAGTACAACTACCTCTATGTGGATGACGTTCGCTGCAATGGCCTTTCTATTACAGCAATTTCTGGTACCGGAACATCTTCTTCTAGTGGATCGAGTGCAACCTCTTCGAGTGCAATAGCTGAATCCAGCAGCAGCGTAAAGTCATCTTCTTCCTCCATGGATAAAAACGTGCGGTTTGTCATTGACGATCTGGATGGCGGTGCGGCTTCACAAACCAGTGGATATTGGTTAGTGATGGATGATAACCAGATGGGAGGAAAGTCTTCCATAACGAATAGGAAGACGGCTACGAACTATGAAGTTAAGTTCTCTGGGGCATCGGATGCTTCCAACGGTTCAAATGGCTTTGCCGGTTTGGAGGGTATTGTCTGGAATCAGGGAACTTATGATAGAGCTCCATTTGTTTCTATCGGATTCCTTCCAAATTCTGGTATTTCCGGTGGTGTGGACCTGAGTATGTGTTCTGCGCTTTCGTACCGCTACAAAGGTTCCGCCCATGTATTGATGGTTCAGGACAAACTGGAAGGTGACTATGTTTATCGTGAAAAGAGATTTGGCGATGTGTCCGAATGGACTACGGTTGTTGTTCCTTGGACGGACCTTGATGATGATGGCGAAGGAAATCCTGGCAATTTAAACACGTCATCGATTGGTTTGATGACTTGGGATGTTATTGGTGTCAAGGGCTTCAGCGTTCAGCCGACATTGGATTACCTTTACGTGGATGATGTCCGCTGCATTTACGAACCTGAATCAACCCCTTCTATTCCTGGTGGAGCAATTACTGCGCTGGAAAAACAAACCGGTTTGCAGATTGGCTCTGCTGATTACGATGTGTTCGACATGCAGGGTGTTTCCCTAGGCCGAGTTAAGGCAGGTTCCTTGACCGAGGCGATGGAAACCCTGCTTGGTCAGAAGCGTTTATCCAAGGGTGTTTACTACATTCGTAACCGTACTACGGGAAAAATGCGATCCATTAGAATTGCCAAGTAAAAGAATCTTGCATGACGGTCTCGAAAGAGACCGTTTTTTATTGCTACATAACTTTCGTGACATCTTTGCTGCGACTATGCAAAGAATGTTGTTGACGTAATAC
The DNA here is from genome assembly GCA_045616805.1 of Fibrobacter sp. Classification (GTDB taxonomy): domain Bacteria; phylum Fibrobacterota; class Fibrobacteria; order Fibrobacterales; family Fibrobacteraceae; genus Fibrobacter. The sequence goes on from JAZLHK010000085.1 coordinate 13,059, forward strand.
CGTTATATAGTTACATTTTGTGCACTATGGATTTGCTTGCAAAGTTAGATGCAGAACAGCGTGAGGCCGTGGAAACCACGGAAGGTTTTGTTCGTGTGATTGCCGGTGCTGGCTCCGGAAAGACCCGCACCCTGACTCAGCGTTATCTATACTTGGCCAAGGAACTCGGTATTTCCCCTTCCAATATTTTGTGCGTCACTTTTACCAACAAGGCCGCAGGGGAAATGAAGAACCGCATTCGCACTATGCTGAAGGGCGATGACTCCGGGTATATTTCCACATTCCATGGTTTCTGTGTTCAGTTTCTTCGTGAAGATATCCATGTGCTGAACTATCCCAAGGAGTTCATGATTCTTGATGAGGATGACCAGAAGGCCCTTCTCAAAAAATCCTATGCGGAATTGGGGCTGCATCTGAACGACTTGAAAATCAGCAGTGTCATGGATTTTATCGGTGGTCGCAAGGCGAATGAAATGGATTACGTTTCCATGTTTGCCGAAAAGGATGCGGAAGGTCTTTTGAAACTGGTGGATGCCGCCCCCGACAAGTGGCACAGGGTTTATTATCGTTACCTTTATGAACAGCGCAAGAATTTTGCATTGGATTTTGATGACCTGATTCTGGTAACGTTGTACATCCTGAAGCGATTCCCTGAGAAACTGGAAAAATGGGCCAAGCGCATGATGTATGTCATGGTGGACGAATTCCAGGACATTGACGGTCAGCAGTACCAGTTGGCTGAGCTGCTTTGCAGTTACCACAAGAACCTTTTTGTGGTGGGTGATCCTGACCAGACCATTTACACCTGGCGTGGAGCCGATGTCAACCGCATTCTGGATTTTGACCGCTGTCATGAAGGTTGTAAAACAATCCTCCTGCAGAACAATTACCGTTCGACACCCAGCATTTTGAAGATTCCTGATTCGGTCATTCGCAATAATGAATATCGCATCCAGAAGGTTTTGCGACCCACGCGTGCAGGCGGAAAGACTCCGATTTTCTATCACGCCAAGAATACCCGCAAGGAAGCGGAATGGATTGTGGATCGCATTCAGGGAGCCCTCGACATGGGCGTAAGCGCACGCGAGATAGCTGTACTTTACCGCATGCATTCGCAGTCCCGTTCTGTGGAAGAGGCCCTGATGGCATCTGACATTCCCTATAAGGTCTATAGCGGCATCGGCTTCTACCAACGTCAGGAAGTGAAGGATGTGCTTTGCTATTTGCGCATGCTGGTTTACGCAGATGATCTTAGTTTTTTGCGTGTGGTGAATACGCCCAAGCGCATGTTTGGCCCCAAGAAGCAGGCTGCGCTGGCGGCCTATGCGGGACGCCGCGGGCTAAGTCTGTACGAGTCCCTGCTTGAAATTTACGTTGCTGCTGAAGCGGAAAATGCTGCCGTGGAAAATGTGGCTGCCGACGAAAACAAACCGGAACTGGATTGCGCAGCCTTCATGGCCCGCACCAAGGTGGGTGAGTTCGTCAGGCTGATTGAGAAGTATCGCGGGAGTTACAAGAGCATGGCCGTTAGCGATGTGCTGACCAAGATGCTTCGTGAATCGGGCTACGAGGAAATGCTCCGCCTGGATGGAGACGATGACCGCTTAAGCAACCTTGCTGAATTAAAACAGGGCGTCATGGAGTTCGAAAAGAACTTCGAGGAAGATGCCACTTTGGACGAGTACCTGCAGAATATTGTCCTGTTTACCAATGCCGACGCCGATGGCTCCGTAGATGCAAATTCCGAAAATGGGGATGCCGCCCAAGACGCTGAAAAGGCCCGCAAGAACCGCGTCCAGCTTATGACCATCCATAACGCCAAGGGCCTGGAATTCCCCTATGTATTTGTTTGCGGGTTGAACGAGGGCTGCTTTCCGGTGAAGCGTGTAAAGAACAAGATTCAGCTGGAAGAAGAACGTCGTCTTGCCTATGTGGCCCTGACTCGTGCTGAAAATGTCCTTTGCATCAGCGATGCAGAAGACAGCGCTGGCGGAGATGTGCAATGCCGTTATCCGTCCCGTTTTCTGCTGGAAATGAACATGGACGACTTGGACGTTGTTCAGGGTTTTAGTGATGAATGGTATCGTGAAGCCAGGCAGCATATTGCGGAAGTGGACCGCAATCGTGAACTTGGCGAGGGGCTAGATGAAGAATCTGGAGTAGATGGAGTTTCCGGCAAGAAGGCGCCCATTGCGAAATTTGCCGAGGGTGACCGTGTGGTCCATAAAATAATGGGCGCCGGCACCATTGTAGGCATCGACGCCGAGAATTTCTATTACGAAATCAAGTTCGATAGGATTGCCACCCATAGGGCAATCCAGTTTGACTACCCTCTAGAGGCCGAATAGGGCTACAATTACAGCCATGAGAATGCCTGCGTAGACGCCTCCCAGCAAGTCGTCTGCCATGACGCCCCATGCACCGGGGAAGGCTTCGAACTTATGGATACCCAGGGGCTTTAGAATATCAAAGAAGCGGAACAGGGCGAATGCGATTCCCAAAATCCAGGGGTGCGTCAGGATGCTTGCCGTGGAAACGAAGGCGACGGACATGAAAATACCGCACACTTCGTCAATGACAATCCAGCCCGGATCTTCTGTCTGGGTGTCCTTCATAGCTTTCTTCACGAAAGGGATGGCTGCAAAAAAGACGATGATGGCGGCTGCAAAAAAGGCGATGTTCAAGCCTGCGGAGCAATTTCCGTCGGCAACTCCAAAACTGCCCAAGAGAATGTCCGGACTTCCGATTTTAGCAAAGAGCATGGCCATGGGGTAGGCTACGATGGCAGCTGCCAAACTTCCCATGGTGCCGGGAGCCTTGGGACTCATTCCTGAACCGAAAAACGTACAAATCTGTGCTGAAACGAAATCCGTTCCGCGCCATTGGTGTGGCACTCGCTTCTTCCCGTATTTTTCCTTAAGTTCTTCCTTGTTCATAATTACCTTGCATCAAGAACTTCAATCCTCAATCATCAATTATCAATCAACATAAATTCCTGGTTCGCGGTAGTTTTCGTCGCGGTTGCTGTTGAAGCTTTTGTCGGAAACGCTATCGGCGGGGTGCGCTGGCCATGGCGATTCCACTTCTTCCTTGATCTGGGCTGCCTGAACTTCGCGCTTCTTGTGCCAGATGGATAACTGTTCCTTGAAGGCGTCGCGAAGTCGTTCCATGCCGATGTTTTCGCGTGCGCTGACCTGGATGGCTTCGGGATAGTTTTGCAGTAGCTCGTTTCGGCGGGCTTCGTCCAGCATTTCCGCCTTGTTGAAAACGCGGAGACGGGGCGTGTCCTTGCTGATGATGCCTTCCAGAGTCTTGTGGGTCACTTCTAGATGTTCGCGGTAGTCGGGGGCACTTCCGTCAACCACCTCAAGGATACAGTCGGCGTGGGCGGCAACTCCCAGGGTGCTCTTGAAGGTTTCAATCAGGTTGTGGGGAAGCTTGCGGATAAATCCCACGGTGTCGGACAAAATAATGTTCTCGCCGTCCAGGAACAGTTTTCGTGTGGTACTGTCCAGCGTTGCAAAGAGTTTGTCTTCCACGTAGACGTCGGCGCCGGTCAGGCGGTTTGTCAATGTAGATTTGCCTGCATTTGTGTAGCCTACGATACCCACATGGAAAATGTCGTTGCGGTTGTCTGCCTGCTGTTCGCGGGCGTCCTCTATCTTTTCAAGCTTTTTCTTCAGTTCCTGGATTCGCTTGCGGATCATGCGGCGGTCCGTTTCCAGCTGGGTTTCACCAGGGCCCTTCGTTCCGATACCGCCATTATGCTGGCGGCACAGGTGTGTCCACGCACCCGTCAGGCGGGGCATCATGTACTGGAGCTGAGCCACTTCCACCATGAGGCGGCTTTCGGCAGTGACTGCGTGCTTTGCAAAAATATCCAGGATGAGTCCGGTTCGGTCCAGCACCTTGATGCCGGGAAGACGCTGTTCCAGGTTTCTCACCTGTGATCCGCTCAGGTCGTCGTCAAACACGACCATCTTGGCGTCGCATTCTTCAAGGGCGCGCTTGACTTCGTTCACCTTTCCTTCACCGATGAGGGTGGCTGCATTGAACTGCTGTACTCGCTGTAAAAAACTCTGGACAACTTCTGCGCCGGCGGTTTCTGCTAGACGGCCTAGTTCTGCCAACTGCTCCGAGGCTAGCCACGGACGAATCTTGGGTGTTGCGATACCAACGAGAATGCAACGTTCCTTTTGAACTTTGTGCTCGATGGTCCCGCGTTCTCCGCGAGGTTCCCTTTTTCGGCCTTTGGTTACTCCGGAACCTTGTTCGTCGGCGTGCTCACTATCAAGTCCCCGGTTGAATTCCAGGGCGTTTCCTCGATTTCGCTGGTTGTCTTGTCTGCGCACTAGGTTGTTCCTATGTTTTCGATCAGCTCAGTTTTCTGTGCAGTTAATATAGTATACCATGCAAGAGTCTGTTTGGTTTGTTCCAAATTTTTATATTGTAGAACATGGGAGTTCTGTTTTTAAAACGTCTTTTAGTCATTTCATTAGTTCTGCCGATTGTTGCCTTGGGTGCGTCCAGGGCGGTAAGGAAAAATGAAGTTCGGGATTCCCGTGATAAGCAGACTTATAGAACTGTTGTTGTGGCAGGCCATCGCTGGTTTGCAGATAATTTAAACTTCAAGAGCGATGGAAGTTCCTGCTTTAAGGATGATGAAGATAATTGTGCCGCCTACGGCCGTCTTTATACCTGGAAGGCTGCAAAGAATGCCTGTCCTACCGGCTATCGCCTGCCGACCCACGCCGATTTTGAGTCGCTTTGGACTGCTGCAGGTGCGGACTTCAATTCCGGTTACCTGCTGAAGGCCGACTACGGCTGGTCTGGGGAGACAAACGGTAGCGATACGCTGAAGTTTTCTGCCATGGCCGCCGGAAACCGTTTTGATGACGAAACTTACGGCAACCTGAGCAAGTTCGCCTTCTTCTGGAGTGATGACGACTCTTCTGAGGGAGTGCCCGCCGGTTCTGCCAGGGTCTGGTACCTGACCTCGAAATCAATGGCCTTCAGCTACATGAGCAAACCCAAGGATTTTGGATTCTCTGTTCGCTGCGTGAAGGACGAATAATTTATATTACAGACAATGAAAATCCGCCTGACCACTGAGACTTTGAACCGACTGAAACGCTTCCGTAAGAACAAGCGTGCATTCTGGTCGTTGATTGTCCTTGTGGTTGCCTATCTGCTTTCCCTGACTAGCCCCTGGACGGTAAACGATGAACCCCTGTACATGAATTACAAGGGCAAGAGTTATTTCCCGGCCTTTGTGCGTTATAGTGACAAGGATTTCGGTGGAACTTACGAAACAGAGGCGGACTATAGCGCAATATTTGCTGACGTGGCAGAATGTGAAGACGACGCTGCGGAAGGCTTTACCCGTGCAGGCGGCTGCCCCGAAGTGTGGGCCGTCATGCCACCGGTGGCTCATGACCCTCTAAAGGCGGATCTGGATAATGATGGTGCTCCACCCTTTGCGCCCAGTTCCAAGCATTGGCTGGGGACGGATGCCAATGGCCGCGATGTTCTAGCCCGTCTAATTCACGGGTTCCGTATTTGCATTAGCTTTAGTTTGCTTTTGACCGTCCTTGGAACTTTCCTGGGAATTGTCATTGGCGGCATTCAGGGCTATCTGGGTAAGTTCTGGGATACCGGCATGCAGCGCATTATTGAAATCTGGTCCTCGCTGCCCATGCTTTATGTGGTGATTCTGATTGGCAGCATCTATGGGCGCAGTTTCTGGTTGCTGATTCTGATCATGGCGGCCTTCAACTGGATTTCGCTAAGTTACTACATGCGTGCAGAATTCCTGAAACTCCGCGGTATGACCTATGTCCAGTCTGCAAAGGTTTTGGGACTGGGGCACCGTCACATTTTCTTCAAGGAAATTTTGCCTAACGCCATGACCCCTGTGGTGACTTTGTTCCCCTTTACCCTGATTGGCGGCATCGGTAGCTTGACTTCCCTGGACTTCCTCGGTTTTGGTTTGCAGCCGCCTACACCCAGCTGGGGCGAACTCATGAGCCAGGGCCTGAACAATCTTTATGCGCCGTGGATATCCGTAAGCACGGTCCTTGCACTTTTTGTCACTTTACTTTTGACCACCTTTGTTGGCGAAGGCGTTCGTGACGCCATGGACCCGAAATCAGGAGACCGTTATGAGTAACGGAACGGGCATCATGCCGGTTTTATCAGTCCGCGACTTGTCTGTGGCTTTTGGCTTTGCCAAGGGACGCAAGGGGGCCTTGGTGCCCCGAGATGGTGTAACGCCTTTGCAGGTGACGGATCGGGTGTCCTTTGACATCTATCCTGGTGAATTCTTTGCCTTGGTAGGGGAGTCCGGTTGCGGTAAGAGTGTTACGGCCATGAGTATTCTGAAGCTGCTGCCTCAGCCCAGCGCTCAGATTGTAAATGGCGAGGTTCTGTTCATCCCGAGCAATAGTGGTGTCATCCCGAGCAACAACGGAGTTATCCAAAGCGATAACAGTGTCATCCCGAGCTATAGTGGTGTCATCCCGAGCAACGTCGAGGGATCTGGTGTCAAAGATTTGACGAAATTGCCCCTGTCAGAAATGCAGAAAATTCGTGGCTCAGAAATTGCCTGTATTTTCCAGGAGCCCATGCAGGCTTTGAATCCGGTGCTGACCATCAAGAAGCAGTTGATGGAAGTTTTCAAGTTTAGCGCTAGTAAAATGGCGGACCTACAGCAGGAAGGTTCATCGCCGGAATCAGAAATTCGACGCCTTTTGGATTTGGCCGGCTTTACGGATCCGGACCGTGTCCTGAATTCCTATCCTCACGAACTGTCCGGTGGTATGCTGCAGCGTATCTGCATTGTGATGGCTCTGCTCCCGAAACCGAAGCTGATCATTGCCGACGAGCCGACAACGGCCCTGGATGTGACCGTCCAGGCACAGGTGCTTGCCGTCCTTAAACGGATGGCCCACGAAATGGGTACCGCAGTTCTTCTCATTACCCACAATATGGGTATCGTTTCTGAATACGCGAACCGTGTGGCTGTAATGTACGCTGGGCGAATTGTGGAAATGGGGCCTGTGATTGATGTTATCTGCAATCCTATGCATCCCTATACGAGAGGTCTGCTGGCTGCAATTCCGGAAAGCCATAGCGAAATGAGGAACCTTCAGTCCATCCCTGGTGCTGTTCCTCATCCTCGTGACTTTGCGTCGGGTTGCCGCTTTGCCGACCGCTGCGGTGTCTGTGCCTGTGCCTCTGCTGATATTCAGGTCAAGTGCCGCTCTGCTCAGGTTCCTGAAGCAGTCTTTGCCGATGCAGAAAAATCTGCTGCAGTTATGGATTCCATGAAGAAATCCTTGCCGGCAGATCATGTGGCCTATTGCTATTGTGCAAAGGCCTAAAAGAATTTCTTGATAAACGGAATCTTTCGAAAGCCCCAAACTGTGGCCAGGGAAAGTGTATAGAAGACAATGGCCGCAAAGGGAGCCACAATAATGGGATGGGGTTCCAGCAAGGTTAAGTGCATCCCATAGAATGCCTTGATGAATAGTGGGTGTATCAGGTATACTCCAAGCATGCAGCCAGAAAGCTGGATGAGCTGCGTATTGCATGTTTGCATGTTCTGGAACTTTTCTCGGAAATAGCAGAAAACGCCGGCTGCCATAAGGTATGTAGTGGGTCTAAAATTCCCGAAGAAATACTCATTTGGAGTGTTCCTCAGTTCGCTGATGTAGGTGGCGGCCACAAATGCAATAATCCATGAAGCCAAGGTGGTTCCGTAGAGAACCTTTCTTGTTTTGGGCGAAACTCCATAATGCGAAAGATAGAATCCGGTGAGGTAAAAACCGGCAAAGCTGGTAACGCCCTGAATGCCGATATTCTTGTACAGGGTAAAGTGTGCAAACTTTGTCAGCAGGTGGCTTGTTGTGGGGAGCAGGAGGCCGAAGGCAAAGAAGATTCCGATGACGTACAGGACCATTTTCCTAGAGGCGTGTTCCGTAAATACTCTAAGAGGTGGCGTCAGCAGGTAAAGCCCTGCAATTGTATAGAGGAACCATAAGTGACCTGCTGGCTTTGTAAACAGCAGCAGTGGTGCCGAAAGAACGTCTGTAATGCAGCCTAGAATTCCTGCGGCACTTTCCAGTCCACCGTCTTTTGCATTCTCGCAGATGGCATTGACGATGCCGTAGAGCGTCACCCAGAATACAAGGGGAATCAGAGTGCGGGGGAGGTTGTGCGTGAGGATTTTTCCTGGAGGGTGCGAGTTTCGGGGCGAAAGCATAAACGCTCCGCTAATCATGATGAACACGCCGACGCCGAAACGGGATAAACTATTTAAAAAATTCAGGGCCGCAAAGTCACTGGAATCAACGGGGACCGTGTACCATACGGATGTGACCGTGTGCTGGAAAACGACCGTAAAGGCAGCGACAATGCGCAGTAGTTCTGCGTAGATCTCCCGCTTGCCTCGTACTAGGGGGATTTTATTTCCAGGAAATTCAGCAGAGGAATTTTCTGTTGATGTTTCGGACGTTTCCATGAATTGCAAATTAGAAAAATATGTGCGCAGACGGAAAAGACTCTCGGCGTTTCTGCCGAGAGCCTTTGATTCGTCGATTCTAGTATCTTTATTTTTCCTCGCGGCTTTCTTCTGCGATTTCTATGGATTTCTTTTTAAACTTAGCCTTCAATCGTTTGACGCCTTCAACGCCAAGGATGGTTAATCCGCCATACTGGAATGTTTTTGCCAGCCCGAAGAATACAACCCAAAGAATCCCCTTGGTGGATGCATCTATATTCAGGGCCATTTGGGCGAAGGAAATGATGTAGCAGGGAATGCACAGCAGTAGCACAATGACTCCAGTCCTGAAGGATAACTTTGCTAGCTGAACCTTGATTTTTTGTAGCAGTTTTTTCACGGGCGGGGCTCCTTGGGTCTCGCGGGTGGAATGATTGATAAAGGTCGCAGCCATTTTTCGCGCGACGGTTTAATTGCGATTATTTAATGTCGTACTTGGCGCAAAGTTCGGCACGTTCTTCGTCGCTGAGGCTCTTCAGGTACGCCTTGAAGCCGGGGCAGAATTTGGTATGGAAGTGCCAGAGACGTCCGATGATGGACTTGGGATTCTTGTCGTACTGGGCGCGAATTTTGCAGTTAGCACAAGCCATGATATACTCCTTTATTTTAAAGCATTGATTAAATTGTCGAGAACAGGAACGATGGAACCCAGTTCCTTTAAGTTTACGTGTTTCTTGGACATTTCGCTAACAAGGCAGGACGGAACTTCGACAGCCTTGTTCTGTAGGGCCTTTCCCTTGGCGGTGAGGCTGATAATCTTCTGGCGGGCATCGTTCTTGCCGGGCTTACGCTTGATGAGGCCCAGGTCCTCCATGCGCTTCAGCAGGGGAGTGACTGTGTTCGTTTCGAGCAGCAAGCGCTCCGTGATTGTGCTGATGCACACGTTGTCTTTTTCCCAGAGAATCATCATTACCAGGTATTGCGGGTAAGTGATGTTCAGCTTTTCCAGCAACGGGCGGTAGGCCTGCGTTACCAAGCGGGATGCCGTGTAAAGCCTAAAGCAAAGCTGGTTGTCCAGTTTCAGAGATTCGTGCATGATGCAAATATAATAAAATATATCGTGTGCGATATTATTTGCCGCTGAATTTGTTTAAAAATATCGTGAACGATGCAATTGCTACGGAATACATCGCGCATTTGGTTGAATGGAAAAAAGAAAGGCTCCCGCGCAATTGCGAGGGAACCTCTCAATGTCATTTCGGCCTTGAGCCGGAATCTAGCCTTACTTGGACTTCTTAGCCTTAGCAGCCTTGGGTGCAGCAACCTGGCGCTGCTGTGCAGCGCAGGTTTTGCGGCAAGAAAATGCGTGTGCAAGCACCCGCGCTTTACTTGCCTTTCTTAACCTTCATTGCGCCGCGTTCCAGTTTGATGGTGAAGTTGGTAACGTCGCAAACTTCGCTGGGACCCCAGTACTGGATCGGACCCGGATAGGTGTAGGATTCAGTCTTGGCCCATTCTTCGCGGTTAGCTGCAAAGAACTTGAACGGAGCACCGTCGAGAACGACGAGAGCCTTCTGGATAACCGGCTTGTCTGCACCGTGACGACGTTCCATGTTCATCATCATGGTGATAGGAATGCCACCGGCGGTCCACTTTTCGATGCCCTTGGTCAGGTCGCGAACAGAGCTCATGTAGCCGTTCATCTTGTTGAAAGCGAGAACGGAAGCGGTGTAGCCCAGGCTGTAGCAGTAGTCAGCGTCGAAGTTGGACGGAGCTGCGCAACGGCCTTCGTAACCGAAGAAGTGGTTGAGAGCGGAGAACTTGCCCTTGAAGTTCTTGCGGCTCTTGAGTTCGCTCTTCACCATGTCGATGATGAGCTTTTCAGTTTCGATGAGGGAAACCTGAACGTTGCCATGGCTGTCGCGGTCCAGCATGAGCTGAGCCTGAACGAATGCCGGGAGGGAAACGAGGACTTCTGCAGAAGCCTTGGAAACCCACTTGCAGAGCTTTTCAACCTTAGCAGCGGTGTCGAGGCCTTCAACTTCCTTTTCGTGGTGAGCGAGGGCTTCGGAAAGTTCAGAAATCAGAACGCCAACATCGGGGATGAATTCCAGGAGGCCTTCCGGAATGAGTGCAACACCGAAGTTCTTGCCGGCAGCAGCACGTGCAGCAACGATGTCTGCAACATACTTGATGACCTGCTTCAGCTTCATCTTCTTAGCCTTGACTTCTTCAGAGATCAAGCAGATGTTCGGATGGGTCTGGAGAGCAGCTTCGAGAGCGATGTGAGAAGCAGAACGGCCCATGAGCTTGATGAAGTGCCAGTACTTCTGAGCGGAGTTAGCATCGCGCATGATGTTGCCGATGAGTTCAGAGTAGGTCTTCACAGCGGTGTCGAAACCGAAGGAGGTTTCGATGTATTCGTTCTTGAGGTCGCCGTCGATGGTCTTGGGGCAGCCGCAAACAACGCAGGAAGCGCCGTTAGCCTGGAAGTATTCACCCAGCACTGCAGCGTTGGTGTTGGAGTCGTCACCGCCGATGATGACGATAGCGTCCAGCTTCTGAGCCTTGGCAACAGCCATGCACTTCTTGAACTGTTCTTCAGTTTCCAGCTTGGTACGGCCGGACTGGATGATGTCGAAACCACCAGTGTTGCGGTAGGAGTCCATGATCTTTTCGTTGATCACGATGAACTTGCCGTTTTCGAGGCCAGACGGACCGCCGAGGAAGCCGAGAAGCTTGGAATTCTTGTTGATGCTCTTGATACCGTCGAAGAGACCGGCGATAACGTTGTGGCCACCAGGTGCCTGACCGCCAGAAAGAACAACGCCAACGTTCAAAGCCTTAGCAGCACCAGCTGCCTTGCCAGCCTTCAGCTGAATGTAGGGAGCACCGTAGGTGTTGGGGAACAGAGCCTTGATCTTCTTCTGATCGCGGACAGATTCAGTTGCCTTACCCTTGTTGAGTGCGACATTGAGAGCGCCCTTGCGGAGAGCGACGGGGAGTTTCGGCTGGTAGGCCTTGCGAGCCTTGCCGAGGACGGACAGATTGTCAGCCATTGTTTCTTCCTTTGGTTGAGAGTCCACAGGACGTGGACGGGTTAAAAATACACGTACAAAGATAGTAAAACTAAATCGTGAAACAAGAGATTTTTGTTGTACCAAGTTGTTTGTGCGTAATGTATTACGCAGAACTCATTATGGAATTGCAAACTTACAAAGTGCTTGCAATATGATTTGTTTTTTACTATCTTTGAAAAAAACAAGGAGCCTTATGAAAAGGGAACTAAAAAGAATATTGGCATTCTTTGCTATGAGTTTGCCGTTTGCTTCGTCCGCTAATGCGTTGTGGGATTGCAGCGCTCTTCATGACGATATTTATGAATTGGTCGAAAGTGGTGGTCTTCGACCTAATCGTGTGCTTTCAGACTTTTCGTATGATCAAAATACAGGTGATCTTTGTTTTTATGATGCGGAAAAAAAGGATAATGATGATCCTCGTATATATGTTTGGAGCGTATATGGTGTAGGTGATGCTGGTCCTCACCTCGTTATGAAAGAAAAGGCATATTGCGATGGGGTGTCGGCTTACTATCATCTTCCCTATGCCTATGATATTGGTGATCCGCGTATTGGGGGCGTAGAAATAGAAGAATTTGATAAAGTCCATCCATTTGTTGAAAAAAAAGAAAAAAAGGGTAGCAAGAGATGCATTCCTGATGCGGATTACCATATGTATTACGCGTACAAAAAGGGATACAATAATCCTGTGTTCGCTCCGAAGGCCATGTATTACATGGAAGATGGTGAAAAAAAGGATTATTATGATAATTTTGCGGTGAATGGTTATAGTAAGACCTTGGGTGACCTTCGTTACTATCCGAAGCGACCTTCTGTAGTCAATAATTCCCCTAGATATTCTTCTAGATTCGCTGTAGGTCGAACATTTGCTAGCTATTTCTATGATTCTCAAAATCAAACGCATGCTGTAACATCCTATAAATATGATCTTTATGAAAAACCCGTTCAACGTTTTGACTATGTCAATGGATTTGATTCCATTCAGGTAGGGGTTTCCGTTCTCTCTCGAGAAGATTTTAGGGTAGCTTTCCAGTATAAGCTTGATTCTGCTGAATGGAACACTTTCTTTTTAACCGATACGGTAAAGGCTGCGAGGGATAAACCGGTAAATGTTCTTGCCCCGCAGATTGGATTGCGTTATTTCAATGCGGAAAAGGTTGATATACGAGGAGTGGTTCTGGCTAAAAATGAGATGAAGGCCAACAGCGCTTATTTAAATGACTCTGTTTTACGAGTGGACTCTGATTTAAAATTTTCTTATAACGATGTGAATTACATTGTTATTGCACATAAGATAACCTTGAATATGACCGGAACTAAGGTTCAGATTCGCGATCCGGACATTCAGTATAATACCAAGGTTGTTGACAAGTCTAAGGATGACAAGTCTAAGGATGGAAAGTCAATGGCTTCCAAGTATTTATCAATTAATTTAGATTCCTCCATTGTTTACACAGCAGAGATTACATCTCCTTATGATGTTGAATATGTTCTTCTGGCTAACGTGCAATCGGAAGCTTATGGCAATTTCATGAAGTGGTATCCCAGTGATGAAGGCGTCCGTGTTAAAAAGTCCTTGTTGACTGATGGATACAAGATTTCTATTCCTATCGACATGAAGGATTTTGGCAAGGCTGATCATGTTACGTTTAAGTTGATTGCCGCTCCTCTTTTGAACGGAGTCGTTTCAGATCATGCTGAATCTGACACGATTGGCGTAAAGATTATGAGAACTGTTGATTTCCAGGTCTCAGGAGAGGGCTCTATTATTTCCAGGGGAGGCAAATCTACACATTATTCTTCTATGACCTCCGGATCCCTAGAATTTGAAAATTTGTCTGAATTGTATCTTAGGGCCGAACCTGCAGCCGGCAACAAGTTTGTCTGCTGGGTGATAAATGACGGAAAGTGTTCCACAACAGATGACATTGTCAAGCAAATCTACGTGGATTCTGCTATGACGGTGCAGGCAAGGTTTGCGTCTGTTGAATCCTCGTACAATTTTGCACTATCTGTTGTAGGCGAAACCCAATACGAAAATGGCGCCATGGTAAAAAAAACGTATAGTGCGGGCAAAGGTCCTGTAGTTGTTCCTTATACATCTCTTTATAAAAAAAGTTCCGTTATTTCTCTTGAAATGGAAGGTTCCGTTTCTCTGGAGTTCCTCAAAAATAAAAGTGGTTCCGGCTACTCAACTTCTCGCTCGGCATTTTTGCACTATAGAACGAACACTGATCCTGAATGGAGAGCCTATAGCTTTACTAGCAGAATTATTTTCAAGCAGGATTCATTAACAGGTCGATCAAAAACAGTTGAGTTTAAATTGCCTACATGCGCCGAAGAAGACAGCGAAGGTCGAATAGACATCCTTTGTTCTGATCTCAAGGCTGCAACTGAGATGGAATTGAAAGTGCTTGGCGTACTTGCGAATGAAGATACGGTTGGATATTCCAATTCTATTTACCTTGAAATACAGAACTTGAATTTTGCATGGTTGTTTAGGGTCGTTGCCGATAATGGGTATGCCTTCTATGATCAAAACATTGTAAATGGCAATGTATTCCACTTGGAATATGAAGACTCCCATGGGAACACAGGTGTGATCAATAACTGGAATGATTCTGCTTATTTCCCTGCCGGAGAAATGGTGAAATTTACCCCCGTTATCGGTTATGAATATGATTTCAAGGATTGGTTCATTAGCGTTGGTGCTGTACCCGATGATCCTGATCTTGATAAACCTTACTCCTCTGATAGCTCTATTACCCTAAAAATGGATAATAATCTTGCTATATCCACGTTTATTAAGAAGCGTCAAGACATTCCTGTTTCCATTACTTCTGTCAATGATTTGAATGCAGGCTTGAAGGATTTGAAGTTCGATGTATCCAGTGCTCATGGATTCCGTTTCGATACGGACACATTGTTCTACCTACATAAGGGCTCGAGTCTGTATGCGGTAAATGCTTTGGATAGCGCACTGATTCCTGGCGACTATACCGTTACATTCAACCTTGTTTTTAGTGGTAGCGAACGGGATTATAAGTTCCTTTGCAATAAAACCATGCCCCATTCTGTTGACGGAAAACTTGATTATTTCGCTCCTGTAGCTGTTCAGTTCCTGGGCGATACTTTGGTTGCCCCGAAGCTGGAAAACTGTGCTGAAACGGCTGGTATGCTTAAATTCAAGTTCAGCAAGAACTTTACGGTTAAAGATACGTCTTACATAGTCAAGTTCTATGATGTTGAAAATAAGCAGATTGGAAAAGATCTGAAGATTGCCTTTAGTCAAACCCCGTCAGCACCGAACGTAACGATTTCCAAGAAGAACAATGAGAAAATGTCCTATAAGTATCATTGGCTGCCCGAAATTGAATCTGCGGCAAGAAATGTTGAATACCATGCTGTACTTGACAGCTTTGCTACTCCATATGTAATCAAGGCTGCTGCCGGTGATACAAATGGTAATGTCTATGGCGCAGGGACTTATGCGTATGGTGATTCCGTGGCACTAGCAGCCGTGGCAAAGACTGGTTACAAGTTTAAGTCCTGGAGCGATGATCCAAATGCAAAAGAAGTTCGTTTCCTGGCAGTAAATGGTGATACATCGGTTGTTGCCTATTTTGTCAAGGTTGACGCTTCCAGTTCCTCTAGTGCTACGTCAAGTTCCTCTGGTACTATGTCCAGTAGTTCTTCCGAAGATAAAAATGCTGTTGGAACCTTTGCAAAAATTCCGGATTTCCACCTGGTTGCATTCAATAAATCAATTATTGTTTATAGTGCAGCAATGGGCGCCAATGTCATAGTCCTCGATATGCAAGGACGAATTATTGCAACAACTCAAATTCATGCTCCCAGTGTGATTATTGATGTGCCACAATCTGGAGCGTATTTGGTTTCCATAAACAGGAAAACCCAAAAGGTGTTGGTGAAATAGTTCCTGCGATAAAACGAATGCAATCTTGCAAAAAAGGACCTCCATGATGGAGATCCTTTTTTTTTAATTACTTGAAATTCGCTGTAATCGTCATACCTTCAGTAGGTGTTACCAGGTGTGGGTTCTCCATTGAACCGTCACTCCAGCCTGTGAATAGGCGGCCTGCTTCGGGAACAGCAGTGAGTTGCATGGAGTTTCCGCCGAAGAACTGGCCACGATAGCTTGTGGAGGGCAGGGGCATGCCTTCCAGGTACACCATGCCATTACCGTTTGCGGCGATAGTCACCTGAACTTCGCCGCCATTCAGGCCGAATTCCTGCTGGTATTCCTGTTTGACTGTCTGGGTTCGGCTGTTTGCGTAGTTCTTGAGGTTGCTGCCGGTTCGGTCGATGCTGTTGTGACCGTAAAGCTGAATGTCCCTTTCCATTTCGCTGTTGCCGATGGACTTTGTCATGGCGTCAGTCTGGGCTTCAACTTTTTCCTTGGTCAGGTAGTGGTTCAGCATAATGGAGGAATGGTTCAGGAAAGCCCGCTTGAAGTCGGGGTTTTCAATGAGCTTCATGTAAATCTGCGCAATGCAGCCTTCGCCGGTGCAGGCTCCGTTTGACATTCCGCCACCTTGCTTAATCCACTGGAACATGTTGCCGCTTACATTCTGGTCCACTGCATATTGGTAACCATAGCCGTGGTCCAGGTCGTGAACCATGTACTTGAAGGGATAACCCTTGGAAGGTGCGCCCCAGGCACGGACGTTGTTGTTGGGCCAGTCGGCATTGTGGTAATAGATTTCTGCTGCGATGTAGCGAGCGAAATTGTTGACGTCCAGATAGGTCTGCAATTGTGCATAGGCGCTATTGTTTTCGCCTGCAAAATTCCCGCTGGCAATCATGCTCACCAACTGCATGTATTCGGACTTGTCGCCATCGTCTCCGCTGGCTTCAATTGCGCTTAAACCGCCCTTGGGCAGCTTGATGACGTTGATTTCCTTGGAATCAATGCCGTAGTTCGTTTCGACGAAATGACGGTTCAGCTTTTCGCGCATGTCGTGGATGCCGAAGAATACACCGTTGTAGAATACAACAACCTGACGGCTGCGCTGATAATCTACGCCACTGCCTTCCAGGAGACTGCTGAGCATGGCATCTTCGATATAGTCGTGTCCGAAGCGGTTGCCGTTGTTACGCAATACGAACGCCTTGAACTTCTTTGCTTCGGGGCGAGTCTTGTAAAGGGAATACTTTAGGCGGCCTGTGCTTTGATAATCATCGCGAAGGGTGATGGTTACAGATTTTTTCTTTTCACCACGGCTGTACTGTCCGGAGATTTTTAGGCCACCGTCAATTTCCCAGTTCTTTGTATTTGTGGAACTTCCATTTTCGAAGAATTCCACATGTACGGGCAATTCAATGGATTCGTCACAGTAATTGTGGCCAGGGCAGGGGGCTCCGCCAAAATTCCAGTTTCCGCCACCAAAGCCTCCGCCGAAATCACCCCAGGGATTATTTTGGTTGTTCGAGTTTCCATCAGAAGCGCTGCTTGAACTTGGAATGGCTCCCGGAGGAGCCCAGCCGTTGTTGTCGTAGTATCCATTTTGCGGGTCGAACATTCTATAGGGATCGACACTGATGGAAACCACCGGCATGGAAAGGCTTTCTCCAATAAAATACGTCTGGGTGGTGGTATCCGCAGGCTGTCCGTTCACGAATTCAGAACAGCGGACAACTGTATTCTTTGTGATTTGAACTGGCTCCGTGATCTGCTGGGAACCCTGGGTGGGGTAGGATCCGTCAAAGGAGCAGTAAATCTGTCCGCCCTGTCTTGGAGAAAGGGGCTGGATGGTCAGGTTGCTGTAGAAGCCTGCTGCCGGCAGGTAGCTATCCTTGGGCAGGTTATTGTCCTTGTAATCCTTAAGGGAGCTGGAAGATGGAGCCGTGATAGAAAAACTGGAACTGCTTATGCCTGGCTGTACAGTACTGGTGCCGCTTGTGGGGTTCTGCGGGTTGTTTGGATCCTGTGGCTGGCTTGGGTTCTGGGATTGGTTTGGGTCCGTAGGGCTTGTCTGGCTGGACTGGTTCTGCGGATTTTGGGGATCACTGGAACCTGCGTTTCCCTGATTTGTGGGGTACTGGGGATCGTTTGGGTTGGTGATGCCCGGATTCGTCTGGTTTTGAGGATTGCTCGGATCTACCGGGATAATTTCGCCGGTAATGGGGTCGATTGTAGTACTTGGATTGTCCGGGATTATTACTGTGGGATCTTGTGCGGGGGCCGCAGGGGAGTCATCCGAACAGGCTGCAAAAAAGGCGCTGACAGAGCATATCGAAAAAAGGACGACCTTCTTATTCATGAGAATTCCTCTGAGTAAAAACGATTCTATCCCAATATCCCAAAACGTTCCCTAAAATAGAATCTTTTTCTGCGTTTTTCTCAGGAGTTAACCATTGTTTACAAGAATTGTCACTGGAACGACATTGAGTTGATTTTCGTCACATTTTACAGTAAAAAAAGGAAAACCGCTCTAGCGGGGGCTAGAACGGTCTAAAATTTGCCTATAAATGCGAATGCTGGCATTCGCGATTTGCTCGGCTTAGGATTTCTTGCATTCGGCGAGGCACTTGTAGCCGAAACCGCCGATGACGCCACCGAGAATCGGAGCCACCCAGAAGAGCCACAGCTGTTTGATGGCTGCGCCGCCAACGAACACTGCCACAGCGGTAGAACGGGCCGGGTTCACGGAGGTGTTGGTCACGGGGATGGAAATCAGGTGGATGAGGGTGAGGCAGAGGCCGATGGCAATCGGAGCGAAGCCAGCGGGTGCGCGACCATCGGTTGCGCCCATGATCACGAACAGGAAGATTGCGGTAAGCACAACTTCGATGAGGAATGCGCTGCACATGCCTGCAGTCTTGCCGCCGAATGCGTTCACGCCGTTGGTCAGAGTGTCAGACCAGCCGTTGGTAGCGAATGCGCCGATGCCAGCGTTGGTCAGGTCCGGCTGTGCGATGCAGTAAAGGAGGGCTGCTGCAATGATGCCGCCGATAACCTGTGCAATGATGTATGCCGGAGCTTCCTTAGCCGGGAAACGGCCGCCAGCAACCTGGCCGAGAGTAACAGCCGGGTTCAGGTGGCAACCGGAAACGTGGCCCAGGGCATATGCCATGGTAAGCACGGTGAGACCGAAGGCGAGAGAAACGCCAACGTAGCCGATGCCAACACCTGCGACACCGCAGGCGAGGACTGCTGCGCCGCAGCCGCCGAAAACGAGCCAGAATGTACCGATTGCTTCAGCAATTGCACGAGTAGAAAGTTTCATCTTGTATCTCCATTATAGGGGGTTGATTTCAGATGGTCTAAAACTAGAAAAGTGCAGTGCGTCGATGCCACAAAAACTCTTATTGTAAAGAATATGTTGCAATGAGGGTGTGCAAAATCACACGGAGTATGTTGAAAATCCTCCATTTTTGGGGAATTTTGAAGCAATGATGTTTTTTGGGGTGTTGTCTGTGGACTACGTTCATCAATGAGAAAAGTCTTTTTGCTGAGCATAACATCATATATTTAATCATGGAGCGGTGATTTTCCGCTTTACAAAAGGGATGTTTATGGGTATGAATTTTCGCTCTTTTCTTGTCGCAGGCTTTTTTAGTTCAGCTTGCTTTGGCTTGTCCTATGCCGCAGATGCCGCGGCCGTGAAGGCTTTCCCGGAAGCGCTGGGTTTTGGTGCCAACGTCACTGGCGGCCGCGGCGGCACGGTCTATCATGTGACCAACCTGAACGATTCCGGCGAAGGATCCTTCCGTGATGCGGTAAGTGCCCCAAATCGCATTGTGGTCTTTGATGTTGGCGGCATTATTAACATAAAGTCTGCCGTATCCGTCAAGAGCAATATCACCATCGCAGGGCAGACCGCTCCCGGCGAGGGCATTGCCATTCACGGCGGTAAGGTTTCCACCGGCAAGCAGTCCAACATCATCATCCGCTATTTGCGCATTCGCCCCGGCGAAAATACGGCCTCCGAAAAGGATGATGCCCTGAACCTTTATGATTCCAAGGATATTATTGTAGACCATTGTTCCATTGAACTTGCTCCCTGGAACAATTTCGGTGGCAGTTCCGACAACGCAAGCTACCGCATTACTGGCGTGACCGTGCAGAACTCCCTGGTGGCAAATCCAATCGGCCAGCAGTTTGGTGCCCATATCGAATCCGTGGATGGTACCTGGGCCTGGTATTACAATGCCTTCATCAATACACATAACCGTAATCCCCTGGACAAGATTAACGATGTATTTGTGAATAATGTTCATTACAACTTTGAAGCCGGGTATACCACACACACATCAACGCATTTCAAGCACGATATTGTCAACAACTACTTTGTGTATGGGCCCAAGGGAAGTAATCCCTGGTTCCAGGTGGACAAGAACCAGAGCATTTACGCCAGCGGCAACATGATTGATACCAACTGCGACGGCATCCTGAATGGAGGTCCTTCCAGCATTTATTATTACCAGGGCGAAGGAGAAGTCCTGACCAAGCCCTGGAGCGAGGAAACCACAAAGAATCCCATTTACAGTGCGGCTACGGCCTGGCGTCTGGTTAATTCTCAGTCCGGTGTCTTGCCATACGATGATATTGATTCCCTGATCTGGCATCAGGCAAGCACTTTGGGTAAGGAAGGCGCCTTGGTGAAATCTGTAGGGGCTATGGGTCTTAAGGAAAATGGTGGCTGGGGCTATGTGCAGGCGGGAACTGCGCCCCAGGACTCAGATAAGGACGGAATTCCCGACTACTTTGAAGACGCCATGGGCTATGATAAGTCAAAGAACGATGCGACTGTAAAATCTTCCGACGGTTATCTTTTCATTGAAAAGTACATTAACTGGCTTGGAGCCATGCACATGTCTGCTCCTCAGAATGGATCAGCAGAATTTGACCTCCGCACCATTACCCGCGCCTTTCTGGAGGTTTCACCTGCGTATACCGTAGAGCCCGTTGAAGGCGGATCCGTTGTCTTAAATGCGGATGGGTATACGGTTACCTTTACGCCGGCTGCAAATTTCAGGGGGCTTGCGGCCTTCAAGTATACTGTTAAGGGAAACGATGGTACGGATTACACCGGTCGCGTAGAAGTTCTGGTGGAAAAAAGCGATATTCCGGCTACCGACCCGGATGTCATTCCGAGTTCTTCCTCCGCAAGCGTCCTTCCTGGCACCGACCCGGAATCTCAAATCAGTTCCTCCAGTGTCACCCCGAGTGACATCGAGGAGCCTGGCACCGACCCGGAACCTCAAAGCAGTTCCCCCAGTGTCACCCCGAGTGACGTCGAGGAACCTGGCACCGACCCGGAACCTCAAATCAATTCCTCCAGTGTCACCCCGAGTGACGTCGAGGAGCCTGGCACCGCCCTGGAATCTCAGGGCCTTTGGGCAGAGCGTCTTTATGCATACAGCGCCTTTGCGTCTTTTGACTTTGAAAGAGGCGTTGTCAAATCCCCTTGCTCGGGCTTTGCTGTGGTTTCGCTTTTTGATTTTAGAGGAAGGCTTGTTGCCCGCTTCTCTGGACCCGTAAAAGTGGGGGAGACCCGGTTGAATTTTGACAAGTCCAGTCTCCCTCAAGGGGCGTTCAGATCTATTGTGCACATCAGGTGATTACTGTAGGGTTCTCCAACTAACATCCTCCACACAAAAAGACGATCCCTTTTGGGGTCGCCTTTTTTCTATAAGAAAACCACCGGGTGACCGGTGGCTAAATTTTGAATTCCTGATACGCTTTACTGGTCCAGGCACTTGTCTTCCTGGGAGATGTAAGTGCCGTCTGCCTTATGCTTGTCAACATGGACGTTGCGCTTGGAAACGTCTTCCCAGCAGTCAGTTCCGTTCTCCATTCCTGTGGGAGTATAGGTGACGCAGTAGACAGGGCGGACGCATGCTTTAGCTGAATCCTCGCCACATGCGGAAATGATGCACATAACCGATACTGCGGCGATGGCAAGTAAAAATCTCTTCATACAATCCTCTCTATTAAGTAAAATCCGTGTATAAATATAATATTAATCGTAAGAAAAAAATGATATTTTTGGAAAATTGAATAAACTTTTTTACATGGGTGCTTTATCCTTTCTTTTGGTGTCTTTTTTAATTATCTTTAAAATGTAAGATGTGGTAAAATTGGAGATTTGTGGGTATGAGCATCGTTAATGCTAAGCCAGGTTTCTTTGTCCAGAATCGCTTCCTGTACAGCAAGGATAATGAAAAGGTGATCCTTCGTGGGGTCAACCATATGTTCATATGGACTGACCGAGAAGGAAAAACTATTCCCGAAATCGCCAAGACCGGTGCAAACTGTGTCCGAATCGTTTGGAATACCCGTGGCCGTGTCAGCGACCTGGATAGCATCATTGGACTTTGCATTTCCAATGGTATGATTCCTGTTCCCGAAATCCACGATACCACCGGAAACTGGGAACGCCTGGTCGATGCCCTCGATTTCTGGCTTCGCGAAGAAACCCTCCAGATGATTGCCAATCATCAGGAATACCTGATCATTAACGTCGGCAATGAGCCCGGCTCCAAGGAACAGGATCCCGATGAATTTTTCACTGCCTACAACATTCTCGTCACAAAGATGCGTGCTGCAGGTATTCGTGTTCCCATCATGATTGATGCCGATAACTGGGGCCAGAGCGAAAAGAATTTGCTGAATGTTGGTCCACGCCTCCTGCAGATGGACCCAGAACACAATTTGCTGTTCTCCATTCACATGTGGTGGCCATCAGAACGTCACGACGCCGAAGCTTCCGGTTATGCAACTGTAGCCCAGCGCGTTACGGGTGTCCTTGAAGCATCCGTCGAAAAGGATCTGCCTCTAGTCGTTGGAGAATTTGCTCCTGTTGCCGTGGGCGGCGCAAGGGATATTCCTTACAAGCATATCATGTCTGAATGTGAACGCCTGAATATTGGCTGGCTCTGCTGGAGTTGGGGTCCTGGCAATTTTGATAGCCCCGAAATGGACATGACTGCCCATGGTTCCTATAACACATTGGTGGGCTGGGGCAAGGAAGTGGCTGTTGACAGCCCTCTTGGCATCCAGAATACCAGTGTGATTCCCAATTTTATCCAGAATAAGGATTACAATACCGGTTTCCAGGGTGCAGGTACGGATATTATCCAGAATGGATCTTTCTGTGCGGAAAATCCCCTGGAACACTGGACTACCGATTTCTGGGGTGGCAAGGCTTCTGTCAAGGTTGTGGATGGCCAGGCTGTTTTCAATATTGACAAGGCTGGCAAGGATACCTGGGGTCTTCAGTTCAAGCAGCATCTTACACTCCGCAAGGGCGTGACCTACATTTTCAGCATGCGAGCCAAGGCTGTAAAGCCCCGTACACTGAATGTGAACATCAAGCGTGATTCTGATGAATACACGCCCTATGCAAACGGCCGTATTCTGGACTTGAGCACCAGCTGGCAGAATTTCAGCTGGAAGTTCACCATGAAGGAAGATACGGATACGGAAGCCCTCCTGATTTTTGATATGGGTGGTGCACCCATTTCCTGGACTCTGGCTGATATCAGTCTTGTACAGGCCCGCAGTGTTGCCGACCGCCTGAATAGAACCTTCCAGCGCAACGTGCAGAAGAATTCCGGCTACTTCAACGCACCCAATGGCCCCTGGGAACTTCACCTTTATTCCGCAGCAGGCGAACTGGTCGAAATCCTTGACCGCGGTAAGGGCGGGGAAGGAATGCGCTCCTATCCTAAGATTGAGAAGGGCGGCATCATGGTGGTGAAAGACCTCTAGTGATGGGGTTCGCTATCGCTACCCCCTAGACCCCGAATATTGAAACGGTCGTACGCTTTTTGCGAACGGCCTTTTCTATTTGGTTTGAGTGGTGTATTCATTACGGGAAAAGCCCGGCAGTGCGTAGCAGGCACCACCGGGCTTTTTTGTGTGTTCTGATTGAAATTCTATTAGTCGTTCGCCTTCATCCGGTTTATACCTGAGCGGCCTTCAGGTTGAATGCTTCCGGGTAGGACTTTGCCGCGCAGGTGTTGCAAAGTACGCGCATGCGGGTCTCTGCAAGGCTGTTGACTCGCATCTGTTCGCCGCAGAAGGCGCATTTGGCGACGAATACCACAGAGCGTGTTTCGCCGATTTCGGAAACCTTTGCAACTTCGTTTTCACCAATGCGGTTGATGGAATTGCGGAAGGTGATGCGGCCATCGGCACCCTGAAGGACTTCGCGGGTGATGCTGCACTTGAAACTGCGACCTTTGCGGTTGCGCATGCGTGCCACAAAGTGGTGCTGGGTCAGGTTATCGCAACTGCGAAAATCATTCCAGTCCTTTGCGTGGCGATAGAAATCTGTGATGTAGTGCCAAACAATTTCGGACTCGTCATAACCGAACATGCGGCAGAACTTGCGGTTGCCGGTAAGGATTCTTCCGTGTTCGTTGACTTCGAAGTATGCTTCTTCGTTGTAGTTTTCGTGATCAATCATTTTGCACCTCCTTGAGATAGTAACGATAGAGCACATCGGCACTGTTAATTGCCTTTACGCCCAGTCGAACGTCATCTAACATTAGGTTGATTGCTTCCTTGCCGAAGAATATCGGCTCGGGAGAGATTTCGATTTGATCAACGGTCACTTCCTTCTCGGCGGAAAGCCTGCCATCGAGATAGAGGCTTGCCTTTTCGCCGTTCCAGACTGCCGTCACGTACACCCACAATCCGTAATCCAATTCCTTGCCTGCTACGACAGCATTGTCGCAGGAAAGACTGTCTCCCGATCCGTTGGCCAGGAAGAAGGCCAATCTCGGGGATTTTGCTCCGCATTCGCCGTTGACAACGGCGAGGCTGAATACATCCTGATCTTCGCTGGAGCCAAAGCCCAGCTTGCCGATTACGTTCATGCGGTAAGATTTTTCGCTACTCAGGATGGAATCGATGTTGACCCATGCTTCGAGCGTCATTTCTGTGGTGCTGTCCAGGATGCCGCGGTCGTTTTCGACAACGCCGTACTGATTGGCTCCCTTCAGCTCAAGGGCGCGATTTTCCTTGCCGTCGTTCAGGCTGGCCTTGCCGTATACCAGGAGTCCTTCCGTTCCGCCGCGGACATCGCTTATGTAACGTGCACTGCCTGATTCGCTTGCCATGTCCATGCTCCACCAGCTACGGAGACCGTATTCACTGGAGAGGGGCAGGTGGAGAACTTCTGCACCTGTAGAAGCCTGGAGAGTTCCTGCGCTGGTGCCGAAGTCAATAGCCTTTGTAGCGACGTTCTTCGGGAAGGGACCGTAGAACTTGGCGCCGCTGGAGGAAACTTCTGCCGTATAGTAGGCATCGCTGTAGAAAACCGGATCCGGAGACTTGGCAAGGATGGTGATGTTGCCCTGGGGGACGCCCTTCAGGGTGAACTTGCCGTTGCTGTCGGTTTCTGCGGTCCAGGGGGAACCCGGGACGGAAACCTTAACGCCCTTTTGATCCAGGGCTACGGTTCCAGAAATGGAATTTGTCTTTGCCAGCTTGCCTTCAATGGTGATTTCGGAACCGTCATAATTGATGGTTTCGTAATAGGCCGCGGAACCAGCTTCTGCAGAAAGGCCGTACAGTCCCTGGCGCTTCAGAGGTAGTGCGAACTTGCCATCGGCATCGGTAGTGTCGGTCAATACCAGTGAATCGACGCTGTAGTGCCTTGCTGAAACGCAAGTGCCAGAAACGGGCTTGCCAGATGCGTTGTAGATGACGCCTGCAAGGGTGTTGGTTTCTTCGCTGACGCCGCCAGCCACGTTAGTTTCGGTACAGGCGATGAATGCAGCAACAGCCAGGGATGCGCCAGATGCCCAAATAATCTTCTTAAGCATGGTCACCTCCGCAGTCCAGTTCCTTTGTGAGGGGGAACAGTTGTACATTCAGGCGGTAAACGCGGTTTTCGTTGGTATCGTTCATGACGATGGAACTTACGCGGCGTCGGAAATCCTCGATTTCCTTTGTAATGCGGTAGTAGGCATCTTCTGAAATGCCCAGGGTAAGGCCGGAAATATCGCGTTCCTTCACGGGAACTTCGTCCAGGGAACGAACTGCCAGTTCGCCCATCTGGCGGTGCATCTCGCGAACGGACATGCTGACCACATCAAGATTACCGGTGGTGATGGACTTTGCGCCCTGAACGTATTCGTTCTTGTCAGTCTTGTTCAGAAGACCGACCTTCTGCAGCAGGGCGAGGGCCTTTTTCACTTCGGCAGTTTCAGTCTCGAAAGCCAACTTGTCTGCCAACTGTGCGGGAGTGGCACCTTGCATCTGCGGTGCAATTTCGCGAACCACCGGATTTACCCAGGATTCATAATAATCGTACTGGTCTTCACCCACCAACTGGAAGGAATTGTCCTTGGCGATGGTGCGAATCTGCTTGAAAAGAACTTTCTTCTTGGTGGAATCCTTTTCCTGGTTGAAGTTCACCAGGGCGCGGAAGTAATCCTGATCGACGCCCACAAGGCCCATTGCCTGTGCTACACGTTCAGTGCCTACTTCGCTGAGATTTGCCTTACCATCGCAGACCAGCTTCAGAAAAACGGGGGAGGAATATCCGGCAGCCTTGGCGAAGTCGCGCCAGGTGAAGCCAGAACGGTCTTTACGTTCGACATAGAAATCTCGAACATAGAGGCGGAAATTCTGATATTCCATCACGCTTTTCATACACCTATAATATACCACCTGTATCACAAAAAAGCAATATGTTGTGATACAAAATGTTGATTTTTATTTGAAAATGTGAAATTTTTACGTAAAAACTGCTGAATTTTGATGTTTTGTATGATACAAATGTTGCGAAAATACATGATACAGGTCAAAATATTCCTGCATGGACCGCTTTTAATGAGGCAGGTGGTTCCGTAAAGGCCTTCTGGCGGCCATGAGATTTTAGTCAAATCCTCGTTATTACATACTTGAAGAAAGAAAATAACTGGTGCGGTATGTAAGAAGGTGTTGGAAGAACTGTTTTTGAATAGCGGATTACATACTTGAAGGCTTAAAATGTTTAATGCAGTATGTAATGAATAACATTCCTTTCGTGGTTGCCTTTAACATTTAAGCAGAAATTACATACTTTAAAGGTGCGTGACGGTCGTTTAGTATGTAATCGATCTTGCAGGTGGCAGATTACCGTGCGCGCTCTTGCGTCACAGCCCCTTGTGTCACAGCCCCTTGCGTCGCTAAAGACTGATGGCTTAAAAAAAACGGCCTTGAATTGAACGTCGCGGCAAAACATTTATGTTTTGACATGACTGAGATGTTGGCCGTTGGCTTAATAAAAAAACGGTCCCGTTCTTTCGAACGGGAACCGTTTTTGTAATGTGAGATCCTTCGACTTCGAGGCTTGCGCCTCTTCGCTCAGGATGACACGTCGCTATTACAGGCTAATCAGACCTTCAGTGTCCTGGGACATTGCGGTGTAGAATGCAAAGCGTGCATCCACTTCCTTCTGGAGGTCTTCGGCCAGCTTCTTGGCAACTTCCGGGTTGTTACGGGTGAGCTGCTTGTAGCGGTTTTCAGTGTAGATGTATTCTGCAACCGGGATGGTCGGGGCCTTGGAGTCGAGAACAAGGGGAGCCTTGCCTTCGGCGGCGAGAGCCGGGTTGTAGCGGAGCAGAGTCCAGTAACCGGAATCCACAGCCATCTTCTGGTGTTCCAGCTGGCTGTTGAGATCGAAGCCGTGGTTGATGCAGGGGCAGTAGCAGATGATCAGAGACGGACCATTGTGGGCTTCTGCTTCCTGGAGAACCTTCAGAGCCTGAGCGTCGTTTGCGCCGATGGCGATACGGCCAACGTACACATTCTTGTAGCTCATGGCGATAAGACCGAGGTCCTTCTTGCCAGCGCGCTTACCAGCGGCTGCGAAGAGGGCGACGGCGCCACGGTTGGTGGACTTGGAAGCCTGTCCACCAGTGTTGGAGTAAACTTCAGTGTCGAGGACGCAGATGTTCACATTTTCACCGGTTGCCATGACGTGGTCGAGACCACCGTAACCGATGTCGTATGCCCAACCGTCACCACCGAAGATCCATACGGACTTCTTGACCAGGTAGTCGGCGAATTCGTCGCGGAGGCTTACGGAAGCTTCGTCGGTAGCACCAGCGAGAGCAGCCTTCAGTTCAGCAACGTTAGCGCGCTGAGCCTGGATGCCGGCTTCGTCGGACTGATCCTGAGAAGTGAGCTTAGCCTTGAGTTCAGCAGGAACGTTCACAGCTTCGAGGAGGCTTACAGCCTGGTTTGCATGCTTGGTGATTGCAAGACGCATACCGAGACCGAATTCAGCGTTGTCTTCGAACAAGCTGTTAGCCCAAGCCGGACCACGGCCTTCCTTGTTCTTTGCCCACGGAGTAGTGGGGAGGTTACCACCGTAGATGGAAGAGCAACCAGTTGCGTTTGCTACAACCATGCGGTCGCCGAAGAGCTGAGAAACGAGACGGACGTAAGCGGTTTCGCCACAGCCTGCGCAGGAGCCGGAGAATTCGAACAGAGGTTCGAGGAGCATAGCCTGCTTGACAAGACCCTTGTTGATCTTGGTGCGGTCAAATTCGGGGAGGTCAACGAAGAAGTCCCAGCACTTGCCTTCCTGAACCTTGATGGGTTCCTGCGGCACCATGTTGATAGCCTTCTTGCCTTCTTCATTCTTGTCCTTACCGATACAAGCCTGAGTACAGACGCCGCAACCAGTACAGTCGTAGCTGGAGACGGAGATTGCGAATACGGGCTTTTCGGAGCCTTCGAGCTTGAAGCCCTTGGCAGCGGTGAACTTGAAGCCTTCCGGTGCGTTAGCAACAGCGGATTCGTCCACAACCTTCACGCGGATAGCAGCGTGGGGGCAGACCATAGCGCACTTGCCGCACTGTACGCAAGCGTCCGGATTCCAGGACGGGATGTTCAGGGCGAGGTCGCGCTTTTCGTACTTGGTAGTGCCGGTGGGGAATACACCGTCGACAGGCATCTTGGAAACGGGGAGCTTTTCGCCGTTGCCCTTGATGATTTCTGCGGTAACTTCGTTAACGAATGCAGGAGCGTTGCCGTGGATCGGAGCGCGGAATTCCTTGGTGCTGGTAACAGCGGCCGGAACCTTGACTTCGAAGAGGTTTGCCAGAGAAGCATCGATAGCGTCCCAGTTCTTCTGGACCACTTCCATGCCCTTCTTGGCGTAGGTCTTTTCAGCGTACTTCTTGATGTACTTGATAGCGGTATCGGAATCGAGAACGTTACCCAGCTTGGAGAAGAAGCAGGTCTGCATCACAGTGTTGATGCGACGGCCCATGCCAGTCTTTGCGGCAACGGCGTATGCGTCGATGACGTACACCTTGAGCTGCTTCTTGATGATGACTTCCTGAACCGGACGGGGGAAAGTATCCCAAACGGTTTCAGCGGAGTGCGGGGTGTTGACCAGGAAGGTTGCGCCCTGCTTTGCATACTTCAGCATGTCGACGGATTCGAGGTGCGGAGTATGGTGGCAAGCAACGAAGTCAGCTTCGTTTTCACCGATCAGGTACGGAGCGTCGATGATGCTCTTACCGAAACGGAGGTGAGAAGTGGTCATAGAACCAGACTTCTTGGAGTCGTATACGAAGTAACCCTGAGCGTTGTTTTCGGTTTCGTTACCGATAATCTTGATGGAGTTCTTGTTTGCGCCAACGGTACCGTCGGAGCCCAGACCGAAGAACATGGCCTGGAAGAAGTCGGAATCCAGCTTGAAGTCGGGATCGATGGGGAGGCTGGTGTTGCAGACGTCATCGTTGATACCAACGGTGAAGCGAGCACGCGGAGCGTCCAGCTTCAGTTCGTCGAAGATAGCCTTGACCATAGCCGGGGTGAATTCCTTGGAGGAAAGACCGTAGCGGCCACCGATCATCTTGGGCATAGCCATCTGGCCTGCCATGACAGCTTCGGAAACTGCAGTCAGAGCGTCCTGGAAGAGCGGTTCGCCTGCGGAACCCGGTTCCTTGCAGCGGTCGAGAACAGCGATCTTCTTGACGGTCTTGGGGAGAGCAGCAACAACTGCTTCCATGGGGAACGGACGGTACAGACGTACGTTTACGAGACCGACCTTTTCGCCCTTGGCATTGAGATACTTAACGGTGTCACCGATGGTGCAGGTAGAAGAGCCCATGGAGATGATGACGCGTTCTGCATCGGGTGCGCCCACGTAGTCAACAATGTGGTACTGACGACCGGTGAAGGATGCAACCTTGTCCATGTACTTCTGGACGATTTCCGGAACCTTCTTGTAGAAGGGGTTCACGGTTTCGCGGCCCTGGAAATAGACGTCCGGGTTCTGAGCGGTACCGCGCATGGTGGGGCGGTCCGGAGTGAGGCAGCGTTCGCGGCAAGCCTTCACGTACTTTTCGTCGATGACGCTACGGATAACGCCGTCTTCGAGAGCTTCGATCTTCATGACTTCGTGAGAGGTACGGAAACCATCGAAGAAGTGAACGAACGGGACGCGGGATTCGAGAGTAGAAGCGTGAGCCACGAGAGCCATGTCCTGGCATTCCTGAACGGAGGAAGAGCCGAGCATTGCGAAACCGGTCTGGCGGCAAGCCATGATGTCGGAGTGGTCACCGAAAATAGAAAGGCCCTGCATAGCAAGAGCACGGGCGGTCACATGGAAGACGGTCGGGGTCAGTTCGCCGGCGATCTTGTACATGTTGGGGATCATCAACAGAAGACCCTGGGAAGCGGTGAAGGTAGTGGTCAGAGCACCAGCCTGCAGAGCACCGTGAACGGTACCGGCAGCGCCACCTTCGGACTGCATTTCAAACACGCGGGGAACCTGGCCCCAAATATTCTTCTTACCAGCTGCGCTCCAGTTGTCGGCATGTTCTGCCATCGGACTGGACGGTGTAATCGGGTAAATTGCTGCTACTTCGCTCACTGCAAAAGCAACGTTAGCGGTAGCTTCGTTACCGTCACACGCAATCATCTTTTTTGCCATGTGTGTCTCCAATTATTGGGTTAATTATTAAAATCTGCGATTTTGCAAAAATCCAACGTAAATTTACTTAGTTTTTATTGGGAAAAACTAAAATTTTTAAAATTTTTAGTGGAAAATCGCACTTTTTCAGGAAGCGAAAAAAATAGGGCGAGAAAAAGACCCCTCCTGAACAGGGAACTTTGGTTTTTCTTTGATACAAAATGCTTACTTTGCTGCTGGGGACGCCATTTTTTTGCAGCATCTTGGCGGACCTTGTGCAGTGTCATGGCGGACCTGATCCGCCATCTCCCCGAATATCATATTATATTTATGTCATGCTGAAACTTTGGGTTGTAACGAGTCCAGACGGTTTTTCCGCCGAATATGACGATATCGAGGAAATGTTCAAGCGCGGTCTTACCCGCCTGATTCTCGATAAGCGCGGTCGCAGTTATCCCGGTGGGGATTCCTCCCGCAGGGCGACTGCCGACGATTACGACCGGTGGCTCCTTTCCCTTCCCATGGAATACCGTGACCGCATCTGGGTTCGCGGTACTCCCGACATGGCGGAGCAGCTGGATGTTCGCGGCTGCGTTTGCGAGGCCCTCAGTTTCATGGGGGAGGTACCCGAATCCTGGAAGCGCGTGAACTGTATAGCCCTCTGCAAGGATCTTGATGAGGCGTCCAGGTTGCCTGCATGGGTGGCCGGTGCGCTCCTTGGCCCCGTTTTTCAGCCAAACTCGGCTCTTGAACCTGTGAAAACTCTGAATTTGGTCGGAGAAACCGGCGATTCTTCACCTAAAATTACCGAAATCTGCGAAAAAATGCCAGTTCCCCTGATTCTCTGGGGCGGCATGGAGCCCGAAACCCTGGGGCAGGTTAAACACTTGAACCCTGCCGGGGTAGCCATTCTGGGCGGAATCTGGAACTACGCCGATCCCATCAATGCCTTTATCAAGATGCAGCGGGCCTGTGTAGGCCACCAGGACCTCTGAATGCAACCTTGGCGCAAGGTTCGCATTTTTTTGATCCAAGTCGCTAAACTTTACAAAAAACTTACGGGCAACGTATTTGCTGCATATTTGCAAGTTGTTGCGGTACATAAACTTGTAATATATTACAACATGGAATAAAACAGGTTGCCCTATTTTGTTTTTTGAACATATATTAGGCATGTATGGACGAAATCAGATCCAAAATTTTGATTGTAGATGATACCAAGACGAACATTGATGTCTTGGTGGGTATTTTGTCTTCCCAGTATGACCTGTACGTTGCTCTTGATGGTAAAAAGGCTCTTTTCCTTGCAGAGAAGGTTAAACCGGACCTGATTCTTCTTGATGTGATGATGCCCGAGATGGACGGCTATGAGACTTTGCGTCGCATGCGCGTGAATCCAGCCCTGGATAATATCCCGGTAATCTTCCTTACGGCAAAGTCTGATGTCCAGAGTGAACAGATCGGCCTGGATCTGGGTGCCGTAGACTACATTGCAAAGCCGTTTACTCCCCGTTTGGTGCAGCTGCGAATCAAGAACCAGCTGGACTATAAGCGTCAGCGCGACCATTTGAATGATCTTGTTTGCGAAAAGACCGCAGATTTAAGCAAGACCCTGAAGGTTCTCCTGACGAGTCTTGGTGCTCTTGCCGAATATCGTGACCCTGAAACTGGTGAACATATTAAGCGTACTCAGATTGTGGTGCAGCGTCTGGCCGAGATTTTGAAGTCTCATCCCAAGTTCGTTGCCGCTATTCCCTCGAACGAGTATGTGAACTACTATGCGACGGCAGCCCCCCTCCATGATATTGGCAAGGTGGGTATTCACGACGAAATTTTGCGTAAGCCGGGCAAGCTCACTCCGGAAGAACGAGAGATTATGAGTGCTCATCCGCAGATGGGCTACGATGTGCTGATGGAAGCTACCCGTGAACTGCATAATAATCCCATGATCAAGATTGCCGCAGACATTGCTCTTGGCCATCACGAACGCTGGGATGGCATGGGTTACCCCAACAAGAAGAAGGCGGAAGAAATTCCAGTTGGCGCACGCCTGATGGCCGTTGCCGACGTCTATGATGCCCTGGTTTCCCGCAGGCCCTATAAGGAACCGTTCCCCCATGAGGTTGCCGTTGAGGAAATCGTCAAGGGGAAGGGAACCCAGTTTGACCCGGATGTGGTGGAGGCATTCCTTTCCATTGCGGATGATTTGCCTTCCATGTATGAAAAGTTTAAGGATAGCTAAGATTGACTCACAATCCTGTTAATGCCAAGAAACGCCAGCTTGGCTGGCGAATTTCTTTTGTATATACGGTCCCCGTTCTTATCGTGACGGTGGCCATTATTGTCATTTTCTTCTTTTATCTGAAATCTACCGTTATTTCCACGGCCTACAACAGCACCGAAACGAACCTCAAGAAGTCCGTGACGGAGTGCGAAAACTTCCTGATGACCATGGAAGAGGGCTTTCTCAAACTGCCCAAAAGAATCCAGCAGGCCAACAAGAATGCCGTTCGTCAGCAGCTTTATCGACAGATGCAGAGTGACGACAATATCGTGGATGTGATTTACGGAACCTCGGATGGTGATTTCTACAGTGCCCGCGGTGAATCCCTGGATAAGTCT
The DNA here is from genome assembly GCA_045616805.1 of Fibrobacter sp. Lineage (GTDB taxonomy): Bacteria > Fibrobacterota > Fibrobacteria > Fibrobacterales > Fibrobacteraceae > Fibrobacter. Next base: position 46,160 of record JAZLHK010000085.1, read on the forward strand.
TCCTCTGAAGTGCGAACCAAGGGATGGTATCTTGAGGCTTCCCGAAACAAGGGCGTTGCCATTACCGGTCCCTACATCAAGCAGAGCGCCAAGAAGCTTGTCATGAGCATTTCTTTCCCCATTTGGGGCAAGAACAACCAGATTAGGGGCGTTGTCGCTGAAGAAATCGACCTGATGAAACTGCGCCAGAAGCTGGGCGGAGCCGCAAAGAGCGAAGGTGGCCTGACCCTGTTGATGGAAGGTAGTTCCGAAAGTATTTTCACATTCTATCCTTACGAAACGAACCTGGGAAAGATTGACCTTGACAGTCTCATGACCCTCTATTCCATGGTTTCTGAAAATTTTGCTGCAGATACCCTGCGCTACGGGCAGGTTCTCCGTTTCGAAAAGACCAATAACCACAGGCAGAATCTGGCATTCATGGTGACTCCCATGAAGCAGATGCCCTTCTATGTGGTTCATATCATTCAGCAGAATCGCGTTGTATCCAAGTTCAAGGAAGACCTGAGTGCCGCCATGTTCCTGGTGGTGCTTATCGTTGTTATCTTGATGGGTTTTGCCAGCCTGATGGCTCATTTCCTGTTCAAGTGGTTTATCCAGAAGGACTTGAACGACAGCGTCAGTTCCAGTAGTCTGTTCGATACGCTTTTGAGTAGTCCAAACTTTACCCTTATTCTTACAAACGAAAGTTTTGACATTCTTCAGGCCAGCGCCAACGTGGTGGATTTCTTTACGGGTGGAGAAGATATCAAGGGTGAAGTTCTCTGGAAGTTCTTTCCTTCGGATCAGTTCAAGAAATTTGCACACCGCGTAGCCATGGGTGGCGACCTGCACCCCAGCGAGCGTAAGACCATCGTCATGGTGAAGAACGAGAATGGTGAAGAATTTTGGTGGAACGTATTTTTCCAGTTCCTGACAGAAGACGATGGAAGTATCCGTTATCTTTTCATGATTACCGATGAAACCAGCGGCATCCAGAAGGATACGATTCTTGATACCATCATGCTGTCTGCGGACAGGTCCCTTCTAATAATCTTTGACCGAGCTCGTCGTGTCAAGTACATGTCCAAGCAGCTGTCCGATGTTTTCAACAGGGAATGGCGCAACCTGATCGGTCTTTCTGTTTCTGACCTGGAAACCTGCGGCATGCCAGAAAACGTGGTGGTTTCCCTGAACGATTCCTTTAACACTCACGAAACCTGGAAGGATTCCTTTATGCTGAAGTCCAGGGATGGACGCAGCGAAATCTGGTTCCGTGGAGAAGCGGTTACGCTGAAGGTGCAGGAATCCGTTGTGGGGTACATGTTCTCCATGACGGATATCAGTGAGGTTGTGGCTGCACGGGAAATTGCTGAACAGGCAACTCTAGCCAAGAGCGAATTCCTGGCCAACATGAGCCATGAAATCCGTACGCCCATGAATGCCATTATCGGTATGGCTCACCTGATTTCAGAAACGAAGCTGGATGAACACCAGATGGGCTTTGTGGACCGCATCAGTCACGCGGCAAAATCCCTCCTTGGCATTATCAACAACATCCTGGACTTCTCCAAGATTGAAGCCAAGAAGCAGGAACTGGAAGTGACCCAGCTGGTTCTCCAGGATACGATTAACGAGGTCGCCTCCCTGGCGGAAGTCCGTATTGCGGGCCGTCCCATTGAACTGATTGTGGACATGGATCCGGAAATTCCAGAAACTTTGATGGGTGACCCTCTCCGTCTTTCACAGATTTTCACCAACCTTGTCAATAATGCTACGAAGTTTACTGAAAGGGGCGACATCACCATCCGTGTGGAAATTGAAGAACTTACGGATAAGGATGTTCGTCTTGCGTTCAGCGTGAAGGATACGGGCATTGGCATGTCCAAGGAACAGCTGGGCAGACTGTTCAACGCCTTTACTCAGGCAGATGGTTCCACAACCAGAAAGTATGGTGGTACGGGTCTTGGCCTTGTGATTTCAAAGTCCCTTGTGGAATTGATGGGTGGCCAGCTCCAGGTAGAAAGTGCTCCTGGTGAAGGAGCTCGGTTCTTCTTTACCATTACGCTTCCCATTGCACCGCAGGCAGGTGAGCCCAAGTGGAAGTCCGTGAATAGTTTCAAGGGAAAGAATGTTCTGCTGGTTGATGATAGTGCCAATCTGCGTTCTGTCATCCGACACTTGCTGATGAAGCTCCAGTGCGTGGTGGAAGAAGCCTGCTCGGCGGCTGAAGCGTTTGATTTGATTCAGGCACACGAGGAGGCGGGGGAGGCTCCCTACGATCTCTTTGTGGTGGATTACCAGATGGGCCTTGAAACGGGATTTGACTTCGCCAAGGGCATTCCCCAGTCCATGCGTCTGATTCCCATGGTGCTGATGCACCCGCTGCATTTTGAGGAAAGCGACGTAAATACAGCTCTTGAACTTGGATTCAACAGCTGCGTTGCAAAGCCTCTGCAGATCAGTTCCTTCCTCAGTGCCATGCAGGAAGCCTGCGACATGCCCCTGACTTACCAGAAGGCAACCAAGAAGGAAAAGCACAAGGTTTACTTCAATCCGGCAAAGGTCCTCCTGGTGGAAGATAACACCATGAACCAGGAACTGGCAATTTCCCTGCTGGATAGTGTCGGCCTTACCACCATGGTGGCAAACAACGGTAAGGAAGCCCTTGATACGCTCAAGGAAAATTCCTTCGACCTGATTCTCATGGATTTGCAGATGCCCGTGATGGATGGCCTTACTGCAACGAAGGAAATTCGCGCAAGGGAAGGGGAGTACTTTAAGAAGGTTCCTATTCTCGCCATGAGTGCCCGTGCATTCCAGAAGGACAAGGAAGAATGCTATGATGCAGGAATGAATTCCTACATTGTGAAGCCCATTGACCCCAACCTGCTCTACGAGGAACTGGCAAAGTTCCTTGCCGTTGCGGCGGAACGTCCAGAAGTGCAGTCCAGGACTGTTGTTGTCTCTACCCCGAACATGGCTACGGAAGATAGCGACTTTATCAACCAGTTTGCTAAGGTTCGTAGGTACGATGCTGCCAGTGGTCTATACCATGCCAATAGCAATAGAACCCTGTTCATGAAACTGCTCCAGGGTTTTGTACGCGATTACAGCGGCAACAATTTTGAACTGAGAAAGCTTGTGGAGTCCAACAAGTATGAGGAAGCGACCCGACTGACCCATACAATCAAGGGACTGTGCGGTACCATTGGTTCTGAATACGTACAGACGCTTGGCGCCACTGTTGAAAATGAACTTTTGCAGAGGCAGGTCCGTTTTGAAGACTTTAATGCCTTTGAGTCTGCCCTGAAGGATCTTGTTGAAGACCTTTCTGCAACTCTTGCCAGCATGAAGTCCGAGCAGGACCAGCCTCGTCATAAGAAATCTGTCGATCCCAATGCAAATTCAAAGTTGAAGGAGGCCATGGAACAGCTGAAGGTGGCTGTGGATTCCTGTTCCTCCACTCAGTGCGAACGCATTCTGGATTCCCTGGAAGATATTTCCTTTGATAGCAAGTTTGAGGTCCTCCTGAACACGCTGAAGGTGAAAATCGGCGATTACGATTTTGCTGAAGCGGAAACTGCCATCAGGGAAATTGAAAAACTTCTGGGCTAGAAAAACATACTGGCGTTAAAGGCTTGGCATACCATTAGGGCCGCCCCAATAGCGAATGGGGCGGCTTTTTTTTGAAAAACGACGAAATTGTTACAGAAAATGTAAGAAATTTGATGAAAATCACGATTTTTTTTTGAAATTACAAGATTCTTACTTTACAAAATGCTTACATACTTTTATCTTTGTGCTCAAAATCACAAAAAAGGATAAAAATCATGAAATGCAAGCATATTGCTCTTGTGGCATCAAGCTGCGCTTTGTCGTTTGGCCTCTTTGCCTGCGGCGATGACGTCATCAATGTCGAGAACAAGGATGTATATACCACCGTTGAAAACATCGGTGATATTGACTGTACCGAAGAAAACGATGGCAACATGGCTTTTGAAAAGTCTTCTGCCACAATGTATGTTTGCTCCGAGGGCAAGTGGGTGACCATGAGTGCCCAGGAAGCAATTCAGCAGCGTTGCTCCGCCGAAACGCTCAAGGATTCTACCGGTTATAAGATTATTTGCGATGGCCAGACCATTGCAACCATCACCAACGGTAAGGACGGTGCTGCCGGTACAGCAGGTACTGCTGGCGAATCTGGTACTGCTGGTGAAAAGGGTGACACTGGCGCCAAGGGCGATGGTGTCGATGCCGATAGCGTTGTGAAGGCTGTCTACGACAAGGCCTTCGAAACCATTACCGATACTGTTTCCAAGACAATGAACACGACCGTTAACGAAAAGGTCGGTGCTTCCATGTCTTCTGCTTCTGCTGCAATTTCCGAAGAACTGCTTGAAAAGCTTTCCTGTAAGGTTGCAGATACCAAGACCGACGAAGGCAAGGGTATCATGACCGTTACCGTGGCTTGCGGTGACGCCACCAGCGATATCGAACTCCCGGTCATTATCCCGAACAAGGAACTGGAAGAAAATCTTGCCAAGGTCTACACAAAGGAAGTTTTCCTCCGCTATCCTATTGTTTGTGCCGACGAATATGCCTTCATGAATAATAATTCGGCTCTTGCCACTTCTGCAGAAGTTAACGTCCGTGAAGTGGATGACAAGTTCCAGGCAACGGGTAAGGGCTTTGCCTCTGATATGATTTTGAAGATGGACCCAAACGGTTTTGCATCATACAATTCTCTTACAGGCAATGAGGGTGATCAGTGTGTGAAAGCAATTCGCATGACGGGTGAATTCAAACTTACAAACATGATGAATTCCTATGCCATGGTCAGCGCAATGGTAGATGTTTCTTCCATGCTGCCCTTCATGCAGAACTCATCTTCAACCCGTATGACATACCATGCCCTGGTTGATATGGATGCAAGTGATACCATTGTTCTTGATTTCCTTTCTGATTTCAAGGCTGCCCGTATTGAAAAGTTGCTTGAAGATGGTCTTTCTTTTGAAGAGGCCAGCAAGAAGGCTAATGCTGAATTGGCAGTATCCATGGCTCTTGATGAAAATGCCAAGGCCTTTGACCAGTCCATTTCAAGCAAGATCAGTGATGAGGAAATGGTTGCTAGCATTTATGTGCCGAGTTTTTTCCTTAGTGCGGGTTATAGGGAACATTCAGAATATACCTATTTGGAAATTTATAAGGGCTATAGGAATATTTTTGCCGAAAATGGCAACTTCAATAAGCCTCTTGACCTTAATATTTCGATGGATCCAGGACCAACATGTGGTTCTAGCGTTCACGGATATGATAATGAACCTGCTAGGTACTTTGTTGATTTCCTGTACAATGTAATGGGTTTTGAAGGACTCAAATTGTTCCAGAAGGGCTTTATTGATGCCTATGGCCTGCCAGCCTGTAGCGATAGGGTTGAAGGTGCTTTCTATGTGGAGTGGGAAAACACATACAGATATGTTGTTGATGGCAGTGAGGGCTATTTTAAAGCATTTAAATGTAATCCTGAAGCGGAATTGTGGTCACCCACATGGGCTATCGCAGGTCTAATGTCTGACGATGCTAGGATTCGAATCAAGGAAACCTGTAATGAGGCAAACCTAGACAAGGTTGTTAATGTCACTTTGCTTGGATATGACTATTCCTTCAAGTGCTACTCCTATACAGATAATGAAGGCAAGGAAAAGTATGAATGGAATTATCTTTATAGTGGATCCTGTGAAGGCCGTAAGGAAGGAGACTTCTTTGTCGGTAGTGGCAATTGCACAGGCTGTACGGCAACATACATGTGCGTTGAAGCCGAGGATAAGGAAGGCAATCCTACTCTGGAGCCTGTAAGACTGTCTGCAGTGGAAGCTTACAACAAGATGCTCTGCACTGCTGATACCAAGGATACGCTCTATATCGATGGTGAAAATGGCCTTTACTATGCCTGCGTTCATGAGCAAAATGATGATGTTGACTATTACAAGTTTGTGCAGTTGGGCTATTGGGCTGGTAGCTGCAGCAGTGGTAATATCGATAATTGTTATTTTGATGCGGATGAAAATGATTATAACCTGCTTGCTGAAATTCAGGTAGGTAAGTGCACTGAAGAAAATGAGGGTGCCACATTTGATATTTTTATCTCACCTGTTCGCAAGGAAACCAAAGAAGTTAAGTGCTCGAAGGGACATTGGGTGGTTAGCGACTACGATTATGATTCCAAGTACTATGTCTCCAAGGTTCTGGGTAAATGCGATGCTTCCGTAGAAAAACTTGGCAAGATTTATAAACTTGATAAAACGGAAATTGATTTCTCTGGAGCAGTGGGCTATAAGGCCTATTATAAGTGTGGTCATAGTGAAGGTCAGAATGGTACCTACTATTACTGGCAACAGGCTGATGAATTAGAAGGCAAATTGAACAAGATTTGCTCTAAGGCTAATTTTGATGAAGTTGCTTCTCTTGATGGTGTAGATTACATTTGCACCGAAAGTGGCTGGGTAGTAGATAACGTTGAAAATTACTGCGAAGTAAATTCTGAATGGGTGTATGAAGATTTGAGCTTGAGTTACAATAGAAAATGCCAGTATAAGGGTGACAACTATGTTGGTAAGACTGCTGACTGTTCTTCTAGTGCTGCGTGGTATAATGGCGAAGAAGCCTGTGAAGAAATGTTCGGCAAATGCGGTGATCCCAATGCCAGCTCCAGTGCGTCTTCCTGCATATTCACTTATGATGTTGAATACGACGGTCAGACCCAGGAAACCACTCTCAAGAATGAATTTTACGCCTGTAAGGATAGCAAGTGGACTGCCGTTGACGAAGATGGATACTGCGCAGCCTTTGTCCGTGGCAACAAAGGACGTGACCCGAACAATGGTGATGAGTGCTCTATCAATTCTTCTGCAAGTGTTTACCTTGAAGGAAACTGGATTGATGAATCTGAAATTGATGGACGTTGCACCTATTCTGCAACAGAAGGCGGTAGTATGGAGATCCCTGAAGATTACATTTGCTTGAACTTTGGTGATAATCAGAAAGAATTTTACTACGCCTTCAGTAAGGAAAAGAGTAAGTGGGTTGAAGTCTCTGGTGCCGAAGCTTGCGCTATTGGATATCCCGATGCAAAAGTTGGTGATGGGTGTGATGCCGGCGGTGGACTTGTGAAGGTCACTTCTGGCAAGTGGCTTGAAATTGGTTCTGTAGAAGCAATATGTTCTTATAAGTTCCGTCAATATTGCCTTGAAAATAACATAGATGCAGACAAAATTGCTGACGGCTATGTTTGTCCTGTGAATTCAGTTTCCACAATGACCCATGTTTTCGATGAAAACGAAGGAAAATTTGTAGTCTCCGCAGAAAAGACTTGCGAGAGAAAGTTCCTTCGTCCTGGATATGGTAAGGTTTGTAATGAGGTAAAAGAAGTCGTTCTCGTATACTCTTATAACAAAGAATGGGAAAATGAAAAATCTGTAGATGCAACATGTACACGTCAGGTTGTTGAAAACGGTGTGGGTAGCGCTAGTTCTTCGGCACCTGATGGTTACATTTGTCCTATAGGTGATAAATTGTACACTTTAGAAGCCTATACAGGTTCTAATGAAAATGATGTACGTCATAAGTGGGTTGAAACTACATATACTGATTTTTGTAGGAACAGGCTGCCTTATAACTGTTATGCTAGGATTAATAGCAACGATTATTCATTAATCGAAAAAAAATATGGTACTGACGAATGGGATGTGTTTGAAAGCTACGAATCCTGGTGTACCAGAGTCCATGGAGAATGCAATGAAGATAAATTCAAAACTGGTGCAGCCTGCTCTGATTACCCATTTAGACTATCTGACAACGAATTGGATATACCTTATTGCACTAGAGAAGAGGATTACGATCATCCCGAGCAGGGTGATTGTGAAACCTATGATGATGACGAATGTGTGCAATACGAGGAAGTTTATCCTTACGTCTATTCCTGGTTCAAACCGGCATAATTCGTAGATTAGAGTATGAAAAAGTCTTTATTGCTCCTGGCCCTTGCGCAGGCAGCCGTGTTTGCGCAAACGGGTTTGCTTGGAGGTGGAACAGGCCTGCATCAGCAAGATGCTAATACGCTGGGCTTCTTCCACTTCCGCGCAGGTACCGGCGGTACCATAGCCACCGATAACTGGGGATATACCCGTGGTGGCAAGTTTACGGATGACCTTGGTCATGCCCAGCAGTTTGAAGTCTGGGATGGCAATATGGAAGAAGGTCGTATTGACGGAGCCCTCGCTGGTAACTTCAATTTTGCCATGGGCGTCATGGACAACTTGGATGTAGGCATCAGCCTGCCGATCTACTATGACCATGCAAAGGATTATTCCACTGAGGCAGTCCAGGCCGGCATGGTTCAGGGTGGTCTTGGTGATATCCAGGTCTACGGCAAGTATCGCACACCTCACGTAGGGCCGGAATATCTCTCTACGGCTGCCGTGCTGGATGTGTATTTGCCCACGGGCTGGAAGCAGGCCGGTCTCCGTCCTCGTCATGCCTGGTTCCTCAACGGTAATGGCGGCTACACCTATGCATATACCGCAAATAGCCTTGTGGTTGGTGTAACTGGTGTCGCCTCCCTGGACTATACCAAGCAGGGCAAGCCCATTATCTGGAATAACAGCCTTGGCTTCATGATGGTATTTGGCGACGGCTCCAACACCTTGGTGTATAGCTCCGCCATCAACTACATGATGCATAAGTGGTTCCAGCCCTTCCTGGAATTCAGTGGCGAAATGCGTCTGGGCAACAATGACTATCCCATCAATCCCCTGGTGGATCCCATGTTGCTCACTCCGGGTTTCAACCTGAAGGTACCGTTCCTCTCATTCATTGGCGATGTGGACTTCGCCATGGGTGTGGATATCGGTGTGCGTAACCTGCTGAATGTGGGCTACGATATCGACGAGGAAATGGAAGGTTGCGAAGATTTCCAGTTGAAGTATAAGGGTCAGCTGGGCCGTACTGCCACCTACTGCTATGTGGCTCATCCTCTCATCGCCGGTATTGCCAAGCTGACGGTTACCTTCGGCAAGGCTCCTGAAGTGGGCGACCACGACGAAGACGGCGTGAAGGACGACAAGGACCAGTGTCCCCATACCCCGAAGCCCATCGTGGTTGACTCTGTGGGTTGCGGCATCGATACCGATAAGGACCGTGTCTTTGACGGTCTCGACAAGTGCCCGGATACTCCGGAAGGTGTCGTTGTGGACGTTGAAGGTTGCCCCATGGATACCGATGGCGACAAGGTTCCTGACTATAGGGATCAGTGCCCCAATACTCCGGAAGGTGTTGCTGTTGACTCTGTTGGCTGCCCGCTGGACGAAGACAAGGACAAGGTTCCTGACTATAAGGATAAGTGTCCCAAGACTCCGGAAGGTGTTACCGTAGATACTCTCGGCTGCCCGCTGGATTCCGATAAGGACAAGGTCCCTGACTATAAGGATCAGTGCCCCAATACTCCGGAAGGCGTTGCCGTTGACTCTGTTGGCTGCCCGCTGGATTCCGACAAGGACAAGGTCCCCGACTATAAGGACAAGTGCCCGGATACTCCGGAAGGCGTCACGGTGGATACAGTAGGCTGTACGCTTGATACCGATAAGGATGGCGTGCCTGACTATATTGACCAGTGCCCCAACACTCTGCCTGGTATTGAAGTGGATAACGTCGGTTGCCCGCTCCAGAAGAAGCAGAACCTTGATGAACTTAAGAAGGGAATTCAGTTCGAATTCAACTCCGCTAAGCTCACCAAGAACAGCTACGGCACCCTGGATGATATCGTGGAACTTATGAAGCAGATTCCGGAAGCAAATCTGGAAGTTCAGGGACACACAGACATTGTGGGTACCGAAGACTACAACCAGAAACTTTCTGAAAATCGTGCTCATACAGTGACCGACTACTTCATCAAGAAGGGCATTGAAGGGCGTCGTCTCCGTGCAGTCGGTTTCGGTACCCGTGTGCCGCTGGCCGATAACGAGACAGAGGAAGGCCGAGCCCAGAACCGTCGTGTGGAACTTGTTCCGTTCGAAAGTGGTAATGGCAACTCCGGTTTCGTTGATAAGGTCAACGAAATGCAGAAGAACGACTAAACTGCAACGATATGGCGAGTACGGCTCGCCATCGCAAAGCGTAAAAAATCCCGAGGTAGTGCCTCGGGATTTTTTCATGTAAATCGGAAGATTTTTTTTAGAAAATCATGGTGGCTATAAAAGCTAGGGCTACAATAATCGCGGCGATTGTGCCTACAACGCCGCCAAAGCCGTTCTTTTTCTTTTTACCTGCGGGAGTACCGTCGGGGTTGTATACTTCGCCAAATTCATTCTCCAGGATCTCGTCGTAGTCGGGGAGTTCCTCGTCGGCAAATTCAGCGCCGTCTTTCCAGCCGGTGTTCATATCGCTACCGCAGTGGCGGCAGAAGGTGGCGTCGGGCTTCAGTTCCGCGCCGCAATGGGGGCAGGTGTTCATAGGAGAAAGGTTTGAGGTACGAGGTTCGAGGTGTCTGGTTTGAGGAACGAGGTTCGAGGTTCCAGGCTCGAGGTTTGAGGGAGAGGAAAAAAAAGATTCCGGTGAAATTACCGGAATCTCTTTAAGCTTTAATCTTTAAGCTTTACGCTGAAAATTGCAACTTCGTTGCATCGTTTTGCGGTTCGGCAATGCTCAAGCGAGCTTGTGCGCTGCTTTCACCTTAGAAACGATTACAGCTTGTCGTTAGAACCAAGAACGTCAACGATCTTGTGTTCGTACATCTTCTGCATGTTTTCGCGAGCCGGCTTCAGGTACTGACGCGGGTCGAAGTGATCCGGGTGTTCGTTGAAGTACTTACGGACTGCAGCGGTCATAGCGAGACGGCTGTCGGAGTCGATGTTGATCTTGCAAACAGCAGACTTGGAAGCCTTGCGGAGCTGTTCTTCCGGAATACCAACTGCATCGGGGAGCTTACCGCCGTTTTCGTTGATGGTCTTAACTTCGTCCTGAGGAACGGAAGAAGAACCGTGGAGAACGATGGGGAAGCCCGGGAGCTGCTTTTCGATAGCTTCGAGAACATCGAAAGCCAGCGGAGGAGGAACGAGGATGCCATCAGCGTTGCGAGTGCACTGTTCCGGCTTGAACTTGTAAGCACCGTGAGAAGTACCGATGGAGATTGCGAGGGAGTCGCAACCAGTACGGGTAGCGAAGTCAACAACTTCTTCCGGCTTGGTGTAGTGAGATTCTTCAGCAGAAACTTCGTCTTCAACACCGGCGAGAACACCGAGTTCAGCTTCGACGGTAACGTCGTGAGCGTGAGCGTATTCAACAACCTTCTTGGTGAGGGCGATGTTTTCTTCGTACGGGAGGTGAGAACCGTCGATCATAACGGAAGAGAAGCCGTTGTCGATGCAGTCCTTGCACAGTTCGAAAGAGTCACCGTGGTCGAGGTGGAGAACGATCTGCGGATTTGCGCAGCCCAGTTCCTTGGCGTATTCAACAGCACCCTGAGCCATGTAGCGGAGGATGGTGCCGTTTGCATAGTTACGAGCACCCTTAGAAACCTGCATGATGACCGGAGACTTCTGCTTAACGGAAGCCTGAACGATGGCCTGCATCTGTTCCATGGTGTTGAAGTTGAAAGCCGGGATAGCATAGCCACCAGCAACAGCCTTAGCAAACATTTCCTTGGTGTTAACCAAGCCGAGTTCCTTGTAAGAAACTGCCATTTTTTTACCTCTTGTTTTGTTATTGGCGACTTGCGCCGCCGGTTTAAGATTACGGGCTATAATTTAGCAAAAAAGGCTTGGTTTGGAAACAGGGAAAGCCAAAATATATGGAAATCCGTGTTTTGGGAGTGACGAGGGACATAAACATATTTTTTACTTGCGGACATTTACGTTTTTGGATAAATTTGTTGGTGGTGTGGGAAAGGGTATTTTTATGGGTATGATGAAAAACAGAGCATGGGCTGTGAAAGCCTTTATTGCGGCGTCTCTTGTTGTTGCTGCGCCGTCCCTGGCCAAGGTGGATTACGTTCTTCATAAGGCAGAAAGCCCTACGGAAGACCAACTGGATGCCTATAATCGCATCACGGCGGTAATGGATTCCGCTATTCACTATTACAACACGTATACTAACCTCACCAAGCATATCAATGTCTATTATGCTCCCGGGGTTCCTACAGCCGAAGCCAGCAGCAACGGTGACCTCCGTTTTGGCGAGAACCGCACCTACATGTATGTGGGCACCGCCATGCACGAAATGGCCCATACCATGGGCATTGGAACGACCTCGGAATATCAGAATTTAAAGGGAAGTGGCGTGTTTCTGGGAGAAAAGGCCCAGGCATTGCTCAAGGAACTGGACAATAATCCCAGTGCGGAACTCCATTGCGATGGTCAGCATTTCTGGCCTTACGGTTTGAACCAGAAAAGCGAGGTCAAGTCTGAGGATGACCTCATCAAGCATGCGAAGATTGTGCAGGCCATGTACCAGGATATGTTCAAGGAAGCCTTCTACATGGATGCCCGCGTGGAATACCTTGCCGAGGGTAAGTGTATGGGCATAACTTCCACCAATGCCATCGAGATGATGGATTGTTCCGCCGAGGGAACTGCAGTCAAGGTTTGGAGTGTGGGGGAGGACCCCGTGACTTACCGTTTTGAATTCGGAGACCGTGTGCTGGATGTGCCTAACGAGTCTACCGCCGCCGGTGTCGTTCTCGGTACCTATGGCTGGAACGGCGGCGCTCACCAGAAGTACATTTTTGAGGCGACTCCTGTCAATACGGAAAACGCTTTTTACCTGCAGAACTTCAAGAGCAAGCTGTATCTTTTGCCCGACGGCAAGAATGTTGTTCAGGACCAGCGCGGTCGATTCCTTGAATCTGGCATCTGGGTTCTGCGTCCGGTGAACTCCAGTTTGCCTGCCGAAGAAGGTTCTAGTTCCTCCGCTGAAGCTGTTTCCAGTTCGTCTTCAGTGGCTGATGGAACGGAGTCTAGCTCGTCTGGCGTAATCGTTTCCAGTTCTTCAGCTGAAATCGTGTCCAGCTCGTCTATCGGTACATCCTCCAGCGGGCAGAATAATCAAACGCAGGAATCCAGTTCCTCTGTAGGTGTTGAAGATTCGGAAGGTGTTGTCGCAGATTCTACACAGAGCATCAGACGCAAGGTTCGTCCGGCTCAGGTAGATCGCGGACTCCGTCTTGTTGATGTGAAGGGACGAGCAGTTAGATTCCTGAAGTCTCTGCCACGCAAGATATTCTATAACAACTAAGCTGTTGCCGGGCGGAACGCCGTGACGACCTCCTGGCTGAACGTCATGGCATCCTTCTGAATGAACATCACGGTGTCCTTCTGAATGAACATCACGGTGTCCTCCTGAATGAACATCACGGTGTCCTCCTGGCTGAACGTCATGGCGGACTTGATCCGCCATCTCCATGCAATTACATACTAAATGGCCGTTCCACGCCTCTTAAATATGTAATTTCGGCTTAAATGTTTAGGGGTACCACGAAAGGAATGTTGTTCCTTACATACTGCGTTACAAAATTTCAATTCACTAGTATGTAAACCTTTGCCGCAAAGATTTTCCTTACATACTGCACCAACTATTTTCGTTCTTCTAGTATGTAATAACGAGAATATGACTAAAGAAAAATCGTCCTTCTCCATTGCCTCATGTCTTCAGAAGGCCTTTACGGAACCATCAGCCTAGCTGGCGGTTTGTGATTATAAAAAAAATCCCGACTCATGGTCGGGATTCTTAATCTTTATTTTTTCGAGAGTTATACACCGAAAGCTGCATCTGCATCAGCTGCGCTCTGTTCCATGCTGACAGGAGATTCTTCAGCGGCTGCGCTTACTGCTTCGGCAGTAACATCATTATCGGCCTTTTCGCTCATGGAAAGCTTGCCTTCCTTGAACTTGTACATGGCGATAGTGGTGGGCTTCTTAGTGAGCTGGATGTAACCCTGACCAGCCTGGTTGTTGAGAAAACGGGCTTCATGAGCCATCATCACAACAGCGCGGAATACAGAGCCTTGACATTCTTCACTGGCGTAAATATCGTCAAGATAAACTCTCTGATCGGACATCGGGGTACCTCCGAAAAAATTTTAGAAGAGGGAGAGGGATTCGAACCCTCGTTACCGTGAGGTAAACACGCTTTCCAAGCGTGCGCCTTCAACCACTCGGCCATCCCTCCATTAGGACGTGCGCCAATTATAGATTATTTTTTATTCGCTGTCAAGGGATTTTGGGCTTTTTTTAGAAAAAATCTTCATTTTTTTTGATTTTTTTGCGGGAACCTTCCAATATCCTTTTTCCTAGAACTTGCTCAACTCGTCCCAGACGGTCTGCATCAGGGGCTCAATGGTCTTGGCTGTAAAGTCAAAGTTGATGTTTGCCGCCTTGAACATTTCAGGAACAGTAACGCTGTAGCCCAGGCTTTCTGCCTTGAACAGATCGTCAATTGCCTTTTGCGGATCCTTCTTGAAGTTTGCCCACACCTGGAGTGCTCCCAGCTGGGCGATGCCGTATTCAATGTAGTAGAAGGGACATTCGAACAAATGAAGTTGCTTCTGCCACATGTTGTTGCGGAACTTTTCAAGACCCGTATAATCGACGCCGGCATCGTAGCGGTCCATGATCTTGGACCAGATTTCTTCGCGGTCGGCGGCTGTATGGTTGGGGCGGCTATAAAGTTCGTGCTGGAAGCTGTCGATGCTTGCCACCCAGGGGAACAGCCAGATTACGTCTTCAAGTTCACCTTCTGCACTGCGGGCTGCAGAGGCAACGTCGTTACCATAGAAAGGCTTCAGGTTGCTCATGCCAATCAGTTCCATGCTCATGCTGGCCACTTCGGCAAATTCCGAGGGAACGTCGCGGTAGGCGAGGATGGGCTGGTTTGCCAGGGCAAACTGATGGAAGGAATGGCCGGACTCGTGGAGCAGGGTATAGATGTCGCGGTCCGTCTTGGCGGAGTTCATGAAAATGAATGGCAGACGGGATTCATCGAAACCAATCTGGTATCCGCCCGGAGCCTTGCCTAGACGGGAATCCGGATCGATCAGCTTCTGAGCCTGCATCTGGCGGGCCCACTTGCCAGCCTGCGGATGGATGCTTTCAAAAATCTGGTCCACTTTTTCAATGAGTTCGTCGCCGGAATTGTATGGCTTTAAAGGATCGCGGTTCAGCGGGTCAACGCTCAAGTCCCAGGGGCGGAGTTTTGCAAGACCCATCTTGGCGGCGCGCTTTCTGTATATTTCCTTCAGCAGCGGAAGAACCAATTTTTCGACACTTTCGTGGAAGTCCTTGCAATGCTTGGGTGTGTAGTCGCGGCGCTTGGCCATGTAGATAAAGTCGATGTAATCCTTGCAGTGGGCGTTTTTTGCGATCTTGTTGCGGAGGGCAAAGAGTTCGTCGAAAGACTTGTCCAAAGCATCCTTGTCCTGCATGCGGCGTTCCCACATGGTGCGCCAAGCCTTTTCGCGGAGATCGCGGTCGGTGCGTTCCAGGTAGGCACCCAGCTGCTGCATGGTCTGGGTCTTGCCATCAAATTCGACGCTCATGCCACCGGTGATTTTCTGGTAGGCCTGGATGGCCTTGTTTTCTTCGGTCTCCAGGGGAATGTTTTCGGGGTTGAACAGGTCCAGGGAAACCTGGATGCTCTTGAACCATACGCCGAATTCATCCTTCAGCAAATCCTTTGCCGGGTGGGCCATCAACTTCTTGTTTAGTTTGTCATCAAATTCATGGCTGATGGGGTCCACATTTTCAACAAAGCTTTCGTAGGCCTTTGCGGCCTCTTCATCAGCGGTATTGCAGGTCATGGCTACGTAGCGACGGCAGCTGACTTCGCTAAGGACGGAGCCCAGTTCGCTCCACTTCATGATCCAGGCGCGGAGAGCGTCGGCGTTGCCTGCGATATTTTCGTCCAGCAGCTGCTGGAAAAGGGCTTCCACTTGTTTTACGTCATCTACGTTGAAATTTTCAGGTACAAAACTACGCATTTTTCTTTCCTATAAATTTGCTTGCGCTGGCCTAGAAATCAATGGCTCCGACCCAGTTGTTTACAATGTTGTTCAAAATGGAATTTCGGGCGTTGTCCATCAGGATTACTTTTTCTTCATCCGTCACTGGCCGGTCAATATCGAATTCAAACTGTATGGATTCTCCGTCCAGTTCCAGGGCAACTGTTAAAACGCCTTTCATGTTCAACTTGGAAATGTCCTTCAGCAGGAAAATTCTTTTGTCGATGGGCATAACGGAGGTGACTGCAATCTTGTTGTCGCCAGGAATCATCTTGATGGAATCCTTCAGGGCGATGGGCAATTCCATTAAGGTGTCCAGTTTAAGCGTCGCCTGCAGGTCGCGAATCCAGAGGGTGTCTGTTCCCTGGTTCTTGGCGACGATGCCTGCCGTTAAGCCGATGGTTCCCAATTCCTTTTCAAGAATCCCGCGGGCGAAATCCTGTACGAGGGCGACGACCTGCGGGTTGGGGAGAAGGCCTCCTGCAAGAATTCCCGTTTTCGGGAAAAGGTCCTTATTGATGGAAACAGAATCCAGGGTCAGGTATTCAAATTCCATCTTGGTCTGGGACAGAACATCTGCAGCACTGATCTTGCGGGTGACGGCGCAACCGCTAAAGACGGATATCATTACTGCCAGAGCGAAAAGAATGACTTTTGTTTTTATGGACATGATGGAATTCATAAACTTCGATGCATAAGATACAAAAAATCCGGCTCCACGTTTTACATGGTCAGCCGGACTCTTTAGTACGCTATTGCGAGGCTATGTTGCCTAACAATTGACGAGACTACTTTTCTTCCTTGGAACCGCAGCAGCATTCACAGGGCTTGTGGTAGCAGTCTCCTGTTTCTGCGTAGTCCTTACCAGTCCAGCAGTAGGTGCAGAGCTGATCTTCGGGCAGGCCGATAGCCTGGATAAGATCGTCGATGCGCTGGAAGGCGAGGGTGGTGAGGTTCAGGTTGCGACGGATGTAGTCCACCATTTCCTTGTATTCCGGGGAATCCGGGTTGGTGTACTTGTCCAGATCGGCATTCTCGCCTTCCTTTTCACGGATGTAGCGGCGGGTAATCAGGTCGTACACGCTCTTGGAGCGGGAGAAGTTGATGAACTTACAGGGGTAGACCAGGGGCGGGCATGCAATACGCATGTGGGTTTCCTTACAGCCCATGGAGTAAAGCTTTTCGGCCTGCTTGCCCAGCTGAGTACCGCGGACAATGGAGTCGTCGCAGAACACCAGGCGCTTGTTGTCGATAAGACCCGGAATAGGAATCAGCTTCATGGAAGCCACATGTTCGCGCTGGCGCTGGTCCTGAGGCATAAAGGAACGAGCCCAGGTCGGAGTGTACTTCACAAACGGGCGGGCGAACTTGATGCCAGCTTCGTGAGCGTAGCCCAGGGCGTGGGAAGTTCCAGAATCCGGGATGCCGCAAGCGGCATCGGCTTCGGTGGGGGTACGCTTTGCAAGTGCGGAACCGCAACGGTAGCGGGTCATTTCCACATTGCGGCCTTCGTAGGCGGATGCCGGATAGCCGTAGTAAACCCACAGGAAGGAGCAGATGGCCATTTTCTTGCCCGGTTCCACCAGAGTGTTGATTCCGTTCGGTGTGAGTTCAGCAATTTCGCCGGGGCCAAGGTCGCGAACATGGTCGTAGCCCAGGTTGGGGAGTGCACAGCTTTCCTGCACGGCGATGAGCGCTCCATCCTTCTTGCCTACGATAATCGGGGTGCGGCCCCACTTGTCGCGGCTGGCGTAGAGCTTGCCGTCACTGTCCATGACGAGAACAGAGCAGCTGCCCTTCACCTTCTGCTGCACGTAGTTGAGGCCTTCCACGATGGAATTCTGAGTGGCAATCAAGGCGGAAACAACTTCAGTGGGACCGACCATACCGCTGGTGGTGGAGTACTGGAGCTGCATGCAGTTGTTCTGGAACAGTTCGTTCTTCAGGTCTTCGATGTTGGAAATGAGGCCAACAGTCACAATGGCGAAAGTGCCTAGCTTGGATGTCATTACCAGCGGCTGCGGGTCGGTATCGGAAATGACGCCGAGACCTACGTTACCTGCAAACTTTGCCAGGTCGTTTTCGAACTTGCTGCGGAACGGGGTGTTCTGGATGTTGTGGATGGAACGATGGAAGTTACCATCGGACTTCAGCACTGCCAGACCGCCGCGATGAGTTCCGAGATGAGAGTGATAGTCAGTACCGAAGAACAGATCCGTTACGCAATCGTTCTTGGAAATAACGCCACAAAAGCCGCCCATAAAGACTCCTTAGTCGGGGATTTTACGGGAATAATAATAGAAAAGTTGGGGGAGTTACATGATTTGAGTAAGGAGATTAAGAAAAAAATAATGGGGAAAAAGGAAAATAAGTAACCAATCGTCATTATTTCTTCACCAGTACCTGTATTTCTAACAACTTTTCCCAATCGGCAATGGTCCGATTTTCCCTAGGGATTTTCCAGAAATTATCCCAGATGTCCTTGTTTAAGGCTTCTATTTCTGCGGCTTGGGCGTCGGTGACAACGCCATTAGAGGTCTGATACATATTTTACTCCTTTCTGCGTACAAGCGAATGTGGTTGGTCATACGGAAACGCAGATATTTTGATTTGATTCAGCCCGAATTAAAGGGCGGTTTTCAAAGGTAGATTATAAAAATGTCACTTTAGTGTCAAAATCAAAAATTATATTGTTTTTACAAAGATTGTTATTTTGCCGATATTATACCAGGATTTTTATATGCCTAAGGAATTTACGGAAGCAACTCGTGTGCAATTGACTGCGATTCAACATTTGACTCGTATCGGCTATTCGTATTTAGGCAAAATTTCCCAGGAACCGGGCGTGCTTCCCGCGGCCGATATTCGCGCCTACGATCCCGAGACAAATATCCTCTCGAATATATTTGTGGCTCAATTTCAGAAATTGAACCCTTCGGCAAAAGTCAATCCCCAAAACATTTTGGACGATATTCGCAAAGAATTGGATGACGACGATCTTGGTCAGCAGTTTTACCAGAGAATCACAAAGTGTTCTCCCTATAAGCTGATTGACTTTGACAATCCCGAAAACAACACCTACCATTGCACGGCAGAATTTACCTGCCGTAATGGGGAAGATAGCTTTCGCCCCGATATTACCCTGTTCATTAACGGCTTGCCCCTTGTTTTCATCGAGGTAAAAAAGCCTAACAATGCGGGCGGTATGGTTGCCGAAAGTAAGCGAATGAACGAAATTCGATTCCCGAACAAGAAGTTCCGTCGCTTTATCAATATCACCCAGCTCATGATTTTCTCCAATAACATGGAGTACGATGCCAAGGGCGGCGTTGTGCCTATTGAAGGTGTTTTCTACTGCACTGCGGCAAAGGAATCTGCTCCCTTTAACTGTTTCAGGGAAGAAAATCCTAAGCGCGAAGAAGTTGCCCCCTTTGTGGCGAACTATCCCTATGCACCTATTAGCCCTGAACTTGAAAAACAGGTGCTGATGGACTTTAATGTTCCTGTGCTAAAGGATAATCCAGAATATAAGTATAACCTTGGAATCAACACGCCCACCAACCGCGTGCTTACATCTATGGTTAGCCCGGCTCGCTTGCTGTTCTTGCTGAAATATGGCATTGCCTACTTGCACAAGGAAAAGCAGAATAAGGATGGCCAGATTGAAAGCCGTCACGAAAAGCACATTATGCGTTACCAGCAGTTCTTTGCCGCCATGGTTATTCGCGAAAAATTGGCGACAGGCGTAACTTCTGGCGTTGTCTGGCATACTCAAGGCTCCGGAAAAACGGCTCTGTCGTTCCACTTGAGCAAGGTGCTTAAGGATTTTTACGCCAAGCAGAACAAGGTGGCTAAATTCTACTTCATTGTCGATCGCCTGGATTTGCTGGAACAGGCCACCGATGAACTTTCTGCCCGTGGTTTAAAGGTTTCTACGGCAAATTCCCGCGAAGAGCTTATGGCTCAGTTCCGAACGACCCAGGCTCTGCAGGGGAACTCTGGTGCCGATGAAATCACCGTGGTGAACATTCAGAAATTCAAGGAAGATACTGAAAAGGTTGACTTGCCGAATTATGCCACCAATTTACAGCGCGTATTCATCATGGATGAAGCTCATCGTGGCTACAAGCCCAATGGATGCTTCTTGGCAAATCTTTTCAATGCCGATAGTAACGCCATCAAGATAGCCTTGACGGGTACTCCGCTTATTGGTAGCGAAAAGGCCAGTTGCAAAATCTTTGGCGACTATTTCCATACTTACTATTACGACCGTTCCATTCAGGATGGCTATACTCTCAAAATCATTCGCGAAGATATTGAGACCAGCTACCGCAAAAAACTGGATGAAGCTTTTGAAAGCGTAAAGAAGTTGGTGGAAAAGGGCTCCGTTCAAAAGAACCAGATTATTGAACACCCGACATATGTCAAGTCGCTCCTGCGCTACATTATTGATGACCTTGTGAAGTTCCGTGCCATTCAAGGGGACAATGACCTTGGCGGCATGATTATTTGCGAATCTTCGGAACAGGCCCGCAATCTTTATAAGTTCTTCTATGAAATTCAAGATGAACTGAATCAGGATCGAATCCAGAAAATCAACCTGAAGGCAGGACTGATTCTTTTTGATAGCGACGACAAGGAAACCCGCCGCAAGATTATTGACGATTTCAAGAAGAATTATACCATAGATATTCTGATTGTTTTCAATATGTTGCTGACGGGTTTTGATGCCCCGCGCCTAAAGCGTCTCTATTTTGGCCGTAAAATCAAGGACCACAACTTGCTGCAGGCAATCACCCGCGTGAATCGCCCTTACAAGAGCATGAAGCGCGGCTTCTTGATTGATTTTGCCGACATCAAACAGAATTTTGATGAGACCAATGCGGCCTACCTGCAAGAACTGAATCGTTATAATAACGATCCCGAAGACAATTCCGATCCCGACGAAAACTTGCCGGATATGTACCGCCAGGTGATGGAAGATAAGGACGCCCTCATCAACCAGATGAAGGAAACCCGTCAGGCTCTATTCAGCTACAGCATGGATAATGCCGAGGCCTTCTCTACAGAAATTTCCAGTCAAGAAGACAAGAAGGTTCTCATTCAGTTGCGCAAGGCCATGGAACTAGCGAAGGATGCCATGAACTTGGTTCGAACCTTTGGTGATGATGAACTTAAGAAAGACTTTGAAAAGCTCAACATCGAAAAGTTGCCCTTGATGCTTTCGGAAGTGAACCGCCGTATCGCCATGATCAACCAGAAGGAAGCCTGGGCCAATAGCGATGCCACACAAGCTGCCGTGAACGAAGCAATGCTGAATATCGAATTCAATTTCAGCTGTATCGGTACCGAAGAACTGAAAATCGTTGACGGCGGTACAGAACTTCGCGAAAAGTACAAACGCGCCGTGCGTGGTTTTGTAGATAACTTTGACCATGAAGATCCGGAATACATTGAACTGGAACAGGCCTTTAAGGCAATCTTTGATAAGCACGGCTTTACGCCCGCAAACTTGGCTGTTTACAACGAACAGAACCAGGCCATGAACGATATTCTGGAACGCCTGGAAAAATTGCGTAAGGCAAATGAAGCCTTGCTCAAAAAATACAATGGCGACACCAAGTTCGCCTATGTCCATAAGCGCATCCGCGAAGAAAACAAGGCTCGCGAAGTTCACCACAAAGATCCGATTATCTCCAAGTTTGACGAAGATATTGTGCAGGCTCTTTTAACGATTAAGGGAACCATAGATTCCAAGGTCTATGACCGAAACGACATCCTTAAACAGGATACCTATTTCGGCAAGACTGTGATGCAGGAAATCGCCTTGGGTCTTAAGAAATTCCCGCAGCTGAAACCTCAAATGCCGGACTATCAGTTTATCCAGCAGCGAGTCGCCAAACAGTATATTGACCAGTATAATAATTACTACGGTAGCTAAATGAACATCAAAGAAAAAACCATTGCGTTGATTGATACCCTCAAGTCCATCTGCCAGTCTTTTGGCATGGGTAACGACGGTAACGAATACAAGATTATTACCCAGATTTTCTTGTATAAGTTTATGGCAGATAAGTTTGGCTACGAACTGAAGAAAATTGATGACCCCTGCCTAGAGGCTCTCAAGAAATCCGACAAGTGGGAAGAGGAATTCGCAAAGCTGACCGATGAACAGCGCGAAAACATCAGCCTGTTCTTGCCGCCCGAAGTTCCCGTATTCAAGCCGGATTACCTGATTGCCAACTTGTGGAATAAACAGGCCAAAGGTGACTTTGACGCCATCTTTGACGAGACCATGGTTTCTATTGCAAGGGATAACCTGGATGTATTCTACACCAAGACCGCCCAGGAAACAAAGATTCCCATTTTCGAAAAGTTGACCATCTTTGTAACCGATGACGCAAGACGCGCAGACTTTGCCCGAGCCCTTGTTGATAAGTTGGCCAACTTCAGCTTTGAAGAAGCCTTTGCAGAACATTACGACTTTTTCTCTGATGTCTTTGAATACTTGCTCAAGGATTACAACACCGCAGGCGGCGGCAAGTACGCCGAATACTACACGCCCAAGGCCATCGCAAAGATCATGGCTCGCTTGCTGGTGGGCGACAACGCCGAATTGCACAATATTGAATGTTATGACCCCAGCGCTGGTACCGGCACCTTGCTCATGGCTTTGAGCCACCAGATAGGGGAAGAACGCTGCACTATCTTTGCCCAGGATATTTCCCAGCGTTCCAACAAGATGCTGAAACTGAACCTGCTCCTGAACGGCCTTGTCTCTAGCTTGGATCATGCAGTGCAGGGCGACACTCTTTTGGAACCTTACCACAAGAGCGACGATGGCAAGAGCCTGAAACAGTTCGACTATGTAGTCAGTAACCCACCTTTCAAGATGGACTTTAGCGACACCCGCGACAACATCGAAAGTAAGTGGGGGACCCGTTTCTGGGCCGGTGTGCCAAAAGTCCCAAACAAGAAAAAGGACTCCATGGCCATTTACACCTGCTTTATCCAGCATGTGGTAAATAGCATCAAGGAAAACGGAATGGGCGCCATCGTTATCCCCACAGGTTTCATTACTGCAAAGTCTGGCATTGAGCACAAGATCCTTGAAAAGATTGTAAATGAACATATTGTTTCTGGCGTAGTAAGCATGCCTAGCAATGTATTTGCCAACACCGGCACCAATGTCAGCGTGTTGTTCTTCGACAAGACCGGCGCAAAGTCTGACAATGACAAGATTACCCTTGTAGATGCAAGTAAACTTGGCCAGGAATACAAGGATGCCAACGGCCTTAAGAAAGTCCGCCTGGAAGATGACGAAATCGAAAAGATTGTTAATACCTTCCGCAACGCCGAAGCCGTAGAAGACTTTAGCGTGGTAGTCAGCTACAGCGAAGTCAAGGAAAAGGGCTACAGCCTAAGCGCAGGCCAGTATTTCGACATCAAGATTGACTACGTGGATATTTCCGAAGAGGAATTCAACGCCCAGATGGCAGCCGACACCGCCGAACTCCAGAAAATGTTCGAAGAAAGCCACAAGCTAGAAGACGAAATCAACAAGCAGCTGGCCAGCCTCAAATTCGGGGGAAAGTAAAATGGAAACGAGGGAGGCCTTGACATTTGATTTGTGTAATTGTATATTATGTGCAAGAAAACCTTGCACGCCTCTTCACAATGCGCACCCAGCGAGGTTCTTTTTTTATTTAGGGGGAATTTGATGTCTCCCAGAATCTATAGTAAACCTCCCCAGACTTTGGATCAGCAGGCCCAATTACTGATTAGCCGAGGGCTTAAAGATGTTTCTAAGGATGAACTCGTAGAAGTCCTTTCAAGAATTAGCTATTACCGCTTACGAGGATATACTTATCCGTATCAGGATAACACCTCGTCTAATTCGGAATTTCTTCCCACGGCAAGTTGGATCGACATTAAGAATGATTACCTGTTTGATTCTGCCCTTCGAAATCTTATCGTAGAAGCGCTCGGCTTTATTGAAATTGCTGTGCGCTGTCAGATGGAATACCAACTCTCCATTGCTCATGGTCCACGTTGGTACGAAGATGTATCGCTGTGCCATAATCAGAAAATTTTCAATGATAACCTGGTAGAACTCCGAAAACATTGGAGCCGTTCTCGTGAAGTTTTCAAAACGCATTACGAAAGCGAGTATGACTCCTCAATTGCTCCTCCGGCGTGGATGATCTTTGAAACGACAACATTCGGAACACTTTCAAAGACATTCTCTAACCTGAAATCTAATCTCAATGCCAAAACAGAAGTTGCGAAGTATTTCGGTTTCAATAAGGCCTCAACGAAAGTTCTAGTAAGTTGGTTCCAGCATTTAAACCTGGTTAGGAACATTTGCGCCCATTACTCTAGGCTTTTTACAAGGAGCTTTATTGTGCGCCCCATGATTCCCACAAACAAGCCTGCCAAATGGGTGGATTCGATTCCAAGTCAGGATAGAATCTATTTCTCCATTTGCATTATTACAACATTGTTGGATGTGTGTGCCCCGAATTATGATTTTAGAGGAAAACTAAAGCAAGTGATGAAGATGGTCCGCCCGGAACAACTGCCGTCGCTTGGATTCCCTGAAAATTGGGGAGAACAAGATTTATTTGCGTAAAAAAAATCGGAGCCCTGCTTAGAGTCAATTTTTATAGGGTCAAGAAAGTTGATAGTTTAAGTGATAGGATAAGCGATAGTATAAATGATAGTTTAAACGGCGATAAAATGGCGATAAAATGGCGATAAATTTTGAAAACGGCGATAAAGCGACGAAATGGTGCGAGGCAGAGTCATTCTGAACGGAACGAAGTGTAGTGAAGAATCTAGAAGCGGTAAGAATATGGAAATGACGAAATGCAAATTGGGCGATTTATGTAGAGATGTCGTTGATTGTCCTCATTCTACTCCCGAATGGAAATCAGAAGGCGTTCATGTTATTAGAAATTTTAACATCAAAAATGGAACACTTGATTTTACAGACGGTTTTTATGTAGATGAAGAAACTTATCAAAAAAGGACTCAAAGAGCAGTTCCTGAAGAGTCCGATTTAGTGATATCAAGGGAAGCTCCTATGGGAGCTGCATGCATTATCCCTAAATTGTTAAAATGTTGCCTTGGTCAAAGACTGGTTTTGTTAAAAATAAATAGGAACATGGCTGAACCTAAATATGTTTTATATGCTATTCAAAGTGATTTTGTTCAGCAACAAATTAGACGAATTGATCAAACAGGCTCCATTGTAAGCAATCTTAATATTCCAGATTTAAAATCTTTACTCGTTCCTGTTCCTTCTCTTCCGGAACAAAAGAAAATCGCTGCAGCCCTCTCCGCACTTGACGACAAAATCGCCCTGAACAAAAAGATGAACCAGAAACTCGAAGCCATGGCAAAACGCCTATACGACTACTGGTTCGTACAATTCGACTTCCCCGACGAAAACGGCCGCCCCTACAAAACCTCCGGCGGCCCCATGACCCACAACCCCACCCTCAACCGAGAAATCCCCGAAGGTTGGGAAGTGAAACAAATTTCTGAAGTTGCAAAAATATTTAATGGGTCAACTCCATCTACCACAAATGAATACCATTATGGTGGCGACATTGTTTGGATAACTCCAAAAGATTTGTCTGATCAAAATTCTAAGTTCATTTATCAAGGTGCCCGAAACATAACGCAAGCGGGTTACGATTCCTGTAGCACAACAATGGTTCCCAAAGGAACTGTAGTTATGTCTAGCAGAGCCCCAATAGGACTCCTTTCGATAGCTCAATGCAACCTGTGCACAAATCAGGGTTTCAAGAATATGGTTCCTTGTGATATGACGGATTCAAAATACCTCTATTATACGATTCAGCAACATATTCCTCAAATCCAAAATTTGGGAACAGGAACGACATTTAAAGAAGTTTCCAAAGATGAACTGGGTAGGTTTGCAATTCTTTATCCGCCAAAAAAGTTGATTGCAACTTTTGAAGAAAGAATGGCTCCAATCTTTAATGCTCAATTTAATAAGGTTAAGGAAATCTCTCGCCTCACCGCCCTCCGCGACAAACTCATCCCGCTCCTAATGAACGGCCAAGTGATGGTGAGACAAGTTCACATTATATGAACTGTAAAAATTGTATGGTAGATGTTGGTATATATTAACTTAAAGAAGGTTCATACATGAAGTATAATATCGTTTCGTTTAACATTACCAAAGAACAAAACCTAATGAATTTGGCATTTGGTTATTTAAGTAAGACGAATAATACGATTCTTTTCCTTCAAGAAACTAACGGATGTACGATTCCCCCGGGGTCGATATATTTTACGCCAAACGCTACAAGCCCAACAGCAGGAATGTTAATCGTAATGTCTGCAAACTTAGGATGTGGCTCAACAAATATTTTGCCAAATAGTATAATAAAATGCACATCTCATTCTTTAATATTGCCCATTGGAGACCTCTATTTAGTGAATGTCCATATGCCACCCCGTTCAACAAAGGAAAATAGGGATTTTTATTATCTTCGAATTGTAAAAGAAATAAAGACAAAAATAAAAAAAATATCTTCAAGGAAGAAGGTCATTGTTGGTGGAGATTTTAATGAAAATCCTTTTGATCGACTGATGTCAGTAAATGAGGCATGGTGTGCAAAACGCTCTTTAACTGAAGTGACACGAGGAATGTCATTTTATAATCCTTTTTGGAATTATTTGAAAAGACCAGATAGAAGAATTATTTCTGGTACAATTTCGGCTAGTGGTGCATATCCGATGGATATGTCGTTATTTGATCAGTTTATTGTTTCAAAAGAAATTGGAAAAGGAGGGATAAAATCATTTGGAATTATAGAAAAAATGTGTGGGAAGAGTTTTGAACAAATAAATCAAGGACATAGTGGCTTTCATTGGCCGGTATATTTATCATTTGAAATATAGGAGTTTATTATGGATGAAAAACTTGAAAATTTAATTTTTGGAGAAGAAAACAACGATTTTTTAAATTTGGTTCGTGAAAAATTACAAAGATTTATTAGTGTCCTTAACAATCACAACAATACCTATATATATGATTACTCGTTGCCCTATTCTGACTATTACAAAACATTTTACATTGCGTTAGGTACGAAGTTCTCTGCTAATGATGAAACTACTCTTTTAGCTTGTACTTTAAATGAAGCAGACAATGCTCTTGAAGTTATTTCACCTTTGTTAGAAGATGATGAAAATACGATTGTTTTAATTGATAATGATTTTGAAACAAATTTTGCATCTATTTTGCGAAATTTGTTAAAGGAAAAAATTGTAAAAGAGAAACTATATATTTATAGTCGTTTATATAGCAAAGATAAATTTTTGATGACTATTTTTGCTCATGAACGTTTTCTTTATGTTCCTGATAACAAACAATTTTTTTTGAATAGAGAAGATGTAAAAAAACTTAAGGCAGGTGATGTGATTGCATTACCGAAAAATCTTTTAGAAAGTTGGAATCAAGTGTCTGATTATGAAGGAGAAGTAAATGGAATAATTGCATTGGTAAAATATGAAAATGGCAATTGGACAGCGTGCGTAAATAAGTATGTTGCTGGATAATAAATAATGACAAAAAAGAACATTTCAATTAATGGCCACGAACTGCATAACGGCGTTTTCATCGCGCCGTTTAATACGATTGAAGGTTTATCGCCCTGTAACTGGTTTACTGAGCGACTTCCTGAATATTTGTGGCTAGGCTTGTTACTTAATTCTTATGATGATAGAAAACAGGGCTTGCAAGATATTGTTCAGATATTGCAAAAAATTTCTTCTCTTTCTCCAAATATTGATTTGCCAGCCCTATCAAAAATTTTCAAATTAGAAGAATCTATACAGCAACTGATTTATCAAATTATTGAAAATTCTGGATTAAAAGCTTCGCTTGTTCCATTAAGCCTTGTTTATTCGTACTCAGAATATCCGGTGTTTTCAAATTTTTTCGCAGAAAAGGATTTTGATTTCGAGCGTAATAAAGAACTTTTGGAAAATGTAATTCGAAAAATGGAGCCTCCTCAATCTGAATATGCCACAGATGTGAAATTCCTTGTCTTATTTTACCGAATATATTCTGGATATTTGCTCATACCAAAAGAACAATTAGAAGAAATTTCGCTGTACCCTTTCATTGACCATTCCGATGAACGAATGCATTCTATTCGACCTCTTATTCGTTCCATGGAAATGGGCTTTCCTGAAAACAATAAGCCTTATATAGATGATTTTTGGAGAAAATGCGGCGCTATGTTTGAATGTAAACCGTTTATATTGAATTACGAAAAAGACGTTGAAGAAGATGTGGTGAAAAATTACACCATCTTTGCCAAGAATATTTTCTTGTATTATGGCGATTTGTATAGAATTACAAATCCGCTAAATGAAAAAATGCTTGTGCTTTTGGGTTTAGCAACATACTCCTATAAACGTTTTTTAGAAATCGTAGAACATGATTTGTTCAATACAATTTCTGGACGCTCTATAGTTCGCGTACTTATCGAAGATTTTATGATGATGAAATATCTTCTAAAGGAGTCTGTTCAAAAGACGAATGTATGGGAAGCCTATCAATCATATGGTATAGGAGCCTTAAAACTAGTAACAGAAAGGTATTCATCAACAGGTATTGCTCTTGATAAAAAGAGTCATTTTGATTTGCAAGTATTAAATATTCTTGTAAATGTATTTAAAAGTAGAGTACTTCAAGATATGGATACAAGAATGTTCAATGGAGAAAAAATAAAAGAAAAATTTGAAGCCATTGATGAAAAAGAACTGTATTTGATTTATGACTATGACTCTGGTTTTGAACATGGTTTATGGGGTGCCGTAAGAGAATCTTCTTTGTTGGGTTGCGATGCCCCTGGGCATCAATTTCATTGCGTTCCTGATGTTGAAAATTTGCAAAAAATGAAGTCGGTTTGGTATGACGCTGTTATGGTGATGAATAAAACCATAAACCTTCTTGTTGACGAATTTGGCATTTCAGATGATTTGAAGAAGAGGATGCCGGAATATGGGCTATGATGTTCTCGTATCGTCTATGAAATTAATTCAAAAAGAGTATTTGACTCTTTTGGAAAAATATGTGCATTTTGATGCCAATGAAGTATATTCCATCCAAAATGAGTGCTGTATATTTTGGTTACGTCATAAACGTGAAATTAATTTTTTCCTAAATAATTACCCATGTGATTTTGACACCTGTGCTTTTATCGGCGGAATGTATCTCAATGTTTCGAAAAATCAGGCATTTCCATTTTTTTCTTTTGGAAAAAAACACATTGCAGATGACCCTGTAGTGATGTTGGCTAGTGCAGGACCACAAGAACATTTAGCAGGATATTTAAAAAAAGCCATTGAAGACAATATTGATATTATAAAAAATTTTAGTGATGAAATTTTTGTTTTGCCACTTTCATTTTTATTTGTTGATAAAGAAATGAACTTTAAAAGTGCTGATAAAACATTTTGGCATTTGTTCTCAGATTCAACAATAAGCAAAGAAACGTATCTAGAAAAATTTTCATCATTAGAAGCTGTTTTTGACGCCATTGTCGAGGACGCAGGACGTCATCTGTTTTTGAAATATGACAAGCCTACGCTAAAAGAACGCTATTTGCAGCATTTAGAGTGCTTGGGTATTTATCTTTGTGATGGTAAAGAAGGAGTAAAGCAATTTTATAATATGTGTATTGGACTTTTTGCTCAATCAACATTAGTGGCAGAATTTTGCATTCACTATTGGACGTTTCCTTTTATACGAGACGAAAGTTTGTTTGGATGTTTCTGCCTATTCCTCGTTAATCTTATAAAACAATCTACTGAATATTCAGAAGAGCTAAAGAAAATTTTGAATAAGGCTGTGATGCACAATTTGTTTTATAGAATACTTGAATTTAAAAAGCTTGATAATTTGAATGAATATTTAAAAATGCTTCAAAATACTAATTTTGAAAGAAAAGTCCTTGAAGCAATGCGAAAGCAGAATGTAGACTGCAGTATGGTTGGAAGTTTTGCAAAAACTTATGCTATTTTAAAAAATGAAATGAATTCACGAGGAATGCCTTGTGCAGGATTGAATTAACAAAGTTTCAAGCGAGGCTTAATATGTCCATAGGTAAAATTTCAAAGATTGCAATCCGTAAAGTGTGGAATCATGAAGCTCATGACTTTACAAAATGGCTTGAAGAAAATATTGATGTTATCTCAGATGTCGTCGGATTCCAGATTCTCAATGTGGAACGAGAAAAGGATGCAGGAAGCTTCAACGTAGATTTATACGGTGAAGATGAATCTGGAAATTCCGTGATTATTGAAAATCAGCTGGAGAAAAGTGATCATGACCATTTAGGCAAGGTAATGACCTATCTAAGTGCCTTTGATGCGAAAGTCGCCATATGGATTACTCCGGACCCCCGTCCAGAACATATAAGAGTCTTTGAATGGCTCAATACAAACCAGGAAGTCACGAAGTTTTTCTTGCTGAAAGTTGAGGCTGTTAAAATTGGCGAATCTTCTCCGGCACCTTTGTTTACTCCAGTAGTTCAGCCTACAGAACTTGCACAAAATGTTGGTGCGGTCAAGAAAGAGAAAACTCGCAGGCACGAAATGCGTTACAAGTTCTGGGAAATTATTATCGCAGAAACTAGAAAAGAAACTTCGTTGTTCAACGCAATCTCTCCAACGGAATACAATTGGATTGGTGCAGGCTCAGGAAAAGGTGGCGTAGGATTCCAGTATTGGGTAACTCAGGATAATCTCGCTGTAAAACTGTATATTGACCAGGGCAAGGACAGTAACGAAAGTAACATGAAGATTTTTGAATCCCTCGAATCCCATAAGGAACAAATTGAGGCTGATTTTGGTGCGACTTTTGAGTGGAACTCCATGCCCGATAATCGAGCCTGTATCATTGTTGCTCCAATTATAGATGGAGGTTGGAATACCGATCCTTCAAAATGGGAAGAAATCGGCCACAATGCCGCCGTCACAATGAAAAAGTTCGAGCAAGCTTTAAAACCTTACATTGCAAAGATTAAGGGGTAACAATGTCTAAATCCTATGAGAAATTCAAAATATCCATTAAAGACGCAAAGAACCTCTTGGATATGTTCGAAAAGAATAAAGGTACTCCAGAACAATCTGAAGTTTTGAAACGTGCGGGCTTGATTATGGCCATGACTGCTTGGGAAACCTATGTTGAAGATCGCCTTTGCGAGGCGTTGGATATCCAGTTAAAAATGGTTAGTGGTTGCAAACTTGGTGATTTCTTTAAAACTCGTCTCGATGAAGATCTTAAACGTTTCCATAATCCGTCATCGGACAAAACCAAAAAATTGTATAAGGATTACCTTGGTCTAGACGATGTTACTGAATTCTGGAAATGGAATAATTATGAACCCGAAAAGGCCAAAGCAAAACTTAATGAGTTTATAAAGCTGAGAGGAGATGTAGTCCATCATTCAAAGGATGCTGCTCAGGCATATCCGGTGAGCAAAGAATATCTTTCTAAATGTATCAAGTTCCTAGATGGCCTAGTAGAAGCTTTTGATAAGTCTTTAGAGTCCGTCTAATTGATATCCCGGTTGATATTACTGAGGCTGATTATCTCTATTTGACTGGGTAAAACAGATTCGTTTTGAAAAACATCGCAATCACATCGCGATACATCAGGATACAACAAATGATGAAATGAAGATATTGCAATCTTAGCAATATCTTCATAATCAAAAAGTTTCAACTGACTAGGATCCAATATAGCCTTGATTAAAAGTGGAGTGCCTATATTTTGGATTTTTTGGACAATAGAAGGACAACCTTTTAAAGGCATAAAAACTTGTTCCCCGCCATAATATTGCAATAACGGCTCTGCACCACCATCAAAAAGGGCTGTAGTGGTTAGGTTGAAAAATATCCGGTGGTCTCGGGAAGTAATCGCAATCTTGTTAAAGTATTTTTCCCACGCATTTTTTATTATATCGAGTTCAGCTGCTGTGAATAAATATCCATAACGGGATAAAAAGGTTTCTCTAATTTCTTGACCAGATCTTGATTTCAGGCCCCCCTTTATAATGTCATCCCTATCGGCTCTAGTGTAGTGGTAGCCGATGATTTTACAGTCTTTAGAAAAATCGGTTACTCTTTCAATCAAATCCCGAAATACTTGATTTTCAACCAATTCATCTTCAAATCCTGAATTCAACAATAATTCTGTATGCTTTTCCATCTCTTCAAAGAAAAAAGACGGGAAACCAGCTAAGGTGCAGAGATTAAGAATTTTCATAGAAAGCCATTAAAACAAATTATTGTTGAATACAATCTGTTAAATCATAGAGATCTTTTATTATTGATATTATTTTTGCCCCCATCACCATTTTAGTTAAGAGATTTGTTTTCTTTGACTCAACAACAGCAGCATGAATTTCTTGCAGCATCTTTAGCGCCTTAGCTCTATCAATCTCAACGGAATCCTTCGTCTTTTCGTCTTCAGTTCTAACGAAAATGATATCCTTGTTTTTCTTGAAGGAATCTTTCGCCCGTTGAACATATTCTTTATCGACAATTTTTAGACAAAGACGGTCGTAATTAAGACTTTCTCTGCCATTCCTTTTGATGAATTCCACATCTTTTACAGTGACGAGAGAAGAATTAATTCTCTTGAATAGCGAAGGTGCTGCGGCTAATTCTTTTATTGTGATTCCTGCTTCTTCTGCAAGGCGGATGATAAGGGACGTTCCCTTCGGTCCCTCACCAGGATAACCCGAAGTCAAACCACTTTTGATAAAAACAACGAGATCCTGGTCTTCAAAGCATAGCATCATGGCGTGATAATTTTCGCAGGTCAGGATTGTCATGTCCACAATTTTGCGACTACCATAAAGACGCCTCATAAAGTCATCAATGCAGTATTGTGTCGCGCTTGTTGAACCTTCGTACTTGATGTCAATACTATATAAACCGAGAGAATCGCCGCTAAGAATCATATCAACTCTTTTGTACTAGAATATTATTGAACTTTTTTAGCTTTCGGAAGGTTTTCTATAATAGGATCTGGAAGGTTTTTGATTTTTCCGTTTACCAAATCTACTCCAGAAACATTTTGAAATCCTAATGCATAAAGAAACATTTCTGCCCCTAAAACTGTTGGGATCATAATCATCCCATTTTTAGGTAAAGGGAATAAGCATTCTGTATTATCAGAATCAGAACCAACGGCACAATAATTGCCAATTAAACCCAGTCGCTTTAGTCCCATAATTGAATGATGAAGAATGGAATTTTTATCTTCGTTCGGTAAAAAATCCATGGCATTATCGTAGTCATTTAGTGAAATGAGAATGTGTATATCCGGTTCTATTCCTAAATTTATGGGATTATCTTTGAAAAGATTAAAGACCGAATAATAAAAAAAGTAGTGTAATCGCAACTGATATACAGACATTGATTTTATTAGATCTAACATGGGTATGGCCCTGTCGTCTCTATCAATTGATGTCCTTGCGCTAGCTAAAATACCTCCATAATACTCGGTAAGTATTTCGTTTTCGCAGAATTTTCCATCATCTATAATATGTTTTAAAACTCTAGGGGATACTTGTCCGTTATCGTTAATTCTATTGCCAATTTTTCGTTGTGCATTTGAAAAAATCTTGTTAAGATTAATATTGCACTTTTCAACAAGACTTTTTATTTCACCGCCAATATAATCTGCAGAAGGACCTAAAATTTTGTTTAGAATGTCTTTAGATGAGATTATAGTTACAGCGGTTGTTAAGATTGATGCGTCGAACTCCATAATTACTCCCTATCTTTTTACTCCCACACGATATCTTCTTCAGCCTTGTTGCGGACTTCAACAAGATTTTCGACATTCACTCGGTTCACGAGCCAGCCTCGTAAACTGCATTGTTGAATAAATTCGGCAAGTCGGTTTTTGCCGTTAAGTTCTTTGAGCGTGATAACCACACCAAAGGGGAGGCCATTGCCATCATCCTGTCTTAAACGGTTCATTGTAGTGAGCTTGATACCCCAGTTACCATTGGCATTTACATAAACCTTGCGGGGTTTACTTCGACTTGTAAAGTTGTCGGCAATATACTTGATGTTATCCCACTTGCGGAAATACCGGCGAACATGTTCTTCTGTAAAATCATTCAAGTCGTCGATATCATCAGGTTCTTCCTTATTGCCCTTGATGCTTTGAACTTTTCCCCTGTCATTGATTCGTCCAAATCGAAGTTCCATTTCGGTATTTGTGTAGTCGACTCCTTGGTTTCGTTCGCAGTTAGGGTAATAGCAAAGTGTTGCCCTTGCTACAAAAGGATGCGTATCGTTTGCCACGGGGATTGGGATGCCGTAGTTGTAAGTGTTGTATTGTTGAGATTCGCCCATTAAGATGAAACGAATTTCGTCATCCTTGCTGCGGATTATATCATCAATTTTCTTGGGAACGATGCCGTAGCCAATTTTTGTTGATGCTTCATCATTTGGAGTCCATCCGGCGGCGGAATCAATGAGCAACGCTTTGGCGACTTCGCGACGCAAGCCCATGACGTAAATCAAATAAGCCATTTTTCGGGCAATCCATGGCGCTGCATACGATGTTCCAGAAACTAGCGTTGTTCCTTTGGGACCATACGCAATAATCTTTTTCTTATAGTCTCCGCCGTAATAACAAAGATCTGGTTTATTGTAGAATGAAAGAACGGGGCCGCTTCGCGTATAGGGTGCTGGTTTCTTTTCAAAGTTTACTGAATTTACAACAATTGAATTGATTGAATCTGCTGGAGCCCCGATTCGCTTTTCCCCCTCTTCATCAACATCTTTGTTTGTTCCTGCGATAATGAATGTAACATCATTTTCATACTGGATTTTGTCAAGGATTGCTGCTTCGGGAGAAATATAGTTTTCGGGAATTTCTTGTTTTGAACCAAGCGAAAGATTCCAGACTTTGATGTTCTTGTTTTCGGAGACAATCTGTCTGATGGTCTTTAATATGGTAAATGTGCTACCGACATTTCCTGCAAGAACGCCGAAATGCTTTACACGAAAATGGCCGCAGCCATCTTCAAGTTCTGGATTGAGAGCCGGACCATCTACGATTATTGAAGAAACCGTGGTTCCGTGTTCAGAATCATCCTTTGTGATTTCGATTTCGTCGGGAACGGTATTGACGTAATCGACCCATTTTGAGAAGTACGCATTTGTATCGAAAATCGTATCAATGACGCCGATAATCGGTTCATTTGTAGGTTCGTCGATGCGTGGTTTCACATCTTCTGTTGTGTCAAAATCGTCCTTAGTGTATTTAGAGACATCTGAAATAGCCATGGCGATGAGATAAGGAGCCTTGTTGTTCAAGATACTTACCTCGTGTGGTCTTAATTGCAATGTGGTCCCGTTGATAATTCTATCATTGGTTATAATGATGCCGAAACTTCGTAGCAAATCAACGGCATCTTCGCCGATGTCGTAAATGGAAATAAGGGATGTTTCATCCAAAGTTTTCGGAGCTCGGTCTTTCGCAAAATGGCTTATATAAAAGCAATCTTTTACGCATTGCATAAACAACGACTTCGACATAACCTTGATTTGCCATGTGTTTGTAGATAGTTGTTCGATGTCTTCGGCAGTAACTTCGCCTCCGAAATTATTGTCTATGATTTTTTTGCAATTATCGAGTCGTTCAATTGCCTTGGCGAATTCACCTTTGTCAAAGCAATAGGTGATAATGTGTTTTGTTTTTGTCTTATCAAACTTCGCACCCACAATATGCTCGTCACATTCAAACGCAAAGATACTACGCATACGATTGCTCTTAGCGATAATGCGGTTATAATGTACATCAAGCAAGGCTTTGGACAGCGTCGAATCGTACAACCATTTTGATTGCTCGATTTTAAGTTCCTGAATTAGCAATCCAACATGCTCTGCTGATACTTTTCCTTTGCTGGGGAGCTTGGGGGCTCCAGGCTTCGTTGGATTGGGTGCGTGTTCAAATCGTCCTTTCAAAAGGAGAACATCATTCATTATTTATCTCCTTGCAAAGCTCTGGCAACTTGACTTTTTGATACGCCAGAAAGTATCTCGATTTCACGGACAGTGAAGCCTTGTTCTTGTAATTGCTGCAGGTCGCTTGGAATATGACCGATGAATTTTTCGTAAAGACGTCTAAGGTAATCGCACTCAACATTAGCATCGCTAAATGCGACCGCAGTCTTGATGATGTTTTTGAGTTCACCTGGATTGGGCAGACATCCATTCTTGCCGATAATCTTGAAGAACAGCCTTGTATTTCGTCCAGCAATTTTAAACTTGGTCAGGAAATTGTTCAGAATAGATTCTGCAATTTCTTGCAAATCGTCCTGGGAGTATCTATTGAAATCAACAATGGAATCGAAACGGCGGGAAAGCGCCTTGTCAAAATGCTTGAAAAGGTTCGTCGTGGCGATAATGGTAATCTGTTCGTTGAGGTTGTCAAATCCCTTGAGGATAGCCGACGTGGCGCGGCCCATTTCGCGAAGGTCCTGGGAGCTGGTTCTATCAAGGGCTATGGCATCGATTTCGTCGAACAGAACAAGAATTTTTTCAGGGTGCGCAAAATGATTCAGTTCGTCGAACAGCGCTGCGATGTTCTTTTGCGTTTGCCCGAGTTTGCTGTCGATGATGGTGTCGAAATCTACGCAGAACAGGTCGCGTTCCAAAATGCGGGCAATTTGCCGTACGGATTCGGTCTTGCCTGTTCCAGGTGCGCCTTGGAATAGGAACTTGTTGATTCCCATGTTCCGCTGGATAGCGTTGATGATTCCGAGAATATCCTTTTCTATTGGCGTGGGGAGTGGCAGAGAATCGTGCGAGGATGTCATTTTGCGGAAAAATGTCATCTGATCTTCGTGCATTTGCGGCACAAAGGCGTTTGCGCTAGACAAAAGCGCCATGATATATTCGGAAAGCTGAAAATCACCGTTGGCATCGAAATCTCGTGCAATTTCGTATGCCTCCTCGCGGAATGCGGGATCGTTTTTTTCGGCATAATATCGAATCAGATTGATGACATTCTTCTTTTTCATGGACTTGACCTACCTTGTTGCCCAATATAAATAATTATGGGACAAAAGTCAAGTGTTTTGGGACAGAAAGTTTATTCTTGTTTTTTTTGGGGGGGGAGGAATTATACTTATTTTAAGCAAATAGGGGAGGTGATCACCTCCTTAAAGAACTCGCATTCCTCATCGTTACAAAGGTGGGCGAGGGGGAGTTTCATGTTCACGTGGAATACGTGTGAAATTTCCTTGGTTTCGGGAGTCCCGTAGGACTTGAAAACGTGGGGGAGGTTCTGTTTTTCTAGTGCCTTGGCCATGTGGCGGTTCTGCAACTTCAAAAAGTCGTACTCGCCAGTCATCACAAAAGCCGGCGGAAAATCTGCGGTCAGATAGTCCATCACATTCAAGTATTCGCAGCATTCTTCCAGATGCTCGCCGAACAAGTCCACCATGATGTCGGCGTGATTGTCGCGATCGTTGGTCACGTCGTAAAGACCGCAGTTCAAGGCGACTGCCCGAGGCTTGAATGTTAGGGGAGGATTGACCCTCGCCTGTTTCCCGTACCAGGATTTTGCTGCATCCTGCACTTTACGAGCGTATTCCGGATTCACGCAATAGATTGAATAAAGAGCCGCGTAATTCGCTCCCGCAGAATCGCCCACGAAGAAGATTTTTTCTGTATCCAGATTGTACTTGTCGGCGTTTTCCATAACCCAATGCAGCACGGCGTCGGTATCTTCCAATGCGGCAGGGAACTTGTATTCAGGGGCAAGTCTGTAGTTGAAATTCACTACGGCGAATCCTCGGGCGGCCAGGCTCATGAGATAAAACTTGTACGTTTCTTTCTGTCCGTAAACGAACGCACCGCCGTGAATGCTGATGATCACCGGGAGCTTTCGCACAACATCGTTCGCGGCACAATTCTCGATGTCGTTTGCATCCGTACATTTCGTCGCACTTTTGGATTTCGTTGCACCCTTGGGCATGTACAGATCCAGCAGATTCCAGTCACCGAATTCGCCGTAGGGAATATCCTTGAATGCTACAACATCCGCTGGTTCCTCAAGTCCTGCGTCACGGGCCTGGTCGGCTGCAAGCCATTCAATTCGGTATTTTTCGCTGGTCTGGGACATAAAAATCTCCGTTTCTTGTTTAAATATAATAACAGCAGCCTCCCCTCAAGCTCCAATCATTCGTTGCCGATAATGCGGATTATGTAAACTAATAAAACGGTTTTTCAAGGAGGTGTTTCAAAATGGAGCGGATTTTACTAAATATGGCCTGTAAATCGTTGATTTTTGCTTGGCACGGAATTTGCATTTTCCGGCCGAAATGTCACTCACCCAGGATTTCCTGGTTCATTTTTAAGATTTTTAAAGGATTTATTATGGCTGACGAAAATTTGCAGGAACCCACCGCCGAAGAACGCGCAAAGTTTGAACAGGATCTCGAAAACGTTATGAAGGAAGCCGCCAAGGCTGAACAGGCTGGCGCTAATGAAGGTTCCGCAGAACAGCCGGCAGACGCTGCTGAAGCTCCGGCCGAACCTGCTCCAGAATCCTCCGAATCTGCCGAAGACGTGCTGAAGGCTGAACTGGCTGCCGCCAACGATCGCAATCTCCGTCTCATGGCTGAATTCGACAATTTCCGCCGCCGTAGCGCCCGCGAGCAGCTTGAAATCATCGAAACTGCCAACGGAAAGCTCCTGGAAAAGCTTTCCGAAGTCCTGGACAATTTCGAACGCGCTTTCTCCGCCGAAAATAAGGCCAAGGACCTGGAAACTTTCGAAAAGGGCATGCAGATGATCCACGACCAGTTTGCCAAGGTCCTCGCCGACGCTGGTCTCGAACAGCTGGATCCCACCGGTCAGGAATTTGACCCCAACTGTCACGAAGCCCTGATGCAGCAGCCCAGCGAAACCGTTCCCGAAAATCACGTGGTAACCGTGTTCATGAAGGGTTACAAGCTCAAGAACAAGATTCTTAAGCCCGCAAAGGTTATCGTTTCTTCCGGCAAGTAGTTTTCGCGACTGGATCGCCACCGCGGTGGTCCTGATGTTTTGTGACTGGATCGTTACCGCGGTTCAAGCATTTCGCAATCATCCCTCCCCTACGGAATTTTGGCCGTTTTATACGAAAGTATAAGGCGGCTTTTTTCGTACAAATCTGACTTCGTAAACAAAAAGTTATTGTAGAAGTTGCAAAGTTGTTTGCAAAAGCAGGGTTATTTTGCCCTGTTTTACAGGGTATCTTTATCTTCGGTGTATATCATTGTTTGGAGATAAAGATGTTTGGAAAACTCTTATCCGTTACTTCCCTATTGAGTTTGGCCGGAGTTGCCTTTGCACAGCAGCCGATAATCACAACCAACTACACGGCGGACCCGGCTCCCATGGTGCATGGGGACACGCTCTACCTTTACACGACCCACGACGAAGATGATGCCGATGGATTCCTGATGTACGATTGGCTTCTGCACACTTCTACGGACATGGTCAACTGGACGAGCCACGGGGCTGTGGCTTCCTTGGACGATATCAAGTGGAGCACAAGAACTAACGGCGCCTGGGCTGAACAGGTTGTGGAACGTAACGGCAAATGGTACATGTACGTTCCCATTCACGGTAACGGAATTTCTGTTCTGGTGGCGGATAATCCCTACGGCCCCTTCAAGGATCCTCTGAACAAGGCCTTGGTTTGGCAGCGCGAGCATTGGAACGACATCGACCCCACTGTATGGGTTGATGATGACGGCCAGGCCTACATGTACTGGGGCAATCCGGATCTTTACATGATCAAGCTTAACGAAGACATGA
This sequence comes from Fibrobacter sp., assembly GCA_045616805.1. Classification (GTDB taxonomy): domain Bacteria; phylum Fibrobacterota; class Fibrobacteria; order Fibrobacterales; family Fibrobacteraceae; genus Fibrobacter. Next base: position 86,079 of record JAZLHK010000085.1, read on the forward strand.
TCAGTACATCCGGTAGCATTGTTACCCATCCCAAGGTCAAGGATTACCAGGAAGGCCCCTGGTTCTACAAGCATGACAGCCATTACTACATGGCCTTTGCTTCCACCTGCTGCGCCGAAGGTATTGGCTACGCCATGAGCGACTCCCCCACGGGTCCCTGGACCTACAAGGGCGACATTATGCCCCATTCCTCCCGCAGTAACGGTAACCACCCGGGAATTGTGGATTACAAGGGAAAATCCTACGTTTTCGGCCATCATTATCAACTTTGGCACCAGAAATCCGATAAGATGGGCCTGAAATTCCAGCATAAGGAACGTCGTTCTGTTGGCGTTGCCGAAATGAAGTATAATGCCGACGGAACTATCCAGAAGATTGACTGGTGGCCGGATAATGGCGTGGCCCAGCTGGAAGATTTCAACCCCTATAAGCGTGTAGAAGCTGAAACCATGTCCTGGGGCGAAGAAGTGAAGGTCCGAAAGAGCGGTGCCGCAGGCAATACGGTTCTTACCAATCTTACCGACGGTAAGTACACTAAGATCAGCGGTGTTGAATTCGGTGACGCTGGCGCAGAATCTTTCTCCGCATCTGTCTTGAGCGTCAAGAAGGCTTCCTCCGTTACGGTTCGCCTGGACAAGGTGGATGGTCCCGTAGTTGCAAAGGCTGAATTCAGCAAGGATGGCCTGGTGACCGTGCCTGCCGAAGGTGCCGTTGGCAAGCATGACGTATTCTTCATGTTCGCAGGTGACTTCGAAGCTGACTATTGGGAATTTGAAAACAGCAAGACCGCTGTTCCCCAGGGCCCCTTCTGCGAGGCTTTGCTGAAGGATCCTGAGGCCAAGTGCGAACTGCCGGTCATCGGTGCAACTGTTGAAGGCAAGAAGAACTTCATTGAATTCGAGAACTACGATGTTGGCGGTGCCGGCAAGGCCTACTACGACATGGATAACAAGAACCAGGGTGGCGAATACCGCGAAGACCGCGTCGACGTTGTTGCTGCAGGTACTGGATATGCCATTGGCTACACCCAGAAGGGCGAATGGCTGGAATACACCGTGAATGTGGATGCTGCAGGAGCCCTCCCCTACGAACTTTCCTACGCTACCGGCATGGAAAAGGCCGGCATCCAGCTCTTTATGGATGGCGAGGCCATTACCGACGAACTGGAACTGAAGGGAACTGGTGATTTCGACAAGTACGACACTTTCAAGGGCAAGACCACAAAGGAACTGGCCAAGGGTGAGCACGAGCTCAGGGTCCTGATGACCACCGACTACGTGAACCTGGACTGGATCGCCTTTGGCGTAAGCGACAAGCCTGCCGAAGAAATCTATAACGGAACTGCAGAAGAAAGTCCCGCAAGTAGTTCCTCCGAAGGGGATTCTTCTGATATCGCTAGCTCTAGCAGCGCAGTTGCCGACTCTTCCAATGCGGCTAGCTCCAGCAGTGAAACCCAGTCAATCAGGACTAAGTGGAATTCTGGATTCTTCAGTAGAATCGCTGCTGAATACAAGGTCTTTGATGCGATGGGGAATCAGCTGGGCAAGATTCGCCTCAATGGAGGAGCATCTTTAAAGGATCTTAAGGTTGGCCTTAAGAATGCCGGGTTCCATTACGGAGCCTACGTGGTTCGTAATTCTGCTGGACAGACCTTCAGAGTATCCTCCGGGAGATAACCGACAATATTTTTGGTTGTTCGAGCCCACACTTTCAAAATCTAAGCCCTGTTCTAAAATGAAACGGGGCTTTTTTTTGTCTTTTTGGGGCTATTTTCATGTTTCAAAATGAAATGAAAGTTCGTTTTTTGACGTTTTTGAAGCGTTTTTTTGCTTTTGGCACGGGTTTTGCATAAAAGGGGACGAAACAAGAATGGCGCATTGATCGCCGCAAGAATTTAAATAGGAGACTCAATCATGAGCAAGATTATCGGTATCGACCTTGGTACAACCAACAGCTGCGTTTCCGTTATGGAAGGTGGCAAGCCCGTAGTGATCGCAAACGCAGAAGGTTTCCGCACTACCCCGTCTATCGTCGCATTCGGCAAGACCGGCGAACGTCTGGTTGGCCACGTTGCTAAGCGTCAGGCTATTACCAACCCCGAAAAGACCATTTATTCCATCAAGCGCTTCATGGGCCGCACCGCTGGCGAATGCTCCGCTGTGGAAATGAACATGCCCTACAAGCTGGTCGGTTCCGGTTCCGATCCTATCCGCGTCCAGATCGACGACAAGCAGTTCGCTCCTCCTGAAATTTCCGCTGCAGTTCTTCAGACCATGAAGAAGATCGCAGAAGACTACCTGGGCGAAACCGTTTCCCAGGCTGTGATTACCGTTCCGGCATACTTCAACGACGCTCAGCGTCAGGCTACCAAGGACGCTGGTAAGATCGCTGGCCTCGAAGTTCTTCGTATCGTGAACGAACCGACTGCTGCTGCCCTCGCCTACGGCCTCGACTCCAAGAAGAGTGAAAAGGTTGCCGTGTACGACCTTGGTGGTGGTACCTTTGATATCTCCATTTTGGAAATCGACGACGGTATGTTCTCTGTGAAGTCCACCAACGGCGACACCATGCTGGGTGGTGACAACTTCGACGAAGTCATCATCGACTGGATCAACGACGAATTCAAGAAGGAAAATCCCTCCATCGACCTGAAGAAGGACAAGATGGCTCTCCAGCGTTTGAAGGACGCTGCTGAAAAGGCAAAGATTGACCTTTCCGCTACTACTTCTACCAACATCAACCTCCCCTTCATCACCGCTGACGCCACTGGCCCCAAGCACTTGGACCTGACCCTCAGCCGTGCAAAGTTCGACCAGCTGACCGCTCACCTGGTGGAACGTTCCATGGAACCCTGCCGCAAGGCTCTCGCAGACTCCGGCCTCAGCCTGTCTGAAATCGATGAAGTGATCCTGGTTGGTGGTTCTACCCGTATTCCGGCCGTTCAGGAAGCTGTGAAGAAGTACTTCGGCAAGGAACCCAACAAGACTGTGAACCCCGACGAAGTTGTGGCAATCGGTGCTGCAGTTCAGGGCGCAGTTCTTAGCGGCGACTCCGCTGTGAAGGACGTTCTCCTCCTCGACGTGACCCCGCTTTCTCTGGGTATCGAAACTCTCGGTGGCGTCATGACCAAGCTCATCGACCGCAACACCACCATCCCCACCAAGAAGAGCCAGGTGTTCTCTACCGCTGAAGACAACCAGCCGGCAGTGACCATCCATGTTCTCCAGGGTGAACGTGAATTTGCTCGCGACAACCGTACCCTCGGTAAGTTCGACCTCACCGACCTTCCGAAGAAGCCCCGCGGCGTTCCTCAGATCGAAGTGACCTTCGACATCGACGCCAACGGTATCGTCGACGTTTCCGCTAAGGATAAGGAAACCGGCAAGGAACAGTCCATCAAGATTACTTCCTCCAGTGGCCTCTCCGAAGACGAAATCAACAAGATGGTGAAGGATGCCGAAGCCAACGCTGCCAAGGACAAGGAACAGCGCGAACTGGTAGACATCAAGAAGCAGGCTGAACAGATGGCTTACCAGGTCGAAGCTCAGCTCAAGGAAGTTGGCGACAAGATTCCTGCTGACACCAAGAGCCAGATTGAAGCCGCTGTCCAGGAAATCAAGGACAAGAAGGAAAACGGCACCAAGGACGAAATCAAGGCCGCTATGGACAAGCTCCAGAACATGATGAGCTCCATGGCTCAGGCTGCCGGTGCCGCTGGTGCACAGCCGGGGCCTCAGCCGGGCGCTTCTGAACAGCCCAAGTCCGAAAAGAAGGGCGACGGTCCGGAAGTTGTCGACGCTGAAGTCGTTGACTAATTAGGTATGAGGTCGCTCGCAAGCTCGCTTTGAGCTATGAGCTTTGAGCAATGAGTTTTTGAGCTGGCCTTGCAAATGGTGTTTTCCTGTCTTTTTTAGGCAGGAGCACCTTTTTGCTATAAACAGGTACGAGGCAACAGGTTCGAGGTAAGAGGTTTTCTCAAATCTGTGATTCGCGCGAAGCGCCTTTGTTTAGCTCAAAGGGCGCAGCCCGACCTCAAAGCACCGCAAGGTGCGACCTCAAGCCTCAAAGCTCCGAAGGAGCGAGCTATATGGCAGATAAAAGAGATTATTACGAGGTTCTAGGCGTCGGTAAGGACGCAAGTGCTGATGAAATCAAGCACGCTTATAAGAAGCTTGCCATCAAGTACCATCCGGACAAGAACCCGGGTGACAAGGAAGCCGAAGAAAAATTCAAGGAAGCTGCAGAAGCTTACGACGTTCTTTCCAATCCTGAAAAGCGCAAGAACTACGACCAGTTTGGCTTTAACGCTCCTGGTGGCGGTTTCGGCGGTGGCGGATTTGGCGGCGGTGGCTTCGGAAGCTTTGAAGACATCTTCAGCCAGTTTGGCGACATCTTTGGCGGTGGCTTCGGCTTTGGCGGCGGCGGTCGCGGTCGCAGCCGTAAGGCAGGTCCTCCCCGCGGTAACGATCTGCAGATCAAGGTGGCCCTGAGCTACAAGGAAATCTTCGAAGGCTGCACCAAGAAGGTTCGCCTGAAGCGCTATACTCCCTGTACCGAATGTAACGGCAAGGGCGGTGAGAACGTTACCGAATGTAGCACATGCCATGGCACCGGCCGAGTACGCCGTGCAACGGGTGGTTTCTTCCAGATGATTTCTGAAAGCGCCTGCCCCACCTGTAACGGTATGGGCGAAACTATCGCAAAGCCCTGCTCTAACTGCCATGGTGAAGGCCGCGTGCAGGAAACGGAAGAAATCTCTATCAAGATTCCGGCCGGCGTTTCTGACGGACAGTACCTGAACCTTCGTGGCGAAGGTAACTGCGGTCCTCGCGGTGGCGCAAGTGGCGACTTGCTGGCTGTCGTTGCCGAAAAGCAGGACGATTTCTACACCCGTGAAGGTGATGATCTCCACTGCGAAATTAAGGTTCCCGTTCATAAGCTGGTTCTTGGTGGCACCCAGCGCATTCCGACTCTGGAAGGTGACGAAGTACAGATCAAAATTGCAGCTGGCACTCAGGCTGGCAGCATCCTGCGCCTCCGTGAACAGGGCCTGTACCCGCTGCACAAGCGTGGCGATCGTGGAAGCCTCTACGTTGAGATTGGCGTAGAAATTCCGAAGGACATTTCCAGGGAAGAAAAGGAACTCTACCAGAAGTTGGCCGAACTCCGTAAGGACAAGGAAACTGCACAGGAAGAGTCTTTCCTTGAGAAGATGAAGAACCTGTTCAAGTAGATTCCTCGACGTTGCTCGGAATGACAGTGCTGTGCATCAGAGAATAATGCAGTGAGTCATTGAAAGACGATGCAGCGTGTCATCCTGAGTGCGAAGCTTGAAGGATCTAAAAAGCATAAAAATATCCCCGAGGTAAAAACCTCGGGGTTTTCTGTTTAGACGTGACTTGTTTTAACGTATGGCGCGCAGGTATAGGCTATTGCCCTTCATGTTCCTGATTTGAACAATGAATCCCCTGCGGGCGAACTGGCTTACCGGAATCTCAGTATTGCCAGAAATTTGTTGACGCATCAGCAGATTGCCCTGCAAATCGTGCATGGTAAAGACCATTGTTTCGCTGGGTGCGGAAATGTGCAAGTCTCCCCCGTGTCTGGATACAGCAATGCGGCTGATTTGCAAATGGTTCAATCTGATTCGTGTGGAGGTATCCTGAATTGAGGAGTCCTTGATCGTTGAATCTTTGATCACTGGAGTTGTATCGATAACGGAGGTATCCTGCTTGATGGAGTCCTTTACCGTGGTGTCCGCGGTGGTTGTGTCTACCTTGGTCGTGTCTACAACAATGGATGTGTCTGTCTTTGCTGTGTCTTGCGGAATTACCGGCTCTTCTGGTTCTTCGGGCTCGATAGGCTCTACAACAGGCTTGTTGGGGTCGATAACGGTAACCTTGAAGTCCACGTTGACGGCGCAGCCCGCTGTTGTGGCGACGGTTCCTGTATAGGTTCCGCTCTGGGATTCCTGCATGTTCTTGAAGCGCACTTCTCGCCCCAGCTGGTAGAAGTCATTGGGACCATTCCATGTCCAGCGGGCACCGGAATAGGGGTGCGGGCCAATGACCAGGGAATCGCCCACGTTCACCTTGATGTCGGTAATTTCGTTCCAGCCGCCGTCGTGAATCTTGACGTAGGTCTTGATGCCTTCAACGTCGCACTGGCCTTCGCTCTTGGCTCCGTCAATCACCATCGTAACGATGGACTGTGCGCCCGCAGTTACGTTCAGTGTCTTGTTGGAAATGGCTATGTCGGCATCGGCTTTGAGGGCTGCTGGCAACGTAAAGCGGTTTACCTTTGCCTTGGAACCGATGGCGCTGAACTTGTTCAGGTCGAAGGCGTAGGAAACGTTATTGCCTGTGGTGTTCAGCACTACGATAACCAGGGAACCGTCTTCGCGGATGGCTGCCAGAGTATTGCTGTTATCGCTATCGATAAACTGGGAGCCTGGACGGATGGCGTGGGTAAATGTCTTGTGCATGTAGTAGCGGGGCGAGTAAGAGAAGGTCTGCTTACTGTGATCGGCCTTGATGGTCTGCCAGTTGGCTGCAGGGTCAGAAAGCTGCCAGTCCACCCAGGCGTTTGCCTTCATGTCACGAAGGTCGTGAAGAATCACGTCGGCCATCCAGAGGGTAATATCCAGGGTACTGTTACCGCGATGAAGCGGGCCGGATTCGGACTGCCAAATTCTCTTGTCGGCGGCGAAGGCTGCCTCGTACATGCCCTGACGTGAACTATAGCCATCATAGCTGTGGGTGTTCATCTGGAACATGTAGGAGCGTGCCTCGGCACTATAGCCGTTAAACTGTTTCAAGGCGTCGGCAATGCTGGATTCGTCTGCGCCGGTAACAGAAGTTTCGGGGAACAAACCCTTTTTCTTGAGAGCCTTGCCCAGCTCAATGATCATGTCGGACTGTCGACTTTTAAAGCCACAGCCTTCCTGGTCCTTGTTTTCTTTCCACCAGCCGGCACTTGGTTCGTTGAAGGGCTCCACTGTGCGGAAGGTGATGCCCCATTCCTTCTTGAAGTGCAATGCCACTTCGGACAGGTAGTCGGCGAAATCGTCAAAGTAGTCGGATTTCAGGTTGTCTGCTCCGTTGACTCCGCCTGCGACGCAACCGCTGTTGGTCATCCACCAGGGAGGAGAATTGGAAAAGGCTTCGAAAATCGGGTCCTTTACCATCTTGTTCAAGGCGAAAATGATGTTACGCTGGGTTTTGTCTGCGTTCCAGTCGTAATCGCCTTTTTCGGTGGGCTTGTAGCCAGGAACCGCAGCTCCCCCGTCGCCTTTGGTCAAGTGGTTGTGGCCGGGTTGGTCTCCCCCACCGATATTGTAACGGAAAATGTTGTAGCCAAGACCTGTATCCGGATCGGCTACGGCACCCAAAAGCTTTGTATAGTTGGCCTCGCTCCAGGCTCCGGTCTTAACGGCCCACCAGCAGAGACTAGTTCCCCATCCTTCGAAATACTGGTATTTTTTGCCAGGATCTACCACGACTTTTGTCTGCGCGTTGGCGGAACCGCAAGCGAACGCGGCAGCAACGGCTGCCCAGATTAGTTTTTTACCCAAATTCATACCCATCCTTTTATTTTTCACACCCATTATCTAAAATATAGTCTTTTTATGAAAAGTGTAGACATTTAATTTTATAAAATAGAACTATAAATAGAGAAAGTTTCAATAAATAGGAAGATAATGTGGATTAATTGTCAAAAAATGTAGGGTTGAAATGGGACTTTTATAAAGGTGGCTTGTTACTAAATGTGGACTTTATTTGGTTTATCATCTAAAACGACTCACAGCACCGCTGCAAGACATCCTGAAGGATTATTTACGAATCGCCTTTAGCGAACTCTACTTCTTGGGGGCGCGAGGAACGCGATGTCTCCTGACGGGGGACGTTCCTGCGTGTGTCGGCAGAATCTTGGATTTTACGCCATCGTTTGCCGTTGTAGTGTTCGTGACGTGGGCTTCACCCACGGATTCGCATTGACCGGTAAATAGGTGGTGGTTCATTGCCATGCTATTCAAGATACTAAAGAATTTTTATTTGTCAAATGAAAAAGCCCCCGAAGGGGCTTTGAAAGTTTTGTTATGACAGAGAACTGTTGCAGTTACAGGTTCTGCTGCAACTTTGGAATCATTTCGTCGGCCCATTCTTCAAAAGTATCGTCGGCGATGTGGGCCTTGGCCTGTTGCATCAGCTTGATGTAGAAACGCAGGTTATGAATTACAGAAAGAGTCCATCCCAGGGGCTCTTTTGCTTTATGTAGGTGGCGCATGTAGCCGCGGCTGTAATTGCGGCAGCAGTAGCAGTCGCATTCCGGGTCCAGCGGGTGGTCGAAATCGTGGGCGAACTTCTGATTCTTGTAACGGAGAACGCCTTGGCTTGTATAGACCAGGCCGTCCTGGGCGTTTTTATTGGGTAGGATGCAGTCGCACATGTCTACCCCACGCTTGATCAGCTCCAGCAGGTTCCAGGGCGTGCCTACCCCCATCACGTAGCGGGCCCGGTCCTCCGGCAACAAGTTGGTGCAGAAGTCCGCAATTTCGTACATGGTTTCCACTGGCTCCCCCACCGAGAGGCCGCCCATGGCGTAACCGTCGGGGCCGATTTCCTTAAGGGCCTCGATGGACTTCTGGCGCAGTTCCTTGTGCATGCCGCCCTGCACGATCCCGAAGAAAAACTGCGGGTAGCCGTGAATGGGCGGATTTGCCTCCAACCATTCCTTTGCCTCGCGGGTCCACTTCAGCGTAAGGCGTAAGGATTCGTCGGCCTCTTCCAAAGTGCTTGGGTACGGCGTGCATTCGTCAAAGGCCATGATGATATCCGCACCGATTTCGCGCTGGGCCTGCATGACGCTTGCCGGCGTGAACATGTGCCTGGATCCATCCAGCAGGCTCTTGAAGCGGACGCCTTCTTCCGTAATCTTGCGGAATTCCTTGAGACTCCACACCTGGAATCCGCCACTGTCCGTAAGCATGGGGCCGTTAAAGCCCATGAACTTCTGGACGCCGCCAGCCTCCGCCACGGTCTTCGTGCCCGGACGCAGGTACAGGTGGTAAGTGTTTGCAAGGATGATTTCTGCTTCCAGCTCCTTGATATCGCGGCTGGTAATCCCCTTGACCGTGGCGTTGGTGCCCACCGGCATAAAGATAGGCGTAGTCACATCGCCGTGTGCCGTGTGAATCACCCCAAGGCGGGCCTTGGACTTCTTGGACGTCTTCTTCAGTTCAAAGGGATTGGAATTCATTAAAGCTAAAGGTAGAAAAGTTTGTACAACTACATTCCTGCGGGTGCATCTACTTCACGTTGACTTTCTGCAGATGGTTTCCTTGGCGGATGAGGTAGATGCCGGGAGTTTTGAATTTTGCGAGCAGTGCGTTTTGAATGGTTTCGCTGCGCAGCTGGTTCAATTGTAAAGTTCCCAAGTAGCGACCTTGCAAGTCGAATACGGTTGCTGAATTTGTTGCAGGCAAGGAATGTTCGAGCTTTGCGGCGATTGCTGTTGTTTGGTCGTCGGAACTGGACGAGCTGACAGGTTCCGCAGCGGAACTGGAGGTTGCATCTGTTGAACTGCTGCTGGACTTGATTATTCCGAATTCATAGGCACCCAGGTCCGGAGCTGCGCCAACAAAAGACTGACCAATGTCTTCGCCCTTGTCGATGGCGCGGCTGCCTTCCTTCAGTTTCAGGAAGTACAAATCGGGAACACTGCCATCAGGATTTCGCGGGCCCAAAATTCCAGGAATCTTGGAGAGGTCTTCGCCAGTCACCGTCATACTGGGGTCATCGAGACTCACAAAGTCGTCTTCCGTCAAATCCAGATTAAAGTTCCAGGTGTTGTTTTCGCCGGCAGGACAATCCACATACTCATCATGAGTTGCATCCTTCATCCAGCAAGATCCTATCTGGGAATTATAGTTGGGGATAGCAATGTTGTTCTTCAGCACGTGGGCATTGTCGCCAAACAAAGGCATCACATCTGCCGTGCGATTCAGATCCGCATCATAAGTTGTGGAGGCCATACCGAATGAACGGTCTCCATTTTTATAAGCTGTGTTGTTGATCCAGGTGCTGCCTGCATTGGTATAATTGGAATAGAAACCGTTTGCTACGTTATTCCAGGCCACGCAATTCTTAATGATATGATGGCCGGCACCTGTGCGACTGTAACCCATCTTAAAGCCGTGGCCATTTACTCCCGGAGGCGTTGCGGTTCCATACTTGATGTAACCATTGCCCATGGCATAGCTGTTTTCTACAATGACAGGGAATTCTTGCGCAAGAACGTCATAGCCGTCGTCGCTGTTCCACCAGGAACGGCATCCCACAAATCTTGTTGTATCGCCATCGTGCTGATAATGTACACCAAAGCCATCGGCATTTTCGGCATCGCCCTGCCAGCCCGTGGGGTCGTAATTGTCGTGGGCGTCGCAGTTCAACACAAGATGGCCACCACCTCCAGAGGCTCCGTCATGAATGAAAATTCCCGGGCCCGCATTATGATGGCTGTCGATTTGTTCCAGAATAATATGCTTACTGGCGTAAAGGAAAATTCCGGAATTGGAATTGCACTTCATGGGAGTGTTGCGGACTTCGAAACCTTTCAGATGCAGGTACTTTGCTGCCACCACAATGGGAGACGTCGTCATGACGCTGTCGATGGTTCCCTTGTTCCTGCAGGCTTGACCGATAGGGAGATTTGTGCCGTCAAAAATCGGGCGCTCCCCAGGGTATGCGAAATAATAAATGCGTTTGTCGTCGCTTTCGCCGCTGGCGGTCAAAAGAATGCCCGCCGTCATCTCGTAGCGCTTGTAGTAAACCGTATCGTTCAGGTCGTAGACTCCCCCACGAATCCAGACCGTATCGCCAGCATGCACAACGGCATTCGCCTTGTTGAGGGATGCAAAAGGCTTTTCCTTGGAACCGACGGCACTATCGTTACCGTCAACAGCCACATAATAGTTTGCGCCAAAGGCCTGGATGGCCGCGCACAACGCTAGCCCTGCGAAAAAGAAACTCCTGTTCATAAACACCTCCGATATTCATTTATAGTAAATAAATGAAAAATCATCAACGAGGAAAAATATTTTTTCTGGAGCATTTGGTAAATGCCATTGTCGCTCCCATCAGGATTGCCCACGACAAGTTCGCCTACTGGCGAGCCGTATGACTCGGCAGAAAGAATATATACGACGAAATCAGGGATAAGGAATAAATAGAGAAGAATGTTGGGAAGATTCTAGATACAGGGAACTACTGACAGAAGTTATCATGCTTATTTATGGCAATTTGTTCTGCTTTTATATCCTTTCCGTATTTTTTTAAGATTTCCTCGTAGAACGGAGATTGAGTTCCTTCCTTTGTCGAAGGGACAAAAAACACCTTCTTCTTAGCACGCGTCATCGCGACATAATACAACCTGCGTTCTTCCGCATAAGGAAATTCTTCTGATGTATCCAAAAAAAGTTGCATAACAGAAGAATCCCCAATATTGCTGGGGAATCCTTTTCTACCATTCTTATTGTTCAAAATAAAGACATAATCAGCTTGAAGTCCCTTGGAGGCATGAACTGTCATAAACTTTATGTCTAGATCTTCACGACCACGCAATGTAATCTTTCCACCATCGTGAATATTTATGTCCTTTATAAAATTGGTCATCACACGAATATCGTCCTTATAACGGCCGAGAAAGAAAACAGAACTTCCCTTAGGCATTTCGTTAAAGCGCCAATTCCACAAGCCAATACCCAAAGCATAACCATTTTCTTTCGACATAGTTCTCAAGGATTTTTTAATTTGAGCAGGATTCTTCATCACAAAATTGCCGCTAGCTTCAATCAATCGTTGTGGGAATCTATATGTTGTTTCAATTTTCCCGATACAGGTTTTACCCCAAAACGCCTCGAAGTTCAAAATATAGTTGATGTCACTGCCTGCAAAACGATAAATACTCTGCCAGTCATCACCTACACAAAATAGCTTATAATCAGATGACTCTCGTAAGGCTTGCAATAAGTTGAAACGAGGCTTTGAAATATCTTGATATTCATCAACGATAACGAACTTGTAGGGATTTTTATACTTACCTTTACGAATAAACTTTGCTGCATCGTTGATCATATCATTAAAGTCGATCATATCCTTAGACGCTAGCATGGCTACATATTCTTCAAAAATCGGCTTAAAAAGATCAATAATATCTTTATTGTTCTTTCTTTCTAGAACATTTGATAATTCATTATTCAATGAATAAAGATTTTCCAGGGTGTAATCATTGGCCTTGGTGTGGTTTATCATTGTTGCAAACAGCGAGGTGATGCTCTTTATTATTTGGTTTGAGTCGTGTTTATCCTGCAACATCAACCACAATTTGTCACTAGGCAATGGCCTAAAAACAACACCTTTGCACATTAAACGATCTTTTAAACAATTCAAAAGATCGCCTTCAAACTTCTCATAAGCAAAACATTCTACAAGAACGGTATTATTCTGCCGATGGGTCTGGCGCTTCCATATCATGCTGTTTTGATAGGCCTGGCTGGCAGACTTTCCGTCTTTTTCCTTAAATTTATCTGAAACCCTTCCCTTTCGATTTATTCCAAAATATTCAATATAAATACCATAATCGGGCAAATAAAAATCCGGTTGGTACTGTCTATGAGTTGCAGTTGCTGTTGGCAGTTTGTAGGGAGCCTCATAGAGAAAATTGACCTGGTTTTGAAATAGAAAATTTGCAATGTCAAGTTCACCGTAGCTTTTGACAGAAATACCATTTAAACTTTTGGGAGGATTTTCTTCCAAAAAACGTTTGTAATCTTTTGGATTATCAAAATCATCTCTGCTTTTCGATTTTGTTGGATCAAAGATCAGGTACTTGACCAGGCGATCCATATAGGCAGAATCGTCTAGCTTTTCACGAATTTTTTCCATTACAAAATTCGTTGTATCAAGGAATACGGCTTTTTTTCCTTCGATTTTTCCAAGGATTTTGTTACCTAATGCATGAAAGGTACTTGCTTCTATAGGCTTATTAATATTCTTCTTTATCTGCTCATTCATATCATGAGCAGATTTTTCAGTAAAGGACAACAACAGGATGTCTTCAGGACGATAAAAACCCATTTCAAGAAGAAATTTCACTTTTCCGACAATAGTAGTTGTCTTGCCAGTTCCTGCTCCAGCCAAAATCAACTGATTTCGATAATCCTTAATGACCGAATCTGTTTGCTGCCCATCCAAAGGATGTCCATTAATATTTTTTAGAATTTTAGATGCTAAGGACTTTCGTTTTAAATATACAGCTTGATTATGAGCCTTTTTCCGATCATTAAGAGAATGAAAAACTTGAGATATTTCTTCCCAATGCGCATTGTACAGGGAATAGTGAACATTGCCCAAGAAATGACTAGGAGAATATTTCCATAGACAATCTAAATCATTTTTATTGGACTTACGCCATGCTATAAGGTCCTCATCAGTACAGTATCGAATAGGATCGGAAAACAAAGAATTGGCACTAGAAACACATAACTCGGCAAGATACACAAGAGGTAAGCATCGAGTGGCTTCATACGTTTTGAGATACAAATCGATGGACGTATTTAGTGTTTTGAAACTAGGACACTTCTTCAATTGTTTTTTTGAAAGAGTAACAACATCTTCTCTTAGCAGTTTGTTTGATTCAAGCCAATTTGCATAAATCTCGGGATCTTCCTTTAAACAATTCCGCTTTGCAATGGCTTCATCAATTTGTTCTATGAAGCTACGGCATAAGCGCTCTCGCTCAGAAGCGCGGGCACGACGTTTTGCAAAGATATTTTTGATAAAGGAGAACATCTTGCAATTTAATCATCCATATAGATTACTTTGTCATTCGCATCTATAGAAAGGAAATCCTTCTTTTTTAAACTTTCAATGATTTCATTGACAGCCTTTTCATCTGAGGATTCAAGCCATTTTTTTATGGCAGACTGCAAAGTTTTCAATTTCCCCGGTTTTGAAACATTCAATATTTTATTCTTAATGAATCCGACAGGATCATTTCCAATTTCAGTCATTTTCTTTACAAGGGGAATGTCTTCTACGGATATCACCCTATCAATGAAAAGTCCCTTGGATTTCATAAAATCAATTAGAGCATCAAAGCCTTTATCCTTTGAAATAATATGAAAAAATGGTTTTGGCATACATAAGGACATTTGGCCTAAATAATAAGCAATGTGAAAATCAAGGGCATTGCTGCCGGCTCGGCTCGTTGGAATCCACTTAAGGCGTTCACCAAATTTTTGTGCACTTTGAACTAGTTCTGCAGAATAATTTTTTTGCATCGGACCGGTAAAAACACAAATTTCAGAATCAAGATTATACAATAAATCAAGGTTTCTTATTTGCAAATTTTCATAATCAATAAGAATAATGTTTTTCATATCAAGTCCCTCAATATTAAAAATAGCTCTTTTTTGCAAAAGAGCTAGATTAATTTCGCCATCTAGGATCATTTTGTTGACGCCAACAAAATGATCCCCAATTTTAAATCCAGGCAAATTCGCCAGCCGACGACGAACGATTTATAACCGAGGTCCACTCTTTTATTGTAAAACGGACTAACCATTTTCACTTAATAAAATCCAGGAATTCTACATAGGAAAGTTCGCTTATTTCCTTGCCTGACTTTTGTGCATATTCACACAGCCCTTTAAGATCCATATTTGAAAATGGAGGAATCTTGTATGGATCAGGGAATGGTTCTAGTTCCTTTTGGACCTTGGCAAGAGAAATACTTTTGTTTACGTTTACAAGACTAAGCCCTGACAACTCGGCTGTTTTCTCGATTCCTATCAAATTGACAACTTCTGAAATGACTTTCGGTATAACCAAAGAATCATTATTTGCAAGCGAATCCTTGAGATAGGTCCTAAGCTTTTGTTCTTCGTCATTTTCAAACATTTTCCCTCCATAATTTAATTGTGAACACACTATGTTCACAATTGGGTAAAGCGAACCATTTTGTTGACGCCAACAAAATGGTTAAAAAGCAAAGAAAATCGAAGGATCGCATTCAAAAACCTTGCCAAGCGCAACAGCCATTTTCTTGGACACCGCTCGACGCCCGTTTTCAAGATCCGAAACATAGTGTGGAGACTTGCCAAGTTTCTCTGCCAGTGCAGCTTGAGACCAGCCGCGCATATCACGACTGGCGAAAATCATTTCACCGGGAGTTGATTCCGCAAAACGATTTTTAAACAAGTCCGTATCTTCCCAGGAATCAGACTCATCGTCCTTAATTACAACATTTTCTGGCTTATACATATCTAACCAACGCCTTATCAATAAACTTGTCCAAAGCCTCATGCATATACTTTCGGTCACTTTGGGCAACAATCAATCCACGATATCCATTCCACAATGCATCATGACCTCGCCCATCTTTAATGCATTCGACTTTTGATGTTTCATAGCGCCAAAGGAATGCGATACACGGCTCTTCAACACCATCAACCTCAACAACACTTATTCCCATAGGCGGAACAATCCCCGCCTGAACAAGGCAAAGGTCTGTTCCAAATTTTTCCTCCAACATTCCGTGAAGATACACGAACTGCAGCGAAAGATATTCCGGCAAGTCATACTGATCTGTAGCTGGTGCAATTTTCATTTTTCCTCCATAATTGACTACTATAGGTTTTGTTTTGCACTTTTTTCTGGTGTGGGCAGGTTTTCGGGCATAACTCCGCCAAGTTCCTTGATTGTTTGACGGACTTTTTGCCCAACAGCAAAGTGCGTTTCGTTCGCATTCTCCTTGCCCTTGATATTCTCGCGGCGCAGCTTATCATCTGTTTGTGTGATGCGGAAAAGATTTGCTGCCAATTCTGTAGCACCCATGTGATCCAGAATCTGTTGACTTTTCTTCAGCCCTTTGCGCTTATGAATATCCTGCATGCTTAAGCCATTATACAAGCCCTGATAACCACGATTTTGAAATACTGCATAGTCCACAGGAGTCTCGACTCCGGCAGCCTTTGCTGCGCTAGCCAGGAACTTGTTTCGGATAGTAACTTCGTCACGAATCGCCAAGCGTTTCTCATCTTCTGACAACTGTTCGATGTTTTCTACAATCTCCTGCTGACGAGTCTTTACCGCAAAGTACGTCTGCCCAAGAGCAATTACCTCTTTACGAGAATCTCCGTTCATTACGATCAAATAGCAGGCATAGCGAGAAAGCTTGACATCGCTGATTTCACGTTGTGCACCTTTGGCGAGATTTATCATTTTGCCAACGCCGGCAAAATGATCTGCCACTTCAATTCCACTAGCTTCACACGCTACTTTCGCTCTATCAATAGATTCTTCGAAACGCCGCCATTGTGCGTATTCCAACGCTGTCTGCAACTCCCTTGCGTACCAGAATTCGACACCATTTTCATCGACATGCTTGATGCTTTCAAAAGTTTGCTGAGAATAAGTTGAGATTTCTTTTTTAGTCATAGAGCCTCCTGTGATTTGTTCTTGTTAGGGGCGTCTTGGCAAATACGGGAATGCCGTATAAAACAAAGACGCACCACTCCATTCGATAGAGTAGTGCGTCGGGATGTAATGTAGCTAAAGTATCGCTCTTGGCAAGGTACTTGCGAAAATTTTACAAAGTAACAGTTCGTTATTTCTCGTTATGTCATCTTGGGTGCGACATCTAAGGCATTCGACAGCATTAGTCATTCCATAAAAATACCGTTCTTGCTCAAGTCCAAAATCTGCTTTTTGTCCTTGCTCAACGCGATACGATGAAACAGCATGCTTTTCATCTGCCGCTTCAGTTCTCGGACGCTCCAGTTTTCCAATTCGCATTGTTTAGCGTAAAAGCCAATTTCAAGTTCAGAATCGGACTTCGAAATTTCGGTATAGTGGCTCCAGATCAATTGTTTGAATTTTCGAAATTTACAAAATACCCGCCGTTCTTCGGGGCTCCTCTAAATTCAATTTTCTTATCGTCAGTCAAGGTCTTTAGATAACGCTGAGTCGTTCGCAAGGCCAAAGTGAGTTTCGCAGCAATTGCAGGGGCGTTCATTCCGGGATTTTTCTTGATTTCTGCAAGAATTGCTTCCGAAACATTTACACCGCCACTATTTTTAAGCAAACGTAGCAAATCCGTTTGGGTAGCCACGACACAGTCTGCGATAAAGTCCACAAAGGCGTCGCTATCTGTATGAGCGGTTTCCAGGGCGGCAACATATTCCATTCGGCGAATGGCCGGAATCAACGCAATGGTGTATTCTCCACGCAACAGAGCCAAATTCATAAGCAAACGAGCCATTCTTCCGTTGCCATCCACAAAGGGGTGGATAAACACGAATTTCTTGTGTGCGAGGGCCGCAAATTCTACAGGATTCATCTTGGGTTCGTTCTTGTTGAACCAAGCCACAAACTTTTTCATTTCGGCGGAAACCTTCTGGTGAGGCGTTACCGCATAGTGGCTTCCGCTGATGAATACGGGAACAGTACGATACTTGCCGGCATTGTCCACATCAATCTGCTGGTAGAATAGCTGATGCAGTTTCAGAATGTCGGATTCTTCAAGAGTCTTGCGCTTTGCAAGTTCATGAATATGGTCATAAGCCTTGGCATGGCCGACAGCTTCATAAACATCACGAAGGGGCTTTCCGCTGATCGTGAGGCCATCTTCAATAACGACCTTCGTTTCGATTTCGGTAAGGCTATTGCCTTCTAGTGCGTTGCTTGTATATGTAAGCCCAACACGATAAAACTCCCGCAAGGATTTTAAAGTTTCCTTCGGGAGCGGACGCATGGCCAGGAGTTCCTGGTTATTCGCTGCAGCTTTTTTAAGATTCTGAGATAACATTTATACCGACATTATTACGACATTTATTCCGACATAATATAGGATTTTACACCGCCAACCGCAACAAATTTACACCGCCATTTAAAGAAATTGAGCGCCATTCTTGGATGCATAGGCATTGACGCAGACGAGAATATCGTTTACGACGAAGACAAACTCTGGGATCGGGGATAGATGTTTTTACCTTCCGAACAGTCTCTCGCAGGGAATGCCGTCGCCATCGCCATCCATTTGCGTTCCAGGACAGTTCCTCAAAAAGAATAGAGCCTCTTCGTAGCTATTCATCTGGCTACAATGAGTGCGACCGTCGCAACGGTAAGAAGGTTCTTTGATAGTAGATTCTTGAAAATTCGATGGTTTCGGAATTGTTTGAACTGAATTATGGATGACCGGCTCATTTTTATTTTTCGTGGATTGCGTAGTGCATTGATTCAATAGCATAAAGGGAATTGATAAGACAAGAAGCACTAAGGCATATTTCAATTTTCTCTTGCGATAATACCCAGGAACATAGGTGTTTCGATCATGAACTACCTGTCTCAAAGGAACACCTTCTAAAACGCCAGAAGATATTCGCGTTCCCTTGGGAGTTTCTAGGAATTGTGTTACGACAATGGTATCACCAACCTGAGGATTGCGGCTAATAGGCCCTAAAGCACTCTTGTGTACGAAATACTTCTTACCGTTGGCAATGGCAAAACCATAACCTTTTTCTGCATTCCAGCTGGAAACTTTTGCGACGTTTGATAAAGTCATAATTCGCCTACAGGAAGAATATAACTATTACACATTCCTAAGCCCCTAAAAACTCACGACAATCTCTGAAAGCGTTGAGTTGTCCTATCCTTGTGCGCTTTCTTTACCGCATCAGACACATTTACGCAACGTTGAAGCATCAAATGCCAATGGTCAATGGTTTCTGGAGGAATAATCGGATCCAGTAAGTTTAAAGAATTAAGCATCCGGCTTTCCAAAGACCACAAAGACATAATACTTGCAGTAGAAACAGGCTCAACATGATCAATATTCGCCTTGTTTCCAAAAACAATATAGCTATAGACAGGGACGCGACCGGCTTGTATCTTCAAGAAGTGGCATAACGCCTTAATATGTCCCTCATTTTGTCGAACTGGATTCGGGAACTGGTCAGGAATTTCCTCATTTCGCTTATAACGAAGCCATTGCGAATATCGATTCTCGCCATATATGCTGCCAGATAGATTTTTGCTTTCGATGACGTATATTCCCGTTTCATGAAGCAGGAGAACATCTATTTCACTTGTTCCTCCGCCCCTTGGCACATAGACATTCTGCAAAATACGATAATGCTTACCAGCCCTATGGCACGCAACATCAATACTGGCGGCAATGTTGAGCTCCCCCACCTTTCCAACAAAATCGGTATATGGTTGAAATTGTGTTTCTTCTCTATTGATAGTAATCTGACGATTTAACTCTCGTTTTGTTTCAGCCCTATATTGGGCATTATCCACCTCAGTTGAAACTTTTTCCTTGATTTCATCCCAGCAGGAAATCACAAGAATAAGTACCACTAAAGCAATAAGCAAGCCAACAACGATAAAAACTGTAGAATGAGCCTTTATAAACTGGCCTAAGGCGACCAATGCTCCCAAAATCAAAATCCCCAGACATCCAATTCCTGCAAACTCGGGTCTTTTGCGGAGAAAACTTAACAGAATTGATATTACCAAAGCAATCAATATATACGGCAACAATGCTCCAATGGCATTTGCTGCGCCATCAACCATTATCTGTGACATATTGGAGGTTGTGTGCATAGATACAATTCCAAATTGCAGAAGAAAAGAAGTTTTGTTATGAATGGATATAAGTATTTTTAATGGCTCTTCATCAACATGTGTGGGTGGCTTCGCCACCCTTTTTCGTTGACTTTCGCCTAAATTAAACAAAAAATGGGCTATTTTCTAAAATTTAATCGCCAAAAAAAACAGAAGAAAAAGCCCATGTCAAAATTATACAA
>JAZLHK010000086.1:0-3022 GCA_045616805.1 Fibrobacter sp.
GCTCCAGCAGTGGCAAGACCGACGCCATCTTCGCAGCCACTCAGGCACCGAAGTTTAGCCTGTCCGTTGCTGGTCGCAATGTCCAGATCGCTGGTGCTCGCATTGGCTCTGCCTACGCAATCCTCGACATGCAGGGTCGCGCCATGACTACCGGTTCCGTGGAATCCGCTAACTTCAGCGTGGCCTTGCCCCGCTCTGGCAGCTACATGGTCCGCGTCGGTTCACAGACCCAGCGTGTGAACGTAAGGTAACTTGACTTAGCATCCTGAAAAATTAAACCTCCCTGATGTTTGTCGGGGAGGCTTTTTGTGTCAGATTGACAATGAATAGCTTAAATCTTTACAAAAGTTCCTGGACCCAATTGGGCAGCCTCTCGGCGTACTGCTTGAACAATGTTCCGTCAACCATTCTGCAAATCAGTTTGGGCAACTGGTTTTCGACGGAATTGTCGTAGATGTACGCTCTGTCAACCATGGAAATTGCAATGGCTGCGTTCGCCAGGGATTTGTAGTAGCGGGTCACAATTTTAGAAATGGGAACCTCGTGTCCGCCTGTAAGAAAACGATTTGTCACACGGAGAACATTAATTGAGGGCTTCTCTGTGCAGACAAAGAAAAAACGTATGAAAAAACCGGCCTCTTTTGCCTTGCGGACAAAATCAAGTTTCTCGTCTGATGAAAAAACGGTCTCGAATACGAAGTTTTTCTTTTCTTCGAGACACTTATAGCGAAGTTCGGTTGAATGTTGCGCCGCTTTTAATATAGCGTCGTTGGAATTCCAGTTTCCGAATATTTCTTGGGCAATGTTATCCGGGTTGATATAGATGCTGTCTGCTGCCCATTCGTTTTCTAGCAACTGAATGGTTGTGGTTGTTTTGCCGGAGCCATTCGGACCGGCGACGATGCAAAGAGTTGGCTTTTTTTCGCTCATAGCAGACCAAGGTGCATCTTTTTCTGGGCGATATTCGAAGCAACCTCTGCTCGCATACGCTCCATAGCCTCTTCCGCCTTGCGAGAAGATTCACGCGCTGCTGCGCCGACTTTTTCCATAATGGCTTCCAACATTTCGTCGGAAGGTTCTTCCATTGATGATAGTCTGTATTTTTTCAGTTCTTCGTCTGCCATGATTATAAATATATGAAAAAAGCGGCAGGCAAACAATCTCGTCGGTCCCGATACTTTATAATCCCTTATGAATGCCGCATTCGCTATCAACGGAGTCCGTGAAAGAAAGGAGAGGAACCGGCCGAGACTTTACAAAAATCTTACAAGAGACTATATTTGGACTAAATGAATATAGCCGCATGTAATGGATTGAAATTTGTGGAGGCCGCACCGGTCTCTATTGCTGGCTGCGCCTCTGCTGCGCAGGCCCGCAAGTCCATTACCCCCCCCCTATGTAACTAGAAGTTTACTTTCAAATTGTCATTCCGGCCTCCGAGCCGGAATCCCTCTCCCTTTTCCCAAAGGACTCTTTGTCTCTTGGGCTTTTTTTGTCATCCCGAGTTCTGTCGAGGGATCTAGAAATTTTAAACAATAACAAGGAGAAACAATGAAACTCTCATTAATCAAGAAGGTGATGGTTGGTCTTGCAGCCATGGCTGGGCTGGCTTCTGCAGGGTATGAAACTGTAGAAAATCCTAATCTACCAGTATATCTAAAGAATTTTAGGTACGAACTGTCTACTGGTCGTATGTATTTTGAGGACTCGTTCTATCCTGAAGCATCATACGTTCGTAACTATTACTTTGACATATATGCTAGAACTGAAAATACTGCTTTTATTCATATTTCTGATGCTGCAATTGACAGATATGAATATGGAGTGCTAACTTCTGGTTCAATAACTTCCTCCATTGTTCAGCAGGACGGTGAAGGAAGATTATGTTCAAAGGTGCTTGATGCGGAATGTTCTGGATCAGGTTTGTCTTTTTATCAGCTCAACTGGAGGAATCCTAATGTTTATATAAACATTGGTGAGTATTTAGAGGATCTTCGTCGGTACGGGATTACAAAGGTTCGTATTTTAGCTAGTGAACTTTCTTACAACACAGAAATAGGCTCGCATGTGTCATATATTACCATAAACGGTGGTAATTCAGCATCGAATAATTATGGAAATTATTTTGACATTGATTTGACTCCGGGCGCCATTTCCTGGATTGCTAGTTCGTTTACACATGACGGCAAAACAATAAACTACAGTGACTACGTTTTCGTTCCAACTTATTTTGATTTTATTCGCAGCAAGGATGCTGTTACAATGTTTACCACAATTACGGATGGTTCAAAAAATAACGTAGTGCTAGAATGTTTAAATAGTAATGGCCTGTGGGAATCCAAGAGTGTCTATTCTCCCGGTCCTGGGCTGGATGATTGGTTTAACACTGTGTTGCAGTTTAATGATGACAAGTATGAATCCTGTATCAATAATGGAGCAACAGCAAAGTTCCGTTGGAAAATGTACCAATCAGGAGCTGTTGATACGCTTTACACCAATGAAATCACCTTGAATATGCTATACAAGTTGACCCTTGGTGAAACTGAACACGGTTCACAGAAGATTAATGGTGACGCTGCTGTAGGATACGGTAAAGCTGTGGACTTGCAGTATAAGCCGGATGAAGGGTATGAATTTGAATGCTGGCAGAACGAGGCTGGCGAGTGTGTTACCTCTGAATACAATGACGCTGGTGATGGATGGATGAGTATTTCTATCACATTGATTGGCGATACAGTTCTTTCTGCAAAGTTTAAGCCTGTTCAGTATCGCGTCAATTGGTTTGTTCCGTCAATTGATGAAGGCTCGGCCGCATGGAAAAATTACGACTATGGCTCTATGCCTGTGGCCCCTGTAAAGTTGATGAATTTGGTGGCAAGTGAAAAGGAAGATAACGAAAAGTATCACTACTTTGTAAAGGTTGTCCCGGAAATTACCGCCGTTACTCAAGATCAGGATTACTCGATTGTATTGGACAGCGTCCTCAACGACCTTAGTCTGCATTTCAATCTGAATTATGCTA
>JAZLHK010000087.1:0-128070 GCA_045616805.1 Fibrobacter sp.
CCGGACTTGAAAATGTCGATGGCGGGCCAGATGCGCTTTTCTGCGATGCGGCGGTCCAATACCAATTCCATGTTACCCGTGCCCTTGAATTCTTCGAAAATCACTTCGTCCATGCGGCTTCCGGTTTCAATCAGGGCGGTGCCGATGATGGTGAGGGAACCGTTCTTCTGGATGATTTCACGTACGGGTTCGCCAGTTTCAGAAATTTTCACGGAACCGTTTTCCATGATGACGTCGCCGAACTTGTCTGCAATCTTACGGGCTGCACCGAAGAACTTCTTGGGGAACTGCATGGCGTTTGCATCCACACCACCGGAAAGAATTTTACCGGAGTGGGGAATGACCACGTTGTTGGCGCGGGCAAAACGGGTGATGGAATCCAGCAGAACCACCACGTCCCTGTGCTGTTCTACGAGACGCTTTGCCTTTTCCAGAACCATGGTGGCTACGCGGGCGTGATGCTCGGGAGGTTCGTCAAAGGTGGAGGCTACCACTTCTGCACGGAGATTCGGATTTTCTTCTACCAGTTCTCCAACGATTTCTCGCATTTCCGTCACTTCTTCAGGACGTTCGTCGATGAGAAGCACCATGATGGTTGTTTCCGGGTGATTCTTTGCAATGGCACGAGTCATGTTCTGCAGAAGAATGGTCTTACCGGTACGGGGAGGGGCGAGGATGATGGAACGCTGGCCCTTACCGATGGGGCTGAACAAATCCATGACGCGGGTGGTCAGTTCATCGGAATTCCATTCCAGCTTGATTTTTTCGTAAGGATGAACCGGTGTCAGGTATTCAAAGGCAACGCGGTTCTCTATAGACTTGGGAGATTCAAAATTGACCTTGTCCACGCGACGGAGTGCGTAGAACTTGTCGCCGGGACGAGGAGGACGGGCGAGACCTGCAACAGTGTCACCGACTTTCAGACCGTTCTTACGAATAAGCTTCTGGTTCACGTAGACGTCTTCCGGACCCGGCTGATAGTTGAATTCCGCGTTGCGGAGGTAGCCGTGACCCTGGGGCGTAACTTCCAGGAGGCCTTCCACGTAAATGATGTTGTTTTCGTTTTCAAGACTCTGGAGCAGCAGACCGAGGGACTGCTTGCGGTTTCTGCGATTGTCCTGATCGTCCTGCTGGCTCAGCTTCTGCTTTGCCAATTCCTGCAGGTCGCTCATGGTCATCTTGCGGTACTTTGCCCAGCAGTCTCTTGCCTTGATCCAGGCTTCGGAATCCGGTTCCGGCAGCGGAGTCTGGTCTTCCTGTTCTTCCTGCTGCTGGGGACGGTTGCCGCGGTTGTTGCGGTCCTGTCTGTTGAAGTTGTTGCGCTTGTCGAACTTGTTGAAACGATCCCTTTGCTGGAACTTCTGGTTCTGTCCGTTATCGTTTCTATTTTCACCGTTTTCGTTCTTGCCTTCTGCATTTGCGTTTTCTGCAGGGGAAGCTTCTGCGGCATTCACTTCAGCGGAGCTTACTTCCGCAGCATTCACTTCAGCAGCATTCACTTCAGCGGCGTTTACTTCAGCAACGTTCACTTCTGCAGGTGCGAATTCAACATTGGATTCAGTGACGGCCGGCATTTCTTCGGTATTAACGGGAAAATCTGCCTTGGGGGCCTTTTCCTTTTTGCGGAGCTTTTTTTCTTCTTCAGGTTTTGCCAACTTGGGTCTGCCAGGGCGCTTGGCGTGCTTTGGAGCTTCCTGTGCGCCGGATTCCGGTTTGCCGTTAGATTCTGCATTCACCATAGCTTCTGCGGAAGCTTCAGTACCAGTTGTTTCTTGATTTGCCGAAAGAGTTGTCTTTGTTGTTTTTTTAGTAGTCGCCACGTTTGCGCCCTATTATGTGATTGAAAGAAATACCAGAATGTAAAAACCGATATATAGAAGCCCCGTCCTAATTTCTTGAATTTGAGGCCCGAAAAATCTTGTCATCAAGGTAGCCTGTTGACTACAACGATAGTTTGGTGAAGATTGGTTTGGGGCGAAGAGGGGCGTGATAAAAATGTCTCTGACTTGGTCTTCCCAAGCGTGCCATAAGATAACTAAAAATGACCGCTTTGTCATAAAAAAATGATGTTTTTTGGAAAATTTTTATTTGGTATTGCTTTCAGGCAGCTTCTTTAGCTAAAATGCGGATTTAAAACTTTTTTAGGCGAAAATCCGTCAAATTGAATATCTATATTAGGTATGTGGAATCACTAGAACGAGTTTTCATCGCCTTGGGTAGTAACATCGCTCCCCGAACCCGCCGATTGTCCGATGGACGCGACATGCTCCGTCGTATTGCCAAGGGTGGCTGGCTTGAAAGCCCAATCTACGAGACTCCGCCGGTAGGTCCGGCAGGCCAGCAGCCATACTTCAACCAGGTAGTGAGCTTCTGGTATTCTGGAACACCGAAACAATTGCTTTACTATCTCAAGGGAGCTGAACTTCTCCTTGGGCGTAAACCCAGGGGGCACTGGAATTCCCGTGAGATAGACATGGATTTGTTGTATTTTGGAAGCAAGATTGTTGCGGACCGTCTGTCGGTTCCTCATTCGGAAATTCAGAACAGGCAGTTTGTGCTTGTGCCCCTGAACGACATTGCTTCCGACTGGAAGGATCCCTTGCTTTGCGTTTCTGTGAAGGATATGCTTGAAGACCTGATCAGACGAGAAGGCAAAATTCCCTTCCGCACCATTACCGGGGAGGAACCCTAATGCTTACCGATAAAGGCGTTCATTTTTTGGCCATTGAAGGCGTCATCGGCGTGGGAAAGACCACTCTTGCCCGCATTATTGCTGAACGTTGGAATGCCCTTTGCATTGAGGAAAATTACGAGGAGAACCCGTTCCTTGAAAAATTTTATGAAAACAAGGACGCTTACGCCTTCCAGACCCAGTTGTTCTTTTTGCTGGACCGCCACAAGCAGCTCCAGAACTCCGCTCTCCAGAGCGACCTCTTTCATGACTTGCTCGTGAGTGACTACACCTACGACAAGGATCAGATATTTGCTGCCCAGAACTTGGTCAATGACAATGAGTATGCCATGTACGAAACGGTTTCCAAGGCCCTGAGCAAGGATATGCCCAAGCCTGATCTGGTTGTTTACCTCCAGGCCAGCATTCCCACGTTGTTAAGCAGAATCAAGAGTCGTGGCCGCGCTATGGAAAAGTCCATTGAAGGTAACTACCTCAAGGACCTCCAGGCTCGTTACGACCATCATTTCTGGCACTATCAGGAGGCTCCGGTCTTGATTATCAATACGGACCACATTGACTTTGTGCACAACGAAAACCACTTGCAAATGGTCCTGGACGCCATTGCAGCCTGCCCTCAGCAGACCACGTATTTTGTTCCAGAAGGTAACTAAAAAGGTATATAATGCAAGTTATAAAGTCTATCGATGCCCTTCGTGAGGCCTTGAAGCCTCTCGCCAAGCAGGGTAAAACAATCGGTCTGGTGCCTACGATGGGTGCACTCCATGCTGGTCATGGTGCTCTGATCAAGGCTTCTGTAAACGATTGCGATGTGACAGTTGTTAGCGTATTTTTGAATCCGATCCAGTTTGGCAAGAACGAAGATCTGGACAAGTATCCCAAGCGCCTGGAAGCTGATGCCAAATTGGCTGAATCCATCGGTGCCGATTTCGTGTTTGCTCCCTCCGTTGCTGAAATGTATCCGGAAGGTGATCCCCTTACCTTGGTCCGTGACGAGACTCTTGAAAGCATGTACTGCGGAGCTTATCGTCCCGGCCATTTCCGCGGCGTCCTGACTGTGGTTGCCAAGCTGTTCCTGATTTCTGGAGCAGATCACGCCTACTTCGGTGAGAAGGACTACCAGCAGGTGTTCCTTATTGAACGCATGGTCAAGGACCTGAACTTTGATATTCAGATTCATCGAGTGAAGATTGTCCGTGAAGAATCCGGTCTCGCACTTTCTAGTCGCAACGAGTATCTCAGCGATCTGGAAAGAAGCCAGTCCTTGAGCATTAGCGCCGGTCTGAAGAAGGCCAAGGAAGCCTATGCAAATGGCGAACGCAGTGTCGCTCGCCTCCGTTCTACAGTTCTGAACATGATCTTGGCCGAACGTGGCCAGGTACAGTTCGTCGAAGTGGTGAACCAGAAGGATCTTCAGAAGTTCAATGGCATGCTGAAGGAAGATGATAAGGTTGTCATTTTGGTGGCTGCATTCTTCGGCAAGACCCGTCTCATTGACAATATTGAACTGAACTAATTTAAGGTTTGTTTCGGCTATTGCAAAAAAGAACTGCCTTAGGGCAGTTCTTTTTGCGTTTCAGAATATGAGGCGGAATCTCGCCTAAACTACTTGCTTGTGGCCGTAAACACGCCGTCCCATTTTTCTCCTGCAGGAACGGGCGGGTTCTGCTTGTAGTCTTCGCAGCGCTTGATATATACCAGACTGGGGCAGCTCTTGCTTCCCGGATCGTGGTCGGGATGGTGGGGCTCCAGATCCAGACACTGAGTGAAGATATCCTTTGCCTTATCCCATTCCATATTCAGGTAGGCTTCACGTCCCTTTTCCCAAAGGTCAATGAGCTGCTTCAAGGTGGATTCGTTCTTGCAGCCGGTCTTTTCCAGAAGTTCGTAGGTCTTGACGGGAAGACTCTTACCCACCACACGAACCGTGTCCAGGGAACGGTAGAGGAATTTTCCTGGTTCCAGGTGGCTCTGGGTGTCTTCACTGATTTGGATGTAGGCACCATACTGCTTGGCGGCGCTTTCCAGTCGAGCGGCCAGGTTCACGGCGTCACCCATCATGGTGTAGTTCTTACGCATGGTAGAACCCATGTTACCCGTCACGATATCGCCGGAGTTGATACCGATGCGCATATGCATGTCGTGAACGACCTTTGGCCACTTGCTTCCTTCGCTAGCCCATTTCTTTCTGAGACCCATTAGTTTGTTCTGCATGTCAACGGCGGTTTCGCATGCATTCTGGGCGTGGTTCTTCAGGGGCATAGGTGCACCAAAGAAGGCGATAATGGCGTCACCTTCGTATTTGTCCAGTGTTCCCTTGTTTTTAAGCAGGGTGTCTGTCATGGCTGTCAAATACTCATTCAGCAATTCGACCAGTTTACTCGGGTCGCCAATTTTTTCGGAGAAGGTGGAAAAACTTGCGATGTCGGTAAAGTATGCTGTAATGTTGGATTTTTCACCACCCAGGGTCGGCATAATTTCATTGTTCACCATTTCATCAATCAGTTCAGGAGAAATGTACTGTTTGAATGCGTTACCCAGGAACATCTTTTCCTTGGATTCATAGTAGAACTGAACGACCAGGGCTGCGATGTTTGTTAGGGGAATGGTCAGTAACTGCTTGGCCATGCCGATGTATATGCCATCCAGGAAATACTTGTAGGCTATAAGGGAATAGGCTGCCATGGCTATTATGGTGACCGCAATGGATATGTAGCTCTTGAAAACAAGACCGATAATGGTGAAAAGAACGGCGAGCAGGAGGACTATTATCTGCTGGTAGTGTTCCTTCAGGGTTATTATGAACTTGTCTGTCAGGATGTTCTTGATGATGGTGGAGTGGATCAGCACTGCAGGGAAATTTTCTTCGTGGGGGCCAGGCACAAAGTCGAACAGGGCTCGGGCTGTGGAACCCAGAATGAAGATCTTGCCCTGGTAAACGCCTGGATCAACGCGGTTGGCATAAACATCATAGTAGGAAAGTCTCTGGAATTCGCGTTTTTCTTCCAGGGTGTTGTATCGGCCCTGGTAGTTGACCTGGTAGCGTCCGGATATGTCAATGGGAATTCGTTTTGTTCTTCCGAAGCGGATTTCTTCACCTGGCTTAAGGGCTGCAATTTTTTCTGCGGGAGTGTCGATAATGTCTCGGATGACGTCGTCACTAAGAATGATCAGGTTGGATTTCCAGGTCTTGGAATGGCCTTCGTAAAGGATGTCCAGGTCCATGGATAGGTGGGTGGATTTGCCGTTTTCCAACCTGTCCAGAGAATCGGCGAAGAATTTTAGGGTTTTCACGATGTACGGGGTGATGACAGCTTCTTCCTCTTCTTCGGAGTCTGTGAGTACGAAGCGATTGTCCCCTTCGTCATCCTTTTTTAGAGAGATGTTTTCTGAAATCTGTTTTTCTTCATCATCGCCAAGACCTTCAAATTGAGATTCGTCAAATTCCCGAAGTGCGTTGGAAAGATTTTCGTTCAGGACCTGTCCTTCAAAAATTTCAAATGTCAGTGTTCCGTCGGAACTCTTCTGGGCTATTATCTTGGAGGCTATATCCGCAAATTCCTCGGAGTTCATGATTTTCTTTGTATTGGCGTGAAGCGTTTCCTGCAAGGCGTCAAACATGGGGTAGCCGAAATGGGGGAAGGTGGTGTGGAAGGTTCCCGCGGAATCGCGATACACGCCGAAGGGCTTGCCGATGTCGATGTATTCGCCCATCTTGACTTTGATGTTTTCCGGATTCTGGTGGAAAAGGTGAAGTACCGCCATCAGGGAAACGGTGGAGTAAATTTTACCCTTGATATTCTCGTTGCCTTCCAAATCCGGGTCCGGGAATCGGTACAGCATGGAAACGTGTCGCAAGACGCCGTCATCGTCGGGGTAGGCGTTGACAGAACCCATGTGAATGCCTGCTTTTGCCAGGGCTGGGAAGACGTTGTCCAGCAAAGCCTTGGATTCAACATTGTCTAGATCGTTAACTTGTTCAATGTTTAATGTGGATTTGTAGCCCAGTTCATTTGCACGACGTTCGGTGCTGAGGGGCTGCCAGAGGGATTCGTGGCGATAGGATGTGGTATCGTCTACCATGAAACTGACGATGGTGTTGCCGCTTTCTTCAACGGCATTTACCAGCATGGAATCGTAGTTGTAGTAGGATTTGATGGGCTGGTAAAGGGAATCCCAGGTAAAGTCGGGTTTGACTTTTTTCAGGATGTTTATGGTCTGCTTGGCTTTTTGCTCACCGAAATCAGCTTCCTTGAACAAAATATCGAAGCCGATGGCTGCTGCACCTCCTGCATTCAGGTGCTCCACCACCTTGGCGTGGGTGGATCGGTCCCATGTGTTGTAGTTGCCTAATTTTCCGAGGGAGTTTTCATCAATATCGACGATGAGAATGTCGGAGTCGTAGTTGGTGCTGAGTGTGACTTTCTTGCTGGCCTTGTCTACTTCGTTTATCTTGCCAGTCTTGATCTTGAAGAATTCATCATAGAAAAGATATTCAAAGGATTCTGCAGCGGCACGGGCTGATCCGATATAGGGATCCTGCACATTAATGAACAGGATGATGAGGAAAACCAAAATGGCAGAGGCCACGGAACTGGCTGCAAGTTTCTTCAGCCTTTTCAGCATTTTTTTATTCATAGTGTCAATAATAATAAAAGAACAAAATCTATATTTCAGTGTGGAAAAGTGAAGGAGCATAATTTGGCTGCTAGTAAAAAGAGTACTGCAAAAAAATCCAGCAAATCTAAGGTTGATAAGTCCAAGGGCGCAGAAAGTGATGCCCCGTTTTATGGAATGATTTTGGGATGGTTCCTGTTTGCTGTGGGTGTTGTCCTGTTTTTAGGATGTGTCAGTTCTGTCTATAGTGGAACTGAAGGCAACTGGTTGGGACCTTTCTTTGGTAGAATCCTGCCGGAGTCCATTACGTTTATTTTCGGTCGGCTTCCGGTGATTTTCTTCACCTTGACTCTTGTGCTTTGGGGCTTGTTTATCGCTCTTAGAAGTTTGCGCAGTCGCCTCCTCAGTTTTGCTGTGGGCATGCTTCTCCTGACGGTAGACCTTTCCTGCCTTTTATCCCTGAAGTCCTATGGCATGACGGGCCTTTCCAAGGATGTTCTTGTTTCCAATGGTGGTGTCTTTGGCCAGTTCTTTATGCAGAATGTCTTTGTTTCCGTTTTCGGGACTGCATCTGCTTTTGCTCCTGCCGCAATCCTGATTTTTGTCCTTCTGTTGATTCTTGTGCTTTCTTTCGGTTTGCGTCCCCGTCACTTTAGCTTTGTGGCGAAGGCTGCGCGCTGGATTGCCGGCCTGTTTGGAAAGAAATCCGCTGAACCGGTGGAAGCCGAAGTCATGGAACCAGAAGAATCTCCTCGAGAGTCCAAACGCCGTAAGGATTTGCTTATTGATGACAGTACTCTTTACTCCGTTCCGGATGGCTACAAGATCAAGGACAAGGATGATATTAAACCCTTTAAGGTAAAGCGTGGCTGGCAGAATGTGGCTGGTGCCTCCAATAGTGAATTGCCCTTTAATGGTGGTCTTGCAGCAAATCCCTATGCTATGGATGATGAACCTACCCGTATGCCTCCAGGTCGGGGTGCTCCGGCTGCTGAAACTATGCTGGCTGCGTCTAGTGCAGAACCAACGACGATTGCAGGAGAAGATCCGGAAATCGCCCGTCTCGAAGAAGAATTGCGTGCAAACGAACGTCGCATGAGTGCCTTGCAGATTAAGGAAATCAAGGACAAGATTGCAGAAATCCGTCGCGCCCGCGATTTGCTGAACTGGGAAAAGGCTCACCAGAATCGCCTGGTAGTGAAGGGTGCCGTCCGTGGTGATAGCCGTGCAGAAGAAAATCATGAAGTTGTTTCCGCTGATGCACCTACGATGGCTATGGGCGTAAGCCGTGATGAGGCTACCATTTCCATGGGCGGTGTAGGTTCCGCTGACGAAGCTACTCGTTATGACGGTGATGCAACCCTGAATGAAAACGCCGCCGATGACGACACCTTTGCACCTGTGGTTTATGGTGCGGATGATAACGATGAGGATGGTAATAACGAGTGTGCCGATCGTACCATGGATGCAGATGATGCTTTTGGTTCCGACGCTTCCTACGTGCCGCCAAACGCCATCGGCACAAGTGCTTCTGCCGCGACAATTCCCCAGCCGGATCCAACGGCCCATTACGATGAATATCGCGTTCCCTCTGTCGATGAAATTCTTGATGCCCATGATCCCCAGCCTGCGGACTATACCGAAGATGAACTGAATGAAATCGGCCGTCGTCTTGAAGAAAAACTGGAAAACTTCAAGGTGAAGGGCAAGGTGGTCGGTTGCGAAACCGGTCCCGTCATTACCCGATTTGAAGTGGAACCGGGTCCTGGTGTAAAGGTGTCCCAGTTCAGTGCCTTGCAGGATGACTTGGCCATGGCGCTGAAGGCTACATCCATCCGTATCCTGACGCCTATTCCGGGTAAGGGAGCCGTAGGCATTGAAATTCCTAACCGTAAAACCCAGACAATCTATGGTCGTGACATCTTTGAAAGTGATGCTTTCAAGCCAACTTCCGACAAGATCATTATGGCCCTGGGCAAGGACATTTCAGG
The DNA here is from genome assembly GCA_045616805.1 of Fibrobacter sp. Lineage (GTDB taxonomy): Bacteria > Fibrobacterota > Fibrobacteria > Fibrobacterales > Fibrobacteraceae > Fibrobacter. The sequence goes on from JAZLHK010000087.1 coordinate 9,301, forward strand.
AGAACCATTCTCCATGGATTTGGCAAAGGCTCCTCACTTGATGATTGCGGGTCAGACGGGTTCTGGTAAGTCAGTCTGCATCAATGCCCTCATGGCAAGTATGCTGTTCAGCAAGACTCCCGACGAACTGCGCATGATTCTTGTGGACCCCAAGGCCGTGGAACTCAAGATGTACGAAAACATTCCGCATCTTCTGGCGCCCGTGATTACCAAGCCTGAAGTCGCCATTCAGGCTCTGCAGTGGCTGTGCTACGAAATGGACCGCCGTACCGAAGTTCTGGCCAAGGCCAAGGTCCGTAACCTGCTGGGCTTTAATGAAAAGTTTGAAGCCGGTGAATTGCCAGAGGACGTTCCCGAAGAAGATCGCAGTCACCGTATGGCTTTCATTGTGGTGATTATCGATGAAATGGCTGACCTGATGATGGTGGCCGGAAAGGAAATCGAAAAGAATGTGAGCCGCCTGGCGGCAAAGGCCCGAGCCGTGGGCATACATCTCGTACTTGCGACCCAGCGTCCTTCCGTGAAGGTGATTACGGGTAACATCAAGGCGAACCTGCCGACCCGTATCAGCTTTAAGGTGGCTTCCCAGGTGGATGCCCGAACTGTGATGGACCATGCCGGTGCAGAAAAGTTGCTGGGCCGCGGCGACATGCTGTTCAAGGCGGTGAATGCTCCCGATCCGGTCCGCGTCCATGGAGCGTTCCTCAGTGATGAAGAGGCTGAAAAGCTGGCCGATGCCTGCAGTAACCAGAATGTCTGCTATCCCCAGCTGGAATCCTTTGATTTTGAAGGTTCTGACGAGGATGGAGAAGATGGAGAAGGCAATGGCGCTATGAACGAAAAGCTGGATAAGCTTCTGTTTGAAGTGGCGAAGTGGGCCATTGAATGTGGTAACGGTCTTTCTACGTCTGCTGTTCAGCGCCACTTCAGCGTGGGCTACAGCCGTGCAGGCAAGATTGTGGATCAGCTGTATGGCGTTGGTGTCTGCGGTCGTAGCACAGGCAATTCCAAGCCTCGCGCCCTGCTGGTGGATATGGAAGGCCTCATGAATCTTGAACGCTCAGGCAAACTGGGATGATTTATAATTGATGATTGATAATTGATGATTGATAATTGATGATTGGAAATATGGCGCCTGTGGCGCGATTGGCAAACACGAAGTTCATGACTCATAGCTCAAAACTGATAGCTCAAAACTCTTATGAAAGAATACGCTCCTTCGAAAATCAACTTGTTTCTAGATGTAATCCGTAAGCGTGAAGATGGTTATCACGATTTGGGTACCGTCTTCCAGACGGTGGATGCCGGTGATACCGTAACTGCAGAACTTCGCGGTGATGGCCTGGTGAACTTGACATACAATGTTCCCCAGGACTATCCCAAGGAATCGGACCTGGTTTTTAAGGCTGCTCTTGCCCTGAAGGCTTATGCTGTTGAAGTGGGGAAGGGTTCCGAAGGGGACTTCGGTGCAGAACTTTACCTGGAAAAGGTGATGCCGCTTGGGGCTGGCTTGGGCGGTGGAAGTGCCGATGCCGCAGCAACGCTTCGCGTGCTGAACCGCCTCTGGAACCTGAACTTCGAGGCGCCTGTCCTGGAATCCATCGGTGCAAAACTGGGCGCCGACGTGCCCTTCCTGGTACGAGGCGGCACGGCTTTCGCCGAGGGCATCGGCGAACGTCTGACTTTCGTTGAGCCTCTGGACCTGCCTGGCGAGAACGTCTTGCTCATTGCAACTCCGATGGACGCGGTCCCCACCAAGGATGCCTACGCGGGCGTCCCCAAGTCCGGTCCCGACCGCTGGGAAGCCTACAAGGCTGAAATGACTGCCGCAATTGCAGAGAAATCTCTCGTCTCTCGTCTCTCGTCTTTCGTCTCCTTCAACGCCTTTGAAACATCCGTATTCCCCAAGCATCCGCTGGTAGAGGAAATGAAGGCAAAGTTCCTTGAACTGGGGGCCAAGGTCGCCCTCATGTCCGGTTCCGGTGCATCTGTTTTTGGCATTTTTGAAAATCGTGAACAGGCCGAAGCCGCTTCCGCTGCCCTGAAGCCCATTTCACGCTATTTGACAATTACCAGATTTTGGCACGACTAGGCCCTAAATTATGCCCTTTTTTGCCTAATTTTGGCATATTCCCTTTAAATTGAAGGGCTTAATTACTATCTTTGTGCCACCATTGGGGTATCGTCAAGTGGTAAGACAACGGATTTTGATTCCGTTATTCGTTGGTTCGAGTCCAGCTACCCCAATGAATTTTTTCAAACTTAATCCAAAATTGGAGATTAAAATGGAACTCACAACGCTCAAAGCTACCTCGAGAGTGCTAGGTGCAAACCGCGATAACGCTCGTTTGCGTAAGGCCGGTCAGATCCCGGCTGTCTATTATGGTAAGGGTGCCGAAGCTGTAAACGTTACCGTAAGCGAAGCTGACTTGCGTAAGGTTTTGGCTCCGGGTAAGCGTTATACGCTGCTCGACCTGGAAATTGATGGCAAGGCTGGCAATCCGGCTGTTGTCTACAACTACCAGAAGGATGCTCTGACTCAGAAGATCATTCACGTTGACTTCTTGAAGATTGACGAAACCACTAAGGTTAAGGTTCGCATTCCTGTTAAGCTGAACGGCCTTCCGGTTGGTGTCAAGACTCAGGGTGGTACCTTCGCTCAGCAGAACCGCTACATCCAGTTGGCAGCAGTTCCGGCTAAGATCCCCACTGTCGTCGAAATGGACATTTCCGAATTCCCGGCTCCCACCACTTTCTATGCCAAGGATCTCAAGTTGGATGAAGGGGTGGAACTGGCTTGCACTCCGCGCGTCGTGATTTTCAACATCACCGCAAAGCGCAAGAGCAAGGAAGACGCTTCTTCCGAAGGCTAATTGTTCGACATTCGAATATGAAAAGCCCTTTCCTTCGGGAAAGGGTTTTTCTTTTTTTTTTGGAAAAGTTCAGATTAGCTCTAGCCGGCGTTTTTCACGCAGCGGATGGCGTAGGCATCGCTCTTGTAGGTGTAGCCAATGGCGAGATTCTTGTTGCGATTGCTGAGGCTGCGGAAAATGGCGTATTCATTGTTCTGGATTGAAGATGTCCAGTAGAGAGCCTGAGTGTTTAGTCCAAAGAAATGTCCCATGCTGTAGCGGCCTCCAGAAGGGAGGGCTGCAAACCCTACGCTATCGTCACCGCCTGCGTTGTTAAACGTTTTTTCCCAGCATTCGGTTGCCTTGATGACGCCTCCGGGCATACGGTCTTCCTTGGAAATGATGTATTGGCTGAGAGTTTCCCATTCTTCATTAGAGGGAATGTGCCAGCCTTTTGGTGCGATTCCCTGGTATTCTCCTTGCTCGATTTCCTTCTTGATGGATTGCTCTACATCCCTGTCGTTGAAGGATTGGCTCAGGTTCATGGCGGCAGTCCAGGTGTAAAGTCTGCCAAAGCGTCCAAGATTCCGCTCCACTTCTCCGTAGACGAAGCTGCCTTCTTCGTCGTCGGCCTTGCCGTAGACACTGACGTAACGGAGGTTTTCGGCCATCCAGATCTGGTTTCCAATTTGAATGGTCTTGTATGTTTCGCCGTCCCGTTCATCAGTGAATGACCCGTAGTTGAACTTTACAGAATTTTCTGCAAGGTAGCGGGTCAGTAATTCGTCTTTTACATTTTTTGTATCAAAGGGTGGCATTTTACATAACCAAATTTGGAAAATTTTCAAAAAGTGTAATTGTTTAAATATTTTGCATACAATGAAGCAAAAGCTGTGCCAATTTCCTAAATTGGTAGGGTGCACTCACCTTTTTCCCTAGTGGTAATATGTACTTGATCGTTGGCCTCGGAAATCCCGGAACTCAATATTCCAATACCCATCACAATGCTGGCTTCATGGCGGTGGAAAAACTTGCTGCTAGCGATGACTGGAAATCGGAACACAAGGCCCTGACCCAGAAGGTTGTAATTGCCGGTCAGGAATGCCTGCTTGCCAAGCCTCAGACCTATATGAATTTGTCTGGAGAGTCCGTGCAGGCTCTTATGACCTGGTACAAGATCAAGCCTGAACAGATCCTGGTTTTCAGCGACGATATTAATTTGGATGTGGGCCGCATTCGCTGCCGTGCCAATGGCAGTCATGGCGGTCAGAACGGGCTTCGCAACATCATCGAAAAGATTGGCGACAAGTTCCCCCGCATTCGATTTGGGGTAGGGAAGTGCCCTCCCAAGTTTGACCTGAGTAACTGGGTGCTGGCCAAGTTCCCGCCAGAAGATCGCCCCGCGTTCGATGAGGCTCTTGAAAAGGTGAAGCCCTTGGTGGAGTGCTACTTCAAGTTTGGCATAGAAAAGTGCATGGAACGTTACAACGGAAAGTAGGGCTGTTGAAAGATTGTCATCCCGAACTGCAGTAGTGTCATCCCGAGCTCCTGCGGTGTCATCCCGAGCGAAGTCGAGGGATCTAGCTGCGTCATTCCGGACACCGACCCGGAATCTTTTAGCAAAAAAAGCATACATTTATCCATAAGGAGTTCCTTATGGACATTCGTAAGAAGTTTTTGACTGTTGTGGCTGGATTTGCTGTTGCAGCCCTGTTTTCAGCCTGTGGTGACGATAGCGGCAGCAACTCATCTAGAGGAGAGGAACCCTCTCCCGAAGTGGCTGAACTTGAACTGGCCAACGGCAAGGCTGTGGTCTGCGACGACGACATGGAAGGTGTCGTTGCCATAACTGCCGACGATGGCTACCGCAAGTGCGTCGATGGCGAATGGATCAAGATCAGAAAACTTGAAGCCATGAAGGCCGACAAAATCATCGGCCTGCTCGACGACGATGATGATAATGATGATGACGCCGATACGGAATCCAGTTCCTCACAGAAACAGTCAAGTTCTTCTAAAAAGCCGTCCATTTTTGATGAAGACGATGACGTCATCCCGAACTCCTCCAGCAGTGTCATCCCGAGCGACAGTGAGGGATCTAGCAGCGTTACCCCGACGGAATATGTCGTAGATTCCTATGAAGATCTTCCTGTATGTACAGCCAAGCGAGAGGGCTCTACGGCAGAAGTTGAAGATACGGGCAAGAAGTACAAGTGTGAAGACGGCGAATGGCTTGCAATAAAGACCACCGCAAAATCCTCCTCCAGCGGTGTCATCCCGAACTCTTCCAACAGTGTCATCCCGAGCGAAGTCGAGGGATCTAGCAGTAGCAAGGGTGGCTCCAGCGTCATTTACGTATGCCCTGACGGCTCGGTTGTCGCCAACCTGGAAAATTGCAAGACCCCCTCCAGTTCCCCCAGTGACACCCCGAATACATCCGCCAGCGAAACCCCAGGCACTTCCACCAGCGAGACCCCTGGCACCTCCTCTGGCGTCATTCCGGGCACCGACCCGGAATCTTCATCCGACGAAGCCGTTGATCTTCCTTATGCTACAAAATGTCCTGCGGGCCATACATGCACTTACGCACCTACCGAATACTTGAATCCGAAAATCACCTATGGTGAACTTCTGGATGAACGCGACTACCAGATGTACAAGACGGTAGAAATTTGCGACAAGGACAACAAGAATTGCCAGACCTGGATGGCCCAGAACCTGAACTACGCATACACTGGCGTGCTGTACAATTACAACAGTTGGTGCTACGAAAACAAGGCTTCCAACTGCGACAAGTACGGTCGCCTTTATACCTGGAGTGCCGTGATGGATAGTGCTGCCCAGTTCAGTGTAAATGCTGGAACCAGGTGTGGCTATGGCAAGACCTGTACCCCCAATAGCCCCCACCGCGGCATTTGCCCAGAAGGCTGGCATGTGCCCACGAACGAGGAGTACAGCACTCTGTACACCTACATCGGAGGTTCCAGCACCGCTGGTTCGTTGTTGAAATCCACCAGTGGCTGGAATGATTATAACGGCAAGAGCGGTAACGGGACCGACAAGTATGGTTTCTCGGTGCTCCCCGCCGGTTACTGGAACCTCCTCAGTGGCTATTTCTACGATGAGGGCTACGACGCCGGCTTGTGGTCTGCTTCTGAGGAACATAGCGGCCGCGCGAGGTACCAGTACTTCTACTACATTGACGACAACGCAGGCCAGGTCACCAGCCACAAGGGCCTCGGTTACGGTTTGCGTTGCCTAAAGGACTCTCCCGACCAAGGTGGCGAAGCCTCCAACTCCTCCTCCAGTAGTGTCACCCCGAACTCCAGCGGTGTCATCCCGAGCGAAGTCGAGGGATCTAGCAGTAGCAAGGGTGGCTCTGGCGTCATTCCGGGCACCGACCCGGAACCTCCCAGCGAAGTCAAAGCCGACGGCTATTACAAGACTAACTGCCCCGCAGGCCTCACCTGCAAGTATGCCACAACAACGGATTACCTGAACTCATCCAAGACCTATGGCGAGATTCTCGACACCCGCGACGGCCAGGTTTATAAGGCCATCGAGATCTGCGACAAGAACGATGAAAACTGCCAGACCTGGATGGCCCAGAACCTGAACTACGGTGACGTGGTGAGCTGGTGCGGTGGCGGCAGTGGCTCAATGGAAGGGGACTGCTCCAAGTACGGTCGCCTGTACACTTGGGGTGTTGCCATGGATAAGGCTGGCTGCGGTTATGGAATTTATTGCAACAATAGCAACGAAGGTACCCAGGGTATTTGCCCCAGCGGTTGGCACTTGCCTAGCGATGAGGAATGGCGCACCCTCTTTGAAAATGTGGGTGGAACCGGCACTGCCGGTCAGAAGCTGAAGGCCAACACAAGCCTGTGGACCACCTATAGTGGTGTGACTAATGACGATTCCTTTGGCTTCGCTGTTCTGCCGGCGGGCTCCCACAGTCGCAATTTCTACAACGAGGGCGATAACGCGTACTTCTGGAGTTCTACTGAGGGCAATAACGGTGGCGGGATCTATTGGCTCTTCTACTACGACAAAGGCAACGTGTACTACGATTGGTACAGCGAGGGCTACGGTCATTCTGTACGCTGTATTCGGGATTGAGCCTACGGCTCGGATCTGCTTGCTCGAAGAATGAAATCAAGCTAGCTTGATTTCGCTTTTCTCGCTTCTCGGAACTCAAATTAGGCATGGCGTAAGCCAAGCGAGCCTGCCAAGGACGCTTCCCCCCCAAAAAAAAAGAATAGGAATAAAAACACATTCGAAGCCGTAGGCCGCGAGTGGTAATTTTCATAGACTTTACTTTGTCTGTAAAGCTATTTACGTTTTTTGCAGATTCTTCTGGATATCAAGTACCCGATCAATCAAAACGTCGTTGTCTTCTGCGATTTCGTCCAAGGAGAGTTTGCCTCGCTTTAGGGCCTTGATTATTGCTTCGGTTTGTGCTTCGTCTTTGCCTTCAGCACGCCCTTCAGCACGCCCTTCAGCGCGCCCTTCTGCAAGTCCTTCTGCAATTCCTTTTTCTAGGCCTTTTTCCAGACCTTTTTCGTAGCCTTCGTTAACGGCATCATCGATGCAACAGTCAATGTCATACTGTGTTGTCATGGAAAAAGCCTGCCTTTCAAGGATTTCCCTGGGGGTTCTACGTTGATGAAAATATAGTTCAAAACGTCGCTTACGGGCAAGGCGTCCTTGTTCCCCAGGTCGCTTTTGCGGTAGATGGCCCAGGAGTCGCGGTAGTCCTTTCTTTTGCGGAAAGGAAGGTGGAGTGTCTCAGAAGTTCCGGGATTTCCTGTTCCGGTAGGTCCTGCTTTAAAATGACGCCGAAATCGGCGCGTGATCCCAATGTTGTCATGGGATACCTCTTGAGTATGAATGTTTGACGATGTGGAGCCGATTTCAAAAATTTGTTGAAATCGGGAACCCTACGTTACATACTCAGGAAGCGCTTTCCCAGGTACCCTGCGGCGTCCTTCCTTCGGTCAAGTTGAAAGCGAAGTGCCGCGAGCAGCAAGCAGAGAGTTAATGGCCGCGCACGAATGCCGGATGAGAATGATTTGAATATAAAAAAATCAAATAAAGCGAGCTTGAAATGAACCCTTGTTTTGACGCGTCTCTCGCCTTTTTCCAATTTGCGTTTTGCAAACGCATATAGTGCGGCTCGGACATGTCAAATGGATTTCATCCCTTTGACGCGTCTCTCGCCTTTTTCTATATTCTCCTTGCAAAAAGAGGTTCATTTATGAAAATTTTGCCTGAAGCTTTAACGTTTGACGACGTTCTTCTCGTTCCCGCAGCATCCTCCGTTTTGCCCTCTCAGACAGACGTGAGCACTCAGCTTGCCCCGAACATTAAGCTCAACATTCCGGTGATCAGTGCAGCCATGGATACCGTTACCACGGCTCCTCTCGCTATTTCCATTGCTCTTCAGGGCGGTCTTGGCATTATCCACAAGAACATGTCCATCGAAGAACAGGCCGAAGAAGTTCGCAAGGTCAAGCGCTGGCAGTCCGGTATCGTGGTGAGTCCGGTGACCCTGGATGCAGACCAGCCGGTGTCCGCTGCATTCGAAATGCGCGCCATGCACAAGATCAGCGGTTTCCCCATCCTCAAGAAGGGTAAGCTGGTGGGCATGCTTACCAGCCGCGACCTCCGCACCATTACCGATTACAATGTGAAGATCGAAAAGGTGATGACCAAGAACCCCATCACCGCAAATCCCAAGATCAGTCTCGCCAAGGCCAAGGAACTTCTGGCAGAAAAGCGTATTGAAAAGCTTCCTCTGGTTGATGCTAACGGCGCTCTCAAGGGCCTCATCACCATGACCGACATTCTGAAGCGCGAAAACAACCCTTCCGCAAGCCTGGACAAGAACGGCCAGTTGCTGGTGGGTGCTGCTGTCGGTACTTCCGCTAATACTCTGGAACGCGTTGCCGCCCTCGTCGAAGCTGGCGTTGACCTGTTGGTTATCGATACTGCTCACGGCCACCACATCGGTGTTCGCAACATGGTGAAGACCGTTCGCAAGAAATATCCCAAGCTCACCATCTGCGGCGGTAACGTCTGCACTCCGGAAGCTGTTACTGAACTTGCCAAGTGCGGTGCAAACATCGTCAAGGTGGGTATCGGTCCTGGTTCCATCTGCACCACCCGTATCGTTGCTGGTGTTGGCTACCCGCAGTTCTCCGCTGTCGTTGAATGCGGTAAGGCTGCCCGCAAGGCTGGCGTAAAGATTATCGCTGACGGTGGCCTCAAGTTCTCTGGCGACATCGTCAAGGCTCTGGCCGCTGGCGGTCACGCTGTCATGATCGGTTCCATGTTTGCCGGTACCGAAGAAGCTCCGGGCGAAGTCATTCTGGCTGATGGCCGTAGCTACAAGAGCTACCGCGGTATGGGCTCCCTCGGCGCAATGGCTGCAGGTTCTGCAGACCGTTACTTCCAGGGTGGCATCAAGGAACCCCGCAAGTTCGTTCCCGAAGGCATCGAAGGCCGCGTTCCTTACAAGGGACCGCTCCGCGACACCATTTACCAGATCATCGGCGGTATCCACTCTGCCATGGGTTACGCAGGTGCTGCAAACCTGAAGGAACTCTATGACAAGGCTACCTTCGTCCGTATCACTGGCGCTGGTCTTCGCGAGTCTCATCCTCACGATGTGACCATCACCAAGGAAGCTCCGAACTACCGTTCCGAAGGCTAATGTCTCGAACGTGAGGCTGTCGCGATTTTTGAGTGGCCGCCCTCTGTGTCATCCAGTGCAAGCCGCGAAGTGGCTTGTCGAAGGATCTGGCCTATGAAAAATCCCGTTGCAGTTTAGATCTGCAGCGGGATTTTTTTGCCCGCACGAGTCTTCTGTTAGAGAACTTATTTTGTTCAGAATGGATTTCTTTTTATTATATTCAGAACAAGGTAAGAGGTGTAAATGAAAAAGAGTTTGTGGCTTGGAATGGCGGTTGGACTTGGCCTGGTGCTGAGTGCCTGTAGTGACGATAATGATAACCGTGGTACATCGACTATTGTTTCCATTGATGGAGAAAGCAGTGCCGTTATCGAGGATGAACTTTCAAGTTCGTTTGATGAGTCTAGTTCGTCGGATAGGTTGCTGCCGGGTAGTTCCGCGACTGAAATTACCGAAAGCTCCGCCAATGAACCTGTGTATAGTTCTGCTGGCGAAACAGTTGATAGCTCTGCAATATCCAGCAGCTCCGCAGAAACTCCTGTCGTAAATTCTATAAGCTCCTCTGCAGATGTTGACAGCGTTCCTGGTGACGAGATTCCAAGCATTGTTGGCGATACTACTGCGAGAATTGCCTATTCCCTCAAGCCCTTCAAGGGTCCGCTGCCTAATCCCCACAAGGGCTTTACCCTCCTTACCGAAGGCGAATGGAATTTCGTTCCTGATTTTAGATATGGTCCCGATAAGAATGGCGCCTGGAACCTGATTACTTACGGCTCCGGTTACCAGCGTTGGGATGAGTTGAATCCGGCTAAAGGTGTTTACGACTGGTCTGTATTGGAAGATTTGCTGAATGTACTTCAGAAACAAGGCTTGGGTTACGCATTGCGCGTGTTCCCTTATTCTCCTTCCTATATTCAGGGCAACAGTACGCTTACAAGTGAGTACGACTGGACTCCGGAATGGGTTTATAAAGAGGGCGCCCAGAAGGACTATGCCATCTTTCAGGATAACGGCGCTCGTGCCCAGGTTCCCAGATGGGACGATCCGATCTACCTGAGGGCAGCCAAGGATTTTGCAACTGCATTAGCCGCAAAGTACGATGGCGATCCGCGCCTAGAGTATATTGATGTGCGAACCTTCGGGGAATGGGGCGAATGGCATGTTTCCCACCTGGATGGTAGCGACATGCCGTCCTTAAAGGTTCAGAAGGATTTGCTGGATCATTACGCCTCTGTTTTCAAGAAAACTTTGCTTGCTCTGCCTTCTGATGGCTACGGCGAAATTTATACCTACGCCTTGAGCCTTGGAATTACCAAGCGCGACGACGGCTTTATCGGAATTCCAGGAACAGCAGATTCCCTGGTGCGTGCTTACGAGGCGGGCCTTCCGACTATTGCTGAAAATATTGGTAGCTACGAAAGAATGCTGACCTTTGATAACAGAAGTTACATGAGGTGGACTCCGGAGCGCTGGGTGCACGAAATTACCACGGCTCATCTGACTTACTATGTGCTGGAACAGGAAAGCGATTGCGGCTTTCAGATCTACAACGAACATAAGGACTTAGCTGATTCCTTGACTCATGTGATTGGCTACAACTTTATGGTGCAGAAGGCTGAATTGTTGACTGTGACTGGCGACATGGAAGCCGTGAACACCTTGAACATCACCGTAAAGAATACGGGTATTGCGCCTTGTTTCTTTGACATCTACATGGTGGCGGAATTCGTCAACGGTGATGGCGAAGTTTTGGAACAGCTGGGTAAAACCATCAAGGTTGCCAAGGGCACCTTCAAGGACGAAATGGTGAAGAAATTTTCCTTCGCAAGTTCTGTGCCCGCAAGGCAGACAAACGTAGCGGCGCTGCCTGGAGTTTCTGTGGCTCTTTCTGTTTACGAAAGCGAAGAGGCTTTCAAGAGCGGCAAGAATCCTACTGTGCGATTCGATAACGACGGACTTCAGGCAAATAACAAGCTGCTGCTGAAACCTTAGTTGCGGAAAGTTCTCGCTCAAAAAATCTGTGGATCGTATGAAAATTGCCTGCGCGGATTTTCGCTGCAGGCTTTTTTATGACTCGGCTTTGCCGTTTCGCAATTTTCTCATGGCGTCGCTAGCCATGTCGTGGACTTCTTTCTGTCGCGGGAACTTGTGATAGGGGAGAATCTTGATTTCAACGTTTTCGTGTTTTGGAAAATTTTGAATGTACTGGACGTTGGAGAGAAAGATGATTTTTTTGAAGGCGTCTGCAGAACCATCGGATATCGCGTTTGATTCAACGTAGGCTCTGGTGTGGCTTGCAAATTTTTCCAGCGCATGTTCCATGACCCTGTAAATCATCTGAAATTCCTTGGTGTTGAAATCTGCGGTGGTATAGGTGTCGATGACCTTGCCGGAAATTTCAGCGATATAGGCGCCGCCACCGGCCCGTTCCGTGTGGCCATAGTCGCAACTGCCGCCCACCCAGATGTAGAGCACGTTTTTCTCGAATTTCATTATTGGCAGAAAATCTGTTTGCTAGAACGGGAACAGTAAACCGAATCCGTATGGCAGCTTGAAGGAATCGTTATCCAGGTTGCCGTTCTTTCTTCCGCAATGGAGGTAGTATCCACCGTTGCCAGCGAAGAATTCAAAGCCGGCTTCGACGTAAACGCCGAAATGTTCCATAAAGAGGGCTTCGCCACCAATGCCTACGATTACTCTCATGAAGTTTGCCGTTTCATTGTAGTCTTCGTACTTGCCGTTGACTCTGCGTTCCTTTTCATACTCTCCGTGGAACCATTCGGAAGTGAGGAATGTGTAGAAATAGCGAACTTCCATGGGGTAATAAATCGCGGATGCGCCAAACAGGAAATAGTCATCACCATAGTCCGTAAAGTGGGCGCCAATATTAAAAATTTCCTGTGCAACAATGTATTCGAAGGATACCATGCCTCGGCTGGGGGAGCGCAAACCAGCTGTTGCCATGAATCTGTAAATGGGTGCGTCGTTTGTATAACGCCTACGTTCGGAGGATGAGGACTGGTCATCATAAAGAACGAGACCGCCATCTCCGCTGGAGGATGAAGATTCCCCTACACTTGAAGAGGATGATTGCGCTGTGGAATTCGGGGTTGCATTATCTTCTGATGCTAGGGGCGTGTTGAGAAAATCATCAAAAGCCTGCTCTGCCTGTGCGGAATCAAGTTTGGCCTTTAGCACGGCGGCGGAATCCAGGGAAATGCCCATGGCTTCTGCGATGGCTGCGGTTTCTGCAGAACCAGTTTCCTGGGCAACGGCCATGGTAGAAAATAGTGCCGTTGTGAACAAAATAATGCCTAAAATTTTTCGCATGCGTATACCCACCTGTCTTACTCCATAAAAACTAGAAAACATTTTAAATCATGCAAAGAAAAAAGGATTTGCTCTGAAGAACAAATCCTTTAAATTTGGACCTGTAAGTTGAGTCTTCTCGTGCAGGCTTACTTTGCAAGCTGCTCAGTAGCGGCTGCAACAGAAAGCAGGTCTGCTTCCTGGAAGGGCTTGCCGATCCACTGGAGACCAACGGGGAGACCACCGGCCATGCCACAGGGAACGCTAACGCCGGGGAGACCGGCAAGGTTCAGGCTTACAGTGTAGATGTCGCTGAGGTAGACTGCCATTGGATCGCTTTCGTTCATGCCACACTTCAGCGGGAGACCCGGCATGGTGGGGCTGGCGATCACGTCGCATTCTGCGAAGGCCTTGTTGAAGTCGTCAGTAATGAGGCGGCGAACCTTCTGGGCCTGAACGTAGTAGGCGTCGTAGAAGCCTGCGGAAAGCACGTAGCTGCCGAGGAGGATTCGACGCTGGACTTCCTTACCGAATGCTTCGCTACGGGACTTTGCGTAAAGGTCGAACAGCTTGCGGGCTTCCTTGCTGCGGTAGCCATAACGGACGCCGTCATAGCGGGACAGGTTGGAACTAGCTTCTGCTGTGGCGATGATGTAGTAGCTAGAAACTGCGTAGCCGATGTTGGGAAGGCTAACTTCCTTGATGGTGGCGCCTTCTGCTTCCAGCTTTTTCAGCATGTTTTCAATGGTAGCCTTGCATTCAGGATCCAGACCTTCACCGAAGTATTCCTTGGGAACGCCAATGACCTTGCCCTTAACGCCAGCATTCAGCTTGGCGGTAAAGTCTTCTGTAGGACGGGTACTGGTGGTGTTGTCGTGGGGGTCGATGCCGCAGATGGAGCCAAGCAAGGTTGCGCAGTCGGCGACAGTAGCGCCGAAGGGACCAATCTGGTCCAGGGAGCTGGCGTATGCCAGAAGACCGTAACGGGATACACGACCGTAGGTGGGCTTCAGGCCCACAACGCCTGTGCAGGCGGCGGGCTGGCGGATAGAACCACCGGTGTCGGAACCAAGAGCACACACGACAGAACCGCTTGCGACAGCCACTGCAGAACCACCGGAGGAACCACCCGGAACGCGGGATTCATCCAGAGGATTCTTCACGGGGCCGAAGTAAGATGTTTCGTTGGAAGAGCCCATGGCGAATTCGTCCATGTTGGTCTTGCCGACGATAACGGCACCTGCTGCTTCCAGCTTTTCAAGTGCGGTTGCAGTATAGGGGGCTACAAAGTTTTCAAGAATCTTGGAGGCTGCGGTGGTGCGGGTGCCGGTAAGGCACATGTTGTCCTTCACTGCTACGGGAATGCCATCCAATGCGCCAAGAGCCTTGCCTTCTGCACGACGCTTGTCGGATTCGGCTGCCTTTTCCATTGCTCTTTCGTTGAGAACGGAAATATAGGCGTTCAGGTTCTTTGTGGATTCAATCTTTGCGAGAGATTCTTCTGCAAGCTTTACTGCGGTTGTGCTTCCGCTTGCAAGCTTTTCCTGCAAACTCTGGATGGTTTCCATTATCTATTACCTCCGGACCATTTCATGATGTAAATGGACACGATCATACCTACGATACTTACGACGTTAATCTTGAGGCCTGCGCCCAGTGCGAACTTGACCATGTAGAGGTCGAGAATGACCGGGTTGGCCTTGTCTCCCGGAAAGCCCAGGTTCAGGTCAAAGGAAGCTACGAAGAAGTTTCTTACGATGTTGTCGTAGCCGCCGGCGTTCATGAGTTCACCCAGTTCTCCGAAAAGGAGACCGAGGCATTCACCGAGTACTCCGCCAATAATGAGGCCGAGCACGATAAAGAGCACGAGGCGTCCAAAAGAATTACGATTTGTCATGGGTTCCAATATAGAATATTTGTGAATTCATCGATTTATCGGATGGTCCAATCAATGGGTTCAAGGCCTTTGCTTGTCAAATAGGCGTTCGCCTTGCTAAAATGTCGGCATCCAAAAAAGCCTCTGTAGGCAGAAAGAGGGCTGGGATGGGGGGCCGTAAGTATCAGATGTCCTCGTCCGGGTGCTACCAGTTCCTGCTTCTTGATGGCAAAACTCCCCCAGAGAAGGAATACCAGATTCTCACGGGTCGCGGAAAGTCTCTGGATAACGGTATCCGTAAACTGCTGCCAGCCGATACCCGCATGGCTTGCTGCCTGATGGGCTCGTACGGTCAAGGAGGCATTTAAAAGTAGAATTCCCTGCTGGGCCCAACTTTCAAGGTTGCCGTGGGGCGGGGGTGTAATGCCCAGGTCGTCGTGGAGTTCCTTAAAAATGTTGATGAGGGAAGGTGGCGGTTCAATGCCCATGGGAACGGAGAAGCACAGGCCGTGAGCCTGTCCTGGATTGTGGTAAGGATCCTGCCCGATAATGACTGCTTTCACCTTGTCCACGGGACAAAAGTCCAGGGCTGCGAAAATTTTGGAACCTGGAGGATAGATGACTTGACCTGCATTTTTTTCCTTGACCAGGGTATCTTTAATTTGTTTGAAATAGGGCTGTTCAAATTGGTCACCCAACAGGTTAAGCCAGGATTCTTCTAGTTTCACAGTCATAGTATTAATGTGTGGTAAATTGTATTGAAATTAGTGGAAGTTTACGTTGAACCAGCCTTTGGTTCCATCGGAATTCTTGGCGATACCGCAGGCGA
The DNA here is from genome assembly GCA_045616805.1 of Fibrobacter sp. Taxonomy (GTDB): domain Bacteria; phylum Fibrobacterota; class Fibrobacteria; order Fibrobacterales; family Fibrobacteraceae; genus Fibrobacter. The sequence goes on from JAZLHK010000087.1 coordinate 24,861, forward strand.
CGGAAGTGTAACTCTTGCTACTCATGTTCAGGTAGTGACCTATGTAGCTGTAGTCTTCTTTCTTGGCGGGGTCCCGTTCTCCACTTTCAACAAGTTTCTTTTCATCCCACATCATTTGCAGGAAGGTGTCTACGATTTGCGTCTCGGTCTTGATCCAGGTTAGATTGAAGTTGGGACCGGAATTCTGTGCGAATTCACCGCAGTCGCCAAAGTGACCATGTGCTTTTCCGGATGCCAGGTCGGCTGCAGCCTGCTCATCAACGCAGGTCTGCTTTGCTTCGGGGGCGAGAACGAGGGGTTTCAGATTTTCGGTGGCACGGTACTTGTTGATCTCGTCTAGGCAGTAGTTTCGCCAGTCGGAGGAATCGGCCTCTTCGCTGCTGGAACTTTTGGCGTCGATGGAACTTTCTGCAACTTCTTCGCTGCTGGAACTTTCCACGACTTCTGCAGAACTTTCTGCAATGTCCGCAGAATTTTCCGTGTCGCTGGATGCGGATGTACTGGAGGAGTCGTCTCCGCAGGCGCTAAAAATGAGGGCGACAGAAACTGCCGCAACCATGGAAATCACTTTGAAAAAATTCAATTTCATAGGAAAACCTCTTTTCAATGAGATGACTTAAATTCTTTTTGCTAGGATAGCTGTCTTTTCGCCTGCAACTCGGGTGTAGAACAAAATGGCCTCGTTTTTTCCCTTTGGCTTTAGGCGTTTGATTTCTTCGTCGGGATCCAGTTTAACGCCACGAAGTTTTAAGGTCAGTTTGCCGATGTTGTGACGTTTCAGCATATCTCGTACAGCGCTGGTGGCGATTTCGCACTTGTCCAGAATCTGAAAATTGGCGAAGGCGGGGGACGGTAGAGGCGTACTGCAGCTGACGTAGGCGATTCCTTCCGAAATCAGGTGGGCGTCTGCTACGGTTTCCCGTGCAACTGTTCCAAAGAGGTGGCTGCGAATCAGGAGTGCGGTTGGTTCCGCAATGAAATCGGCTACGTCGCCTACGGGTAAATCGTTTTCGCTTGTGGCGTTGCGGAAACTGCGTTCGCAGCCGGGCAGGTCGTGCTCTGCATCCTTGTTGGAGGCCGCCTGAATTTCGCTAAGGGCGCCGCTCCAGATGGCGTCAGCACCGTCAACGGTCTTTACTACGAAACCGTCCTTGTCAACCATGATGGCTCTGACTTTCCCGGGGTTCTTTGCCAAGGCTCCAAACAGCACCAGAAGTTCGCGGCAGTCGGAATGGCTGCCCAGATAGACTAGTTCTGCATCAGCGGGAATTTCGTCGGTGGGGTAGCCGGGAGGAAGCTTTGCCATGCCGCCCTTGTAGTGGCGTGAAATTTCCAAAACTTCTTCAAAGGTGGGCGTAAGGTTTCGCAGGTCCCGCTGGTTCTCGCCTTCGACGGCACGTCTAGCAGGATCAATGGTGAAATAGTCTGCGGGATGCTCGCTTCCGCAAGCGTCGGCGCGTTTTGCAATTTCTCGAACGTCTTCGAGAATGGCGTCACCGGATCCGCGCATGACCCGGATGTTGTGTCGGTACATTTCCTGGCGATCTCCATCGAGATCCACACCAATGACGTTGAATTCCTGTGGAATGAAATAGCTGTCTCCGCCCATTCCGCAGCATAGGTCATGGACTGTGCCTGGTTCCACATTCCACAGGTTTGCCTTGTACTTACCGATATCCTGGGCTGTACTCTGCTCCAGGGCTAGACGGTCACAAAGAAGGAAAACATCACTGCCGAACGGGGCGTTTTTGCCGGAGGTTCCCCTGGCTGCATCCTTGCCGAAAAATTTTTCGCGGAACTTGGGAACCAGGGCCATGTAGTCCATAATGGTTGCTCGGTCTTCGTTGCTGTATCCAGCTTTGTTCAGGGCAGTTGAAATTTGAAGAGCATCCATCTTTTTCTTGATGGAGTTCTGGATGAAGTCCTGAACGGATGTGGATGTGAGCAGGTCGACGTTTAGCATTGAAATAAAAGTTAGTAATCCACCTAGAATTATTCTTTGTTTTGCAAGTCTTTACCGATAATTTATGAATGTTCCCGCATAAAAAGTGTAGATTTTATCCTATGGGTAAAATAAAGGGAATTTTTGGGTTGGCTGCGCTTGCGTTGCTTGGCTGTGGAAACGATTCATCTGCAGATGCTGTTCTGTCGGTTCCTGCTTCTGCAGGTTCTTCAGAATTTCCGAATGATGCACTGTCTTCTGGTGAACAGATTGTAGCATCATCGTCCAGTAATTTGGAAGAACTTTCTTCTTCTAGCGTGTCGTTTGATAGTTCCTATTTTGGTGGCATTAATCCTGCAGGTTCCTGCAGTAGTGAACTGCCTCTACTTTCGAGTTCTAGCGACGGTTTCTCATCTTCTTCCAGTTCAAGTGGAGAACTTCTGCCTTCCAGTTCCTCCTCCATGGAACCTCAGCCGTCTTTAAGTTCTTCTTCCTCGGAGCGTCCTTCGTTTGGCTCATCATCCGCGGTCGTTCCTGGCGAAGATCATGAATCTGGCGACACAGAACCTCCTCCGCCACCCCAATATCATAGTGACTATATCGTGGGTGCTGATATTTCCCGCTTCCAGGAATACGAATCCTACGGAACTCGCATTTTTGATACGGATGGAACAGAAAAGGATATTTTCACTTTGCTCCGTGATCATGGATTTAATGCGATTCGCCTAAAAACATTCCTTTCACCCAGGGCCCAGTACGGATACGCTGCGCCGGGCTGCGGTCAGGATAGTGAAGCTTTTGGCGACAAGGAACATGTAGTGGCTTATGCCCAGAAAGTGAAAAAGGCTGGTTTTACCTTCCTTCTGGATATTCACTATAGCGACGTCTGGGCTGATCCTGATACCCAGATTATTCCTGAACGCTGGCGCAAGGTGGCAAACTCCGACGCCATGGCTGATTCTGTCTACAATTACACTTACGACCTGATGGATGCTCTTGAGCAGGTCGATGCCTTGCCGGATATGGTCCAGATTGGGAACGAAATCACCAACGGCATGCTTCGTGACTTGCCGACGAGTAGCACCAACTGCTGGGGCGATAACGTGCAGCTGGCTTCCAATAGTGTAAACGGAGTCATGAACAAACAGCAGAATCCTAACGGCATTGCCAATACGGTGAAGTACTTATCTGCAGGTTCCCGCGCTGTAAAATCCTTCGAGACTTCAGGCCGTAAGATCAAGACTGTTTTTCACATCGAAAGTCCCCAGAACTCTACTACGGTAAACTGGTGGATGAATTCCATCATTAAGGAGGGTAAGGCAGTTCCTGATGTGATGGCGTTTTCTGCCTATACGGCGTACGATCATGGAACTCCTGATACCTGGAAAAAACTGATTAGTAGTCTTGCCGGCAGTTACCCGAACCTGGAATTCCTTATTGCAGAATACAATGGCGGTACGGATAAAAATTTCTATGACTTTGACGGATCTCGTGCCAGAACCCACCAGATCATGGAACAGGTGCCTCGTGGCCTGGGAGCCTTCTTCTGGGAACCTGCCAGTTACGGTGAATGGGGAAGTGCCCTGCTGGATTGGGATGGTAATACCCTAAAGGCGAATCCTAAGGCGTTCGATGAATATAGGGTACTCTTTTCAGATTACCGGTGATTTTGAAATATGCTTTTGCGCGGAACATTATCCGCGGGATAATTCCAGAACGTAATCTGCAGAATTGACGAAATCCTGGGCGTGTTCGATGGCGATGACGGTGTGTCCAACTTCGCAGAGTCCATGGATTAGATTCAGTAATTGCTGGATATCCTTTTGATGCAGGCCACGAGCGGGTTCGTCGAATAGGAACAGGGTTCGTGGGGCCTTTGCCTTTGCCAGGGCTATGGATAGGCGGAGCCTTGCTCGTTCTCCGCCTGACAAGTGGGCTGTTGTCTGGCCGAGACGCAGGTAATCGAGTCCCGTGTCTACAAGGGGCTTGAGTTTGTCTGCAATTGGCTTCATGTTGGCGAAAAGCTTGTAGGCACTTCCGATTTCCAGATCCAGAATGTCTGCAATCGAAAGAGACTTGAATCGAATTTCAAGAATTTCTTCCTTGAATCTGCGACCTAGACAAACGGGACATTCAGTCTCTTCGTAGCCGGAAGGGTCGTAGAGGACGCCTTCGCCCTTGCAGTTTTCACATCGTCCGCCGGGGGCGTGTGTGCTGAACTTTGTCGCGTTGTAGCCACGAACTTTGGCTTCGGGCATTTTGGCGAAAAGGTCCCTAAGCTGGGTGGCCAGGTTTATGGCGCTAAGAACTGTGCTACGGCGGTTGCCGTGGAAGTCTCCTGTAGTGAGAAGGCTAAGGTCCTCGATGCCCAGGTTTTGGAATTCTCCAGACTGAGCGCGCTTGGCGATGTTTTCAAATAAAAGAGTTGATTTGCCACTTCCGCTCTGTCCAGTGATGACGCTGAATTTCGTTAGAGGAAAATCAGCGGAAACGGATTTCATGTCGAAGAGAGCGAAATTGCGGACAGGAATTGCCTTCGACTCAGAAAGACGGCTTCTTTCGTCTCTCGTCTCTCGTCTCTCGTCTAATAACCGGATCCAGTTTCCTGTGGGAGATGCGGGATTTTTCAAAACATCCTTTGCTGGTCCCTTGAAAAGAACTTCACCACCTTTTTCGCCAGCGCCAGGACCCATTTCGATAATGTAGTCTGCCTTGCAGATAATGCCCGGATTGTGCTCAATCAGAACCAGTGTGTTTCCTCGGTCACGAACCTTGGTTAGCACATTCCAGAGGGATTCTACGTCGGTGGAATGGAGCCCGCTGGCAGGTTCGTCCAGGGCGATGAGCAGACCGTTTAGATGGCCAGTACTGAGACTTGCCAATTTAAGACGCTGCATTTCGCCACCTGACAGGGTTCGTCCAGAGCGTCCTGCGGTTAGGTATCCAATTCCCAGTTCGTCAATGGCCTGAAGTCTATCAAGAAGGGCCGTGAATGTGGGCTTCAGGTTGTTGGTGATTCGCCTGTCCAGGAGTCGATGAAGAATGCCTGGCAGATCCTTGAAACTGGTGCCCAGTAAATTCTTATAGCTGAAATCGTCAATGCAGGCGTTTAGGCAGGATTGGTTTATTCTGTAGCCATTGCAGGTAGGGCAAACCAGCTCGCAGTCCTCTTCTTCAATAACGCCGGTTCCACCGCAGGTGGTGCATGCGGAATGGGCGTTGTAGGGGGAGAATGAGCGCGCTTCCAATGAGGGGATGGCTTCATTTTCGCATCCCTTTGAGCAGCGGGGAAGTGTGCTGTATATTTCGTTGACGCCGCCTACATCCAGGATGATGAGGCTGTGGGTGAGGCGGAGGGTGGCGTCTACGGCTTCCGCAATGCGGGTGCGGGTATTTTCACGGACGATGATGCGGTCCACCACAATGAAAAACTTCCTGGGTTTCAGTACCTTTTCGCCGGGAAGTAAATCTGCCAGGGAATACATGGTTCCATCAGCGATGGCTCGGGTAAATCCCTGGGCGAGAAATACTGCGGAAAGCTTGTCCAGCGAGCTGCCTGCGCTGTCAACCGCCGCTAGGAATTGCAATTTTGTGCCCTGCTCCTTGCCGGCGATAAGACGAATGATGTCTTCGCGGGTCTGGCTTACCATGGGACTGCCGCACTTGGGGCAGGATGGCTGGGCAAATGCGGCGAATAGTGTGCGTATGGAACTGTCGCACTCTGCCAGGGATAGGGCTGTCGCCTTGGCTGGGGCTTCCCCTCGGGTGGGGCCGATGGCGAGACTTGCAGGGAGACCTTCTGCGCTGTCTAGAGGAATGGCTCTGCGGCCCCCCAGCATTTCTGCGGCGAAAGGGGACAGGGTTTCCAGGTAGCGGCGTTTGCTTTCGCCGTGGAGTGTGTCGAGAACGAGGGTTGATTTTCCGCAGCCAGAAGGACCGCAGACCACGGTGATTTTTCCGAGAGGAAACTCTGCGTCCACGTTTTTCAGGTTGTGGAGCCTACACCCGCGAAGTGAAATGAAATCAGCCATAACCTGGATCCTGAAACCTCGAATCTCGAGCGTAAAACCTTTTATTCTCTGATGGTGAAGCGGAGTTCACCGAAGGGAGTGCAGAGATCCTTGTTTTCCAGGTCGTTTTCTTCAATGCCGGCAACCATCCTGTAGCCGCCGCCAATGGAAACGTCAAGCATCTTTGTCAGGCGGTAGTTAAAGTGTGCGGCCATGTCGCCGGTAAAGAAGTAGTCGGAGGCTTCGAAGGCGTTGTCTCCGCTTTCAAGAACGTTCAAGACGCCGACTCCAAGCTGGATGGGAACGGAAACGGAAAACTCTCCAACTCGCACGGGGAAAAGTTCTACAAAAGCGCCGAAGGACTTGTAGTTGACCATCTGCTTTACAGATGCGTTATGGTTACGGACGTCTTCAATGGAGGTTGCTGCCCAAAGGCCAGAAGAAAGCAGAGGCTTGAAATCAAGGCCGATGCGGAGCCCCATGTACAGAATTCCTTCGTCACCGAGCATGGCGGTGCCGCCGGTAAGTCCCATGAGGGCCTTGATGCCTTCGCTCTTGACATCTTCGGTGTGCGAATCGTTCATGCCGGCGAGTTCTGCCTGCGCGGAGATTGCGAGTGCCGCGATGGATGCGATAACGATTTTGCCAATTTTCATAAGGATTCTCACAGATCTTCTGATGGGACGTTCCAGTTCCAGGTCTTTTGACCGGCTTCAGGCCAGAAACAGATTGTCCAGACTAGGCTATTCCCGCAAAGGATGATCGTCCAGACGCCGAAGAACAGGAACAGAACAAGGGGGATGAACGCCAGAGAACCGTAGAAAATGGACATCCTGGTGACCATTGCGGTCTGGATGAGCATAAGAATCTTTACGTATATATTGATGGCAAGCCATGCCACGCCGGTAGAGAGCAGTGAGGTGAGCAGGAGCTTCTTTCTTGAGTAGGGCTTGTGTCCCTTGGGGCGAGCTGGCAGGGCGTAAAGCATTAGGAAAATCAGCAGGAGAGCCGCAAAATGGAAGGCGAGGTACCAGAAGGCGGTGATCATCAGCTTCAGCAGTTCCGGTGAAAAATGGAAACCGTCCACGATAATCATGGATAGTGCGTTTTGCACGTGGTTAACAAAGCCTGCGAACATGCCGATGATACCAGCCACAATAATCAGGAAGGGGGTGTAGACCCTGATTTGTCGGATCAAGGTTCTGGAGGTCTTGTTTTCCCAGACCACATTGAAGTTGGTTTCGAGGCTTCCGAAGGCCAGAATGAAGGTCACAAAGAGGCCAGCAGCGCCAATGAATCCAAGACGTCCGATGGGAATGTGTTCTGCGTTCTTGACGATGGCGATGATTGGTTCCGTGGGCCAGTTCAGGTTCAGCATATCCAGAAGGATGGGGAGGTAATCCGAAATAAAATTACCGAAACCGACAGCCAGGGAAATGGATGTGAGCAAAATCAGCAGGGGGACAACTGCCACCAGGGTGGTGTACGTCAAGGATGCGGCACGGGTCATTCCGTGATAGTAGAGGAATGATTTTCCCGTGACGATGATGATCTTGACGAATGTGGGCGAACGTTCGGCAATGTTGTCGAAGAGCCATTCCCAAGAAAATTTTTTCCACCATTCTGGCATAAGTGGGTCAAATTTAAAAAATAGGGGAGATTGTGTGGTTGAAATGGGGGTGGAAACGGGCAAAAACTCGTTATTTTTTACATATTTTGGAATTTTGCGGAGGGAATGTCCGTGACTTTTTATTTCTAATGTAGACTTTTAAAAGTATTTATTTGTGTGGAAGTTTATAAAATTAATGAAATTGAATAAAAGTGTTGACTTTTTATTTGTAAAAATGTAGATTTGGATACATGAAGAACGTGAGAGATCTACTTGAACTGTGTTGTCTGTGGACTACGGGTTGTGCTCTGCTCCTCTTCGCTCTTTAGGATGTGGAAATAAATTAAGGGAAAACCTTAAGGAGTATGTTTATGGGATGTGGTGTGAAAATGGCTCTTGCCTTTGGTTTAGGCCTTGGCTTGGCAACGCAGGCAAATGCTGCTCGTCAGATGGAAAATCTGAGTCGTGGCCTTGTTGCTGCAAACGTTGGCGGTGGAATGCTGGTCAGCTGGCGCCTTCTGGGTACTGAAAAGCCTAATACGGAATTCAATCTTTATCGCGATGGTTCTAAAATCGCAACCATTAGCGGAACACAGGCGACAAACTATCTGGACGCCTCTGGTAAGGCAACCTCCAAGTATACGGTTGCCCCTGTTGTAGGTGGTGCAGAAGGCGAGGCCCAGGGTCTTTCTTTTGTCTACGACAAGACGTATAAGTCTGGCAGTCTCAGCTTCCCCTATGCAACCATTTCTGTAGATGTTCCCAAGGGGGTGAAAACTCCCGATGGCACCACTTGCAGCTATACCCCTAACGACATGAGCGTGGGTGACTTGGATGGTGACGGCGAATTGGAATTCGTACTGAAGTGGGATCCCAGCAATTCCAAGGATAATTCCCAGTCCGGTTATACCGGCAACGTTTACCTAGATGCCTACAAGTTTGATGGTCGCAAGATGTGGCGTATTGACTTGGGCCGTAACATTCGCGCTGGCGCTCATTACACCCAGTTCATGGTCTACGACCTAGACGGAGACGGCATTGCTGAAATTGCCGTAAAGACTAGCGACGGCACTGTAGATGGCAAGGGCAAGGTTATCGGCGACGCTTCCAAGGACTATCGCACTTCTACCGGTACCATCATGAGCGGTAACGAATACCTGACCGTTTTCAATGGTACTACCGGTGCAGAGATCAACACCATTAACTATTGGCCTGCCCGCGGTAAGATTACGGGCGACAATTACGGTAACCGCGATAACCGTATGCTGGCAGCCATTGCTTATTTGGATGGTGAGCACCCCAGTTTGATTATGTGCCGCGGTTATTACACCCAGGCTTTCGTCGCCGCCTACGACTTTAAGGGCGGAAAGCTGGAAAGTCGCTGGCAGTATTCTGCAACGACTTCTGGTCAGGGCCTTTTTGGCGAAGGCAATCATAACCTTTCTGTAGGCGACATTAACGGTGATAGCAAGGATGAAATTGTTTTCGGTTCCGCTGCCCTCAAGTCCGATGGTACATTGCTGTACCGCACCGGATTTGGTCACGGTGACGCCATGCATCTTTCAGACATGGATCCGGACCGCGAAGGCCTTGAAGTATACAGCGTTCACGAAGAAAAGAAGAACAAGTATGCCGAAGAATTCCGCGCCCCTGATGGCAAGGTTATCTGGGGTACGCAACAGGTTGGCGAAGGTATGGATAATGGCCGTGGTCTTGCTGCTGATATTGATTCCACCAACCGTGGCTTTGAAATGTGGTCTGGAGCAAGTGGTGGAATTCGTACAGTGAAGGGTGCGCTCCTTTCCGACAAGAAGCCTTCCGTGAACTTCCGCATTTATTTTGACGGTGATCTGCAGGACGAATTGCTGGATGCAACAGGTTCTGGTGGCAGCGGCGGTAAGATTGAAAAGTGGAATTCTTCTGCCAAGACTATCGATCGCTATTTCAGCTTCTACAACGTGAATAGTTCTACCTTGAACAATTCCACCAAGGCTAACCCCTGTATTTCTGCAGATCTTTTCGGCGACTGGCGCGAAGAATTCATTGCCCGTTCCAGCACGGATCCTTCCTTGCTGACTATTTTCTCTACCCCAGTAAAGACAAACTTCCGCCTGTATACTTTGCTTCACGATTCCCAGTATCGCGTTAGCATTGCCTGGCAGAACGTGGCCTACAACCAGCCGCCCCATGCAAGCTACTACCTGCCGGATATGGTGAAGAACCTGAAGCAGCCCGATATTTACACAGTTGCAAGTTCTGGCGAAGTGGTGATGCCTGCTGCTACCATCACCAAGAATGGAGCCGGTTCCAGCCGTCAGACAGTTGTGCTGGGTACTGCTATTGCGGACTTCGCATACGCATACTCCAACTGCACCGGCGTGAAGGTGGAAGGTCTTCCCAAGGGTGTGACTGCAACCTTGAATACCTCCGACAAGAAGATTTACATCTCCGGTACTCCTACTGAAATCGGCACTTTTGCCTTTACTGCAACAACCGTTGGCGGCACCGGCGATGCAGCCTCGCTCTCTGGCCAGATTGTGGTGACGGATCCTTCCGCTCCTGTTTCTTCTAGTAGCTATGTGCCAGAAGAATCTTCCGACAGCGAAGGTGGCAAGCCTACGATTTCTACCAACTATCCTTCTGAAGTGAACGCTGCCGTTCCTGATGAAATGCAGGGCGTCTACGAAGAATATAACGGCGGCTGGCTGGATAGCGGCTACTTCAATTCTGATAATGCTATTGGCAGTTATGGCGTCTGGGAACTTTATTCCAAGAAGGCTGGCGAAGTGACGGTGACCATCCGCTTTGCAAACGGCGGTGCAGATCCTCGTAACGAGATGTTGAACGTTAATGGTGAGGATGTCCGTGAAGTGGAATTTGCTTCCACCGATGGCTGGACCAGTTGGATGGAAACTGAAGTGAAGGTCAATTTGGTTGAAGGCAAGAACACCTTGAAACTTACAGCGGTTTCCGCTCTGGGTGGACCGAATGTTGACTTGTTCTACTTTGATCAGGCTGATATCTGTCTCTATCGCGACTATGAATCAGGTAAGGTGACATTCTCTTCTTCTAGCAATGGTAGCGATAATACGGAAGTTACATCTTCTGCAGGTGTTGCTGATGACAAGGTGAGTTCCTCTTCCATTGTCACTTCTTCTGCAGGTACTACCGATGAAGACAAGGTAAGCTCATCTTCCGTTATCACGTCTTCCGCAGGTGCTACCGACGAAGACAAGATAAGCTCTTCTTCTGCAGAAAATCCGGCTGCTTTGAAGTTGGCCAAGATTCAGGGAATCAACAGCTATAACATTCGTACAGGTGTTCTGCGTACAGCAACAGCTGGCTTTGCAGAAATCTACTACTTCGATATGTTAGGTAATATGCGTGTAGGCCATACGGCTGATGTTCCTGCTGGCGAATCCGTGTTTGGAGCTCCTAGCGAACTGTTGCCGAAGGGAACCTACATGGTGAAGGTTAAACTGAATGGCCGAATGATTTCTAGCGGAAAGCTTTCAAAGTTCTAGAAATTCCTCATGACCCCGGCCCATCGCTTTTCAGGAGTGTTTGGTGTTGGGCCGGGTTTTTAATTTTTTGGTATGGGTGTTTTATGAATAAAAAGGGAAAAAGGAGCCTTTTTAGTGCTGCGTGGCAGGCTGCTGTAATTGCATCGATGTTGGCTGCTCCCGCAACGCTGGCAAAAGTCACGATTTATATGTGTGGTGATTCCACCATGCAGGATTGGAATGCTGGTTATTATCCCAAGCAGGGGCAGGGTCAGGATTTCCAGTATTGGTTTGATTCAGGTTTGGCAACGGTTGCTAACCACGGCGCTGGCGGTACCGCTGCAGAAACCTACTATACTGGTGGCAAGTGGAAGCCCGTGGTTGACAATTTGAAGGCAGGCGACTACGTATTTATCCAGTTCGGTATTAACGACCGCAGCTACAGTAACGAAGCCAATTACGTGACCTATATGACCAAGATGGTGAATGAGGCCAAGGCCAAGGGCGCCTATCCAGTGCTAATGAATCCCATCCGTCGTAGCGATTACCGCGGCGCAGCCCTGGATTCCATTTACGAGTCCTATCATAACTATCCTATTTTGACACGAAAGCTTTCTCAGGATCTTAAGGTTCCTCTCATTGAAATGGATACCTTGAGCCGAAACTATCTGCTTTCCGTGGGACGCCCCTATGCGCTGAACTTTGTGAACATGGTTCTGGATCCCGGAGAATACAGCAACTATAAGAATGGCAATAACGATAACCTGCATTTCCAGCAGACTGGGGCCAACGCCTTCGGACGTATTATCACGGAACAGATTAGAGTTCATTCCGACGCTAAGGTAAAGGAACTAGCCAAGTCTCTGGCTCCTGTTTATCAGGTGGATGTGAAGGTGTCTCCTGCTGGTGCCGATTCTCTCACTAGCATCAGCGCCTACTATCCCAAGGGAATGACCGTGACTCTCAAGACGCGTCCCTATTCCAATGGCAAAAAATTCCTGGGCTGGTACGATGGCAATGGAAACAAGGTGGCCGCTAATAGTAATTCTACGGTGGTTTCTGGCAATATCATCACTTTCGTCATGGGTGATAAGAGTACGCAGTACACTGCAGTCTATGAAGGCGGTTCCGCTGTTAAGTATGCCGGTAATGGTGCTGCGCTTTCCGCTGTTCCTACCTGCACTCCCAGGAAGTTGGGAGCCGCTTGCCCGACTGCGGGTGAAGTTATTCCTGGATCCTCTAGCTCTGTTGAAATTGTGATTCCAGAAAGCTCCAGTAGTGAGGAAGAAGTGACCTACATCAGCACCGATATGAAGAATTTTATCGATGCTGCAAATCCTGAAGAAGGTTATGGTGCTACAGATAAAGACCATGAAGGTTTTATTGGCGAAGGCTTCTTTAACTTTACTAACGCTCTGAATTCCTTTGCCTCCTACGATATGGTCTTCCCCAGTGCTGGTTACGTGACTATGGGTATCCGTTATTCCTTTAATGGAACGGCAGATCGTAAGGTGAATGTGTACTTGGGTGATCATGATTATATTGTTAACTGCAAGTCTACTGGCAGTTGGGACAAATGGGACACGGCCTATGTTGATGTTGACTTAGTCAATGGAGAATCCCGGATGAAGATTATTTCCATGACGAGTGATGGTGGCCCCAATATTGACGCTTTTGCGTTCAGTGTAGATGGCGTAAGGCGTAAGGCAAAGGTGGAAGGAAATCCTGAAGAGACTCCGAATGATCCGGTAACAGATCCTTCTAAAATTCCGAATGATTCTGCAAACGAAAACGTTTCCTCTTCAAGTGAATCGGAACAGGGGGCCGTTCAATCGTCAAGTGATTCCGCAAAGGATCCGGTTCAGTCTTCCAGCGACTCTGCAGATACTGATGTAACTCCTTCTGATGATCCAGAAAAACTTCCTGCGGATACGGAAGACAACGATGAAAAAGAAAATCAGCCGCAGAAAATTTTACGCCATAATGGTGCTGTGCCGGTGAATTCCAGGCAGATGATGTATGATTTGCGTGGTCGTCGAGTCAATAAGAACAATGTTGGCCGCTTTACAAAACTCTATTCCATTTTCCATGAGGGTAAGTAATGAAATCCTTTGTAAAGTATGCCTTTGCTGCAGCCCTGTTCACCGGAGTTGCTGTTAGTGATACCACCAGTTTCACCATTCATGTCATTGGAGACTCTACAGTTTGCGCCTATAAGGATTCCGCTTACCCGCAGACGGGCTGGGGTCAGATTATCGGATCTTTCTTCGATGGATCCCGCGTTAAGATTAACAATGTTGCCATCGGTGGCCGTAGTTCAAAGACCTTCATTCAGGAAGGCCGCCTAGATGCCTTGCAGGGTAAGGTCCAGAAGGGAGACTTCATCTTCGTGCAGTTCGGTCATAATGATCGTTACTTTGGCACCAAGGATCGTGAAGTTCCTATCGACTCTCTGGATTACTGGCTGAACCAGTATATCACTAAGGCCAAGGGCTGGGGCGCAACTCCCGTATTTGTTTCGCCAATGATCATGAATACCTTGCCCCGAAATACTTTCTCGACGAAGTATTCTACCAAGGGCGAGTACGATGTTCGCGACCATATGGAAGCACTTGCCAAGAAAAACCAAATTCCTTTTGTGGACCTGAACCTGAAATCCTATAACGGCTACAAGTCCATGAACGGTTCCTATGTTTCCCGTTACCAGTTTAAGTATTTCCTGAAGGGGGAATATCCGGGCTATCCTGATGGTGTGACCAATGATGGAACAACGCATTTCCAGGCTTCTGGTTCCATAACGCATAGTCAGTGGATTATGGAAGAACTGGAAGAGGAACTGAATGCCAGTTACCTGTCTGCTGATGTCAAGGCCCAGATGACGACCCTTGTTTCATCTATCAAGCCCCGCTATGACTTGAATGTGAAATCCAATGTTAACAACAGCAATGGTTTAATTACCCATAATCAGAAATTGCCTGGTGGCGCTCCGCTGGTATTGCACGTGAGCCCCAGTAGCTTCGGCAAAAAGTTTATGCACTGGGCTGATGACGATTGTAATGTTGTTTCCGCAGACTCCAACTACTATGGCAAAACGATGCCTGGCCGCAGCATCACCTATACTGCCATTTTTGAAGGCGGTTCTGCCTGCGTTAAAACGGCCCATGGCGATGAAATTTCCAGCAGTTCTGTAACGCCAGCAAGTTCCAGTGACGTTGTAGAATCGTCTTCCAGCGTTTTTGATGATGCCGTTTGCTTTACCGATGTCGCCGATGCCGCCTGGCCTTCTCCCATTGATATGTCTAAGCCGGACGTGAATGATGGTTCCACGGATACGAATCATGAGGGATATACAGGAATTGGATTCTACAATATTGCAAATACTGCTACAAGCAAGGCTGTTTACAATGTGACTTCTGACCAGAGTGCGTCCAATGCTCGCGTCATGATTCGCTATGCCTTTGCCGGCACTGAAAATCGTGATATGAAGTTTACGATTGATAATGGAACCTACGATGTGGCTTTCCCGTCTACGGGATCCTGGGACAAGTGGGACACTGCCTACATTGAGGATGTGTGGGTGGATGCGCTGGATTTCCAGTTGACCATTCAGTCTACGGTGGCTGCAGGCGGACCCAATATAGACATGATCGCCTTTGACATCAAGGACGTCTATCGTACTGGCTGTAAGCCCGCTAAAGTTGCTGACGTTCCGGAAAATAGTTCCAGTTCCCAGAATATTCCGGTAGAAAGTTCAAGTTCCGTGGAAGAAAATCCGGTAAGCTCTAGCGCAATTTCGGATGTTGGAATCGGCTCCAGTTCTGCGACGGATCCTGCGGTAAGTTCTAGTTCAACGGTGGATCCGATAGATAGCTCTAGTTCTCTTTCCGAAGTACCTGAGGTTGGTGAGGGGGAGACGCCTGAGTTGCCGATGACCTTGATTTCTCGTCGTCAAAGGGACAATTCCTCCATGCTGATTCATAAGTCGAGAAATGTGAATCTCTTGGGACAGTCCGTTCGGGGAAAGAGGGCGAAAGGCAAATATTTCGATGTAAAATAGGACTTTTAGTCCTCAAAAGGGCTGTTCAACCATGCCCCTGGACCAAATTGCTGGTTTGGGGGCATTTTCTTTGTTTTTGAACTAAAAATGGCAATTTTCTCATTGATAAATTGTCCATAATAAAGGTCTTTTAATAGATGAAATGTGGACGTTTATGGATATATATTTGTCTACAGTTATGACATAGGGGTGTTGTGTATGAATAGAATTTCTGGAATTATCATTGCTGGTGCAGCTCTTCTGGGCATGGCGCAGGCTTCCCTTGCTGCTCCCAAGCAGATGGAAAACTTGAGTCGAGGTCTCCTGGTCTCCAATGTGGGCCAGGGTGTGCTGGTCAGCTGGCGTCTTTTGGGTTCCGAAGACCCCAAGACCGAATTCAATCTTTATCGCGATGGTACAAAGATTGCAACCATTGGCGCAACAGATGGGACGAATTATCTTGACAAGTCCGGAAAGATTTCTTCCAAGTATGCAGTTTCTGCTGTAGTTGGCGGTAAGGAAGGCTCCAAGTCCGATGTTTCCGTGGTTCTGGACCAGACTGTCGAAAATACGGGTCGTTCAGTTCCTTTCAAGACCATCAAGCTTCAGCCTCCTGCAAATCAGACCATGCCCAATGGCGAAGTTTGCACTTATACTCCTAACGACGCAAGCGCTGCCGACCTGGATGGTGACGGCGAATACGAAATTATCCTGAAGTGGGATCCTTCCAACGCTCACGATAACTCCCAGATGGGTTATACAGGCACTGTGTTTATCGATGCCTACAAGCTGGATGGCACCCGTCTGTGGCGTATTGACCTTGGACCGAACATCCGTGCGGGCGCTCATTACACCCAGTTCCAGGTTTACGACTATGATGGTGACGGCAAGGCCGAAATGATCGTGAAGACTTCCGATGGTACCATCGATGGCAAGGGCAAGGCCATAGGCGACAAGTCCAAGGTTAATCGTGATGGTAATGGCTTGGTTCTTACCGGAAACGAATTCCTGACTGTTTTCCGCGGTGTAGACGGTTCTGCCATTACGACAATTGACTTTGTTCCTCCCCGTAATATCCTGAAGTCTGTAAAGGGCGTGAACGGTGCTGGCTACTGGGGCGATGACTACGGTAACCGTTCTGAACGTTACATTGCAGCAACCGCTTATCTTGATGGTGTGCATCCCAGTGCAATCTTTATCCGCGGTTATTACTCTTCCTCATACGTTGTGGCCTACGACTTTGACGGAACCACTCTAAAGCAGCGTTGGTTCCATAAGGCTGAAAATCCGGGCCAGGGCCTTTACGAAGAAGGCAACCACAATATTACAACCGGCGATATCGATGGCGACGGCTACGATGAAATCGTCTTTGGTGCAGCATCCTTGAATCACGATGGCACCTTGCGCTACCGCACTGGCCTTGGCCATGGCGACGCCGGTCACTTGGGTGACCTGGATCCGGATCGCCCGGGGCTTGAATTCTTTGGCGTACAGGAACATACAACAGCAAAATGCACTGATGACCTTCGCGATAAAGATGGAAAAATTCTTTTCTGCAGCCCGCAGGGTGGCAAGGATAACGGCCGTGGCATTGCTGCCGATATCGACTCCACTCATCGCGGCTATGAATTCTGGTCTGCTAAGGGCGGTGGACTTCACAACATCAAGGGTGAAGTTCTGGGAACTCCCGCCTTGGCCATGAATTTCCGTATCTACTTTGATGGCGATGCATACGATGAACTGCTGGATGGTGGTTACGTGTCCAAGTATGATCCCATTGCAAAGGTAGCTGACGTCTACTTTGATGGTCCTGTCGCTCTGAAGGCTGCCGGCTGTAACGGCACCAAGAATACCCCGTCCCTGGTGGCCGACCTCTTTGGAGACTGGCGCGAAGAAATGGTGCTCCGTAAGGATGGCGACCCCACTACCTTGTACATCGTGTCTACTCCGGTGACTTCTCCTCATCGCGTCTACACCTTGATGCATGATCCGGTTTACCGCACTGCTATCGCCTGGCAGAACACTGCTTACAACCAGCCGCCACATCTCGGTTACTACCTGCCGGATATGGTCAAAAAGTTGCAGCAGCCTGAAATCCAGCTGGTGGGCGAGCCCGTCGTTTCTGTTCCCGATGAAACGGAAGATTATCCTGTCGTTAAGGACGGCAAGTCTTCCTTGGAAATTTGCAAGCCTGTAGAAGGAAAGGGCTATGAATGTCAAACAGATAATGCCGGCTTTGAGCAGGACGGATTCTATAACTTTGATAATAGCATTGGAAGTTACGGAGTGTGGGAAATCTTCTCTCCAAACAATGCAAAGACGACTTTGACCATTCGCTTTGCTAATGGCGGCACGTCAAACCGTAATATGTCTCTCTCTGTGAACGGAAAGTCTGCTGGCATTGTTGAATTTGCAGCTACCGGCTGGACCACCTATAAGGATGTGACTGTTGATGTCGCCCTGAAGGCAGGCAAGAATACGATTAGACTGGCTTCCATGACTTCTGATGGTGGCCCAAATGTGGACCAGTTCACCTTCGCCATGGATGGCGTTGAAATTTATGCCGACCAGAAGATTCCCGAAGTGAAGGACGATCCGGCAGAAACTCCGAAGGATACCACTGTAGTTCCTGCTGATACTACGGGCAAGGTGGATGGTTCTGATGTGGATGCTCCTACCTTTGTCGGTGTGCCGGTTGCCTTGAACGTTAACTCCTACAATCCGTTAACGGGTGTGCTTCGTACCAATCTGGGCGGCTCTGCTGAAATCACGATTTTCGATATGCGAGGCCAGCTGGTTGGAAGCATTTACAAGAACGTGTCTGTCGGATTGAATTCTGTAGTCATCGATCAGGAAATGCTGCCAAGGGGTAGGTACATTGTTCGCGTGAAGGTCAATGGCAAGACAATCGCCAAGAATGTATTTACGCTGAGAAAGTAAAATATTGATATTTCATTTTTGAGTGTTCGGTATGAATAAAGTTTTCAGTAAGATTTGGCAGAGTGCTGTTGTTGCATCCATGATGGCTGCGACTGCTGCTAATGCCGTGGTAACCATCTATATGCTGGGTGACTCCACCATGCAGGACTGGGCTGCGGGCTATTGTCCCAAGCAGGGCCAGGGTCAGGATTTCCATTACTGGTTTGACGTGAATAAGGCTGTGGTGGTGAACCGCGGTCAGGGTGGCATGTCCCTTGGTGGCGGTGGCGTTGATAAAAAAGGCAATACCGCTGTAGGCTATTACGACATGTTCTGGAAACATGGCTGCTCCGCTGGTAACTGCATCGCCGATAAGGTGAAGTCGGGCGACTATGTGGTCATCCAGTTTGGCATTAATGATGTCAGCTATAGCAACGAAGATTTCTTTGCTTCTAACATGACGAAGCTGGTGAACGAAGCAAAGGCCAAGGGGGCTTATCCCATTATCATGAGCCCTATTCGTCGTCTTTACTACGATTCTCCAACAGCCATTCATAACAGCTATCGCGGTTATCCCGCACTTTCCATGAAGCTGGCGCAGGATCTTGATGTTCCTGCCATCGACATGAGTGAATGGGTGGCAAACTATATGATTTCTGTGGGTGAACAGTATTCTGCCCAGTTCATTTTCAACTATGCGACTAAGGCAGAATACAGTAACCTCGGCAGCGACCAGGCGGACCAGGTGCATTTGCAGATGAACGGAGCCAATGCCTTTGGCCGAATCATCACCGAACAGATGCGTGCTCATAGTGATCCCATGGTCAAGAAACTTGGCGATTACATGGCTCCCATGTATCAGGTTGATGTAAAGGTTTCTCCAGAAGGTTCTGCCGAAGCCACATCCCTCAGTGCCTATTATCCGACTGGTATGAACGTGATGCTGAAGACCATTCCAAAGTCCGGAAAGAAATTCCTGGGCTGGTATGATGGTAACGGAAACAAGGTTAGTGGCAATTCTGTTTCCACGGTGGTGTCACCTTACATTCATACCTTCAAGATGGGCTATGCTTCCACTCAGTATACAGCTGTATATGAAGGTGGAACACCTCAAAAGTACACCGGAGATGGCAAGGCTCTGACTAGCTTCCCCAAGGAAACTCCCAAGAGCCTAGATGATGTAACCTTTGAACCTTTTACTCCGATGGAAGGCAGTACCGAAAGCTCTGTTGCCATTGACAAGAACATCAAGAAGTATTTTGATGCCTATGAGCCCGACGAAGGTGTTGGCTATTCCGAAAGTAACTGGGCTCATACCGGTGATGGCTTCTTCAACTTTGAAAATTCAAAGACTTCCTTCGGAACTTATAAAATGCGTTTCCCGGGGGCTGGCTATGTGACCTTGGCTGTCCGCTATGCCAATGGCGGAACTGCAGACCGAATGTTCAATGCTTACCTGGACCACGACTACTATGTAAGTGCTCCTCCGACCGGTGGCTGGGACAAGTGGGATACAGCTTATGTGGTGATGGACGCTCCCCTTGGTGAAGCAGAACTGAAGTTTATGTCTGTTACCATTGATGGAGCACCCAATATTGATGCGTTCGGTTTCAGTATTGACGATGTCTGCCGCGTCAGCGAAGGCTGCCCGGAAATTGAGGCTCCGGTTGTTGATCCGGAAGGCACTTCTTCTGCAACTGCTGAGGAAAAGTCCAGCGATTCTGCGGGAGTTCCGGAAGAATCTTCTTCAAGTAGCGAAAATGATTGGGAAGGTACTACATCGCTTGCGGCGAACTTGATGCTTCAGCAGGCTGATATGGCTGATGTCCGTGTGTTTGATATGCATGGAAAGCTCGTGGCTAGGGCCCAGATGACTGTGAATGGCAAGATTTCTTCTACGGAACTGGAAAAGATGGTAACGGCAAAGGGCATTTACCAGGTTGTCATCCGCAAGGGAAATAGAATGATTCGTCAGACTATGGCTGTAACCAGGTAGGGTGGAAAATGAAGTCCTTCTTAAAGTTCTTTACGGCTGCAGTAGTTTTTGCTGGGGTTGCAGTTAGCGATACCACCAGTTTTACCATTCATGTGATTGGTGACTCTACGGTTTGTAACTATAAGGATAGTGCCTATCCGCAAACTGGCTGGGGACAGGTGCTGGCACCATTCTTTGACGGTTCACGGACGAAGGTCATCAACTACGCCATTGGTGGTCGCAGTTCCAAGTCCTTCGTCAACGATGGCCGCCTGACCGAGGTGCTGAACAACACTCAGCCCGGCGACTACATCTTCGTGCAGATGGGTACAAACGATCGTGACTACTCCAAGGCCGACCGCTACGTTCCCATTGACTCCAGTGCTTACTGGTTCCAGAAGTACGTTGATGGTGCCAAGAGCAAGGGGGCTCACATTGTGCTCATGAGCCCTCTGATGCTGAATACCTATCCGCGTAACGTATTCGACAACAATCTTACGGATGCTTCCCACAAGGGTAAGGAATATCCTGTGAAGGATAAGATTGCTGAAGTCGCCAAGAAGAACGGTGTTCCCTTTATCGATCTTACTACTAAGACTTATAACTTGTACAAACAGGTCAGTTCCGCCTATATTTCCCGCTACATCTACAAGATGTTCCTGCCGGGAGAATATCCCAATTATCCTGCTGGTGTAACTAATGATGGCACGACCCATTTCCAGGAAACGGGCTCTGTAGTTCATGCCCAGCTCATTGCAGAAGGCTTGCGTGAAAACCTGAATAACTCCAGCGTAAATGCTTCTGAAATGGCTGCGCTGACTACTTTGGTGGGGGCGTTGAAGCCAACATACAAGTTGACTGTCAAGGCCAATATTTCAGGAAGTGGCCTCATTACCCATAATCAGAATTTGCCTGGTGGAGCTGCATTGAATCTCCATGTTTCTCCGGGTAGTTTTGGAAAGAGGTTCCAGTACTGGGCTGACGATGACTGCAATAAGGTTACGGCAGATTCCAATTATTATAAGGTGAGCATGCCGTACCGTGACATCACCTATACAGCAATGTTTGAGGGTGGTGCCCAGTGTGTGACGACGGCCCATGGCGAAGAAATTATTCCTGGTGATGAATCCAGTTCTAGTGCTGTTGTGGGAGGATCTTCCAGCAGTAGTGAAATTGTCAAGTTTGAAATCCTTAAGGGGACTGAGGCTTGGCCCAGTGTAAGCGACATGTCTTATCCGAACATTGGAGAAGATGGTCAAGGCTGGACAGAGGCAAATCATCTGGACTTCAAAGGCAAGGGCTTCTTCAATTTTGACAATCGTATCGGTTCCTATGCAACTTACAAGATGACCTCCTACCAGTCTGCATCCAACGCCAGGATGTTTATCCGCTATTGCAACGGCAAGACGACTGCAAGTAAGATGAGTGTCAAGGTGGATGCAAAAACTTATGAAGTGGAATTTCAGCCAAGTGGTTCCTGGGACAAGTGGGATACCGTCTACGTAAATGACGTTTGGCTGGATGCCGTTGACTTTGATTTGACGATGACATCTCTTACGGCTGATGGCGGCCCCAACGTTGATGTGATTGGCTTTGATATCAAGGATGTCTACCGTATAGGTGCAGAACCAGTTGAGGATCCTGAAAATAAGAACGAAAAAACGGAAAGTTCCAGCAGTGGGGAAGGGAGTTCCTCAAGCCAGGAAGTTGGTTCTAGCGATAGCCAGTCAACAGACGTGATCAATCCGGAAAGCAGCTCCAGTGACGAAGATAAGCCTACGGCCATTAGGCGTCCGTTTGTTTCCGAAAATTATTCCGCAGATCCCGCTGGAAGGGTAAAACGGGTGAATCTCCTGGGACAGCCTGTTAAGAGTGAGGGTAAGAATGCCCGTGGTTCCTACTATAGGGTAAAGGTTGCAAAATAAAAATCAAAAAAAAATGTTCCATACTTACAAGTGTGGACATTTTTATTTTTTAAAATGTAGACTTTTTATTTCGTTTTTTACTATATTAGGAGTAACAGTTAGCGAAATATTATGATCAATTTATTTGAATACTTGAATTATCGAGATTTCCTTAGGGACGCCTATGAAGAACGCCATGCAGGTGACTGGCGCTTTAGTCACCGCTATATTGCTGAAAAGGCAGGTTTCGATGCTTCAATGTTCAATAAGATTTTGCAGGGTAAGCGAAATTTGACATCTCGTCTGGTGTCCGTCTTTGCCGATATTTTCTGCCGCGATGAGCGCGAAAAACAGTATTTTTCGGATATGGTTGCCTTTAACCAGGCGAAAAACCACTCCGAAAGTCGTCAGTATCTGGAAAAACTGGTGGCGACCAAGGAATGCAAGGTCGAAAATGTGGCCAAGGACCAGTTTGAATATTTTGACCACTGGTACCACGCTGTTATCCGCGAACTTGTGACTTTTTATCCTTACGTTGGTGATGCTGCTGCTCTCGGTCTTATGGTGCGTCCGCCCATTACGGCAAGCCAGGTGAAATCCTCCATTGCCTTGCTGGAACGCCTTTCCATGATTCGCAAGAATGAGGAAACCGGTTTTTATGAACAGATGCAGGGGTTGATTTCCAGCGGAAGTGAATCCTATAGCACAGCGGTGAATTCCTACATCCAGCAGAATCTGAATGTGGCAACTTCCGCCATGGATCGTTTTGAACGCGAGGAACGAAATCTCTCCACGCTGGCCTTTGGCTGCGACGAAGACACCTATAAGGAACTGGTGGAAATGGTTCGTCGTTTCCGCAGGGAAATCCTTGCCAAGGTGGGACAGTGCCAGAAGCCCAACCGAGTTTTCCAGCTGGGTATGCAGCTGTTCCCGCTGAGTGACCCCTATCCACCTCCCGTTCGTAGAGGCCGTAAACGCAAGATTCTTGGCGAAGAAGTCCTAAATGAAATGAATTCTGATGCGGAATCCGCAGAACAATCACGGGAAATTCCAGAGGGGGAGAATCATGAATAAGTTTTTCGCTCTCAAATGGGTGGGCTGTGCCCTGGTGGCAATGCTGTTTGCTGCCTGTGCCGATGAGAAAAAGGACGTGGCTGGCGGTACAGAAGCTGAATCCACCATTGCATTGCAGATTCAGCTGGCTGATGGTTCTCCTGCAGCTCTGTCTCGTGTCCGTGCCTTGCCGGTAGACTATATGGCAGAAGGCCTTGTCTCGACAGACTGGGCTGAAACCGATGATAGGGGCTTTGTAAAACTGGACGTGGAGCCGGGCGAATATTCTGTGGAAGTCCGCAGCAATGGGGATTCCTCAGTGCAGGGTGCCGTATTTACCAAGGTGGTGGATCTTCAGGAACAGACTCCTGTGGACTCCATATCCCTTGGGGAACTTACTGTCATTGAAGGCTTCGTGGCTGCGGGTCAGGGACCTTCCGTCATTCGCATTCCCGGTCTGGAACGCTTTATTGTTCCTGACAGCGCTGGTCATTTCGTAATTGATTCCCTGCCGGCGGGCAAGTTTGAAATCGTCATTGAAAGCCGCAGTAATCGCGGCACCATCAAGTTGAGTGCCGATGCTGGTGAAACCGTACCTGAGGTGAGCCTTGGTGCTGCCCGCGGCTTTGCTGTGGAAGATTTTGAAAGTTTCAGTGGAGTTTCTGCTACGGGGAAGATTCTTGGAGATGGCTGGTGGTACACGCTGGATGCCGAAGGCAAGAATTTGATGCCCCTTTGGAATGAAACTTTGACCCGTACCTATTCGGGTAACGAAGGCTGTGCATCCGGTGGCTGTGCTAGAATCTATGGCGAAGAGGGTGTGTCTGCAAAGGTGGGTACTCACTTGGGCTTCCTGCTGGGCGGATACAGGACGGATTATGAATTGCCTGGCCTGGATACCCTGATGTTTAGTGCCCGTGGCGTGGGTTCCCTGCATGTGTCCCTGGTGGCCGATTCCGGTAGCATTGATTTTGATGTGGATCTTTCCAAAGTTTGGCAGGGCTATGCCCTACCGGTTAAGAGTAACAGAAAAATTCTTGTGAATCGCATAGACTTTAGTGTGGCTACTGGCGATACAGTTTACCTGGATGATGTGTTCCTGGGTGGTGTTTCCGAGGAAGATCTGCTGAAAAAATCCTCAGACGTGGTGAAGGATTCTACGGTCTATCCGGATGATCGCTGGGAAGAACATGATGCCCTGCTTGCTGAATTGATTGGCTATGCAGAAGGAACTCGCGGTGGTGCCGGTAGTATTGATCCTGCAGACAGCCTTCCAAGAACAGTTTGTCATGTGACTACCACGGAAGATTACATCATCGTGGAAGATACGACGAATGTCGATTCTACAGGAGCCTTTGCGACGGTTGCTGAAATTGCTCCGGGCTCTCTTCGTGACTGCGCCTATAGGGATTCCGCAACATGGATTCTTTTTGAAAAGAGCGGTACATACAACTTGACGGCTCCACTCCGTATGAAATCCAACAAGACCATCGATGGTCGTGGCCGTGATATCCGAATTACGGGCATGGGAATTCTCACCAACGAATCCAGTAACATCATATTTGAAAACATCAGGTTTACTGCGCCTGCCATTACGGTCGCCGATACGACTAGCCGTAGGGCAATTTCCATCCATAACACGACGCATCATATTTGGATTGACCATTGTACTTTTGAGGAATCTCCCTTGGTTGAAGTTGACGTAAAGCGAGGCTCTCATCATATTACCATATCCTGGTCCCGTTTTGAAAATGCCGATACCGGAATCCTTTTTGGTTTGGCACCGGACATTATTGATGAGTCTGCTCAGACTTTGACCATGCATCATAATTTCTTTGATAATATGTCATGGTCTGGAGTCTTTGCAAGACAAGGCTCGCTGCATGCCTACAATAATTTCTTTATGGGTATGGATCACTTTGGAATTGAATGCACAGATTCCGCCAGTTGCTACATGGAAAAGAATGTATTCAATATTCCCTATCCGGTAACGGTGTATCGTCTGTTTGACGAAAATGGTCCTGTTGATGCTACTATGGGCTTTGTCAATGCTATCGAAAACTGGTCTGCGGTGGAAGGGGATGACTTGAGCCTTCTGAAGGGATCGGACTACAAGCCTGATTATGATTATGTTGCTGATGCTCCGGATGCAAATCTTGCCTGGAACATAAAGGAAAAGGCTGGCCCCAGGTAAAATCACTTACCATAAAATTGCTGGCATAAAATTTGCATAGATTTCAATAAACAAATGGCACTATGTATATTTACGTAGTGCTTGTTTACGTTTCTTGTTTATGCAGGTTGTAAATGTCTCAAAATATGAAAAACTCCAAGTTGGTGGATTCCCTTTCTCTCGTCAAGAAAACCCTTTCTGACGTACGCATGTATAACCATGCCTGCACCGTCCTGAATTTTGACCAGCAGACCATTTGCCCAGATGGCGGCCGCGAAGAACAGGGCGAAGTGGATGCATTCCTTAGCAACAAGGCTTTCTGCCTTCAGAAAGATCCCGCCTATATTGAAGCCTGCCAGTACATTTATGACCATCGCGACGAGCTGACTGCTGAAGTTTCAGGAAGTGCCGAGGCCGCGGAATACGACCGCTGCCTTGCCGAATCTCTCCATCGGGATTTTGCAAGGGAAAAGAACATTACCCCGGAAATGCAGCACGAAAATTCCCTGATTTACAACAGGGCGTATGTTAATTGGTTGAACGCCAAGAAAGCGAAGGATTTTAGCATATTTGCACCCAGTCTGGCGGAAGTCCGCGATATTCAGGTTCGCGATGCCAACCTGAATGAAGACAGGAAGGCTACACCATACGATACTGTTTTTGATGGTTATGAACGAGGCTTGACTTCCAGGGATCTGGATCGCGTGTTCAATGAATGCAAGGATCGCCTAGTGCCCCTGCTGAAGAAGATTATGGCAAGCAAGAAGAAAATCCGTACGGATTTCCTGAGCCGTCCCGTAACTGACGACGCACAGAGGGCCTGTGCTCAGTATTTGCTGGAAACCATGGGTTTTGACTTTAATCGCGGAGCCTTTACGACGACAGAACATCCCTTTACCACGGAACCTGGCAAGAATGATGTGCGCGTGACGACCCATTACTATCCGAATGCCTTTTACAGCAGCATGTTCAGCATTATTCACGAAGGTGGTCATGCCCTTTTCGAAATGTTCCAGCCGGCAGAAAATTTTTCCCATTTCATTGAGTACAACAAGACCATGGGCATGCATGAAAGTACCAGCCGTTTTTATGAGAACCGCATTGGCCGTAGCAAGGAATTTATCCATCTAGTTTACCCCAAGTGCAAGGAGTTGTTCCCGTCGGTTTTCGAGGACGTAAGCGAACGTGAATTCTATGAAGCCATGAACGTTGTGACTCCAAGCCTGATCCGTACGGAGGCTGATGAATTTACCTATACCTTCCATGTAATCATCCGCTACGAAATTGAGAAGATGATCATGAATGGAAATTCCGATGGTACGCCAGTTTCTATTGAGGACCTTCCCAAGATCTGGAATGATAAGTACGAGGCGTACCTGGGTGTCCGACCGACCGACGACTCGGTTGGTATTCTTCAGGATATCCACTGGACTAGCGGATTTGGCTATTTCCCGACATACGCTCTTGGCAACATGTATAATGCCATGTATTACAACAAAATGGCTTCGGAATTTGACCTGTCTGCCGCAGTACGCTCCGGAGATTTTGCAAAAATCAATGGCTGGATGAAGGAAAATGTCTGGAAAACTGCAGACAGGGTCGCTCCAGGCCAGTGGATCAAAAATATTACCGGGCGAGATTTTACAGCGACGGATTTTCTGGATTATTTGGAGTCCAAGTATTCAGAAATCTACGAGCTTTAAGGTTTTATATATATTTAGGGAAAAGGTGTATTTTCCCGAGGTTTGTATGGAACTTTCATTCTTTTCCGCCTGGCTTGACGAACTGCTTCAACCGCAGATGTTCAAGGACTACTGCGTTGATGGTCTCTGCGTAGAGGCTAATGACAGGGTGACCCGTGTGGTAACCGGTGTAAGCTTCAGGGATCAGCTGATCGAGGAAGCTATTCAGGAAAAGGCTGATTGCATCATTGTTCATCATCCAAACGGCTTCTGGAAGGGGGAGGACCGCCTTCCGGTGGGTCGTTTTGGAGCGCGTCTCCGCAAACTGATGCAGCATGGTATTTCCCTGTATGGTTTTCATCTGCCGCTGGATGGCCATATGGAAATCGGGAATAATGCACTCATAGCCAAGGCTCTGGGCTTGAGTGTGACAGAAGGCTTCATGCGCGAAGGGGAAAGAACCGTTGGCGTTATTGGTGAATGGGAAACACCCGCCTCCAGGGCTGAATTCCTGGAAAGTTTGTCAAACGCTTTTCCTCATGGGGTGCAGAACAGCTTTTTCTATGGCCCGGCAAAGATCAAGCGTGTTGCCATTTGCAGTGGCAGTGGCGCCAGCGGCATAGAGGAAGCTCTGGATCTGGGCTGCGATGCGTTCGTTACGGGCGAAATCAAGGAAAACGTCCCCATTACCTGCGAGGAACTGGGGGTGAATCTCGTGAGTTGCGGGCACCACCGTACCGAGGTTTTCGGGGTTCGTGCCCTGGCCGAAAAGATCCAGATGGAACTGAACATTCCATCAAAATTTGTAGATCTAGACAATCCTATTTAGATAGTAGGAATTTAAAATGTGGCGAAATTCGTGCAAATTCGCCATGTTTTCCTACATGTTTCTTAAACGTGAGGTAAAACACTTCCCTTGGAGGTGTTTTTTTCTATTTTAGCCCCCGTGAATTTTTACAAGACCACCATACACATGCAGAATTCGTCAAGGTCCATCACCTTGCACGTCCCTGCCTTCCTTTTCAAGGCATGGCCGGTTCTTCGTGTTTTCGTGGTCATTGGCCTGGTGCTGTTCTTTGTGCAGGTGAGTGCCACAACGATTTATGATGGTCTGCTGCATCACAATATTTCCCAGAGAGAATCCCTGAATAAGGAACTGTCCCAGATTGAAGGTACTCTGGAGTATCTCGCTTTGACTTCGGGTGACTTCTTGAAGGATGAACAGCGGCTGCATTCCAAGTATGGCCTTCCTGTGCCTGATGCTGAAGCCCGTGAATTGGGGACCGGTGGCTTTATTGGCCCTGACTCGGTGCTGCTGCGCAAATCCTCCCCGGTTTTTGAAAAGATGGCAACCCTTCGGGAGACTGCCAGTCGCCTGCAGGGCATGCTTGAAAATAATAGCGCCTCCTTTGCGTCCCTGACCCGCTATATCGGTCAGAACCAGGCCATGTGGCGTTTTGTTCCCACCATTGCCCCCACGCAGGGGCGTTATGCTTCTTCCTTTGGACCTCGAATTCACCCGGTTACAGGCCAGGTGGGTAAGATGCACCAGGGAGTTGATATTTCCAATGACCGCTGGACTCCCATTTTTGCCCCTGCTGATGGTGTGGTGGAAGTGGCTCAGCTCAGCTCCTCCTTTGGAAACTTTGTAACCTTGAACCACGGTAATGGAATCAAGACTCGCTACGGACACATGCAGATGTTTCTTGTGCAGCCTGGTCAGCATGTCCGTCGTTATCAGGTGATTGGCTATATGGGTAACACTGGCCTTTCTGTGGGCCCCCACCTCCATTACGAGGTCTGGGTGGGTAATAACCCGGTGAACCCGCTTGCCTATATGCTTCCAGGCGACCATTCTGTCGACTGACCCTGAAACCTGCTCTTCTTGTGGCGTCCGGATTTCCATGGCATTCCGGCGGTAGGTATCAGGTAGCCCCTTTGGGGGTGTATCTTGCGTATTCTTTTTCTTGTGGCGCTGTCGCTGGCCCTTACGTGGGCATGTCCCATGTTTGTGGAGTTTTTCCCGGACCCTACGGAGGTCAGTGATAACGAGGGCGAGTATGTGGAAATCCGTCTAGACGAATTTAGGTCGGATTCCCTTTTCGTAAAATTTGAAAATAGGGCGGCTCTTGCATTTGAGTTTCCTTCGGCGAATCGTCTAATTCTTGTGCACGATAGTTCCCTGTGTGCAAGGCGGGATTCACTGGCCTGCGGACTGCTGGGGTCGTTGTCTCTTCCGAATTCCAGGGAAAGCTCCTGGAAACTTTGGGCTGGTTCCTGTGTTGATTCTGTCCTTTTGCCAGCGCCGAAACCAGGGCGTTCCTTGCAACGGGTGGGGGAAGGCGACGATTGGGTGGTTACTGGGGGGACGCCCGGTACCGCGGATCCCGATTATGAAATAGGCATTGCGGATTGCGCCCTTTCCTGGGGAAACCTGAAGTACGAGGATGGTTTCTGGAAAGTTAGCGCTTTTCTGGATGGGTGCGATTCTTCCCTGGTCTGGGTGGAGGCTCTGGACTTGGGTTCCATGGGTGGCTGGAAACGGGATTCCCTAATGGCACAGGGTAAATTTTCTTTGGATGTTTCCGCCAGGGGTGCGCTTTGGTTGCGGTTCCATATTCCGGAGGATGCCGCGCCTGCCAATGATTCCTTGGATACCCTGCTTGCCATTGATTCGCCTCTCCAGATAACGGAAATACATCATTGCCCTGCGGAACCTATGCCGGAGTGGGTGGAAGTTTATAATGGATCTCGCTACAGTGTTCCTCTGGAACGTCTTAAGTTTTGTGGTCGCGGAGGCCGCTGGAGTCTGTCGGGTGCGCTTCCGGGAACATCCAGGGATAGCTTGTTCCCCTTTGAAACCATTCTGGTGACAAAGGATACGCTGGGGCTTCGGAGTCAACTTGGCTTTAGTGATGTAAATATTGCTCACGGATCTATTGGGTACCTGAATAATTCGTCCGGGTCCATTATTTTATGCTTTGACGATTCTCCGATGGATAGCGTCTTCTGGGATAAGGGAACGGCTAGTTGTCCGGAAGGTTTTAATCCCAAGTCCGGGAAGCGGGATAATTCTCCGGGCTTTCAGCGGAGTTCTACGCCTTCAACGGGGACGGACCCCTTTCGGTATAAACTTTCAACACGGGTCCTGCGAAAAAAGGGGAGTCCATTGCGCGTTTCCGTAGATAGTGAACGCCCGGTGGAGGTTCAGCTGTTGGATTCTGCTGGCCATGGTGTATGGAAAAAGAGCATTCCTTCAAATTCCTCCGGCTGGCTGGATGTCCCTGCGCAGTCCTTTTGCCAGGTCGGAATATGTTATGTGTCTTTTTCTCAAGGTTCATTTGAAAAGGTGGTGGGCTTTGTTGTTCGTCCGTAGTTTATCTGTGATATTTTTCCTTGTCTCTTTTGCCAGTGCCTTTTTTCGTAGTCCCTTGCTGGTAAATTCACCTGGTTTTGGAACATCTTGCCGTTGGATCGGTGATGGAATTGACGAAATGCTGGCAGAAACCTATGGTGATTGGGAGTATAGCCATTATCACGGAAGCCTGGAATATTCGTATAGGAGTCTGGATTCCCTGTACCGCCAAAGTCAATTTGAATGGGAAACGCAGTTCCTTTGGAAATATCTTGGGGTCGGCGGAACCTACGGTCTGTCCATGGAATGGATTCCAGAACAGGGAATGTGGACTAGACATCTTTACAGGGGAGGGCTAGTGGGATTGCTTCCCGAAGAAAACTTTCAGCTAGGGGTCTGGCTAGGTGGTTATGGGGGGGAGGAGGTCTCCTGGATGGGAGCCTTATTATGGGAACCGTCTCCTGGCCTGAATCTGTTTGGCGACTTTTCTCCAGATTATGCTTGGATTGGCTACGCACTATGCTTTACCTATCTTTGCCTGGAATCTGGTTTTCGTGCTCCCGGTTTTGCTGTTGAATTGGCTGTGTCGGTGAACGGGAGTGGGTGGAAAATTGGAGGTGGTCACGGATTTGGAGGCAAAGATTTAGACTGGAATGGACTTTTCCTTCAAAAGTCCATAAAAAAATGATTATTTTGTTATTTATGGATTCTATTTTGAACGAAATGAATTTCGCTCCGACAGTCATTGCGATTTTCTTTTGCGTAATGCTGCTGGTGGCCCTGGTGATAACCGTATTGCTGTTGCAGGATCTCCGGAGAAAACAGCGGCTTTATTGCCGTTTTTCTAATTCACTCAATGAAAGTCTGGTGGTGTTTTCCTCCAAGATGGAATTCCTGTATTGTTTGCCGATCTATTCTTCCGACCCGTTGATTGAATGCCTGAATGGCGGACTTTCACTTAGTGAAATTGTGGGCTCTGGCTGGGCACGAATGCAGACCTATTTTGATGAAATTGACAAGCATCTCGGAATGCCATTCCTTTTCTCCCTGGATCCTTCCTGTGTAAGTTCTGAAGACAATACGAAAGCTCTTTGGTATGAACTGAGCGTTACACTGGAACATCTGAAATCTGGTGATTTTCAGTATGTATGCTTCTTTAGAAACATTTCCAAGGAAAATGAAAACAGAACGGAAATGGAATCCCTGCAGAACAGCCTGGATTCCCTGCTGCAGAATACAGGCGATTTTCTCTGGATTTTCGATGTGGAAGACCGCAAGATGCGCCTTCTGACTCCAATGATGGATGATGAACATCGCGTGATTCCTCAATCCGTGGGACAGGTGGATATTCAGTCCATGATGCCAGAAGGTGATTTTGCCCTTCTGAATAAGGTTTTGAACGAACGTATTTTGGATTATCGAAATTTTGGCTATAAGGGAAATCCCTTCGAGACCATCAAGGTTCGTTTTTACGGTCCGGGAAAGACTCTGGTCTGGTATGGTCTTCGTGGTAAACTAGTGTACGACGAGAATAATCGTCTGGTTTTCCAGGGGTCTGCTCGACGTATGGATGTTGTTCTGGATAACCCTATGTTTGGCGAAGACAATATTCGAGATTCCATGTTCACGGCTGCGCTAGCCATTCCGGACGTACGTATTTTCTGGGTGGACAAGGATTTTAAGATTGAGGGCTGTAACCAGGCTTTCGCAACGGATTTCCAGATTATCAATTCCAAGGAGACTTTCGGAAAGTCCCTTGACCAGGTTATGGGCCACAAGTTCCTGACTTATGCGTACAAGGTGATTAACGATGTGTTTAATCAGGGACGTAGCATGGCCTGGAAGGGTGGGTTTGACCGCAAGGATCGACTGTTGATGTTTAACGCCGTACCCTTGAAATCGGACCAGAATACCATTACGGGGGTTATGTGTGTGTACATGCTCCTGGATGAAAATGACTTTAGAGATGAATTGAAAAAGAGGTAAATGATGAAAAAATTGTATGCTATGCTGATTTGCGCTGCATTTGTTGCTGCCGGCTGTGAAGAAAATAAGACGGCTGAACAGAAAGCCCCTGTTGCGGTTGCTGCTCCTGCCAAGGCAGCTGCCGCTCCCGCAGAAACTCCGGCTCCTGCTGCAGTTGCTCCCGCTCAGATTGAAAATGTGGACTGGGCAAAGGCTATTGAAATGAATAAGGCTGGCGCTCTGTTTGTGGATGTTCGCACTCCTGGTGAAGTTGCTGAAGGCATGGTGGAAGGTGCTGTAAATATTCCCCTTCAGGAAATTGCCCACCGTCTTGCCGAATTCCCCAAGGATCGCGATCTTCTGATTTACTGCCGCAGCGGAAAACGCAGCATGGCTGCATCTAACTTCCTTGTTGACAACGGTTATACTCGCGTATTCAATGTGGTGGGCGGCTTCCTGGCCTATCCGCAGAAGTAGCTGAGCATTTTTGTTGTTGAAAATCTTCACGTAGAATGCATTCGCATTGAATAATCTCGTGTTGGACATTTGCGAAAATCATGCCTGAAATAGATAACTACATGCGCCTTGCTCTGGAATGCTCCGTGCATTCCATTGGTGTGAGCCGTCCCAATCCGGCGGTGGGTGCTGTTGTTGTCAAAGACGGAATCGTCGTGGGGAAGGGGCGTACGCAGCGCCCAGGATCCGCCCATGCCGAAGTCATGGCGCTGCGTGACGCGGGCGAGCTTGCCCGCGGCGCGGCCATTTATGTGACCTTGGAACCCTGCTGCCATTATGGCCGCACGCCCCCCTGCACCAAGGCCATCATTGACGCTGGAATCGCAAAAGTCTTTTACGCCCACGGTGACCCCAATCCCGTTGTCCGCGGGAATAGCCGCAAGATTCTCGAAGAGGCGGGCATTGAAGTTTACGAAGGTGTAGACGCCTGCATCGCCGCAGAAGTTGATGACAATTGGGATGACGCCTGCGCTAACGGTGAATGCCTTTGCCTTTCCGGTACGGATCAGCGCAAAGATTTTTTAACCCACACTAGTGTCATCCTGAGCGAAGCGAAGGATCTAACATCCTTCTCAAAAGTAGCCGTTGCCGATGGCCGCGCCGTTTTCCACGACATCGAACGTTACTTCGAAGCCTATGATTACTTCGTCCGCAATAAGCGTACCTTTGTAGAAGTCAAGTGCGCTGTATCCCAGGAAGGTTTCATGGGCGTTGTTGCATTGGACGGCTCCCATTTGCCGGTTCGTATTACCGGTGAAAATGCCAATTGCTGGAATCACGAACTCCGCGCCTTCAGCGACGCCGTTCTTGTGGGCGCAGGGACAGTCCTTGCTGATAATCCATCCTTGAATGTCCGCAATGTTGCCGGAAACGACCCCGTAAAAATCGTATGGGCCGGCCATCACGAATTTTCCGAGGCAGAAGTTACAACGCTGAAAGTTTTCGGCTTATGTCATTCTGAGCGAAGCGCGGGGCGCAAAGTCGAAGAATCCAAGGATGTTCCCGTTATCCAAGCCCTGGTATTCTCTTGCGTACCTCAGCCCAACATTCCCAACGCTGTGGTTTTGACCAAGTCCACCTTTGCCGACTGCTGGAGCGAAATGCTGGACCATCTTTCTGCTCGTGGCATGCACCGTCTCATGGTGGAACCTGGCGCTGGTCTCGCCAAACAGCTTTTCGCTGACGCAGACACTGTTACTGATAAGCAACGACAGCCCCTTTGGAACCGCCTTAACATCTGGCGTTCTACCGACTGCCGCATTGACGACGCCATTGCAGGTTTAGCCTCATCGGGCAACATCAAGGAGGGCCTTGAATTTCCTGACCTTCCCCAAAACATTGTGGCCAAGGAGTCCTTTATGGTAGGCCCAGACGTTTTGACCGTCTTTTATCCTGGTTAAATCAAAAATACATGCAGAAATATTCAGTAGTTTCCTTTGTGAGTTAGTTTAAGCTAATTTATGAAGCGAATTCAACCTCAATTCCTCCCAAAAAGCCTTTTCCGCCCCGCTTTCCTTTTATCTTTAACCTTTATCCTTTCCGCTTTTTGCTAAATGGCACACTTCGTGTGCATTTAGTACGGCTCAACCATGAAAAATAAGCAAGCTTATTTTTCGCGGCACTCGCCTTTGGCGCATAGGCGCAATTTGCTAGGCTCAAAAGTGGTTTCATAAATGAAACCGTTTTATTCGCCTTACTCAAATTTTTCTAAATTTCTGCCCGTATGTTTACAGGTATTATTCAAAGTACGGGAACCATCCTTTCTCTTGAAACGAGAGGGGATGCCCTTACCATGCGCTTATCAGCACCCGGTTTCTTCAAGGGTTGCAATTTGGGCGATAGCGTGGCCAACGACGGCGTGTGCCTTTCCATCGAAAGCTGCACCGACGACGAGGCTACCTTCTGCCTTATGCACCAGACGGTGGAAAACACCTCCTTTAAGCAGGCTGAACCGGGTAAACTTGTGAATCTGGAAAAGGCTTGCCGTGCGGATTCCTTCATGGGCGGACATTTTGTCATGGGCCATGTGGATACTTCCGTAAAGGTCTTGGCCGTCGCCAACCGCGAAACCGGCGTGGAAGTGGACTTGGAACTTCCCAAGGACCTGCGCCGCTATGTGATTCGCCGCGGTTCCGTGTCCCTCAACGGAATTTCCCTTACGGTTGCCGAAAAGTTCGAGGATTCCATCCGCGTGTGCATTATTCCAGAAACCCTTGCCAGAACCAATTTGCGTAACTGGGTGCCCGGCACTATTGTGAATGTGGAAGTAGACATGCTTGGCAAATATATCGAGAATTATTTGAAGGAGCGTGACCTTGCTTAGTACGATCGAAGAAGCCCTTGAGGATTTCAAGGCAGGTAA
The DNA here is from genome assembly GCA_045616805.1 of Fibrobacter sp. Taxonomy (GTDB): domain Bacteria; phylum Fibrobacterota; class Fibrobacteria; order Fibrobacterales; family Fibrobacteraceae; genus Fibrobacter. The sequence goes on from JAZLHK010000087.1 coordinate 59,865, forward strand.
ATTCCTTATCGTTGTTGATGACGAAGATCGTGAAAACGAAGGCGACTTTATAATTGCCGCCGAGAAGATTACACCGGAAAAGGTGAATTTCATGCTCCACGAAGGCCGTGGCGTCCTTTGCTGCCCGCTGCCTATCAAGCGCTGTCACGAACTGAATCTGACCCGTCAGACTGCAGAAAACACTTCCATTCTGGGTACGCCTTTCACCATCATGGTAGATAAGATTGAAGGCTGCACCACGGGTGTTTCTGCCCACGACCGAGCCGCTACCATTTTGGCTCTTTCCGATCCTGCATCCAAGCCGGGTGATTTTGGCCGTCCGGGTCATATTTCCCCGCTGTACGCCCAGGAAGAGGGTGTCCTTCGCCGCGCAGGCCACACGGAAGCTGCCGTGGACTTGGCCAAGCTGGCTGGACTTCGCCCTGCAGCTGCCCTCATCGAGATCATGAACGAGGATGGCACCATGGCCCGCATGCCCCAGCTGGAGGAAGTCTCCAAGAAGTTCGGCCTGAAGATTATTTCCATTCATGACCTGATCGCCTACCGCCTGAAGAACGAAAAGCTGGTGCAGCGTGTGGCTGCTCCCAACGTTCCTACCAAGTATGGTGAATTCAAGGCTTATGCCTACCGCAGTTCTACCGATGGGGTAGAGCATGTGGCCTGGGTGGCTGGCAATCCGGACTTCAGTAAGCCTGTGTATGTCCGCGTCCATAGCGAATGCCTCACCGGTGATATTTTCGGCAGCATGCGCTGCGACTGCGGTGAGCAGTTGGAAGCCTCCATGAAGTTCATTGGCGAACACGGTGGCGTGCTTCTGTACCTTCGCGGTCAGGAAGGCCGTGGCATTGGTCTCTGCAACAAGCTCCGCGCTTACGAACTGCAGGAAAAGGGCCTGGATACGGTGGAAGCCAACATCAAGCTGGGCTTCAAGTCCGACCTGCGTCAGTATGGTACCGGCGCTCAGATTTTGGCCGACCTGGGTGTCCGCCAGATGCGTCTTCTGACCAACAATCCCAGTAAGATTAACGGCATTTCCGCCTACGGTCTTGAAATCGTGGAACGAGTTCCTATTGAAATCAAGCCCAACAAGATTAACCGTTTCTATCTGCAAACCAAGAAAGAAAAGATGGGCCACGACCTGAAGTTGGACGAGGCCTAAGGAAGAATTATGAACGAACTGAAGAATTCTCTCAATGGTACTGGCCTCAAGGTGGCAATCGCCGTGGCCCGCTTTAACGAAATCGTAACGGACAAGTTGCTGGAAGGCGCTCTCCGTCAGTTGGCCATTCTTGGTGTAGACGAAAAGGACATCACTGTGGCTCACGTTCCTGGCGCCTTTGAACTGCCGGGCATCTGCCGCCGTATGGTGGACTCCGGAAAGTTTGATGCTGTCATGGCTCTCGGTGCCGTCATTCGTGGCGAAACCGGCCACTATGACGTTGTGGTGAATAACTCCACCAGCGGTATTGCCGGCATCGCTGCCGAAGGCAAGGTCCCCATGATTCTTGGAATCCTTACCACAGACACTGTGGACCAGGCTATGAACCGCGCTGGCCTCAAGGCTGGCAACCTGGGTTGCAGCTGGGCCTCTACCGCCGTAGAAATGGCAAACCTCTACAAGCAGATTTAACTGAAAGAAACGATAAACTGAAACTTAGAAGAACGAGATTAAAGTTTTATGGCACAAGTAAGTTTTAGACCCGCCCGCGTATTTGCAATGCAGTTGCTGTACGCCATGGAAATCAATAGCGCTCCTGCAGGGGAGGTCCTGCCGGGAGTTCTGGAAGCCCAACCGCTTACCCAGGAACAGAAAAAGTACGGCATGAAGCTTGTTGACCTGGTCCAGGAACACAGAGAAGAACTTGATGAAGAAATCAAGGCTGCCGCTGTCCATTGGGAAATTGACCGCATGGCCAAGTTAGATCGAATCCTGCTTCGAATTGCCATGGTTGAACTCCTTTATTGTATTGATGTTCCAACAAAGGTGGCTATTTCTGAAGCTGTCCAGATTGCCGCAAAGTTCAGCACTGATTCTTCGGGCGCCTTTGTGAATGGCCTGTTGGCAGGCTTTATGCAGAAACGTGGTATTGTAACAGAAAAGAAGGAAAAATAATTGTGATTAAGGAAAAATGGCTTAAGCATATTTTTGCTGGTATTACATGTCTTGTTGCCCTGGTTGTCTATGCGATGACCATGGCTCCCACAGTTAGTTTTTGGGACTGTGGTGAATTTGTTGCCTGTGCCAATACTCTTGGCATTCCGCATCCTCCTGGAACACCCTTCTTTGTATTCCTTGCCCGTGCGGTAATCGTGCTGCTGCCCTTCGTTGGGGAAATTGCAAAGCGCGTGAACTACATCTCCGTGGTCAGTTCCGCTGCCACGGTCTATGTGACCGCCCTCTTTGCCTGGGAATTTTTGGCTACCGTTCTCAAGAATGATGCTATCGCCCAGAAGATTTCGGACAAGGTTCGTACCATCGTCCTTGCAACGTCCTCCCTGGTGGCTGGCTTCCTGCTGACATTCTCCGATACCTTCTGGTTCAATGCTGTTGAAGCTGAAGTCTACGGTATCGCCATGTTCATCCTCATGCTTATTTCTTACCTGGGTCTCGTCTGGTACAATAAGCGTGACGACGAAAGCAGTGACAGGATTCTCATCTTCATTTGCTACATCGCCTTCCTTGGCGTAGGTGCTCATCTCTATACCATGCTCACCGTGCCTGCGGTGTTCGCTCTGATGCTCTTTGCTCAGCCGAACAAGATCAAGGAACGCATTCCTATCTGGATTACGGGTACGCTTCTTTGCTCTGTGATCTACATGGTTTCTGCATTTATTGAAATTTCTTTCGGTTGCTTGATTGTCCTTGCTATTTTGAGTGTGGCAAAGCCGTTCCATCCTCGCATGAACAAGGCTGTTCGCCTTTCTCTGGCATTTGCCTTCTTCGCTCTGGTTGGCTACAGCACCCATCTCTACATTCCCATCCGCTCCGAGCTGAACCCCGTCATCGATGAAAATGACCCGGAAATCAACATCCGTGATGACCAGGGCAATCTGCAGCTGGGCAACCTGTTCAAGGGCGAAAACTGGGTGGCTTTCAACAACTTTGTGGAACGTAAGCAGTATGGTTCCGAAAGCATGCTTGCTCGTGCCTTCTACCGTCGTTCCCAGTTTACTCACCAGCTGTTTGCGTTCCCCAACATGAGCTATGGTGGTTACCAGATGGCTCAGTACCTGCCTTACAAGGTGGGCGGTGTGAACTATGCCAATGGCGTTTACACTTATGATGCCTCTGAAAACGAACCGGTGGAACGCTTTGGACTCAAGTTCCCCACGCAGATGAGCTTCATGGGCGATGCCGTGATTCCTCAGTTGCTCATTTTCCTCATCTTTAATGGCCTTATCGTCATGGTTTGCGTCTTTACCTGGAAGCGTAATTCCCGTCTGGGTCTTTACATAGCCATCCTTTACGTACTCTGCGGCCTTGGCCTCATGTTCTACGTGAACTTTGCCGATGGTACCCGTATGGAACAGCGCGACCGCGATTACTGGGTGAACGTCATGACCCGTAATGTGGGTGACCTGAACCGTAATGGCGCAAATATTACCGCTCTTCCGGATCCTAACGAACTCATTGATCTTCGCCAGAAGATTGAAAGCGGCAAGATCCGTATCGAAAGCCTCCGTCAGCACAATGCTCCGGCAAACAAGATTGCTGAACTGGAAAAGAAGGTGTCCGATTACGAAAACACTTCTGCATGGCAGAACTGGCGCCGTATTGAAAACGGTTTCGCTCAGGTGGGTCAGCGTGCTCCGTTCCCGGAACCGGTCCACATGGAAGTTCGTGAACGTGACTACTTCTATACTCCGGCATTCATCTTCATGAGCATGATTTTCGGTATCGGTGCCGGTATCCTGGTTCTGACCTGTGCAACTAGCGCAGCCTCCTTTGCCGCTCCTCTGGCTGCCCTGATGGTTGCTGTTTCCTTCGTGGTTCCCTGCGCTTCCAACTATCAGGAACATGACCGTTCTGGCCTCTGGGTTCCCTGGGATTACGCTTTCAACCTGCTGAACAGCTGCCGTCCCAACGCAATTTTGTTCACCAATGGCGATAACGATACATTCCCCCTGTGGTTTGCTCAGGAAGTTGCTGGTGTTCGTAAGGATGTTCGCGTGGTGAACCTGTCCCTTGGTAACACGGACTGGTACATCAAGCAGATGCTGGTGAACGAACCGATTCTTAAGCTTAGCTACGATAAGGAAAGCATTGACCGCGACATGGTTCTGGATAACAGCGTTGCTGGCAATCCTAATCACCAGACCTCAACCTGGGTAAAACGCGCTGAAATGCTGATGCCCAAGCTGAAGGAACGTATTGATCAGATGGAAGGCCAGAATCTTTCCGCTGCAGATTCTGCTAAGCTTCTCCAGTTCAAGGTTCATTATCAGGTTTGGGACGCCTTCCATGATTGGGCTGCACGTACCCGTAGTTCCATGATGCTGACCCAGAACAAGCTGGTCATTGACCTTGCTCTCCAGAACATGGACAAGCCCATCGAAATTTCTACCACAGTGGGAACCTCCAACTTCATGGGTCTGGAGAAGTACATGGTTCAGGAAGGTCTCGTCTATCATTTCCAGAAGGGTGACCTGACTCCCAAGAGAAATGCCTTTGATGCAAATTATACCGCAGGCTTGATTGATTCTGTATTCCAGTATCGTGGTCTGGGCGATGGTTCCGCCTACATCAATTCTGAAACAGAACGTTTGCTTTCCAGCTACGTTTCTCTGTACTTGCAGATTTCCTTCGATGTTCGCGAAAAGATTTCCAATCTTCGTCAGAGCCGTCCGTTCACTGCCGCCAAGAAGGCTGAAGTGGATAGCCTTGCCGCCTTTGCTGGCAAGTATCTGGACATGGGCATGTACCAGTTCCCCCGCGAATGGCGTAACTACTGGGCTGCTGCCTATGTATATGAAATCGCTGGCCAGAAGGAAAAGGCTCTGGACGTTCTTTCCAAGGGTCTGAAGAATATTGCTGAATTTGATGAAGGTGGCCGTGGCCGTCTCGCCATGAGCCTGCAGCAGATTAGCCAGATGCCGGATGCTCCTCTCGCTGTTGAAGAGGATGTTCCCGCAACGGATTCTGCTGCGGAAGCTGCTGCTCCTGCCGCCAACTAAATCGAGGTCATGATGGATTTAAGCATGGTCATTCCGGTTAAGGAAGAATCTGAAAATCTTCCTGACCTGTTGAAAGAAATCGTTGCTGCTATGGAACCTACGGGTTTCGAATATGAAGTCATCGCCATCGATGACGGCAGCCGCGACAATACCTGGGAAGTTATTGAATCCCTTTCCAAGGAATATCCGTTCCTGAAGGGATACAGATTCCAGTTCAACTGTGGCAAGGCTGCCGCGTTGGCCCTTGGTTTCTCCAAGGCCAAGGGCAACTATGTTGCCACCCTCGATGGCGACCTGCAGGATGACCCTCTTGAAATTCCCAAGATGATCAAGATTCTCGAAGAAGGCTTCGACCTGGTTTCTGGCTGGAAGATCCGCCGTCTGGATCCCTGGCACAAGACCTGGCCTTCCAAACTGTTCAACTTGACCGTTTCCGCGGTCTGTGGCCAGCGCCTTCATGATTTTAACTGCGGCATTAAGGCTTATCGCAAGTCTGTGGTCCGCTTTATTGAACTTTATGGCGACTATCACCGCTTTATTCCGGTGATGGCCAAGTGGCAGGGCTTCCGTATTACGGAGATGCCTGTTGCTCATCGTGCCCGTGTCCACGGCGTTTCCAAGTACGGTATTTCACGTCTGGTTTCCGGTTTCCTGGATTTGGTCTCCCTGATGTTCATGCGCAGTTTTTCTGCCAAGCCTTTGCATTTCTTCGGCCTCATTGGCCTTGTTTGCGTTCTGCTTGGCCTGGGTGATTGCGGCTACTTTGCCTACGAATGGCTCCAGACGGGTGCCATGCACGTTCGTCCCTTGCTCCTTGCTGGCGGCTTTGCCCTGGTGATGGGAGTGCAGTTTATTTCTCTTGGCTTGCTTGGCGAAATGGTCAATGGCAACAAAAAGAGGACATATCCTGTTGCCGATACTATTCGCGACGAATAAGGTTTTGTAGATTGATGTTGTTTTGATGGAGTAATAAGATGTCTTTTCCCAAGAGTTTAGTAATCGTTCCCACCTACAACGAAAAGGAAAATATCCTTTTGATCATTTCCGCCATTCTGGAACAGAATGAGTGTCTGGAAGTTCTTGTTGTAGATGACGGTTCCCCGGATGGAACTGGTGATATGGTCGATGAACTTTCTCAGACAAATCCGCGTGTTCACCTGATTCGTCGCAAGGGAAAGATGGGCTTGGGCTCTGCATATGTTACTGGCTTTAAGTGGGCTCTGGAACGTGATTTTCAGCGAGTCTTCGAGATGGATGCTGACTTCAGCCATTCTCCCTCTGATCTAAACCGTTTCCTGGAAGCTGCCGAAAATGGTGCCGATTTGGTCCTGGGTAGTCGTTATCTGGATAACAAGATTAGCGTGGTGAACTGGGATCTGAAACGTCTGATACTCAGTTACGGAGCAAACGTCTATACTCGTCTGGCAACGGGCCTTCCCATTAGCGACGCTACCGGTGGTTTCAAGTGCTACTGCCGTTCTGCCCTGGAAGCTCTGAACCTGGACAAGATGAAGAGCGATGGGTACTGCTTCCAGATTGAAACTACATTCAAGATTTGGAAGAAGGGGCTGACTGTCAAGGAAATCCCCATCGTGTTTACGGATCGTACCCGCGGCACTTCCAAGATGAGTGGCGGCATTATTTCTGAAGCCTTCTTCCTGGTTCTCAAACTTCGCCTGGGCCTGGCTTAATGGAAAAGAATTACTCCTGCTCCGTCATAATTGTCGCATACAATTCCTGCGACTTTATTCCGGCGTGCCTGAAGTCCGTTCGCGATGCCTGCGAGGGCATTGATTCTCAGATTATTGTTTTGGATAATGGTTCGCCGGAACCAATTACTTCCAACATAAAAGATTTTTTTCCTGAAGTCCTGTGGATTGATTCCAAGGAAAATCTAGGTTTTGGCAAGGGATGTAACCTGGCAGAAAAGCAGGCAACCAAGCCCTATCTGTTCTTCATCAATCCTGATACGGTTGTGTCCAGGGATTCCTTTAGGCAGATGTTGGATTTTGCGTTTGAACACCCGGAATCCGGCATTGTGGGAAGCCGCATTCTTAATGAAGACGGATCTCTGCAGCTGGCCTGTCGCCGTTCTTTTCCTACTACGCTCTCTGCAATTTCCAAGACCGTGGGTCTGGCAGCCTTGTTCCCCAAGAGCAAGCTGTTGGCGTCCTACAACATGACCTATGCCGATCCTGACGAAGTTACAGAAGTGGATGCCGTCAGTGGCTCATTCTTCTGCATGCGTCGTGACCTGTATGAACAGCTGAATGGTTTTGACGAAGATTTCTTCATGTATGGTGAAGACTTGGATCTTTGCTTCCGTTCAAAGGCTGCGGGCTTCAAGAACTACTATACCCCCGCAACGAACATTCTGCACTTCAAGGGACAAAGCTGCAAGACTCGACGTTGGAAGTCCTATGTGGATTTCTACAAGGCCATGATTATCTTTGTGAAGAAGCATAAGGACTTGTACTTCGTGCCTTCCATCTTTGTGACCATGGGTATCCTGTTTGCGGCTTTCGTCGGCATGTTTACCCGTCTTGTTCCCAAGTTCTGGAAGATATTCCTGGATTTGGGCGTGGTGGCTCTGTGGGGGCTTTGTGCTGGTAAATGTGTTGAATCCTGTGTTGGCGATTTCAATGTATGGTTTATCGCAGGAATTGTTGCTCTGGTGAACATCGTGTTCCTTACTTTTAGGGGGGAGTACGCAAGTGGTGATCTTAAAGGTTATCGATTTATTCGATATCTTCTACCTTTGAATGTTCTTGCTGTTGTTGGGGGATGTGTGCCGTTTATGCCGCCTCTTGACGACTCCTCTTGTGCCACGGGACACTTTGTGGACAATTTGGTTATCCTTGGAATCATTAGCCTGTTTATTCCTCTTGCCCTCAAGGCCTGGCGCCGTGTGGCATTTTGGATAAACTATTTCTACCGCATTTTTGCCAAGAAGCGTCACCGTTCCATTCTTTTGGGCGGTTCTGAAGATTCTCTCGACAGCTGGTTCGACCATTACAATGTCATCCCCGGTATTGAAATCCTGGGGTGTGTCAGTAACGATCCCTCCTGCGTAAGTGATGAAAACCGAAAGCATCTGCTGGGTTCTCTTTCCGAGATGGAAAATATCTGCAATCGTACCGGCTGTAGGGAACTTCTTGTTGTCTCCAATTTCTCTGGTTATAGGGAACCTTTTGACATCGAATGGCTGGATAAACTCCAGTTGAAGGTGTTTTTGCTGATTGGCGACGGAAAAAATGGCAATTTTGCCCTTGTAGACCTGAAATACCTGCATTAAATGGGGGAGGGGTTTACCCCTTCGCCCAAAATGAAATTATCTTTATAGGGTAATCTAAGTGGTTGACAATAAAGGTCTTATGTTCGATACATCTCTTTTGAATATTATCTGCTGCCCAGAAACCCGTGGCGCATTGAAAATGGCTGATTCCAGTCTTGTAGCCTCCCTGAATGAGGCTATTTCTGCCGGCACTCTTAAGAACATTGCTGGCGAAAAGGTTTCTGAGGTGCTAGAAGAAGCTCTTGTCACGGAAGACGGTAAGCGCGCTTATCCTATCCGTGAAGGTATTCCTGTACTTTTGGCTGACGAAGCAATTTCTCTTCCTTTGGGGGCATAAATGGCCGTCTCTTTATTGGATTCTTTGAAGAAAGAAATCGGCAAGAAAAAGCGCAAGTCCCAGGCTTTTGCCTGGCTTGCTGACCTGGAACGTGAAGCTGGAGATCTGGAAACAGCTCTTGCCCGTGTGAATGGTGGTTTGACCCTTTATCCTGACGATGTTCCCGCTATGCTTGTTCGCTCTGCAATCCTTTTCCAGAATGAGGATTTCCAGGGCTGTATCGAAGAATGTGAAAAGGTTCTTATTGCCGATCCGTTCTGCCTTTCTGCCCAGAAGAGAATGGGCGATGCCTACGATAAGCTGGGTAACGAAAACAGCAGAAACAACTGCTATCGCCGTGTTCACGACATGGACCCTCTGGACCCGTTCTGGAAGGAAGAATATGACAACGTGATTGACGAAGTGGTGACAGCTGGTGCTGCTGGTGCTGCCGGTGTCGTTCTTTCCGAATCTGATTTCGCCATGCCTGGTGATCTGGATCTTTCTCAGTCCGCTGACGAGACCTTCGATATGGCTACCGAAGGTGAAGCTGCGCCTTCCGCTGAGGAACCTGCTGCAGAGGAAGCTTCTCTGTTTGAAAAATCTGTTGAGTCTGCGGAAGCTCCGTCTCCCTTTGCAGTGCAGGAACCTGCTGTTGAAGACCAGTCCGCAGGTGAAGGATCCCTGTTTGAAAAGTCCGTGTCGGATGAATCTTCTGACTCTGCACAGAATCCCTTTGGCTCTGTAGAAGAGGAATCTGCTGAAGACGATCCCTTTGCTGCTCTTGCAGCCCTGCTGCCCAGCTCCGATTCTGGTGAAGAAGCTGTTATGGATTCCCTGCAGGCTTCGCTGGATTCTGCCATGGCTGAAATGGCCAACGACGAACCCAGTGCTCCGGAAGTTTTCCCCACCGATGAAGAAGCCGCTGCTGAAGTTTCTGGATCCGATGTGAACTCCGCTATTTCTGACATGTTTGGTTTCGAAGACGATCTGGAACCGGAAGAGCCTGCAGAACCTGCATCTCCCTTTGCTCACCTTGATTTGCCTACCTCCCTGGATGACGATACCGCTTCTGCAGAAAACAACGCAAAGAATGTCTTTGCTGAACCTGCAGAAGACAAACCTCAGAGTGTGGACAGCGCATTTGAATCCATCTTCGGTGAAGATGAACTTCCCGAAGAAAAGCCTCAGGAACAGGCTGCTCCGGTGGAAGAGGATAAGCCTCAGAGCGTAGACAGTGCCTTTGAGTCCATCTTCGGTGAAGATGAACTTCCCGAAGAAAAACCTCAGACTGAAGAAGTTGCCTCGGTTGATTCTTCCGACTCCCTCTTTGAAAAGTCCGCATCTGATTCTATTTTCGAAAAATCAGCCTCTGAATCCGTTTTCGAGGAACCTGCTGCAGAAACTGTAGAAGAAGGCTCTCTCTTCGAAAAGTCCGCCTCCGAGTCCATTTTTGAAAAGTCTGCTGATGAGTCTGCAGAACTTGAACTGAATGAGCTGGAATCAGGCGAACCTGAACAGAAGGTTGAAGAATCCGCTCCCGTCGAAGACAAGCCTTTGTGCGTGGACAGTGCGTTTGAATCCATCTTCGGTGAAGATGAACTTCCTGAAGAAAAACCTCAGGTCGAACAGGTTGCCGAAGAAATTCCTTCTGCTGAGGAAAAGCCTTTTGCCCTGGAAGGCAATGGTTCCTTCTTGGATGATGAACCGGCTGTAGAAGTTGCCGCTGAACCCGAAGCCAAGGCGGAGGAACCTGCAGAAGACAAGGCCTTCAGCGTAGACAGCGCCTTTGATTCCATCTTTGGCGATGATGACGATCTCCCCGAAGAAAAGCCTCAGACGGAACAGGTTGTAGAAGATGCTCCTGCTACAGAATCTTTGGCTGAACAGGTTTCTCAGGCGGAAACTGAACTTGAAATGCCGACTGCAGAACCTGAAAAGGAAAATGACTTTGCTACCGAAATGGGTGGTGCCTTCAACTCCATGTTTGGTGAAGACGACTTGGATTTGCCGGAAGCTAAGCCTGCTGAAGCAGCGCCATCCCAGGAAGATACCGGTGCAGCCCTAGAAGAAGCTTCCCTTCAGGATGTGTCAGTAGAATCCGATCTGGACAAGTCCTTCGACAGTCTCTTTGGTAGTGATGATGACTTGGATCTGCCTGTAGAAAATTCTTCTGAAACTGCTCCTGCGGCTGAAGCTGCCGAGGTAGTTGCTCCGGCGGAAACAGGTTCTCTTGAAAACGCTGTGGATGGTGCATTCAAGGGTCTCTTCGCAGATGATGAAGATGATTTCCCTGAAGAAGAAAAGCCCGCGAATAAGGGCGTTGACTTTCTGATGTCTGGTGATTCTGATGATGACGTTTCCAATGGACTCATCAATGATCCTTCCGCTCCGCTGAGCCAGAATGACGCCGCCATTGACGACAGCTTGAATACAAGAACTCTTGCCGAGATCTACTTCGAACAGGGCCTTTATGGTAAGGCTCTGGATATCTATGAGGATCTTGCACGCAAGGCTCCCGAAAATGAAGAGATCATGAATCGTCTGATGGAAATTGAAAAGGCTTACCGTGAAAAGTTTGGAGGCAACCAGAATGGCTGAGATGCGCATTGAACAGTTGCTTCGCGCCATGGTTGAAAACAAGGCGTCCGACTTGCACATCCGTACGGGCGTGCCGCCTATTTTCCGTATCAATGGCTCTCTGGTTAAGTTGTTTGAAACTCGAGTGGACCCGGGTATGATGGATTCCTTCCTGGATGATATCATGAACCGCGACCAGAAACTTCGTTTTGAACAGAATAAGGAATGTGACTTTGCCGTGGGCGCCCGCGACATGGGTCGTTTCCGCGTTAACGTATTCCGCCAGCGTGGAACCATTGCCGTGGTGATTCGTCATATTAAGGCAAAGATTCCTGCTTTCGAAGAATTGCACCTTCCTGAAATCATTCGTGATCTGGCCTTGACCCGTCGAGGTCTTGTGCTGGTGACTGGTACAACGGGTTCCGGTAAGTCAACAACTTTGGCTTCCATGCTGGATTACATTAACCAGAAAGAATCCGTGAATATCATTACCGTCGAAGATCCTATCGAATATCTGTATAAGGACGACAAGGCCATTATCTCTCAGCGTGAGATTGGTGTGGATACTCTGTCCTATGCAAACGCCTTGCGCGCCGCTTTGCGTCAGGATCCGGATGTTCTTCTGGTGGGCGAAATTCGTGACCTTGAAACCATGCAGATTGCTTTGACCGCTGCAGATACGGGTCATATGGTGTTCGCGACAATCCATACCACCAACGCAACTGAAACGATTCAGCGTGTGCTATCTATGTACCCGCCTCACCAGCACGACGAAATTCGTTTGCTACTGGCTGAAGTTCTTGCTGGTATCATTTCCCTCCGCTTGCTCCCCACAAAGGATGGACAGGGCCGAGTTCCTGCTGCAGAAGTCCTTGTGAATACAGCCGCTATCAAGGAATACATCCGCGATAAGGATAAGCTTGAACTGATTGAACAGGCTATTGCTGAAGGTCATATGCAGTATAGAAGCCAGACCTTTGACCAGGCTCTGCTTAATCTTTACCAGTCCGAACAGATTTCCCTGGAAACAGCTATGAATGCTGCAACCAATAAGGATGACTTCGATCTTAAGATTCGTGGTATTTCTGGTACATCTGATCGCGGTTGGATGTAGTCCTGGGATTTATCAAAAATTTGGGCAGGTGCGTGTGCCTGCTCTTTTATTTGCATTTTTCGTAGACGAAGGGGTTGTGGTCTCCCTGCACCTTGAAAATGCGTCGGTCTCTTTCGCATTCCTTTTCGGTGACGGGGTAAAGCTTATCCCATGCTTCAAATAACTTGCGGTCCTGACTGGAAAGTTTTACTCCGTAGGTCTTTTCCATGTAGAAACTGGCTCTGGCAACAATGCCGCGGGCTTCTTCGCGGGGCTGAGCCTTTTTCATCTTGAAGTCAACAATGGTCTTGCATTTGCCGTACATGGGGACTGGATCATTGGTCCATTGGCTATACATGAAATTGTTGCGATCGCCGTTCACTTCTCCAATGGCTGGGTAGAGGTTATGCATATCTCCCTCCATAATCTTGAAGGTTGTATCATTGGCGCTGCAGTTCTTACGTCCTCCATCTTTCCAGCAGGGGAGAAAGTGTCCCATGTTGTGGGCTGTAACCATGTGCTCCCATTCAATCTTTTTTGCTCGCTTGAAACTCTTGCGCTTGGGATTGTCACGAGGTTCAAAATCACAACTGCTAAAATCTACGTTTTTCCTGTCGTCGTATTTGCAGCCGCAGTAAAGGGTTTCCTGCAGGTCACCGTAATAGACTCGCTTTAACTGTTTACTTGCGTCTCTGTAGTTGTAGTGCTGCGGTTTAGCCTGGGGATCCACCTTTGCAAGGGTTTCGGAAAAGAGAACCAGTAAAGCCAATGCCAGCAAGGCAAAAAAAGATAGGGGTGCTGCCTTTGAAACCTTTCGACGCATATAGAAATACCTGCTGTAAAAAGACTTTTGTTTCGCCTATCCCTAAAGTTAATTTTTTTAGAGAACTCTGGATAATGGGATTTGCTAAATTTTTAGCATGCAAAATGCTGGTATGGAATATTTGAATTCCCGACTGATGTTCGGGATGATGCCTGGGTTGGAATCAACCCGCCGACTCTGTGAAGCTTTGGAAAATCCTCAAAAGAAATTTAGGACCATCCACGTGGTCGGTACAAATGGCAAGGGTTCCACCAGTTATTATCTTTCTGGAATTCTTCGTGCCCATGGTCTGAAAACCGCTCTTTATACCAGTCCCCATCTGGTAAACCTCAGAGAACGCATTCGAGTCAATGACGAACCCATTGATGAGGACTCGTTGAATCGCTATCTGCTACAGGTCAAGTCCGCAGCAGAACAGGTAAATGTAGAACCGACATTTTTTGAAGTCCTGACCCTGGTTGCTTTTCTGCATTATGCTCATGAGGGGGTGGAGGTTGCTGTCCTGGAGGCGGGTATGGGCGGTCGTCTTGATAGCACCGCCGTTGCATCTGGGGAAATTGCCGTAGTAACCAGTATTGGTCTGGAACATACGGAAGTCCTAGGTCCCACAGAGGAAGCCATTCTTAAGGAAAAGATGGCTGTGGTGGGGGAATCGTCTGCTTTTGCTTCTGGCAAGATTTTTGTGCTGGGTGGACTTTCTGAATCCTTGCTTGGGGAGGCTTCTCGTTTTGCAGAATGCCTCAATACAAAGGTTTATGTACCTGAAATTCGAAAGGATGTTGTGCTTCCGAATTTAGGTCAGCATTACGTAGAAAATGCAAGTCTTTCCATAAAGGCAGCTCAGGTATTTCTTGAATCGGAATTTTTACGCCGCCCTGTTGCCTACGATGACGCTTTGACTTTGAAAACACTGAAGAATCGATCCTGGGCCGGCCGCATGCAACTGTTGCACGATAAGTCTGGCAATGTTCGCTTCATCCTGGATGGCGCACACAATTCCCATGCGGTTCGCCGTCTGGTGGAATCTCTGGATAGGTACTACCCGGGTCAGAAATTTCACTGTGTCTTTGGAGCCCTGAGGGACAAGGACGTTGATGAAATGCTGAAACTGATGGCCCCGTATGTAAAGGCATGGCACATTACGAAAACGCCCTATCCAAGGTTCCGTGAGCTCGATGATTTGCGCGCACAGCTGTCAAACCTCGGTTTGACGGTTGCAAGCGAAGGTGAACTTTGCCGCGGATTCCTGGATCAGGTTCGTGCAGTTGCTGATGATGAATCTCCTGTCCTGATTACGGGTAGCCTCTATATGATTGGCGAATGCGTACAGGCTCTGAAAAATGATTTTGATGAATTGTCTTTTTTCAGAGGGTTAGAGCCTACGACCAACGAACATCGCTGATTTTTTGCTGCCGTGCTGAATTTTACTGGACTATGGATTCTATGGTTCCATCGCGGAATCTTGTCCTTAGTGTATCGCCGGCTTTCAGCTGTTCAGCGGAACGGATGAACTTCCCGTTGCCATCTAAGGTCAGGGTGTAACCCTTTGCAATTTGGGTTTGGGGGTCTGCGTTTTTGACCTTGGTTTCGTAAAGTTCGAAACGTGTCCGGGCCAAATCCAGTATTTTTCGTGTACCCTGTTTTAAACCTTCCGTATTGCGGTCCAAACGGGCTGTTTCATTTTTGACGATGAACTGGATGTCTTTCTGCAGGGAGGTGCGGATGACAGAATGTTTTGTCTTTTCGTTTTGGATGGCGTGCTGCACCTTTTGTTGCAGGGCATTTCCCGCGGATGTCAGAATGCGGTTATGTTCCACCAGCATTTCCTTGGTGCTGTCGGCAATGGCCTTTGCTGTGCCGAGGGTCCTTTCCCAACTGTCTTTCACTCGTTCTACCAGACGCTTGGCACAGTCTGTGGGGGTGATGCAGGATTGGTAGGCAACCATGTCCAGAAGGCTCTTGTCAATTTCATGGCCAATGCCTGTAAATACCGGAACAGGGCAGTTTGCTACCGCTCGGCAAAGGGCTTCGCTGTCAAAGTAGTTCAGGTCTGTCTTGGATCCGCCTCCACGAACGATGCAGATGACATCGATTTCAGGGTCTGCTGTCAGGGTGCTTAGGGCTGCGATGACGCTTCCCTCTGTTTCGTTTCCCTGCATGCGGGCGTATGCCGTCGTGACTTTAAAGTTGAATGGAGAGGCTTCCAGTCGTGTTGTAAAGTCCTTGAAGGCTGCTGTCTGTTCGCCTGTGATGAGGCCTACGCGGAGAGGAACGTCGGCGAGTTCAACTTGCTTGTTCTTGTTCAGCAGCCCTTCTGCTTCCAGTCGCTTTATGATGGCTGTTCGTGTAATGGCTAATTCGCCAACGGTGTAGACTGGGTCGATGTCCAGAATGGTTCCCTGAAGTTTGCCGAAGGGTACGTAGACATCAGCCTTGATGAGGAAGCAAACTTTTAACTGTTCCTTGATGTCAAAGGGAGTGGAGCACGTTTCCGTTTTCAGTCTAAGCTGGAAAAACTTGCCGGAGTAGCAGCTCAACGCCAAGGTTGCTTCTGGCTTGACGTCGCCTTCCCTGAAATCCGCAATGTTCATATAGACCATGTTGCCCTTTTCAACCATCTGCGTAATGACGCCATGGACCCACACGGCAGGCGTATCATCAAGTTTTTTCTTGATGGCTGTTAAAAAATTTTTAACACTGTAGGAGCGGATTTCTGTTTCCATATCACATTTTATTGTTGGTATTGGGTTCTAAAATAAAATTTTTTTATGTTTGTAGATGATTGGGGTGATTGGTTAGCGTTAATAATGGAGAGAATAATGAAAGTGAAAGTGTTTTTGGGAATTGCTGCCGTGGCCTTGGTGGGTTGCGCCGGCAATCAGCAGGCAATGGAACGTTCCATTGCCGTAGCAGAAAGCTCAAGGGATGTTGCTCAGGAATCCGCCCTTGATTCCGCATCCTTAGTGAAGGCCTCCGCCAATCTGGATTCAGCAAAGGCATATCAGGCTGCCGGTGAAAGTGAACTTGCTATCGGTGCTGCGGAAAACAGTGCTCTGGAATATCGTTTGGCTATGGTAAGTGCCGAACGTGATTCATTAAAGAAAGATGATGAACGTGTTGAAAAGGAACTTCGTTCCGATGTGGAACGTAAGTTGCTTTATCAGAACATTCTGGATCAGGAAACGAAGGGAGGCAAGTAATGAAGTTTTCTAGAATTTTTGCCTTGGGTCTTCTTGCAACTGCCGGCTCCTTTGCTGCAGGTAATGCTGATCAGTCTATTCCTTCTCAGTACAATATGTGCAGAGATTCTTTGGATGCAGTTAAGAAGGATATGCCGGCTAATGCCCTTGCTGCCAAGTTGACTTTGCTTGATGCAGAAGGTGTGGCCTTGAATCTGAAGGCTGCCGTGGAAAAGGATCCCATGTCCGCAACTGTCGATGGTCTTGCTAAGAATTGCGCCCTTTATGTGAAGATTGCAAGAACGGAGATTGAATCCCAGAAACTTCGTGACCATATTGCTGAAAATTGGGAAAAGCGTATTGCTACGACTCGTTCCATTGAAGCTATCCAGGAACAGATTGCAAATGCGAGAAGCGGTAAGGTGTCCAGCTTGGCCGCGGACCTAGCTGCCGAAAAGGAACGCCTGGCTCAGACAAGTGAAGCCATGAAGGAACAGGAAGCTCGACTTCAGGCAGAAATGCAGCAGAATCAGGATAAGTTCCTGGCTGAGGCTGCTGCACAGGAAGCCGCATTGAAGGCCGCCAATGAACGTGAGGCCGAACTGAAAAATCGTGAAGCAGAGTTGCAGAAACAGCTGGAAGCCGAAAAGGCCGCTCTTGCCGAAGAACGCGCAAAGGCTGAGGCTCGTCAGCAGGAGGCCATGAATAAGCTGAATGAACTTCAGTCTCAGTTGATTCAGGTTTCCAAGGATGCTCGTGGCATTATCCTTTCCATGAGCGACATTCTTTTTGATGTGAATAAGGCTACACTGAAACAGGACTTGAAAACCAGCCTTGCAAAGGTGGCGGGTATCCTGTCTGTGTATCAGCAATTCAATGTTTCCGTTGAAGGTAATACCGATAACACAGGTTCTGAAGAACATAACATGAAGTTGTCCCAGCAGCGTGCTGACAATGTGATGAATTTCCTTGTGGAACAGGGAATTGATGCAAGCCGCTTGACTGCGAAGGGACTGGGTATGACCATGCCTGTGGCTGATAACAGTACCAAGGAAGGGCGTCAGAAGAACCGCCGCGTAGACCTGGTCATTCAGGATAAGGCTTTGCAGGAGTCCAAGTAATGTCAAAGTCCGTGACAGCCATGGAAGCCCGCCAGAACTTTGGCAACTTGCTGAATCAGGTATCCCTTCAGCAGGAAGAAATTGTGATTGAACGTGCCGGAAAACCTCTGGCTCGTCTAGTTAGCGTTTCTGCTCCCGCAGCCGGAGGCTCCCTGGATTTTAGAGATATTGGAAAGTTGCCTAATTCAATTTGGGAAGAACGCTAAGTAGAGTCGCCGTTTCGCTATCAAGAAACTGTTGCTCTAAATCGGCGAATTTTTCATTCCACTGTTTCGTGTGCTCGCAAAGAACTTGCGAGCCATTTTTATATACCCAGAGATCGCAGTCTTCGTCTACAACCTCGTAGTCGGATCCCCCGTTGAATACGTTTGCAACTCCGTATGCTTCGTGATCCTTGCACAGCACAATGGTGCATCCCAGAATGAGGGAAAGGTTTTGACAGACCTGTTCCAGTTTGGATTTTTCCAGGTCCTTGCTTGCCATAGAAAACATGTACAGACCCTTAGTCGTATTTCCCTGATCGTCCAAACTGCAGGGAATGACGCTTGCCTTGAAATCGAATTCCTTGAAGTCATTTTCAATCCAGCTCACTTTGGTTGTGAACTTTTGGAGTTTTTCCCTGTTGTTGACCTGATTGAATTCGGGAAAAATGCGGCCGCTAATGGTATACTCGTGTTCCATGAGTGCAAGTATAATTTTTTCAAAGATAGGGCAGGCTTGCCAACGGGATATTTTCTTTGTATATTCCTGAACATGAATATGATTCTAGACCTTCGACTTCTACTTTGCATTGCTCTTCGTGATACTGAGGCGAGGTTCTAGGCTATTATCTGCAAATCAAGGATTTTAACCAAAAAAGGCCCGCTTCCATAACGATGCGGGTTCTTTTTTTATGGTCAAATTTTTTATCTTTGATGCGTAAAATTAAGGCTTGCGGCGTGTGGATGCCGGCAGGAGATAAAAATGAACTGTATGATGGATTGTGCCGACCAGGCAAGAAAACCGTTCTTTTATGATGTCACTCTGCGTGACGGTAACCAGGCTTTGCCCAAGCCCTGGAACAATGCCCAGAAGAAGGATGTTTACCTCCAGTTGTTGAAGCTGGGTGTGCAGGGTGCCGAAGTGGGTTTCCCCGCCTCTTCTGAAATGGATTTTGAATCTGTAAAGGAACTGGCCCAGCTTACTGCCGAAATGGCTGCCGCAGGCGACGAAGTTGCCCAGAAGGTGGTGGTCTCCGGTCTGGCCCGTTGCGTCCCCAGCGACATTCAGCGTTGCTGGGAAGCAGTCCAGTATGCACCCCATCCGCGAATCCATACCTTCCTGGCAACAAGCCCCCTCTCCATGGAACATGTGCTCCATATGACTCCGGACCAGGTGAAGGCTCGCGCCGTAGATTGCGTGAAACTTGCCAAGTCCCTGGTGGGCGACAAGGGTGACGTAGAATTTAGCTGCGAACATTTTGGCGACTGCCTGGAAAACATGGACTTCGTGATTGAAGTGCTGAAGGCAGTGGTGGAAGCCGGTGCAACTACCTTGAACCTGCCCAACACCGTGGAACGTTACCGCCCCATGCTGTACATCAGCCAGATTAAGCAGGTGTACGATGCCATGCCCAAGAATGTGACCATTTCTGTTCACTGCCATAACGACCTGGGTATGGCCACCGCCGCTACCGTCGAAAGCTTTTTCGTGGGTGCAACCCAGCTGGAAGTTGCCTTAAACGGCCTTGGCGAACGTTGCGGCAATACCAACTTCTACGAAGTGGCTCTGGGCCTGCACAATTCCGGCGTAGATACCGGTCTGCACCTGGACAAGATTTACGAAACCGCCATCTTGATTTCCCAGTGGTCTGGCGTTAACATCTATACCCGCGCTCCACTCATTGGTGCCGAGGCTATCGTCCATCGCAGTGGCATCCATCAGGATGGCGCTTCCAAGACCAAGGACATGAAGAAGGGAGCATACCGCCCCATCGACTATTCCATCATTGGCCGTAACCAGAACGATTCCCTCAGCTTTACCAGCCAGAGTGGTCGTACCGCCGTGTACGAAATCATCACCAAGTTCGGCTACAAGCTGAGCCTGGCCGAAGCCGCTGAACTGCAGCCCGTCCTCAAGAGCTACAGCGAAAAGGAAGGCGAGATGAGCGCCGAGCGCGTTCTGGACGTGTTCCGCGAACAGCGCGTGAATGTGAACGGCCGCCTGATTTTCAACAACGTCGAAGTGATTCCCGACGAAGGCCG
The DNA here is from genome assembly GCA_045616805.1 of Fibrobacter sp. Lineage (GTDB taxonomy): Bacteria > Fibrobacterota > Fibrobacteria > Fibrobacterales > Fibrobacteraceae > Fibrobacter. The sequence goes on from JAZLHK010000087.1 coordinate 79,690, forward strand.
CTTTATCTTCCACTTCAAGAAGGACGGCGAAGCCCTGGTCAAGTCTGTGACTGCCGAAGGTCCTATTGAAGCTGGTCTCATCCTCATGCGCGAAATCGGCATGCCGGTGGAACTGATCAAGTACCGTCAGGTGGTGGTACCTGAAAAGGATAAGCTGTGGGCCGGTCGCGGTCTCAGCCGCATCGTGCTGAAGGCTAACGGCAAGGAACTGGAAGGCCGCGGTGTTAGTAGCGATACTCTCAAGGCTAACATGCGTGCCCTCTTCGGCGGCGTGAACTTGCTGTACAAGTAGGCTCGAGGCTCCAGGTTCGAGGTGCGAGAATATGCTTCGTCGTTTTGAAAAATTGTAAGGCGGCGAAGCCGCGATGATAAGGCTCATTGCTCAATACTCATTGCTCAATGCTAAAGAATATTATGGAACTAACCAGCAGACTTACTCGTCCTTTCAAGAGGCACAAGGAATCGTTGATCGGTAAGGTCAATGGATTCGTTGATCCCATAAAAAAGTCGTTAGCGGATCTGCGTGGTAAGATGCCTAGCCCTAAAGGTTTCGCTGGATCTGAAGATCTGGCCGAAGGTGAAACAGTTCCTGATAATGGACTGGTAGCCCGTTTGAAGCGATTCAAGAAATCCTTAAAGGAAATGAGCGACTTCCAGAAACTGATGTTGTTGACGATCGCTGTTGTTTTGCCTGCAGGGATTTTGATTGCCACAATTTTGGTGAAAATCCTTAAGAGTGGAAAGAGATAACTCTGAATGTCTTTGCGAGGAGTGTAACGGCGTGGCAATTCAGAGTGTAAAGCTATCTAAAAGACTTCCGAAGGACTTGACTCCAAGTCCTTTTTTTGAGGAGTTGGAAAAGGCAAAAGCTCAGGTTGCCGCAGAATGTGCAGATGGAAATGTCGCCGGGGAGAGCTGCGCGCCCCTCATTGATATGACGGTAAGTTCTCCTGTGCGTGTTGGTCTGCCGGTGGAATTGGAAAGTGCCGTAAATCAGGCCCGTTCGCAGTTTGGTCACTGGTCGCCTGATGCTTCCGGCTGGCGTGAAGCCCGCGAGGCTGTTGCCCAGTACTATAAGGATCGTGGGGGAGTCTTTACTCCCAATCAGGTGATTGTTACTGCCAGTACTAGCGAAGCCTACTCGGTGTTGTTCAAGACTTTCTGCGATCCTGGAGATGTTATCCTGACGCCTATGCCAGGCTATCCGCTGCTGGATACGCTTGCACAGTTGGAACATCTGGAGTGCGCTCCATATTTCTTGAAGTTGGTTCGCGAGAAACCGCGACGGACACTCTCGCAGTTGAAGGCTCAGGCTGAGGCTCAAAACTCATCGCTCAAAACTCAAAGCTCATTCCGCTTTGTGCTGGATACAGACAGCCTGCTTGCCGCTCCCGAAAGAGCCCGCATCCTGTTGTTGGTCTCGCCCCACAATCCCACGGGCCACATGGTCTCCCTTCAAGAATGGAACGAGGTGGTTCGTTTCTGTGAAGAAAACAACCTCGTGCTGGTGGTAGACGAAGTCTTTGGCGACTATGGCTTTAGCGATGAAGTCAAACGCAGTTGGCAGTATTTGAGGTCCGAGGCCCGAGGCTCGAGGCCCGAGGATGATTGCGCTTCCGGCGGCGTTGCGGATGAAAACTTTTTCGACTGCGGCGGAAACGATGTTGTCTTTGCTCCGGCAAACGGTCCCAAGTGCCCTATCTTCTGGCTGAATGGCTTAAGCAAGGCAGTGGGGGCGCCTCAGTTGAAGTTTGGTTGGATGGCTTTCTATGCACCCCGCGAAAGATTCGAGGAAATTCGTGCTGCTCTTGAATTTGTAGAAGACGCTTACCTCAGCACCAGCTCCTGCGCCCAGGCCTTGGCAACTCCGCTTCTGTCTCAGTCTGCACAATACGAGAATCTGGTTCGAGAACGCTTGCTTGCCAACTGGGAAACCTTGCGTACGGCATTTCCAAGTAAGTATTGCCCAAAGGTTCTTGGTGGCTGGTATGCAGTCCTTCATCTTGGCGAAGACGACGAGGAGCTGACTCTCCGTTTGCTTCGTGAAAAACATGTGCTGGTGCAGCCAGGATTCTTCTTTGACTTTGATGAAGATGGCTGGATTGTCGTTAGCCTTCTGCAGGAACCAGGTGCGTTTGCTGAAGCGGTTCAGCGAATGCAGTCTCTAGACCGACGGGACTAACTTATTTGTATAATTGAACGCAAATATTGAAACAGGATATTATTGTGGCTAAGAAAAAGATTTTATTGATTAACTGGCGTGACATCAAGAACCCCGAAGCTGGTGGCGCCGAACTTTATTTTCATGAAATTTTCAAGCGCCTCAATACCCGTAACTACGAAGTGACGGTTCTGTCGCACAGTGTGCCGGGCCTTCCCGCCGAAGAAGTGGTAGATGGCATGCGTACAATCCGTACGGGTTCCAAGTTCCTGTTCAACTATACGGCTTTCCTGTATGCACGCAAGCACCAGAAGGAATATGATCTCATTGTTGAAGATCTGAACAAGATTCCCTTCTTTACCACGCTTGGAACAAAGTGCAAGCGCATGCACATGGTCATGCATTTCTTCCGCAAGTCCATTTTCCGCGAGACTTTTTTCCCGCTGGCCCTGTATGTGTACCTGATGGAACGCGCAGTTGCCTTGTTCTATAGGAACGAACATTTCCTCGCTATTTCCCAGAGCACTGCCGATGAAATTGTGGATATGGGAATCAAGGCCAAGGAAATCATGGTGGTGGAGCCGGGTATCGATACGGAATACTTCAAGCCTACTCAGGCTAAGGCTGATCCTCCGGTTATCTCCTACGTAGGCCGTCTGATGAAGTACAAGAATGCACAGTTTGTTATTAAGGCTATGCCCCGTCTTCGCGAACTGGTTCCGGGAATCGTTCTGGAAGTTGCTGGTGGGGGAGACTACCGTGCCGAACTTGAGAAGATGGTGGATGAACTTGGAGTGAAGGATTCCGTTCGCTTCCTGGGCCGAGTGTCTGAAGACGAAAAGCGCGACCTTCTCAGCAGATCCTCCCTTTTTATCAATCCGTCCTTCAAGGAAGGTTGGGGTATTAACAATATTGAGGCGAATCTTTGCGGCACCATTTCCATGTCCAACAATGTTGCCGGTCTGAAGGATTCCGTTGTGGATGGGGTGACTGGCTTGCTTTACGAAAACGACGATCCTGAAGGTTTTTGCCAGAAGGCTGCGGCCGTTTTGCACGATAAGGAGCGTCTGGCAACCCTGGAACGCCAGGCTAAGGAACGTGCTCTGTCCATGAGTTGGGATGCGATGACTGACAAAATGGAAAAAGTAGTGGAAAACGCTCTTCAGTAGTTGAAAAAGTGTTCTTTTGTGGTTGAAATGACCACTTTTGACAGCGAAATTTTATAAATTTGCACCCGTGATTGCCCCCTCGGTATTTTGCCTTGTGCAAAAACCGCCCTGCGAACGAGTCCGACTAGCTCTGACCGTCGCCCCTGGCCGTCAAGTCTCTGCAGAGGCGCTTTTAAGATGGCCCTTACTTAACCCGAATTGCAATCACCCCTTCTGCCGGTCTTTTCCAGCTTGCAGTTGTGGTTTAACCCTTACTTTATGAGGTGCCCCGAATGGAATACATCGCAATCGCACTCTCACTCGTTGCAGTGATTCTGTGCATCGTTATCCTGTCTAAGGTTAACAAGATTCTCGACAATCTCCATACTCCGATTGTTAAAAAGCTCACTCCGGATATGAATCTGAAGCCCAATTCCCGTCGCCCGATCAGCGCACAGGACATGGCTCAGCGCGGTGAACGCAACAACAAGGACAATCGTAACAAGGATCGTCAGAACAATAAGGACAATCGTAACGAAAAGGCCGCTCAGCCCGCTCAGTCTGCTCAGCAGAACCAGGGCCAGAACCGTGATCGTAACGAACAGCGCGAAAACCGCGGTCAGCGTCGCGACCGTCGTGAAGGCCGTCCTGAACGCAACAATCGTCGTGAAATGAACGCTGAAGCCGCTCAGGCTGCAGCTCCGGCCGCTGAAGCTGCTGCTCCCGCAGTGGCTGCACCTGCTGCTGAAGCTCCTGCTGCAGAACAGCGCCGTCCCCTCGCTCCGCGTATTCCGGTTGAAACTCCGGCTGCTCCGGTTGCTGAAGCTCCTGCTGCTGTTGCCGCTCCCGTGGCTCCTGCTGCAGCTGTTGCTGAAGCCGATATCGCTCCGGTGGAAACCACTTTTGATCCGTCTAAGGTTCGCTACGGCCGCCGCAACGTGATCAAGAAGGCTCCGGAACTCTCCGACGAAGAAGCATAATTAGCTTAAAGTTTAAAGCTTAAAGCTTAAAGAAACCCCGATCCGAAAGGACCGGGGCTTCCTTTTTATCTAGACTTTGTAAAAAAGTCGCGGAATTTACCCGCGACTATCTTTATACTTTAACCTTTAGGCTTTCTACTAGAATTCAATCAGACCCTTTTCTGCGTCGGCGAGGATCACCTTGGTGGCCATGCCGATGAACAGGCCATGGCCCACGATGCCCACGATGTGTTCCAGGTCGCGGGCCAGTTTGTCAGCATTGGCGATGGGCGGGAACTTGACGTCGGCAATGAGGTTTCCGGAATCGCTGATCACCGGACCGTCCTTGCCGGGAGCTCCCATGCGGACTTTCAGTTCGCCACCCAGCTGCTTTACCTTTTCGGTAACGACGGCGATGGCGCCCGGGATGATTTCCAGAGGAACGGCGAACTTGGTGCCGAGAACATCCACCTTCTTGCCGCTATCTGCGATAATGACGTAGTTGTCGGTCATGGAGGCGACGATCTTTTCCAGCAGGTGGGCGGCTCCGCGTCCCTTGATCAGGTTGCGGCTGTCGTCGATTTCGTCGGCGCCGTCGATGACCATGTCCAGATGGGAGACTTCGCCCATTTCCTTCAGGGGGATGCCCAGGGCGCGGCACTGCAGGGTGGTGCTCCAGCTGGTGGAAACGCCAACAACCTTGATGCCTTCTGTCTTGATTCGTTCTGCAAGGCGATTTACCATGTGGGCTGCGGTACTGCCCGTACCGAGACCTACGGTCATGCCGTCCTTGATCATATCTGCAGCCTTAACGCCAGCTGCCTTCTTCAGTTCGTCCATGGATGCCATTAGCGCCATCTCCTATCATTTTGGCCATAGTCGTTTCCAAACTGGCCGTCGTAATTGTTGCTGTCGAAATCGTCAAAGTCATCTTCGGGGTCAGGAACGCCCGATTCCAGTTCCGTAAAGCTGGGAGAATCTATGGAGACGACTTCTACGTCAAAAATAAGGTCCTTGCCTGCAAAGGGATGGTTGCCATCCACCAGCACGGTATCCTTGTAAATCTCTTTCACAATATAAATGCCGTCCCCGTCCTCATTGTCGTCCTGAGTCAGGTTAAGCTCATTGCAGAATTCATCTGCAGTTTCGGGCAACTGGAATTCGCGGATGTCATTGTCCTGGATCATTTCCAGTTCCATGCCAAGCCAAAGCTCTCCAACGTCCTGGAGTTCCTCCTTGGGAACCTGTATCACGAGGTCGTTACGGTAAACTCCGTAACCTAGATTGCTTGGAATTTCTACGCTAAACTTTTCCCCTGCAGTACGCCCTAAAAGCGCAGACTCCAGGCCTGGAATGATGTTGTTGTAGCCGTGAATATAGACGAAGGGGTGGTTGGGAGGGACTTCTTCAAGAATACGGCCCGACGTCTCCTTGAGAACATAGGCGATGCTGACTTTCAGCTTGTCTTGAACGGTTTCCATACCTCGCAAAGATAGAAAAAAACGAAAAAAAAGAAAAATCTCTTGTCTTTCGTCTCTCGTCTTTCGTCTAATAATATAAATTACGGGCATGCTTTACGGTATTTGCTCAGACATTCATTCTAATGCAACAGCTTTTGAGGCTGTGCTGCAATCTATGAAAGATAATGGCGTTGAACGCCGAATTTGCCTTGGTGACCTGGTGGGTTATGGGGTAGATGCTGATGAATGTGTGAAGCTTGCCCGGGACAATATGGATGTCTGCCTGATTGGAAACCACGATAGCGTTGGTGTGAAGTATGAATCCAGTGAAGGATTCAATCCATATGCAAAGCAGGCTATTCAGTGGACGCAGGATCACCTGAGTGCGGAGTCCCTGAACTACATGAAGACTCTTCCGTACATTTACGAAGAAAACGATATTACCTTCGTTCATGCTTCGCCCCTTTCTCCGGCGGACTGGATTTATGTGGCTGATCTGGAAGACGCCCTTGATGCCTTTGATCATTTTTCCAGTACCTACTGTTTTGTAGGTCATACCCACAGCCCAGTCATTGTGGCTAGTCGTCCCATGGCAATTCCCAAGATTCTCGACGAATATGAATACGTCATAGAAAATACGGAACGTCTGTTGGTGAACGTGGGTAGCGTGGGTCAGCCCCGAGACCGCGATGCCCGTGCCTGCTGGTGCCTGTTGGATACGGAAACCAAGTGTGTTCGTCTTATCCGTGTGGAATACGATGTCTTGGAAACTCAGGAGCGCATGCGCAAGGCCGGCATGCCCAGTTTCCTTATTGAACGTCTCGCCGTCGGAAGGTGATTAGCAGTGAGCGGTGAGTTATGAGCGGTGAGTTTTTCAAGGCAGCGAAGCTGCGATTATCTAGCTCAAAGCTCAAAACTGATAGCTCACAGCTCCTTTAACCTTTAACCTTTAAACTTTGAACTAACATGCGCTGGGTTTTAGCAGTCTTTGGTAAAGCAGGTTCGCCGTACGTTGCCGACGAGGTGGATAAGTACGTGAAACGCCTTCGTGGGGGCGCGATTCCTCTGGAAGTCGTTGAACTGAAGGAATCGAAGCTGGACGACCGTGTTCAGTCCCTTGCTCAGGAAGCGGCGCTTTTCGAAAAGAAGTTTCCGAAGGGCGATTTCAAGCGGGTTATCCTGTCTGAAGAAGGAAAATTGATGGATACCGTTAAACTTTCTGATACTTTGCGCGACCGCTTTCCGGGAAATGTGGTTTTCCTGATTGGCTCCGCCTACGGGATTGACGAAAATTTGAAAAAGTCTGCAGATATGCTGCTAAGCCTTTCTCCCTTGACCTTTACCCATGATCATGCCCGCATTATTACTGCGGAACAGTTGTATAGGGTGCAGATGGTTATGCAGAACCATCCTTATCATCATCGGTAAGTTTTTGTTATAAAAAAAACATCTCATTGTCGTTTTTTTTCGTTTATATTCCATTTATATGGAAAAAGATGTTTTTGAAAATCATTATAGTTATTTCCTAGCCAAGAATGAACGTAGAATGAATGGCCTTTTTGGTTGTCTTCTCTGGTGTTGTTGCCTTGTAGGCCCAGTCATTGCGGTTGGTGTTGTCCTTGAAGCTTTTCGTGATATAACTTTGGGTGCTTGTCTTCAGGCGTTCCTGATTGCTTTGGCTTTTGCCATTGGGCATACCCTTCTCTATAAGTTTAAACCAGAAAGTTCCCTGATCAAGTATCTGGGACTGATTGGTCTGTTCATTACCATTTATACCATGTGCGTTGACCACATTGGCATTTACTTGAGCTATTTCTTTGTTCCCATGACTAGCTTACTTTATTGCAGTCGGAAAACATATGTAACCATGAGCATTCTTGGCTATATTGTTTTGCTTACCAGTAACTGGCAGATTGCGGAATACATGGCAGGCCTTCGTATTGATGTTGATACGGTTCCTTGGTATATTGGCGTTGTGGGTGGGCAGACCATTGAGTTCCTCATTATGTTTGCCAGTGGCTTTATTATAAACAAGTTAATGATAAGGCATCTGCATACTATGTATGGCGATGAAATTGCATTAAGCAAGAGCGAACACGAAGCCTATACGGATGCTCTTACTGGCCTCTGGAATCGCCGCTATATTGAACATGCATTTGAAAAGTACGTTGTGGTGCAACGTAATGTTGGGGCTCTGTTGGTGGTGGATCTGGATCATATGAAATCCATTAACGATACATTGGGGCACCTGGAAGGCGATTTTGCCCTGAGAGTCATGGGAGATCTCCTGAGAAAGACGTTTAGCAAGTCAGAATCATCTACTATATGTCGTTTCGGTGGTGATGAGTTTGTGATTCTTCTGCCGGGCGTTCAGACCGTATCTGCCCTTAGCCTGAGCATGAGTCAGCTCTTTGCTTACACAGAGGAGTCTTTCACCAATGATCCCAAACTGAAGGATCTTACCCTTTCCGTGGGAGCAGCCTTCATCAACGAGCTGGACATGGATTATGAAATGGTCTTTAGCCGTGCGGATAAGGCGCTTTATGAAGTAAAGAATAGTGGCAGGAACAGTTTCCAGATTTATTCTGAAACCTGATTTTTGAATTTAGGCATGGTGTATAAGAAACGTCGGAATGACCTTCCGACGTTTTTTTCTATCTTTGTGCGCGCAAAGTTAAGGGTTGTTTCTGCAATACTGTTTGTCTTGCTGGAATTTCTCATACCTCATACCTCAAAGGGCCTTTAGGCCCGACCTCATAGCTGATTATGAATCCAGAAATTGAAAAACGTCGTACTTTTGCAATCGTCAGTCATCCTGACGCCGGTAAGACTACTATTACTGAAAAGTTCCTGTGGTACGGTAACGTCATCCGCGAAGCGGGGCATGTCCGCGCCAAGTCCAACCGCAGTTACACGGTTTCCGACTGGATGAAGATTGAACAGCAGCGTGGTATTTCCGTTTCCAGCTCTGTGCTGAACTTCCCCTTCGAAGGTTGCATGTTCAACCTGGTGGATACCCCGGGGCATCAGGACTTCTGCGAAGACACCTACCGCGCCCTTACCGCCGTAGACGCAGCCCTTGTGCTTATCGATAGCGTGAACGGTGTGGAAAAGCAGACCATCCGCCTTATGAACGTGTGCCGCATGCGCCACACTCCCATCATCACCTTTATCAATAAGATGGATTTGGACGGCCGCCATGTGCTGGACTTGCTGGATGAAATCGAAAACATCCTGAAGATCAAGGTTGCGCCTTTCACTCTGCCTATTGGCGTGGGTAAACTTTTCAAGGGCGTGTACTCCATCGCCGACAACACCTTCCACACCTTCAACAAGGAAGAAGGGGAGCAGCAGCTTATCCAGATGACCGGCCCTGATGATCCCCGCCTGGTAGAAATGTGCGGCGAGAACTGGGTGGAACAGTTCAAGGAAGAATATGAAATGGTCACCGGCGCCATGGATCCCTTTGATCATGAAAAGTTCCTGAAGGGGGAGATGTGCCCCGTGTTCTTTGGCTCCGCCGTGAACAACTTTGGTGTCCGTCAGCTGCTTAACGCCTTTGCAAAATTGGCTCCTCCTCCCATGATCCGCGATACGGACAAGCGTCCCGTGAATCCGGGAGAAGATGCATTCAGTGCCTTTGTCTTTAAGATTCAGGCTAACATGGACCCCAAGCATCGTGACCGCACTGCTTTCCTGCGTATCTGCTCTGGTAGTTTTACTCGTGGAGAAAAGGTATTCCATGTTCGTACTGGCCGAGATATTCGTCTGGCTGCACCGACGGCATTCCTTGCTAAGGATAAGGAAGTCATTGACCACGCCTGGGCTGGCGATATCGTGGGCATTAACGACCCCGGTCTGTTCCGTATCGGTGATACACTTACCGACGGCGAAAAGATGAACTACACCGGCATTCCTGACTTTGCTCCGGAACACTTTGCCCGCGTCACCTTGCTGAATCCCCTGAAGTCTAAGCAGATGGCCAAGGGCCTGGCTGAACTTTCCGAAGAAGGTGCAACCCAGTTGTATGAACCGGTCAAGTCTGCCATTCCTGTTATCGGCGTGGTGGGTGAACTGCAGTTCGACGTGCTGAAGTTCCGTCTTCAGAGTGAATATGGTGCCGATGTTCAGCTGGACCGTGTTCCTGCCCATGGAATTCGCTGGGTCAGTGGTCCTGAAGGCGATGTGGCAAAGTTTGCTGAAGAATATGCCATGGACTGCATGATGGATAAGGAACGTAATCTGGTGTGCCTGTTCCCCAACGAGTATCGTTTGAACCTGGCTATCAAGAATTACGAGAAACTGACCTTTGCTGAAACTTCCCAGGGGTAGTTGAGACGATAGAACGCTGCTGCGCAGCGACAGACGAAAGACTAAAGGGATACTGGATTTTTCAGCATTCCCTTTTTTTGTGTATACGAAAGTTAACGTAGTTGCCGTTGGTAGTGCTTTGGACTAAAAAACTCATAACTCATAGCTCATTGCTCAAAACTCTTTTATATATTTCAGTCGTATACTGTGGGTGGACTGCCCCCCCTGGACTTTTAACATCAAAAAAGGAAAAAAATGAAACGTCTCTCCATTATTGCAATGTCTATTTGCGTGGCTGGTCTGGTTGCTTGCAATCAGGCTTCTGCCGGCGGTTCCCTCAACCAGCAGGCTAAGATTGAAACCCTCCAGAAGGATTTTGACCAGCTGAAGGATGAATTTGAAGTTCTCAAGTACGCACTCGACAAGCGTGGCATTAGCTTGGAACAGGCTCGTGCTGAAATGGAAGCCGACAACAAGGTTTGGGATATTCCAGAAGAGGATAGCCCGGTCTTTGGTGCCAAGAATCCGAAGCTCACAATCGTGGAATTCACCGAATTCCAGTGCCCCTACTGCTCTCGTATTGCTCCCACCATGAAGGAGCTCATGGACAAGTATCCTAACGACATTAAGTTCGTTTACAAGCATTTCCCCCTGTCCTTCCACCCCAATGCACGTCCTGCAGCTGCCGCATCTATTGCTGCACACAAGCAGGGCAAGTTCTGGGAATTCCGCTATGCTCTGGCTCCGCACTCTCGTGAACTTACCGATTCCACCTTCGAAGCTGTTGCTAAGCAGGTTGGCCTGAACATCGAACAGTTCAACAAGGATCGCGTTCTTGACGATGCTATGAACGAACGCATTGAAAAGGACTTCCAGCTGGGTGCCAAGGTTGGCGTTCAGGGTACTCCGAACTTCTACATTAACGGTAAGCGTCAGGATCGCTTCAGCCCCGAATTGGTTGAAAAGCTCCTGAAGGAAGCTAAGTAGTGTTTTCTAGCGTGTACGCCATTTTCTATGGCGTACATGCATTTTTTTTATAAAATCATAGATTTCAAATAAAACTCACAAACAAAAGGATGCGATATATGATGAAGCGTACATTGACTGCTGCTACCATCGCCATGCTCGGCTTTGGTGTAACAGCTACAATGGCTCAGCCGAAAGCACCTCGCGTGGTTCCTTACAAGTTCTTTGACGATGCCTATCGTCAGGGTGGCTTTGACTACGCATATGGCGGCAAGAGCAAGGGTATCACAATCACTAAGGACGGCGGCTACAAGTCCAAGTCTGCTTTGAATATTAAGCTGGATCCCAGCGAATATTCCGGCGCTTCCGTTTGCCTTTACAATGAAACCTTCGACTTGAACAAGTTCTTGCTTGACTCTAAGCTGGAATTCATGATTAAGGGTAAGCAGGGTGGTGAAGCCGTTAAGGTTGGCCTTCTCGATGAAGAAGTCTCTGACGGCAAGAAGACCCAGGTTGTGCTCCCGATGAACAAGTACATCGAAGGTGGTGCTGTTACTACCGAATGGAAGAAGGTTTCCATTCCTCTTATCGACTTCCCGGATCGTGGTCTCTACTGGGACAACACCCGTAAGTCCGAATTTCCCGCACGTATTGATTGGGATAAGATTGCTGAAATCCGTTTCTCCATCGACAAGAGCGGCGCTAAGGATTTCGAAGTCTGGGTTGACAATATCGAAATCGTCAAGGGCAACAAGAAGGCCAAGCCCAAGGCAAAGATTGTCTACTGGGATGAAAATAACGATGTTATCGACGGCCCGAAGAATGCCGAAAAGCTTGACGGTAAGGTTAAGCCGGTCGCTAACGGCGTGTTCTACTCTGATGGTCTGAAGGGCTTCAGCTACAGCTATGGTGGTCTTTCCGCTCAGCGCGAAGCTGATTCCAAGACTCCGGGTAACAAGAACGTTCTCGCCCTTTACATCGACAACAACGACTGGTCCGGTGTGACCTACTCTCTGGGTGAAGGCAAGTTCATTGACTTGTCCAAGGTCCGTAACAAGGGTGGTCTCTACTTCTGGATCAAGGGTAAGCTCGGTGGTGAAAAGGTATACGTTGGTATCCTGGACAACCAGGGCAACGATATCAAGAGCCAGACCAAGATTAGCCTCAACGACTGGATTGAAGGTTCCAAGGTTGGTACCGATTGGAAGCTGGTCAAGATTCCTCTGAAGAAGTTCGGTGACAAGGGTAAGGCTTGGGATGCTAACAAGCAGGCTGAAGTTGCCAAGGATATCCAGTGGAACAAGATCCAGGAAATCCGCTTCTCTGTTGGCAAGGGTGAAAACCAGGGCGAACCGGGTAAGCCGGCTCCTGTGACTATCTTCGTTGACCAGATCACCTTCACCGAAACCATTGACTGGGTTGACCCGGATATCAAGTGGGATAGCTGGAAGTCTAAGGCTCCGGATATGGTTATCTCTGACTTCGAAGGTAAGTTTGCTAAGGATAACTGGGAACCCTCTAAGGGTCCGAAGTCCAAGGTTGAAGTTGAAATGCCGTTCAAGACCTCCAAGCTCGATGGCAACTCTCTCAACGTGAAGCACTTCGAAATGTCCGACTGGGTTGATGTCGTGCTCGACTTCACCAAGAATACTGGTAACCACGATGCAAAGGGCCGTGACTGGACTAACCACTGGGGCCTTATGTTCGACGTTTACTCTGAACGTGCATGGCAGTCCATTACCGTCCAGATTGGTGACGCTGGTAACGAACTCTTCGTTTCCAACACTGGTGTACCTCGTGGCCGTACCACTGTGATCGTTCCGTTCCGTTCCTTCAGCAAGTTCCCGTACTATCAGCCGCCTACCGCTAAGGAAAATGGCGTGTTTGACCTGAAGGGTGTTGTGTCTCTCGACTTCAAACCGGGTGGAGAAGGTTCTAACGGTTCTTTCGAAATCGATAATATCAAGCTCACCAACCAGAAGGAAGTCAAGGCTGCAGAACGTCCGGCTCTCGTGAAGGTTGAAGTGAAGGGTTCTTCTGAAGTGATTAACCCGGAAATCTCTGGTGGCCTCTTCGGTATCAATGCCGCCCTTTGGGATGGCGACATGCTGAAGAATCCCAAGTTCAAGGTCCAGACTGCAGAATATGCAAAGCGCATCAACCACGGCATTATCCGTTATCCGGGTGGTCTCCGTGCTGATGACGACCACTGGAAGGAAATTCTCGACAATCATGACTGGATGGTTGATACAGACGAATTCCTCGAATGGTTGAAGGGTACCGGTTCTAACGCTATGTTCACCGTCAACTTCGGTTCCGGTACTGAACAGGAAGCTGCCGCATGGGTCAAGCACACCAACATTGACAAGAAGGCTGGCATCAAGTACTGGGAAATCGGTAACGAAGTCTATGGTAACTGGCATCCGTACTACGAAAAGTATGGTAAGGACGGCGGTACCATCTATGGTAAGCGTGCTCGTAAGTTCATCGAAGCCATGAAGAAGGTTGACCCGACCATTAAGGTTGCTGTGCTCGGCGTTCTCGACGGCGCATGGAACGACAACGTTCTTAAGGAAACTGCTGACATTGCTGATGGTATCATTGTCCATCACTATCCGCAGCATTTCGGTGAAGAAAATGACTTCGCAATGCTTTCTGCTCCGCAGGATCTTACCCCGATCTACAGCCGTCTGCACAAGACTGTTGACAAGTGGTCTAAGGGTAAGGACAAGAAGCTGGAACTCTGGCTCACCGAATGGAACTCCGTGGACTTCAACCCGGGTCCCCAGACCATCGCTCTCGAAAACGGTCTGTTCGTTGCTGACTACCTCGGTATGCTTGCAACTGAAAATGTTGACAATGCTCAGTACTGGGATATCCACAATGACATCACTCCGGAGGGCGGTGACTACGGTTACCTGACTCGTTCTGCAGAAGAATGCATGAACTGCCCGCGTCCCAGCTACTGGGCATTCCAGATGGCTTCTGACGCTCTCCGCGGCAAACTTCTGAAGACCGAAATCAAGGGTGATAAGGAATCCCTCATTACTACTTACTACACTGAAAACGGTGGTAAGAAGTCCCTGTTGGTCATCAACAAGAGCCCCTACAGCGATTACGAACTGAAGCTGGATATTCCTGGCTTCAAGGGTAAGGCTAAGATGCAGGTTCTTGACAAGTCTTCCGAAAAGCTGAAAGAAGGCTGGGCTAACGATCCTTCCAAGAAGGCAAAGGATGTTGATCTGTCTAAGCCGGTTAAGGTTGGCAAGCGCACCATCACCTTGCTCTCCATCGGTAAGTAATTGGCCGTCATGTTGGGCTAGACCCAGCATCTGCTAAAACTGAAAGAATCCCTCGCAGAAATGCGGGGGATTCTTTTTGATATAAAAGCGGGGAAGTTGTATACCCTGGTTAATAAAAAACGGCGCAGTTTAATACTGCGCCGTTTTTGTTTGCTTTATATAGCTCGAATCTCGAACCTATTTCTCCAGTTTGAAGAATACGGCTCCCAGGGGCGGGACCTGTACGTTCAGGCTCTGTGCGCGGTTCTGCCAGGGAATGTCCTGTGTCCAGACTTCGCCCATGTTGCCCACGTTGGAGCCACCATAGATACTAGCGTCGGTGTTGAAGATTTCCTTCCACTTACCGGCGGTAGGTGCTCCTAGACGGTAGTCATGACGGACTACAGGAGTGAAGTTGAATACGCAGAGAATTTCGTTGCCGTGGTCATCCTTACGGACGAAGCTTACGATGGAGTTATCGGCGTCATCACACCAGATCCATTCAAAACCGGTATGGTAGTGGTCGATTTCCCAGAACGGAGCGTTGTCCTTATAGATGTGGTTCAGGTCCTTGATCATGGCGAGAACCTTGCCATGACTATCCCAGCTGACCAGGTGCCAGTCCAGGGAACGCTTTTCATTCCATTCGCGGAACTGGCCGAATTCGTTACCCATGAAGTTCAGGATCTTACCCGGATGGGCATACTGGAAGGCGTAAGTCAAACGGAGGTTTGCAAACTTCTGCCAGTTGTCACCAGGCATCTTGCCCAGCATGGAGCCCTTGCCGTGGACAACTTCGTCGTGGCTGAACACCTGGATGAAGTTTTCGGAGTAGGCGTACACCATGCTGAAGGTGAGGCTGTTGTGGTGATACTTACGATGGATGGGCTCGTGCTGGATGTAGGAGAGGAAGTCGTTCATCCAGCCCATGTTCCACTTGTAGTGGAAGCCCAGGCCGCCCTGTTCTGGCGGACGGGTAATGCTGGGGAAACTGGTGGATTCTTCGGCAATGAGAATACCGTGGGGAGCGAGACGCCCCATCACAGAATTCAGGTGCTTCAGGAATTCGAGAGTGTCGTAGTTGATGTTGCCGCCATCCTTGTTGGGAACCCATTCGCCGGGGCCCTTACCGTAGTCAAGGTACAGCATACTTGCAACGGCGTCTACGCGCAGGCCGTCGCAGTGGAATTCCTTGAGCCAGTACATTGCGTTTGCAATGAGGAAGTTCTTGACTTCGTTACGGCCCAGGTTAAAGATGTAGGTGCCCCAGTGGGGGTGTTCGCCCTGGCGGGGGTCTGCGTGTTCATAGCAGGCGGTGCCGTCGAAGCGACCGAGGGCGTGGGCGTCCTTGGGGAAGTGTGCGGGAACCCAGTCGATGATCACGCCGATTTCGTTCTGGTGGCAAAGGTCCACGAACTTACGGAACTGGTCGGGGGTGCCGTAGCGACTGGTGGGGGAGTAGTAACCGGTAACCTGATAACCCCAGGATTCATCCAGCGGGTGTTCTGCCAGAGGCAGGAATTCTACGTGGGTGTAGCCCATTTCCTTCAGGTAAGGAATGAGGGTTTCTGCCAGTTCTTCCCAGTTCAGGAAACGGTCCGGATCTGCGGGGTCGCGACGCCAGGAGCCGGCGTGGACTTCGTAGATGTTCATGGGACTGCCAAAGACCTTGGTAGCGGTATGGGTCCACATGTACAGGTCGTCGCCCCATTCGTAACCATCCAGATGGGTGGTGATGGAAGCGGTGGCCGGACGTACTTCGGAAAGTTTTGCCAGCGGGTCAACCTTCACATGGAGGTTGCCGTCGGCGCCGTGGATCTCGAAGCGGTAAAGTTCGCCTTCGCCCAGGTTCGGGATAAAGATTTCCCAGATGCCGCTGGAGCCGAGCATGCGCATCTGGTGGCGGCGACCGTCCCAGGAGTTGAAGCTGCCGACTACGGAAACTGCCTGTGCGTTAGGAGCCCAGACTGCGAAGTGGATGCCCTTGAATCCCTGGTGTTCCGTCAGGTTGGCGCCCAGCTTGCGGTAAAGTTCGTAGTGAGTTCCTGCACTGATCAGGTGACGGTCAAAGTCTGAAAGTACCGGCAGGAATGCATATGGATCGGTAAGGGTGTATTCGTTGCCATCGGCCTGACGGATAATCAGGTTGTAGAAAAACGGTTCGTACTCGTTATCCAGAATGGCTTCAAAAAAGCCGGTGTCGCCAAGCTTTACAAAGTCAAACTCGTACTCGCCGTCAACGGATTCGCCACGGACAAAACATGCCTGAGGCTGATAGGTGCGGATGACTGTCTTCAGTCCGCGATCGGTTTCAAGTGGGTGGATGCCCAGGATGGAAAACGGATCTTTGGTTGTGAAGTTCCAGATGGCCTGCATGTCCTCGGCAGAGAGACTTGTAAAATCATTAAAATCCATCAAACTACTCCATATTTGCTTTTCGATATACCTAAAAAATATAACATAAACTTTGCTGTCAAGGTGTGCCGCCATCAAAGAAATTTGGAAATAAATATTGCAACTTGTAATTACTACATTTGCTGCCATGTATAAGCGAGTCCTCACTATTCAGGATATATCTTGTTTCGGCCAATGTTCTTCTACTGTGGCCCTTCCGATCATTTCTGCGTGCGGAGTTGAATGTGCTGTACTTCCCTCGGCCGTTCTTAGTACGCACACTGGAAGATTTAAGGGATATACCTTTAGGGATTTGACGGATGACCTGCTACCGATTCGCGATCACTGGGTTCGTGAAGGTATTAAGTTTGACGCCTTTTATACGGGGTATCTGGGAAGTATCCGTCAGGTGGATATTGTCCGTGAAATCATGGCTACAACTGGCAATGCTGGAGCCCTTCGTATTGTTGACCCGGTCCTTGCTGATGCAGGGAAACTCTATGCCGGATTCGACATGAATTTTGTGGATGCCATGAAACGTCTGTGTGCCGAAGCCGATGTGTTACTGCCGAATATTTCCGAGGCCAGTTACCTGACCGGCATGGAGTACACTGAAGAATACGACCGTGCGTACATTACCGAACTTTGCAAGCGACTTTGCGATTTTGGAACCAAGTGCGTGATAATGACTGGAATAGGTTTTCGTGATGGCTATACAGGCATTGCGGTTTACGAGAACGGAGAACTGAGTCATTACGAACACAGGAAGGTTTCCATGTGGTGCCATGGTACTGGCGACATTTACGCCTCCGCATTTACTGGCGCCTTGATGCGCGGAAAGTCCAAGATGGAAGCGGTGAAGGTTGCAGCAGATTTTACCTTGAAGTCCATTGAAAATACCTATGGTGACGAAAAGGAACATTGGTATGGCGTGAAGTTTGAAACCGCAATACCAACGCTGGTGAATGCGTTAAATCCTTAACTTGGGGAATGTGAAAAATGGCTATTGCATTTGAAACAAATCCAAAAATTGAAGAATTCACTAAAAACTTCAAGGTCACGCCCGAAATGATTGATGATAACCATCATTTCAATAATGTCTGGGCTGCACAGTGGATTCAGGACATTGCCATTGCTCATTCCGAAAAAAGCGGGGGCATGGAATTGATGCGTCAGTTGGGTGCGGGCTGGATGATTCGCACGCAGCATATTGAATACAAGAATCAGGCTTTTCTGGGTGACGACGTGATTGGTACCACTTGGGTGGATGGCATGAGTAAGCTGGCCAGCCTTCGCAAGAGCCGTTTTGTACGAGCATCTGACGGTAAGGTTGTCTTTGAGTCAGAAACCACATGGGTATTCATGGATATGACTCGCGGTCGGCCTATGTCCATTCCTGATGAAATGTGGGCAGTTTACCAGACAAAGTAAAGTAATAGCAAGAAAAGTTGAAGAATTACTCTTGCCATTAATCTTGCCTTCTTGATACCTTAAGGGCAACAAGGAGGTTCCCATGAGTAATTCAGATACGTTGATTGGGATTATTATCGCTGTTGTTTTGGTAATGGCAGTGATTTCCAATGCCAGTGTCATATGAAACGAAAAGGCGTCGCAAGAGTGCGGCGCCTTTTTGAATTTTTGAACAGCAAATTAGCCTACGGAGTGTTCCAGCTTCAAGGTCAACAGCTGGCGGGCTTCGGTAGCGAATTCGCCAGGCAGTTCCTTGAACACGTCCTTACAGAAACCGCCCACCATGGCTTGTATTGCGTCTTCGCGCTTGATGCCGCGGCTCTCGAAATAGAACAGCTGGTCTTCGCTGATGCGGCTGGTGGTTGCCTCATGTTCCGTCTGGGCGGTTGGATTTGCCACGGTGATGTAGGGGAAGGTGTGGGCCGCACTCTTGTCGCCAACCAGCATGCTGTCGCACTGGGTGTAGTTACGTGCCCCTGTGGCAGACTTGCGGATAGAAACTTCGCCGCGGTAGGCGTTGCTGCTGCTGTCGGCGCTGATACCCTTTGAGATAATCGTGCTCTTGGTGTTCTTGTCGATGTGGATCATCTTGGTGCCGGTATCGGCCTGCATGTGGCCGTTGGTCAGTGCCACGCTGTAGAATTCACCGACGGAGTTGTCACCCACCAGAACGCAGCTGGGGTACTTCCAGGTGATGGCGGAACCGGTTTCCACCTGGGTCCAGCTGATGCGGCTGTTCTTGCCTGCGCACTTGCCGCGCTTGGTCACAAAGTTGTAGACGCCACCTGCGCCAGTCTCGCGGTCGCCGGCGTACCAGTTCTGTACGGTGCTGTACTTGATCTTGGCGTTTTCGTTGGCCACCAGTTCCACGATGGCGGAGTGCAGCTGCTTGCTGCTGAATTCCGGAGCGGTGCAGCCTTCCAGGTAGCTGACTTCGGCGCCGTCGTCGGCAATGATCAGGGTGCGTTCGAACTGGCCCGCCTCCTTGTTGTTGATGCGGAAGTAGGTGGACAGGTCCATGGGGCACTTGACGCCTGCGGGAATGTAGACGAAGCTACCGTCACCAAAGACTGCGCTGTTCAAGGCCGCAAAGTAGTTGTCACCTGCGGGGACTACGCTTCCCAGGTACTGCTCAATCAGTTCCGGGTATTCCTTGATGGCGTCGGAAATGCTGCAGAAGATAATGCCCATTTCCATGAGCTTCTTCTTGTGGCTGGTATAAATACTGACAGAATCGAACACGGCGTCCACGGCAACGTTTGCCAGGCGCTTCTGCTCGTCCAGAGGAATGCCCAGCTTTTCGAAGGTGGCCAGAAGTTCCGGGTCTACATCTTCAATCTTTTCGTGAGACTTCTTGTTCTTGGGGGCAGAATAGTAGACGA
The DNA here is from genome assembly GCA_045616805.1 of Fibrobacter sp. GTDB lineage: Bacteria > Fibrobacterota > Fibrobacteria > Fibrobacterales > Fibrobacteraceae > Fibrobacter. The sequence goes on from JAZLHK010000087.1 coordinate 99,222, forward strand.
TGTCCTGCAGATCTACGGGAGCAAAATTCAGCTCGCCCCAGTTGGGCTGCTCCATGGTCAAGAGCTTTTCGTAGGCCTTCAGGCGAAAATCTAGCATGAACTGGGGCTCGCCACGAAGGGCGCTTGCCCGACGGATGATATCTTCGTTCAGACCCTTTTCAAAAGAGTCGTTCTCGATATCCGTAACAAAGCCGTACTTGTAGTTTTCGCTCATTATTTCCGCCAAATTGCAATTTTACGGCGGTAAATATACAAAAATCGTAGGGAAGTGACTGCTAGATCCTGCTCCTACGAACCTAACTCAACTAAGGAACTGAAGTTCCTAGTTTCATATATCGCCTTCGGCTCAGGATGACACGTTGGATGTTTCCTCAGGATGGCACGTTGGATGTTTCCTCAGGATGACGCGTAGAGGAAATGCTCAGAAAAAATTCCGGAATTCACATCACTCATAACTCATTACTCACGGCTCACGGCTCATGGCTCATCGCTCACAACTCTTTTTATTATCTTTCAAACATCATATAATGAGGAAGACAATATTATGAGTCAACGCGAAAGTTTTGGTTCCCGTCTTGGTTTTATCCTGATTGCCGCCGGCTGTGCAATCGGTATCGGTAACGTTTGGCGTTTCCCGTTTATCACCGGTCAGTACGGCGGAGCTGCCTTTGTTTTAATCTACCTCTTCTTCTTGGTGGTTTTGGGCCTCCCTGCTCTTATGGCAGAATTTGCTGTTGGTCGTGCCAGTAAATATGGCGTTGCCCGATCCTTTGAACAACTGGAGCCAGAGAACTCCAAGTGGCATTATGCTAAGTGGCCCATGATTGCAGGAAACTACCTGCTCATGATGTTCTACACTACGGTGGCTGGATGGATGATGTATTACTTCTTCCGCATGGCAATTCTTGGTGATCTTCAGGGTAAGACTCCTACAGAGGTTGGTGCAGCCTTTGGAGCAACACTTGGCGATGCAGGAATCCAGTGTGGTTGGATGATGATTGCTACCCTCATTGGGCTTGGTATAGTGTCCTTGGGCCTTCAGAAGGGTGTGGAACGCATTACGAAGTGGATGATGTCCCTGCTCTTTGTCATTATGATTGTCCTTGCCATTCGCGCGGTGACTTTGCCGGGTGCCGAAGAAGGTCTCAAGTTCTATTTGCTTCCTGATTTTAATCGCCTTATGGAAAAGGGATTGATGGAAGTTGTTTTTGCAGCCATGGGACAGGCTTTCTTTACACTAAGTTTGGGTATCGGTGCAATGACAATTTTTGGTAGTTACATTGGTAAGAAGCACTCCTTGGTTAAGGAGGCGCTGAACATCTGTGGACTTGACACTTTGGTTGCTTTACTGGCAGGTCTTATCATTATTCCCAGCTGTTTTGCATTTGGAGTGGAACCGGGTGCGGGACCGGGCCTTGTTTTTGTGACTTTGCCAAATGTGTTTAGTCAGATGCCTGCGGGACGTCTCTGTGGTGCGGCTTTTTTCTTGTTCCTTAGTTTTGCCGCTCTTTCCACTTTGGTGGCTGTGTTTGAAAATATATGCTCTTTCTGGATTGATTTGAAAGGGTTCAAGCGAAAGAAGGTTGTTGGTGCAAACATTGTTGCAATCATCCTTCTTTCACTACCTTGTGCTCTCGGGTTTAATGTGTTGTCTGGTTTTCAACCTTTTGGTGAGGGCAGTTGCGTTCTTGACTTGGAAGATTTTCTTGTCTCCAATACAATCTTGCCGCTGGGTTCTCTGTTTTTTGTGCTTTTCTGCAACCATCGTTTTGGTTGGGGACAGGACAAGTTTTATGAGGAAATCAATGCTGGTAAGGGCGTAAAATTGCCTTCGGTAAAGATTATTCAATTCTATGTGAAATGGATCCTGCCTGCAATTGTGCTTTTCATCTTCATTCAGGGCTACGTCCAGAAGTTTGCTCCTGAACTTTATGCGAAAATTTTTGGCTAGTTTTTTCCATGTAATTTTTTGCAAGAAAGCCTATGATTTCTTAATCATAGGCTTTTTTGTGGATTATGGTGATATTGTTTTCAATCATTTTACATCCTCTTGGTAAAGAATTATTTAAATATAGGTTGGTTAGTTATCCTAAAAGAGACTTTATGAAAAGACAAAAATCAACTTTGCTGAAGGGGGCCATGGTATCGGTATTTGCCCTTTTGGCTGCATGTTCCTCTGATTCCAATTCTTCCTCGGCTCCCCAGATTTCTGGTGATGAAAATCCCGCTCTGTCCAGCGGTGAAGAAATGCCTGCGTTGTCCTCCACTTCCGAAGAAACCGGCAATGGTGTTCCTGGTGATGTTTCTCCAACTCCAGAGAATCCCGCGGATCCGTCATTGAGTTCTTCTTCTGAAGTTGGTGCATCTTGGCTCCCGTTGACAGAAGATGTTATTTTGCAGGAACGAGCTTTCATTGCTGCTGGTACGGATACGGCATTGGTTGATTTGCAAACCGTGTACCAGAATTTGGCCAGTGATGAAAAACTGGTGCTTATCCTTCGCCATGGAAAGAGACAAAATAGTGTTGGTGTTGAGTCAGAACTTGTTGCGGACGGAATTGCTCAGGCAAAAACTGTTGGTGAAAAACTGAAGAGCGATGAGCCTGCTTTTTATGGACATACGGGTTTCCTTCGTACAATGCAAACTGCTCAGTATATTGCTGAGGGCCGAGGACAGGTTGATGTTCCCATGATTGAAATTCCTGAACTTGTTGCGGGATCTTTTGTGAAGGACGCTGCTTTGAAGGATCAGTATACCGCAGAACTAGGAAATGAAGGCCAGGTTTATTCCAGTTGGGCATTTGATGGCCTTTATGAGGATGCCTTCTATGATTTGGAAGAACGTTGCATTCAGGTGATGACCCAAAAAGTTATTCCGTCGATGTCTCCAGATTACCGTTTGAATGTGTTTATTTCCCATGATATGTTTATCGGTCCCTTCGTTATTTACTACACGGATCGACGTGTTGCGCGCTTGCAATACCATGTGACGAAAAAGTGGATTTACAATCTTGATGGGCTTGCTGTCGTTGTAAAGTCTAACGGCGAGCGTCGTTATATTCCTGTATTTGGTGTAGATCATCTCTAATCTTAGGGCCAAAGATGAATAATTTTTTTATGAAAAATACCTTGGTAGCATCTGTTTTGACTTTGTCCCTGCTGGTTGGATGCGGAGATGACAGTAGTTCAGATGCAAATAGTCAGACCGCAAATGATCCTGGTATCTTGAGTTCAGACTCGGGTGCTCAGAATCCAACCGGTGAACCGGGGAAGCCTTCTGAAAATGAAGGCCCCGAAGTTCAGTCTTCCGCTGGTGCGTATGCTCCAGAAACTTTTGAAAATTGTTCCACAGTTGTACCCGAAGGGTTGCCCACGGAAGCGGAAATAGCGAAGGACTTGGGATATGTTTCCGCAGCACCTATAGAACAGTTTGTCAGTATGAAGAGCGTTTATGAAGGCTTAAAACCTGGTGAACGAGTTATCTTTATTGTAAGGCACGCTAGACGTTCGAATGATACTAGCAAGGAAGGAGCCTTGTTGTTGGCGGGCGAACGAGATGCTGAGTATGTTGGGGGAAAACTTGCAAGTGCAGAACCTTTCTTTTACGCCTATTCAGAATTTAATCGTACTCACGCAACGGCTTCCCACATAGCTTTGGGACGAGGAGTTCCCTTTGCTGATAGTTTGATGATTCCTCAGCTAAATGGGGAATGGTATATACAGGATCAGGAAAAAGCTGACGCTTATATTGACGAGTTTGGTAACTACAATGTCGTTTCTGATTGGGCCTATAATGGCAATTACGCAGATGCGTTCTACGATATAAATAGCCGTAGTGTTGAATTGATAACTCGTTACATTATCCCAGCGGTCCCTTGCCAGTATAGAACAGCCATTATGGTGTCACACGATTATCTTTTGGTTGGATTGACTGTCTACGCGACAAATAAGGCAGTTGATCTGCGCCACTATGAAAATAAGAGATGGTTGTGGTATATCTCTGGTCTGGCAATTGTTATTGATGCCAATAATGATCGTCGATATATTCCTGTGTATGGAGTTGATCGCGCTGTGTTCGATGATGTTTTGGAACCAGGTGTAGTTATTGACTACCAGCCGTAGCAGGAAACATTAAATCACTTCCACAGTCAATTTATTGAAGGCGAGTTTCCCGCCTTCGCGAATCTCTAGAGCGGCACGGAATTTCGTGTCGTTCTTTTTAAATGGTTCCAGCACAGGTGTGGACTTGTTCACGAGAAGCTGTTCCACTTCCTCGTCCTTGAATTCTCGCTGGTAGAAAACCTTGGGTATGCCGTAACCGCAATGGATGTTCATGCAGACGTAGGCGGAAACATTTTTGCCATTGGCGTCGGTTCCGCTGCGGAAACGCAGCTGGTCTCCGCAAACAGGGCAGGGGAGGTTCCTGCGCAAGAATTCAAATTCTACTCGGCCTACAGGATTCATTTTCAGGAAGGCGTCAAAAGTATCGCCCTTCTTGCTTTTAAACCCGCTGATAAGTTCGGTCTTTTCTCCGGAGAGGAGAGCCTTGATGTCGGATGCTCGGAGCTTCTTTCCTGCTACGGATTTGAATAGCGTAAACTTGCAATCGCAGGGATTGCCCTGTTCATCGCGGTCGGTGCCCTTGCCGGTGCAGAAAATGGCGTTCTTGTTTTCTTCAAGCGTATGCTTGCAGATGGGACACTTGTACTTGGTTTCTGTGCCGTGGAAGTGTCCGTCATTTTCAAAGGCGAAGGTTGCCTTATGATCGCTATCCCAGACCACCTTGGCGCTGAAGGGCTGCCCCTTCCTGGTGATGAAATCCGAAATGACGTCGGTGGTGCCGTTGTTGAAAAGTTCTGCAATTTCCTCGTCGGTCATGATGTGGCCGGCGATGGTCCTGAAGAAGACAAAGTCGCAGGAAGGGGCTACTGCAGGAGTTAATGTGGCGTCTCCGCTTTCGTTGGTGGATGGAGCAATGACGCTACCTTCGCACACGAGGCGGTTGCCTGAATTGAGGATGGCCTTGCCGCACTTGGGACACTTGTAACTTGTCGGTGTGGAGGCTCGGGGTTCGTCACTGAATTCAAAACCGATGTTACCATCTTCGCCCATGACAAGAGTGGCGCTGAAGGTGGTTCCCTTCTTGCTCTTGAATCCGCTGAGCATGTCGGACTTGCCGGTGCCCAGAAGTTTTGTCATTTCGGCGTGGCTCAGGGTGCGGCCTGCAATGGTGTGGCCAGCCTTGAATCCGCATTCCTCGTTCTTGCAGACATAACCCCAGGGAGCAATTTCCATAGGCTGGCTGCACTTGGGACAAGGTATGGCGTCTGTAACGGTTTCTCGTTCAAACTGGCTGCCGTATTTTTCGTGAAGCTGAACGAAAAGTTCCTTGACGTATTCTACGATGCCGTCGCGGAATTCCTTGGGATCCAGGTTGCCTTTTTCTACCTGGGAAAGTTTGTATTCCCATTCGCCGGTCATTTCCGGAGACTTGACTTTTTCGTCCATGAGGGCGATGACTTCGCGGCCTCGTGCCGTACTGACCAGATTGTTCTTCTGGGCTTCAATGAATCCGCGTTTCTTCAAAGTCTCGATGATGCCAGCCTGAGTTGCTGGAGTTCCGAGACCGCGGTCCTTCATGGCTTCGGCCAGTTCTTCGTTGTCGATCTGCTTGCCCGCCGTCTTCATGGCTGCAAGGAGCGTTGCTTCGGTGTAGTACTTGGGCTTGGACTTCTTTTTCTTCTGCAGTTCGATGGAATCGAAGGAAGCCGTGTCTCCTTGCTTCCAGTCGGGGAAGGATTCTACGATGTTGGTAATGTCGTCGCTGTTGCCTTCGTCACCCTTGGCGTCGGATCCTACTGCGCCATCCGCACCGGAATCTCCCTTCTTCTTGCTCTTCTTCTTTTCATCCTTGACCAGAGCGCGGAAACCAAGGTCTTCGTTCTGCTTCAATTTTAGACGGAAAACTTCCGTATCTAGATTCTTCGACTGCGAACCTGACGGTTCTCCTCTCAGAATGACACTACCCGCTGGGGCGTTCAGTGTCACTTCCATTTCATTCCACAGGTACGGTTTCAGCCATGCCTGGACAAAGCGTTCCTTGGCCAGATTATAGATGTTCTCTTCCATTTCAGGAAGGCCGTTCGGCTGTTCGCCGGTTGGAATGATGGCAAAGTGGTCCGTCACCTTGCTGCTGTTGATGAAAACGAAGTTTTCACTTTCGGGACGCATGATCTTTTGCTGATCAGGTTTGGCCAGTCGCATAGCCAGTGCGTAGGCCTCCTGCTTCATGGTGTCGGGCAGGTAGGCGGAGTCCGTACGGGGGTAGGTGAGTAACTTCTTTTCGTAAAGGTTCTGTGCGCAGTCCAACACCTGCTGGGCGCTATACTTGAAACGCTTATTGCCTTCCTTCTGCAGTTCTGTCAGGTCGAAGGGCTTTTGCGGGAACTGCTTTTTCTGCTGGACATCGATGCCTGCGATAACCGCTTCTTCTGGCGGGGAGCACTTGTCTACCACGGCCAGGGCCGGCTCTTCCTTTTCGAAAACGGCGACTTTTAAAGCTGGGCCCTTCGACTCCGCGCTTTGCGCTTCGCTCAGGGTGACACGTGGAGCGTCTCTATCCGGGCGTAAGAGCTGGGCCTGGAATCCCTTCCAGGTTCCCACCACGCTATAGTAGTACAGTTCCTTGAACTGCTCCACGATGGAGTCTCGTTCCACAATCAGGTTCAGGGTCGGCGTCTGCACTCGGCCCACGGAAATCATCTTGCCGCGGCCTGCCGTAAGTGTGTAGGCGCGGGTGGCGTTCAGGCCTACCATCCAGTCCGCGCGCTGGCGCAGTCTGGCGGCATAGCTCAGGTTCAGTCTTTCGGTAGCATCTTCAAGATTTTTCCAGGCCTTGTCCAGGTCCTTTGCCACATAGCTGTTTACCCATAGACGCTTGATCTGCTTCTTGCGAAAGTCCGGAGTGTAGTCCAGCACCAGGTCAAAAATCAAATTTCCTTCTCGGCCGGCGTCGGCGCCGTTAACAAGAACATCTGCCTTGCTCATCATGTCGCGCACCACGGCCAGTTGTTTCCTAGTGCTCTCAATTTCCATCAGCCGGAATTTTTCGGGGAGCAGGGGGAGGTTGCTTAAACGCCATCCTCCTTCAAAGCCTGGGTATGCGTCCAGGGGAGCCAAAGTGATCAAGTGGCCCACGCACCAGGTAATACAATGGTTCTGCCCGATAAGGCAGCCGTCTCCCTGTGTGAACTTCTCACCTTCCAGACGTTCCAGCATTGGTCTGTAATGCTGGTTTGCAACGGAAGGTTTTTCTGCCACAAGGAGGATCATGGCACAAAGGTATAATTTTTAGAGAATATTTCTGTTGACTTTTGTCGCAGAACAGTCTCCTGTATACAGCCTTTTACGCCTGTATACACTTTTTTCATTATTAGGTTGAATTTTCTGATGCTCTTTAGGTATCTTGTATACAGGCTTCAGGGTTTGAAGCATAAAAAATGTAAAGGGAATGGAATTATGATTGATGTGAAGGGCAAATGGACCTTGATTACCGGCGGATGCCGTGGTGTAGGCCGTCTTACCGCTATTGAAATGGCAAAGATGGGCGCAAACATTATTCTTCAGGGTCGCTGCAAGGCTAACGCAGACAAGGTCATCGAAGAATTGAAGCCCTATGGCGTTGAAGTCCGTGCCGTCGGTTGCAATCTCGAAAGTGCTGACGAAGTGGCTGCCGCTCTCGCAGAAATTGATTCCTGGGGCATCCAGGTGGACCTGGTGTTCAATAATGCTGGCCTCATGAGTCACTATTTCCAGGATTACCTGACCAACACCATGGAAGACTTCCACCATGCCATGGCTGTAAATTTCTATGCTCCTATCCAGATTGCATACCACTTCCTGCCAGGCATGATCAAGCGCGGTTTTGGCCGTATGCAGCTGACTACCAGTGGCATTGCCAATGAACCTGAACTGATGGGTTATGCTTGCGCCAAGGCTGCCCTTACAAAGTTTGTAAAGGATTTTGCTGTTAAGCTGAACGGCACCGACGTCATGATGAACGTTATGGACCCGGGTTGGCTCCGTACCGACCTCGGTGGCCCCAACGCTCCTAACGCTCCCGAAACCGTGGTTCCCGGCTCCATGGTGGGCGTCCTCCTGGACGACAAGAAGAGCGGTCGCTGGTTCAATGCTCAAGACTATACCGGCATGACTGTTGAAGATGCCGTAAAAAAGGGTGCAACCGTAGAATAATCACGGGCATCTAAATAGCTCCTCCTAACCAACCCTGCTGGCAGTGACCTTTTTTAGGCCGCTGCCAGCTTTTTTATCATCCCGGCCCCTGTGCTGGGGTCTCCTTTTATATATTTCCTTATATGAATAACAACTCCTCCCGCTCCAAACTTCGCGACGAGGTCTACACCCAGATGATGGTGGCTCAGGCTCGTCTTTCCAAGGATCAGAATACCCAGATGGGTGCAATCCTCGTTTCTTCCGATGGACGTGTCATTAGCACAGGTTATAATGGTGCTCCCGCTGGCTTTGATGACGAGACTGTTCCCTATACTCGCGAAAAGCAGCTGCTGGCCTACGACCTGCTGGATGCGGATTCTGGTGAACTTCTGAGTCATCATGAATTTGAGGCAAACAAGTATCCCTTCATGGTTCATGCGGAAATCAACGCCTTGCACTATGCTCGCGGTAAGGTGCCTGCCGGCTCCAAGTTGTATGTCATCGGTTTCCCCTGCGAACGTTGTGCTCTGGACGTGAGCCTCTCTGGCGTTGCAGAAGTGTTCGTGACAAAGGATGACTACGATCCCAAGTCCACACTGAACAATAGTCGTGACACGGCGTATTACATGTTTGCTCAGGCGAATATTGTGGTGACGCTTTGTGGCAAGCGAATTCGCCCCGTGGTTTCAAAGCCTAATAAGGCATAATTCTGGCTATATTGGTATTTCGTACAAATGCGTCCTCCACTGGAGGATGCTTTTTTTTATATTTGGCGCGGTTTATAAAAGATTAAAATTAGCCAGATTCTGGCTTCAACATATAGGAGTCGCATAAGCGATGAACATTGAAGATTTGGACCGCGCTGCTCAAGCTGAACTGGAACGCCTCCAGTCTATTCCTGAACCTACACTGAAGGATAAAATGTCCATTCAGCCTCAGCGTTTTGCTGAACTTCCGTCGATGGATCGCCGAAAGACCATGGATGAAACCATTCTTGGCTATACGGTCGCTCAGGCTCGCGTTGAAGCAAGCCGCTGCATGAAGTGTAAAAAGCCGTTCTGCACTGCTGCATGTCCTATTTCCATGCCTGTTCCGGAATATCTGGAAATGGTTGCTGGCGGCAACATTCAGGGCGCCATCAACTTGATCCGTCAGACATCTCTGATGCCTTCTATCTGTAGCCGAGTCTGCCCTCATGAAAGACAGTGCCAGTCTAACTGCGCCATGGGTAAGTGCCTTAAGGACCCGAGCAAGGGTCTCCATCTGGGCGAAATGGAACGTTTCTGTGCCGATTATGAACGTGAAAACCTTGGCGGCAAGCCGGTTCCCGCTGTTGGCGAACCCACCGGCAAGAAGGTTGCTGTTGTCGGTTCTGGTCCTTCTGGCTTTGCTGCTGCAGTTGACCTTCGTACTCTCGGTCATGAAGTTGTGATTTTTGAAGCATATGATCTTCTGGGTGGTGTGCTCCGCTATGGTATTCCTGAATTCCGTCTTCCCAAGAAGATTCTTGATTATGAATACTCTATTCTTCCGAAAATGGGCATTGAATGCCGAACCGGCGTAACTGTCGGTAAGGATATTACCATTGAAGAAATTTTCAACCAGGGCTTTGATGCTGTGTTCGTTGGTAACGGCGCTGCCGAAGCTCTTAAGACCGGCATCCCTGGAGAAGACCTGCAGGGCGTGTTTACTGCGGAAGAATACCTGCGCAAGGCTAACCGTGGCGAAGCCATCGATTCCCGCAAGAATGTCCTTATTGTCGGCGGTGGTAACGTTGCCATGGATGCATCCCGTATGGCATGGCGCCTGGGTGCTGAATCCGTAACTATTGCCTATCGCCGTACTCTCAATGAAATGCCTGCATGCAAGGCTGAATTGAAGGATGCTATCAACGAAGGCGTTCACATTATGGAACTGCACAATCCTTCGGAACTGGTTGCTGATGAATCTGGCCGCGTGGCTTGTGCCAAGCTTGACAAGTTCCAGCTGGGTGAACCCGATGAAAAGGGCCGCCCCCGTCCGGTGAAGATTGAAGGCGTGTGCGAAGAAATCGCCTGCGATACTGTCGTGCTTGCTATCGGTAGCAGAGTTTCTGGTGAAATTGCTGCTACAGCTCCGGCTCTCGAAACCAACAAGAACGGAACTTTCGTAGTGAAGGATCCGCTGACTGGCGAAACAACAATGCAGAATGTCTATGTGGGCGGTGACGCACTCCATGGTCCTCTGACCGTGGTGATGGCTATGAAGACCGGCCGTCAGGCTGCAGTAGCCATTCACAAGGCTCTGGTTGGCTAGTTCGCCTTGTTGTAATACAGAACAACGCAAAGTATTAAGGGAATGTGGTAAAAACCGCATTCCCTTTTTATCTTATGACAGCTCCAGTCTCATTGGGGTTGAGATCAAAGGGTTCTTGGATAGTACATCCCTATTCAAGGAGGAGCAAGTCCACGCGGCAAGACTTTAGGGTTGGTTAGGAGGCCGCGTGGGCTTTTTTTATGGTATCTTACAGAAAAGTGAAAATTTGTGCACTACGACACAAAATGACACTACATTGTTGCTATATTTGAAGTATGGCAACAAAATCGAAGAAAGAACTTGTTTTTCTCTGCACTGAGTGCGGTAACACAACTCCAAAGTGGGCAGGTAAGTGCCCATTCTGTGGTGCCTGGAGCACTTTGAAGGAACATGCGGTAGAGCATGAAGATCCCAATTCAACCCGTGGTGGGCGAGGCCTTGGTGGCCCGGTGCATCAGGTAATAGCCCTGCGTGATGTGGCTACGGAAGATACCCGTAGACTGAGTACTGCAAATTCAGAATTTGATCGAGTGCTGGGTGGAGGTTTTGCGCCGGGCTCTCTGGTGCTTATCGGCGGTGATCCTGGCATCGGCAAGTCTACGCTGGTGCTTAGCACCTTGGCAACTATGACTGCTGCAGGAGTCAAGACCCTTTATGTCAGTGGCGAAGAGAGTGCTGTTCAGGTGAAACTTCGTAGTGAACGTCTGAATGTTGCTGGTAGCGACATGCTTCTGCTTTGTGAGACAAGCCTGGATAAGGTCATTGAACAGGCAAAGGAAATAAAGCCCCAGGTTCTCGTTATTGATTCTATCCAGACGGTTTATAAATCCGAATTGCCTGGGACTCCGGGGAGTGCCAGCCAGCTTCGCGAATGTACTTTGGACCTGATGGTCTTTGCGAAGAATACAGGTTGCATTACCATCCTGATTGGACATGTTACGAAGGATGGTCAGATTGCTGGTCCCCGTATCCTGGAACACATGGTAGATACGGTGGCGTACTTTGAAGGCGATCGCAACCATCAATACCGCCTGCTTCGTACGATCAAGAATCGTTTTGGCGCAACAGACGAAATAGGCGTGTTTGAAATGACTGGTCATGGGCTGAATCCAGTTCCGAATCCCAGCAAGGTTTTCCTGCAGGAGGGGGTGCCGCCAACTCCGGGGAGTGCTGTCTGCTGCACTTTGGAAGGTTCCCGCGCGCTGCTTTTCGAGACTCAGGCGCTGGTGAGCCAGACGAACTTTGCGGTTCCGCAGCGCGTGGCCGCCGGCATTGATGCTAAACGCCTCACCATCATTTTGGCCTTGCTGGAAAAGTTCGGCGGTGTGACTGTCGGGTCCTGCGATGTTTTCGCCAGCATTGCCGGCGGAATGAAGGTGAATGACACGTCTTCCGATCTCGCCTTGGCCCTGGCCGTAGCCAGCAATCACCTAGGCATTCCTTTAAGCCGCCAGACCATCGCCATCGGCGAGCTGGGGTTGTCGGGGGAGGTTCGCGGGGTGAACCTGCTGGACCAGCGTCTCAAGGAGGCTCGCCGTCTGGGAATGACTGAGGCTATCGTTCCCGCCAGCGGGAACCTTCCCGAGTCTACCTCCGGCATGAGCATCAAGCGGGTTCACAACCTCAGCGAAGCCGTTTCCTGGCTTATGGACAAGAAGTAGACTGTGGTATCAGGGAGGTCCTGCTACGCACAGCCATACTTCGCACGTACTCCTGCTCGCTGCCGTACCTCGCGCGCTACCCAGCACGCAGCCATACTTTGCACGCTATTCATGCCTGCAGTCTTGACATGCTCGCCGTTTTAACTCGCGCGCTACACAGTGCACAGCAGAGCCTTACACGCTCTCATAATCGCAGATTTTCTTCGCACGTACTCCTGCTCGCTGCCGTACCTCGCGCGCTACCCAGCACGCAGCCATACTTCGCACGTACTCCTGCCCGCTGCCGTGCCCCCGCAAACAATCTTACCGCAACACAAACAAAAAGGACTCTCTTTCGAGAGTCCTTTTTCAAATCCGTTAGCAGGGAAGATATTATTCGTCGTCGTCGTCAGAACGCATTTTCTTCTTCTTTTTCTTCTTCTTCGGCTGATCGTCGTCACCGTCGTCAGCAGCGGGCTTCTTCTTCTTGCCTTCGACCTTGATGTCTGCAGCTTTTTCGCCCGGCTTGGTGAAGCCGTACTGGCGCGGATCGAAACCGCTGGGGAACTTGGTCTTGTTATCGTAGATCACCTTCTTGGCGGTGAACTTTTCGATCTTGGCGTTGCTCAGGTCTGCACCGGAGAAGTCGACGTCTTCCATCTTGGTGTCAGCGTCAATCTTGATGCCCTGGAGGTTTGCATTGAGGAAGCTAACCTTGATGAGCTTGGCACCAGCGAAGCTTGCGCCGGAGAGCTGAGCCAGATTGAAGTCGGAACGTTCGATGGTGGAGTTGGCGAAGTTAGCCTTGGTCAAGTCAGCCTTATCGAAGATGTTCTTGAAGACGTATGCACCGTCAAAGACTGCCTTCATGAGTTCTGCTTCCTTAAAGATGTTCTTTTCAACGGAAGCGTCGAAGTAGGAGGTCTTGTTCAGCTTGGCCTTTTCGAATTCGCTCTTGGAGAGAGTACCCTTATCGAACACCACGCCGGTCAGGTCCTGGCCCTTGAAGTTCATGTTCTTCACGGTGGACTGAGCGAACTTGGCCTTCTGGAGCTGGGTCTTGGAAAGGTCAACGTCGTTGAAGGTGGTCAGGGAAAGGTCTGCTTCCTGCAGGTTCACGTTGTTGAATTCGGCGCCGCCGAATTCAGCCTGGGAAAGACCGGCCTTTGCGAAGTTCACATTGTTGAGGTCTGTGCCCTTGAAGTTTGCGGCAATCAGGTTACAGGCGGTAAAGTCTGTCTTGGTGAGGGTGGCCTTACGAAGGTCAGAGTTTGCCATCAAGGAGCGGGAGAAGTTTGCGTTGGTCAGGTTGGCCTTGCTGAAGTCTGCACCGGTAAGGTCCACGTCCATGACGGATGCCTGGGTGAGGTCAGCCTTGCTGAAGTCGGCACGGTCAGAAACCTTCATTGCGTCCAGACGGGCATTCTTCAGGTTGGTCTGCGGGAATTCGCTATCCAGAAGGGTTGCACGGTAGAGGTTTGCCTCTTCCATGTTTGCACCCTTGAAAGTTGTGGCACGGATGTCTGCACCACTAATGATGACCTTCTGCAAGTTTGCGTTCTTGAAGCTTGCTTCGCTAATAACTGCGTTCTGGAAAGATACGCCAGCGAGGTTTGCTCCGTCGAACTTCGGCTTTTCACCAGCTGCACGCTGGAAGTCGGTGACGTTCTTGACGGCGCGAGCGTCGCTAAAGTTGAAACCGTCAATGCGCTTGTCGCGGAAAGATACGTTCAAATCCTTGCCAGCCCAGTTGTCCTGAGCAAACGAGCTGATTGCCAGCGCGCTCATGAGGCAAAGGCCGAACTTAGAAACTTTCATAATATTCATATATAACATTCCCTTTATGGAAAACCTTAAATAACGGATAGCCCTAAAATAACTAAAAAATTTGGAAAACCAACATATAAATAAAAAAAACTGGGCAAATAAATGCTAATTTTGACCAGAAATGTCCGTTTTTCAATCAAAAAATTATGATGTAGTGGTTTGTGGGGCCGGTCCTGCCGGTCTCATGGCTGCCTGTACCCTGGGAAGACTGACTGGCGGTGCCAGACGGGTGCTGCTTTTGGATAAGAAGGAACCCTGGAAGGAACCTATCTTCTGTGCAGAGGCAGTGTCCACGGATCGTCTGAAATCTCTTTGGCCCATAGACCGTTCCTGGGTCCGCCAGGATCTTTCCGGAATATACTTTACTTCTCCCAAACGTTACAGGGCAGAATTCTATAGTAAGAATTGTGGCCTTTTGCTGAACAGGTCCCTTTTCCACAAGGCGATAGCCCAGGGCTGTATGGATGCTGGCGTGGAATGCCACTTTGATGCCCACGTGAAGAAGCTGGAACGCGTGGATGCTGGCTGGAATATTACCGTATCTGTAAATGGAGAGGATGTATCCCTGGCCGCACCTGTGGTGGTGGATGCTTCCGGACCGGGTGCCAAGTTGACCAAGGGAATCTCTTGCCTTGAAGGCATTGAAACGGGCGATGCTGATCTGGAACCTGCAATTTTTGCGGTTGCCGAAGGTATTGAGCATAGCAAGGAACACATTGAGCTGTTCTTCGGTAGCGAATTCCCCTCTGGCTACGGATGGATTTTCCCCCGCGATGGCAAGGAAGTAAATATCGGCTTTGTCCTTGGAAAGAATGTCAAGCGGGATGTGTCCAACCGCCAGAAACTGCTGGATTTCATTGCCCATGACTATCCCAATGCAACAGTCAAGGGCATATATGGCGGTATGATCGCCTGTGGTCAGTCCGAACGTCCCCTTGCAAAGTGTGGCTTGTTCAAGGCTGGCGATTCTGCAAGCTGTGTAAACCCCATTAGCCGTTCCGGTATTGTAGAGTCACTCCTGTGCGGAAAGATCGTGGCTGAAACGGTGGTGGAATGGCTGAACGATTCCGGTGCAAACCGCGAGGCTATTGAAGCCAAGGCCTATACCCGCTGGATGGAGGCTCTTGGAAAGAGTCACCTTCAGGTGGCCCGCGCAAAGATTGGCTTCAACAGGATTACGGACAGGCAGTTTGACCGTGCGGCATCAAGCCTGGCCAAGCTCCCTCGTGAAAAGCAGACCCTGGTAAGGATTTTCTTTACCGTACTCTGGTCCTGTCCGTCTCTCATCTGGAAAATGCGTTCGTTCTTGCATTAGAGGGTTTTGTATCATGACTATTGAAGAACGTCTGAACTCCATTCGTGAAAAGTTCGCCTCCTTTACGGATCCGGACGATAAGTGGAAGTTCCTGCTGGATCTGGCCAAGGCCCACAAGGGTATGGATGCTAGTCTCAAGGCAGAAAAGTTCATCATCGTGGGCTGCGCCTCTACCATGTACTTGGTACCTCGCTATAACGATGGCGTTATTCATTTTGATATGGATGTCGAAGGCGGCACCACCAATCCGCTGATTAGCCGTGGTCTGGGTGCCCTGGCTCTTGAAGTCTATAACGATATGGCTCCGTCGGCAATCCTTTCCGTGGATCCGAAGTTCTTCCAGGATATTGGCCTGAACGTTGGACTTTCTCCCACGCGCTCCAATGGCTTTGCAAGCCTGGTGAAACAGATTTATTTGTACGCACGCGTCTTTGACGCCCTTGGCAAGAAATAACATATAAGAATAGGACTAAGCAATGTCTTTTAGTTTCTTGAATGGAAAGAGCCCCTTTGATGAGGCTGAAGAAAAACTGGAAGCCGGTGAAACCGTCAACGGTCGCCCCAAGCTGCCTAGCGCTCCCGTTATGGGCTGGCAGGACGGAGTGTTCCTCCTGGTGATTATTGCTGCTGTTGTTGGTGGCTACCAGTACTACCAGTACGCAAAGCGTTCCAGTGCCGAAAACTTTGCCCGCTGCGATGTTCTCTATACAGCAGCCGCAGAAGATGCTGCAAAGATGCTCGATGCAGAAGCCTGCTATGACAGTACCTGGGAACTTGGATTCGTAAGTGATTCCATGGAAATTCTTCGTCAGAACCGCCTGGGCGAAATCAGCGATAAGCGCAACGCCCAGAAGGATCTGCTGGACGACGCCAAGGATGCTCTTGCTGATAAGGATACGGCAAAGGCTGTTGAAATTGTAACAGGCTATAAGGGAGCAATGTTCCTTCGTGGATCCTATAAGGAAGAATGGGAACAGATTTCGAAACTCCATGGCGACGATCGTTGAATATAAAGGGAAGAAGCCTCAGGTGGGGCAGCGCGTCTTCCTGGCGGAAGGCGTGCGTCTGATTGGCGATGTGAAAATCGGCGACGACTCTTCCATCTTCTATAATTCAGTTTTGCGTGGGGACCTTTCCTCCATTGTCATTGGGGAAAGGACGAATATTCAGGACAATGTGACGATTCACCTGTCCCTTGACCAGGGCGTTGTGGTGGGGAACAATGTTACTGTTGGTCACAATGTCGTTTTGCATGCGTGCATCGTTGAAGACAACGCCTTGATAGGAATGGGGGCCATTATCATGGATGGAGCCCGCATTCGGAAAAACTGCGTTGTCGGAGCGGGGTCGTTGGTTCCCCAGGGGAAGGAATATCCTGAAGGGTCGCTGATTGTTGGTTCTCCTGCTCGTGTGGTGAGGGCTCTCACCGAAGAAGAACTCCAAAGGACGGCAGCTGGCGTAGCCCATTACGTTGAAGTCAAGGATGAGCTGCTGAAAAATGCTTAAGTTCTATTTCCTCATAAACCCCATTAGCGGTGGTGGTCAGGGAAAGGTGATTTACCAGTACCTGCCGGAAATCATGAAGTCCATGGACTTTGCTGATGGGGAATGGCGTGCGGAATTTACCCGTCACGAGGAAATGAAGGAACAAATTCTTGGAGCCTTGTCCAGCACGGAAACATTGATTGCTGTCGGTGGTGACGGAACCGTTTCTGCCGTTCTGTCAACGATGCTGGATGGCGATTTCGCAAATAAGGTGAAAATAGGCTTGATTCCTCTGGGAACTGGGAATGACTTGGCACGTGTGCTGAATCTTTACAAGCCTTTTGTTGACCGAGGCCTGCTTTTCCTGGTGCGCCGTCTGTTGCGCGCTTCGGCACGTCCCTTTGATATCTGGAAGGTGAATGGGACTTACGCCCTGGCAAATTATTTTTCGGCAGGTATTGACGCCCGTATTGCAAACGATTTCAATCATGACCGCGAAACGGGTGTGATTTCCTCCCAGTCTGTGATTGCCAACCGCCTTCACTATGTACGCCTGTTCTTTGCTGACCGAAATTACATGCTGAAGAAGGGGACTCTTGGTTTCAAGGATGCGCAAGGAAATTGCGAGTCCATTGATGTCTCTGGCCACCGTACGGTCATTGTGGGAAATATTCCCAGCTTTGCCGGAGGTGCTAGGCCCTTCTACAAGTCTGATATGGCAGATGGCTTTTTGGAAGTGGTGGATGTGCCCAACATGTTCAACTTTCTTATGGCGATTGCCGTGGGCGGCATTCCCGTTATTGGACAATTCTACAAGAAGAATTTCCTGAAATCCAGAAAGGTCCGTTCCATTTCCATGGTCCTGGATAAGGATGAGTATCTGCAGCTTGATGGTGAAAATATGAGTGGAAAACTCAATGGTGAAGTGACCATTGAGTATGCAAGTCAGGTTCAGGTATTGGCGCTGGGGGATTAATGAAACCTGTTGCCCTTTCTGCTGTTCTTGATTGGCTTAAATCAAGTGACTACCTTGTTTGTGATTGCCTGGAACGTGCTGGAAAATCTGATTTTCTGCTTTCAGGTTTTTCTTCTGTGGAAAAGGCTGGCCCATCTGATGTGAGTTTCTGGGTCGGTGATACGGTGAAGAGCGAAACCAATGCGCCCGGCTTTTCAAATGCTCTACTGGCGCAGATTCGTGCGGGACTGGTTTTTGTTCCAGAAAATTTTAAGGCCGATTTGCCAAATGCTGGCTGTGTTCTGCCTGTGAAGAATCCCTACCATGTGATGGTGGAATTCCTCAACAAGTTTGCCATGGAAGGCGATGCATTTGGCTGCGGTGACGGTCGCAATGATGATCGCAATGATGATCGCAAAATCCATGCCTCCGCAAAAGTTCATTCCTCTGCAGTTGTTGACGGCGAAGTGGGCGAGGGCTCTATTGTTGGTCCGCATTGTGTAGTAATGGCTGGCGCAAAGATTGGCGCGAATTGTGTTCTTGAGGCCAATGTGACTGTTTACCCTAATGTTGAAATTGGAAATGGTTGCATTTTTCAGGCAGGTGTCGTTGTAGGAAGTCGTGGATTCGGCTTTTACGAATATGAAGGCAAACGCCGTATGGTGCCCCATGTGGCTGGTGTTCGCATTGGTGAACGCTGCAGTTTCGGTGCTAATACCGTCGTTGCCGCTGGTTTTATTTCTCCCACCACAATAGGGTGCGATTCTCATTTTGATTCCATGGTGCAGATTGCCCATAACTGTACTGTTGGCAATAATGTATACATGGCTTCCCAAACGGCAATTGCAGGCTCCGTTACCCTGGAAGATGGCGTTGAATTTGCCGGCGGTGCAAAGGCTGCTGGACATCTCACCATCGGTCGCGGCGCAATCGTCACCGCGAAAGCCGGCGTCACCAAGAGCGTTCCCGCAGGCCGCACCGTAGCAGGTTTCCCCGCCATCAACGCCGATGTCTGGCGCAGGCAAATGGTGGAACTCCGCATGATGGCAAAAAAGCGTTTGAAGAAATGATTTTTTTTATTGTCATCTTTTGACATCTTCTTTTTAGTACATTCTTTTTAGACAGACAATGGTTGCTGAAGGCAATGACCATAAATGGTCGCTGCTCTCGCCTTAGGTCGCGTTGCAACTTCGTTGCATACTCGTTGGCTCGGCAATGACCATATAAATATGGTCGCTGCTCTCGCCTTAGGTCGTATTGCAACTTTGTTGCATACTCGTTGGCTCGGCAATGACCACATAAACATGGTCGCTGCTCTCGCCTTAGGTCGTATTCTTATATCCCATAGATAGGCTACAAATGCCTGAAATGGAGCGTATAGGAATGCGGCCTTTTTTGTTTGTGAAAATCTTGACAGTTTGTAGCCGAATGGCTACATTAAGGAGGAATATGTGTATCAGGTAAAGAGGACTGAACAGTTCATAAAATGGATAAAAAATCTGAGGGATGTATATGCTAAATCCAGGATTAATAATCGTCTTAAACATGTCGAATTAGGTAATCTAGGAGATTCCAAATCAGTTGGTGATGGCGTTTTTGAAATGCGGATTGATTATGGTCCTGGATATAGGCTGTACTATATGAATGTAAATGGCGAAGTGATTTTTCTTCTAATCGGAGGAGATAAATCTACGCAACAGAGAGACATTGAAAAAGCAAAGGAAATTAAGAAGGAGTTAAACAATGGGTAAGATTAAAGTTTCTGATTTAGATGTTGCTGAATTCCTAGAGACTGAGGTAGATGTAAAACTTTTCTTGAAGGAGGCTCTTGCCGAAAACGATCCTGTTTTTTGGCAGCATTGTGTCAGCACTGCAGCAAGGTCGGCAGGCATGGCAAAGATTGCCGAAAAAGCTGGTTTGAACCGTGAGAGTCTTTACAAGGCAATGAAGGAAGGTGCGCATCCTCGTTTTGAAACGATGATGAAAATTCTGAATGCCATGGGCTTGCAGCTTGCCTTGAAGGTCGTTCCCGAAAAGAAAGTCCCTGCAAATGTGGTCGCCGAAAAACGCGCTAAGTACAAGGCGAAGTAAGTTTGTATTCTGACAGACAATGATTGCGGGAGGCAATGACCATCACTGCTCTCGCCTTAGGTCGTATTGCAACTTTGTTGCATACTCATTGGCTCGGCAATGACCATATAAATATGGTCGCTGCTCTCGCCTTAGGTCGTATTCTTATATCCCATAGTTAGGTTGCAAAAGCCTGAAATGGAGCGTGTAGGAATACGGCCTTTTTTTATGTAAAAAAAAGAGATGAAATGCTTGAATTATGCCGTTTTCTTGGGATTGTTATACAAATGTATTTCAATGATCATGTGCCTCCACACTTCCATGCGTTATATAATGACTTGGAAGGAGTGTTTGATTTAACTACATTAGAGATGGTAGATGGTGATTTACCTGCGAGAGTTAAAGGACTTGTTGTGGAATGGGCTTCTCTTCATAAGGAGGAACTGATGAACAACTGGGATTCCTTAACGAAGACGGGTGAATTCAAAAAGATTGATCCATTGGTATAGAATGCTTCACGTTGTTAAGGCTGAATACATCGCTGGTTACAGAATCAAGGTCTCGTTTAATGACGGTGTCTCTGCTGTTGCTGACTTCAGCGAAACTATCCAGAACGATGATCGCCCTATAATCAGGAATCTTTCTGATTTAGACTTGTTTCGCAGCTTTAAGATTCAGGCAAATACCATAACTTGGACTAATGGAGTAGATTTTGCACCGGAATTCATAAAGTCCATTGCGAAATGAAATGTTAGAATTATGACGAACGCTCAGCATTTTGAATTTGAGTCTCCGTCCTTGAGCTATAGGAATGCCAAGGTGACGGTGGATGTTCTGGAAAGGGATCCTACCCACAGGCCTCGTGTGGTTTGGAGTGTGGATGGTCGCGAAGTTTACCGAACTGATCTCTGCAAGATTTTTTCTGACTTGAAGTTTGGCGCTGCTCGTACGGCTATTTATTCTTACGAGGATGAGGGGCGTGCTCATGCGGTGGGGTTGAATGCTGGCGCTATTGCCAGCCCGGAACATCTGGCTCCCGTATTCCTGATGTGGCCTGGCCGCAGGTTTAACGTGAACTTGGTTCGCGGAACAGCCGCTTCCGAGGATGTCGCTGGTCAGGACGTCGCGGAAGTTCCCCTGATGGATGGTTCTGCAGCGCCCTTCTTCTATGGCCTGCGTCGAGCAGCGGGGGAGCCGGAAGCCCTTGTGTTTTATGATGCTCCCGTGAAGGCGGAATGGGACCTGACGGCTAAGGCTTCTGACGGTTCTGAACGGACTTTCGGTCATGTTCGTATTTGCCCTGCTGAAACTTTTGAGGTGGAATATGTTCTGGACCGCAGCAAGAGCCGCAGGGATGCTTGCGACCTGCAGTCTTCCGCCGCTGTCAGTATTTATTCGCCGGAAAACTTGTTCCAGATTTTCATGGCCCGCACCTTCATTTCTACTGAGGAATTTGAGCAGGCGAAGGCTGCTGGCATGCTGGGCGGTGTGGATGAATCCTGTGGCATGCTGCTGGAACGTTGCGATGGCGTGAAATGTTCCAAGGATTTCCGTGTGGCAAGCGAACCTGCCATGCATAAAATACTAGATTTAATTGGCGATATAACATTCATTTGTCCAGCTCTTCCCAGAGTTCGGATAGAAATCACAAATGGTGGGCATGTTTCCCACCGACAAATCATGGAGAGGTTAATTCCCTATGTCTCTGCTGGACTCTTTGAAAAAATCTGATAAAGAAGGCGTTCTCTACGGCGAAGATGTTTGCCACGAAGTTCTTCCCCAGAAGTTCCCCTTTGCTTTCGTTGACGAAATTCTGGAACTGAATGTTGGTGATGGCACTGCCGAAAATCCCCCTTCTTTGGTAGGCCGTATGCATGTGACTGGCGAACAGGATTTCTTCAAGGGTCATTTCCCTGGCAATCCGGTGATGCCCGGCGTGATCCAGATTGAATCTATGGCTCAGGCTGCAACGCTCCTTACCATGATCGCTATGGAAGAAAAGACTGTGGGCAAGCGCCCGGCTTTCATGGGTGTGGAAAACTGCCGCTTCCGCAAGGCTGTGATTCCTCCTACCGACATCATCCTGAAGGTCCGCTTGACTGACCTCCGTATGGCTCGTCGCGGCATCTTCAAGTATGCCGGTCAGGTGTTCATCGGTGAAGACCTGGTGACCGAAGCTGAATTTTCTGCCGCAATGGTATAAAATTGCCTCTGAACGTCCTGATTCTTGCTGCGGGTCTGGGCACTCGCCTTCGCCCGCTTACAAGTGACACCCCGAAACCCCTGGTTCCTGTGGTAGATTCGTCTATCCTGGAACAGCAGGCAAAGAAGGCTCGCGCCATTGGTGACGTGTGCCTGCATGCTAATGCCCATTACCTGGCAGACCAGGTGGTGGCTGAAGGAGAACGCCTACAGTTCGAAAAGGTCTGGGTGGAATATCCGGAAATTCTTGGAACTGCAGGTCCACTGAAGCGTATCTATAATGGTGGCTACCGCGGTGGTCTTCTCATTATGAACGGCGATGCTTTCTGCAACTTTGATCTGAAGGCCTTTGTAGAAAATGCCAATGCTGATTTTGCCACCCGCAAGGATGGCGCAGGCGTTGCGCTGCTTGCCGTGGATTTCCCGAAGGTGAATACCTTTAGGGTAGATGGGAATGGACATTTGGCGGGTGTCGTTGGCCGTTTTGGCTCTGAAGAAGGCAAGGCTGCCACATTCTCTGGCGTGTCCTACTATAGCGATGAGGCCTTGGCAAGGATCAGGGATGGAGAATTTGACATTCGTGAATTCTGGAAGCAGGAAATTGCCGCTGGCCGCCCGCCCTTTGTGGACATGAACCAGATGAATGCAACTTGGATTGATATGGGTTCTCCTGAAGGCCTGTGGAATGCTACTGCAGCCCGCCTGGCTGAATTGGGTGTGGAATCCTGGAAGGATGATCGCTTGATGGTGAGTGGCAAGAATCGTTCCGTAATTTTTGCCGGCGCAGAAATTGCCGATGGTGAAACGGTGCAAGACGAAATCCGCGGAAAAGATTTTAGCTGGAAGATTTAAATAATTGCGGCGAAGCCGCCTAATGTAAACCTCAAAGGGAGCGAAGCGACCGGGCTCATACCACAAAGCTAAACGAAACTTGACAATTCATTGTCTTAGTTGAGTTATCCTCTTTGTGGAGAGCTTGCGAGCGACCTCAGACCTAATTATGCGTAAATTTCGTGTAGTACTTGTTGAACCGGAACATCCTCACAACGTTGGCTTTGTGGCTCGCGCTATGCATTGCTACGCCTTGCCTGAACTTTACATTGTCTATCCCAAGCGTAACAAGGTTATCGAGAACTCTTACCATACGGCAGCCAATAGCCACGACATCCTGGATAATGCAACCATCGTACATACCTTCCAGGAAGCCATCGGCGACTGTTCCTGTGCTGTTGCCTTTAGCCGTCGCATTTTTGGGAGCGCCATCAAGCATTGCATGGTCCAGAACTTGTCTGAAATGCTGCCTGAAGATGGTACCATTGCGCTGGTCTTTGGCCGTGAGTCCTGCGGGCTCGCTCTTGAAGAAGTGAATGCCTGTACTTACCAGTGCGAAATTCCTGTGCCGGGTCTCATGAGCCTTAACTTGGGACAGGCCGTTTCCATTTCCCTTTACGAACTGTGCCGTTCTGGCGCCTTGGCAAATGGGGAAGGCCGAGCCAAGCGTACTACCAAGGGCGTTGCAGAAACAGGTCCTGCCACCATCGAGCAGATCAATGGCTTCAAGAAATTCCTGGACCGCTATTTGACGGGACAGTATCATGACCAGGCATGGCGAGATAATTTCCTGAATACTCTGATACAGCGCCTGCATCCCACCCGCAATGAACTGAGTGCCCTGTTCGGCTTGCTCCGCAATCTTGCCGGAAAGCCCGCTCGCCTGGAACAGGCTGCCATGAAGGCTGAAAAGGCCAAGGCTGCCGCTGAGGCTGCCAAGGTCGCGGAAACTTCTGCTGCTCAAGACGAAAAAGTTTAGTCTGTTTTTTTACTTCAACAGTTCTTCCGGTACTGCGTTTGCCATGGCTTCGTAGGCTTTTTCGCTTGGGTGCAGGTGGTCGCCGGAGTCAAAGCCGGGGCCGAACTTTGCTGCATCTTGCGGGTCGCGGACGGCCTTGTCGAAGTCAATACAGCCGTCAAAGATGCTGCTGGTGCGTAGCCATTCGTTAAAGGCGTTGCGAATCACGTCGCGGTTTTCGTTGTAGGTTCGCCAGCCGAAAATTGGAAGCAGTGTGCCGCTGAATACGCGAAGCCCAATCCTGCGGGCGTGTTCCACATAAATCTTCTCGACGCCGTTCTGCAGGTCTTCGGCAGTAGGCATGTCGCTCCAGGGGCGGAACTTGTTGACTTCGACGCCTACAGGATGGATGATGTCGTTGATTCCATGCTGGATGATGACGGCACTTGCTCCTGCCACATTCATTTCGATGGGGAAGCGGGTGGCGCCCTTCAGTCCGTAGGCGGCGTAGGTGATGCAGCAGTACTCGCGGAGGATTCGTGTCCCGCTGACGGCACGACGGATAATGGAAACGTTATGGAATCCGCCGTTCCAGGCGCGGATTGCAAGGTAGTCAGGCCAGGACTGCGCCGTAATGGAGTCGCCGAAGCAGACCAGGGCGTGGTTCTTTTCTTCCGTCAAAACATCTACCGTGTTCAGAAAGTAGAACCAGTTTGTGTTTCGGGTCAGTTCCGCGGGCAGTTCCTGATCGCAGGCGAAATCCCCGTAGCTGTACTTGCCGGTAGAAAGCGGGCCTGTAATGAGGGTGCCGGCGTTCATCTGGGTGTAGTCCGCGAAGTACATGCTGACTTCTACAGTTTCGCCGGCGGTAACGTCAAATGCAATTTCGTCGCTGGTGATTTCCTGGCCTGCGGGGATGATGGCGGCGCAATTTTGTGTGGCAGAAGAATTTTGTGCGGCGACGCTATTTCCGTTCTGCGAAAAGCTGATTGCCGTGGGCGCGTACTCTGGTGTACCCACCTTGGCCACCACAGCCTTCGTGATCTTGACGGGTTCCGTACCGGTCAGGTTGGAAAAGTGAAAGCGGAGCTTGCTGCCGGAAAAGCAGACCTTGATGGGGTAGCGGAGGGTAAGATCCTTGGCGTAGACGGCTTCCTTGCGATCGGTGATGGAAGTTGCATTGCCCCAGCAGGCGACCCACTTTGTGTATTTTGCTTCGCTCATTTTTGTTCCCGTTTTGTCTGTGTCGCGGTAGAATTTAGTTATGTTTGATGGTGTTGAAAAGCGCATCGAAATAATTTAACGGTGTTCTTGAATTTAAGTCGGAGTTTCTTATGGGCATGAAAATAAAAATCCAATATCTTGACGACACAATTCCTCGCCTTACGTATGTGGGTGGAAAGTCCGACTGGATTGACCTGAGTGCTGCTGAAACTGTGACCCTCAAGAAGGGGGAGTTAAAGCTGATCCACCTGGGTGTTGCCATGAAGTTGCCCGAGGGCTACGAGGCGCACCTTGCACCCCGCAGTTCCACCTTCAAGAACTTCAAGATCCTCCAGACCAATTCCGTAGGCGTGGTGGATTCCAGCTACTGCGGCAAGGGCGACTGGTGGAAAATGCCGGTGTACGCCACCGAAGACGTGACCATCGAAAAAGGCTCCCGCATTGCCCAGTTCCGCATCATGGAAATCCAGCCTACTCTGGAATTTGAGGAAGGCGAACTTATCGACAAGGACCGCGGCGGCTTTGGCAGCACCGGCGTGAAGTAAAATCTAGATGTTCCGCATAAAGCGTTTTAGCAGGAATGCACAGAAATAGGGGAATGTATAAAACCTTCCGTTAAAACCGATGTTTCTGTTGCATAGCTTGATTCCGTAATGGATATCCTTGTAGCAGTCTTTGTTGATAAGGTTGTTCAAGGATGGAGTGGCTTTGTCGTTTGCCTTGACTTCAACAGGAACCAACGACTGGGCGTCACGAATAAAGAAATCCATTTCGATGGTCGATTTAGGATTCTTGTAATAGTACAGGCTGTAGCCGGATTTTACAAAGGCATCCGCCACTGCGTTTTCGTAAATGGCGCCCTTGTAAGTGTTGAAGTTTTTGTTGTTACGCAGGTCTTCCTGGGCTTCTTCGTCCAATGATGCAATCAGGAGACCCGTATCGCGATAGTAAATCTTGTATTCATTGAAACTGTAGTTCCCTTTCAATGGTAGCTCGGGCTGTTCAAGATTGTGGCACACATTGATGATACCGGAGTCCTGGAGCCAATCTACCGTTCCCAGGTATTCCCTGGATCTTGCGCCGGCGGCAACCTTGGTTATTTGGAAGCGCTTGTTTTCTTTCGCTAGGAATACGGGGATGTGGTTATAGATGTTCTTGATTTTTCCCTTGTCCAGCCCCATGGCGTATTTTGTAATATCTTCTTCGTAGTCTGCGAGGATTTGCCTTTGCTCCTGCAACGTACCGGAGAAATTATTGTGTGCGATAAATTTTTTGACAACTGCGGGCATCCCTCCCAGGACCATGAAATCGCGAAAATGCTCAAGCCAAACATTGTATTCGTTTTCGGAAAAGGGCGTCAGTGTTTTCATGTGGCTGAACATATCTTCGATTTGATTTGCGCTGTACCCCTTCGCCCAAAGAAATTCTTCGAAATCCAGGGAGTGCATCTCGTAGTCTTCCTTGTAGCCCACGCTGACGGAAGAGATGTCCTTGTAATTGACGCCTAGCATGGATCCTGAACAGATGACATCGTAGCGACCGTCTATCTTGAAAAATTTCAGTGAAGTTGCCGCCTCGGGGCAAGCCTGCAGTTCGTCAAAAAAAATCAAGGTGCGGTTTGGCAAAAAAAGCAGATCCGGGCGCCGCAGGGAAATCTCCTTGATGATTGCTTCAGGCGAAAAGCCGCTTGAAAAGATTTGGCGGAATTCTGGTTCCGTCATGAAATTGATTTCTACAAAGTTTTCGTAGGATTTGGCAAACTTTTCAATAGAGTATGTTTTGCCGATTTGCCGAGCACCCTTGATGATGAGAGGTTTCCTTTCGGGATTTGCTTTCCACTGTACTAAATAGTCGTCAATTTTCCTTTTCAGTTCTTGTGTCATGACCCAAATATACAACGAGAATCACAAAATTCCAAATAATTTTGAAGAAAAAATCACGAAATTCTAAATAATTTACGATAAAAAATCACAAAATTTTGGATTTTGCTGGTAA
This sequence comes from Fibrobacter sp., assembly GCA_045616805.1. Lineage (GTDB taxonomy): Bacteria > Fibrobacterota > Fibrobacteria > Fibrobacterales > Fibrobacteraceae > Fibrobacter. Next base: position 126,250 of record JAZLHK010000087.1, read on the forward strand.
AGGCTGGCCTTCCCTAAAAACTAAGTTATTAATTGACGGAAACATATAATATTATTATTTTTGTCCGTAGTATGAATCATTTGTTCGGCATGATTACCCCCCCAGTGTAAAATGTAGTTTACAAACTGCTGCGGGTTCTGCCGATTCCCGATTTTATTTCGTGCCGGCTCCGGAGCCGGAATTTGTGTCACAGGCTTGTTGCCCTGTGGCTTTTTTGTCATCCCGAGCTCGTCAACTTTCGTGTCATCCCGAGCTCTGTCGAGGGATCTAGAAATTTTAAACAATAACAAGGAGAATCAATGAAACTCTCATTAATCAAAAAGATGATGGTTGGTCTTGCAGCTTTGGCGGGGGTTGCATCTGCAGCAGCTGACGTTATCCATGTCGGTGCATATACTTATTATGCAATGCCTGATTTTCCATGTGCCGATGGGTGTATCTCTTCTAGTAATATAAGTTCAATGGGCATAAAAAAATTTGAAATGTCTACGGAAAGAAGACGTGTTTTAAATTTTGTTGATGCATGGAAGACTAATATTGCGGTGAATCGTAGATTATTTTTGAGTGCTTTTGGAAAGGATGCGTCAACAACGTATTGGTTAAGGGACGTCGACCACCATATTGATTATGGAACTTTTGACATTGAGGCAGGGAGTGTTCTTTCAACATTGCTGCTAGAAACTGATTATAAATATACCCATAGTGGAGATGAATCCGAAATCCTTTCTGTAGATTTGACGGAGTTTATTGATGTTGTTGTGAAAGCAGCGAATCGCCAGGGCTTTAATGAGATTCGAATTGGATTGGCTGATTGGCAATATAAAAATGAAGCATTGGGTAGCTATGTAAGTGTTCCGGCGGTGCAAGAAATGGAAACCAGATTGAGGAATGATGGTGCGACTTATGTAGCTTTTGTTGACCTGAAGCTTACTCCTGGCTCCATTTCCTGGTATGCAAGTTCGTTCACGCATGACGGCGAGACAACAAAATACACTGAATCCACTGCTCCAACTCATTTTGATTTTATTCGCAGCAAGGATGTTGTTAATATGCAGACCACAATTACAGATGGCTCAAAAAATAATGTGGAGCTGGAATGTTTAAATAATAGTAATGGTTTGTGGGAGTCCAAGGATGTTTATTATCCCTCCTCCGGCGTTAATAAGATAGGCAGTACGTTGCAGTTTAATGATGACAAGTATGAATCCTGTGTCGTTAATGGAGCAACAGCAAAGTTCCGTTGGAAAATGTATCAATCAGGAGCTGTTGATACACTTTACACCGATGAAATCACCTTGAACATGCTATACAAGTTGACCCTTGGTGAAACTGAACACGGTACTCAGTGGGTTTATGGTGGCGCTACTGTAGGATACGGCCAAATAGGATACGGCAAAACAGTGAACCTGCAGTATAAGCCGGATGAAGGGTATCAATTTGAATGCTGGCAGAACGAGGCTGGCGAGTGCGTTACCTCTGAATCTAATTACGCTGGTGATGGATGGATGAGTACTCCGATTACGCTGAATGGTGATACCGTTCTTTCCGCCAAGTTTAAGCCTCTGCAATATCGTATTAATTTTATTGTTCCGTCAATCGATGAGGATGTTTTTGCATGGAAAATTTACGATTATGGGGATATGCCAGCAAATTTTGCGATTGCGGTGGAGCACCTTTTGAAAAAGGAAGATAACGAAAAGTATCACTACTTTGTAAAGGTTGTCCCGGAAATTACCGCCGTTACTCAAGATCAGGATTACTCGATTGTATTGGACAGCGTCCTCAACGACCTTAGTCTGCATTTCAATCTGAATTATGCTA
>JAZLHK010000088.1:0-4605 GCA_045616805.1 Fibrobacter sp.
AAAGCGACGGCTTGATTAGTGTTCTTTTGTTCACTACTAAATTTATACAAAAATTTTGGCACTGTCAAGGCGGTGGCGCGAAAAAATTTCACTTTGCAAACTATAGGCGACAGGGGGCGACATTTTGGGCGTTGCCCTGGCCGGCCGGCCCCTTGCCCTATAAAAAGACCGAGCTGGAAAAATCCAGTTCGGTCTTTTTGTCGTTCAGCCGCTTCGCGTCCGACCCCATGCGGGCGGCGGGGCCTAACGCGAAGGCGATGTGGAACCGACAGGGATGTTTTTCTTGAAGGCTTTCATGTCGGCTTCCGTCGGTGTGTCTATGCAAATCTTGCGCTGTTGATGGATGCCGATTTTGTAGTCATCACGAGCAAATTTTCCTTGCAGATTTTCTTAGACATATCGACCTCAATGGTTGTATAACGCAAAGCAGTCTCTGTCTAGGCTCCGATTGAATTATTCCTGATTGACCATCACACAGCGAACTGAGAAACCATCTAGTTTCGTGTCGTTAGCAGCATTCTCATCATTATTCCAACCATCCTTTGTTGTCGAAAGTGATCCTGAAAGGGGAAAAAGGTCCCCATCTTCCACCATCTCACCAGGATAATACCAGGCCATAACCCTAAGTCGAGAGACAAATTGTTTTTTTCTACTTTGACGATATCCAGCCCCGGTTCCACTAAACCCTGAGTTATTCATTCCTTGAAAAGTATATTGCGACCGCATGCCCACCGACAGATAATCTGTGCTATGCACAATAATGTAGTAATCGTTATAAGTCATCAATCGCCAACCATCCGGGCAAATTCCTTGGTAAAAACCCTTTGCATCAATTGTGTCTTGTATTAAGTTTGCACAACTTTTTGTATTGCATTCACTAGGCAACCCCATAGTTTCAGCCCATTGATATAGTCCGCCATACATTTCGCAACATAAAGAATCATTGTCATAACAATATTTTTCAACATTAAAGTCATCTATCTGGTCATGGTCTCCAGAAACAGTATTGCCATATCTAAGATTTTCAGCAAACACTGTGACAGAATCAGGGTAACCATTCTGTTTTTTCCCTTTTATTTTTATATAATAGTAGTCCTGCCCATCTCGTTTATCCACATATTTTTTATACGCTCCCGCCTTATAAAGCTCTGATTTAAATGGAGCTTCTCTATAGAAAACGGGGTCATAACAAACGCTTTGTGAACTCTCGACAGAAGTGCTACTCTTTTTTTCACTCGAAGACGAATTTTCAGAGGAACTGGACTTAGCCGAACTGCTGCTGGATTTCACCGAGGAACTACTAGATTCCCGATCGGGGTCGGGAATGACAGAAGAAGATGACATATCGGCGGTGTCGCTGCCCTTGACGCTACTGCTAGATCCTTCGCTGTCGCTCAGGATGACACTTGAAGATGAAGAATTGTCATTGATGCTGGAGGATGATTCATCGTCCTCAACAGCGGAACTCAGTGCATTGTTTTCACCGGATGCGCTGGTAGAGTTGGAGTCATCGCCGCAGGCGTTAAAGGTGAACAGCGCAAAAGCGACCGCGCTGGTGAGTGTGATTTTTTTGAATGTGTTCATATTAAAACTCTGTTAAATGTTTCTATGCAAATCTTGCGCTGTTGAAGGATGCCGATTTTGCAGTCATCACGAGCAAATTTTCCTTGCTGATTTTTTAGACGCGGCTTGGGCTTTTTCTTAAAGTTTGGCATAAAAACCCAAAAGACAACTTTCGTCTTAGTTAAAATTTTTACTTTTTGTAGTTTTCTACACAGCGAACAGAATACGCATAGGATTTATCTGCATTGGATTCAATGTTCCACAGATTGTCGGCAATCAACGTTGATTTTGCCCCTCGTTCATCGGTAGCGAATTCTTTTGGATGCCAGAAATATGTGTGTTCTCCGAAATACTTAAATTCACCTGCATCAACTTTTCCTACAGGCAAGGCAGACATGCCTGTGGAGTTATAGGCATCAGAACCTCCCCAAACAAGCCTAGATTTTAGCGAGCGATCTGATTTTTCTTTCATCACCTTCCACTCATTTAAATTCATGATATGCCACCCTTCGGGGCAAATTCCCCTGTGCTGAGCATAATTAAAAGCCAATTCTGGATTAGAATAATGTTCTGCAGTGGTATCAATCATGTCGGGGCAGCTTTCCGTTGTTCCAACAAAAGTCGTGTCACAGGCCTTGTGGAACCCCATGGCCTCGCTCCAGGTGTAGAGTCCTCCAAATCCGTTATCACAGTACCAGGAATCGTCGTTATAACAATATTTCTCCACCTTAGAATCGTCGGAGTTGATTTCGTTACTTTTGATTTGAGTTCCGAAGTTTAGATTTTCGGCAAAAGCTCGGAAGGCAATCTCATTTGACGAAGGCTTTAGGATGTTGATTGTTTTATATATCTGACCATCTCGAGAGTCGGTAAAATCTTCACCTGCATTTTTATTTTCCATACTATTAAACTTAAATTGCTCAGACATATCGTAATGAGGGTCAGGAACTTCAACATCAATTTTAATCATTTCTAAAACATCCCAAGCACCATCTACGCACTTATAGGTAACAATGTAGTTTGCCACGGTATCAACAAAAACAGAATCGTTTTCACATTTTGCTCTACGAGAGCTGGAGGAAACATCATTAGTATTTGACGAACTGCTTACAACCTTGTTCACAGAAGAACTTGACTTTCCATTGACTTTTACGCTAGAGGAACTGTTAGAATCTTCGCTATCGCTCGGGATAACACTTGAAGAGGAAGAATTGTTGTTGATACTGGAGGATGATTCATCGTCCTCAACAGCAGAACTCTGTGCACTGTTTTCACCAGATGCGCTGGTGGAGCCCGAGTCATCGCCGCAGGCGTTAAAGGCGAACAGCGCAAAAGCGACCGCGCTGGTGAGTGTGATTTTTTTGAATGTGTTCATGTTAAAACTCTGTTAAATGTGTCTATGCAAATCTTGCGGTGTTGATGGATGCCGATCTTGCAGTCATCACGAGCAAATTTTCCCTCTAGGACCGACCATTAAGAACTTTCCTTATTCTTTTGTTAAGCTTTACTTAAGCGACTCTAGCTTGTAGTTTTTTACACAACGGACAGGAATGCCTTCTTTTTTGGGATTTGTAGTAAGCTCGATATCACCAGAATCTGCATCAATCCCTCCCCCTTCTCCGCTAGTTGCATTATGCTCTTGTGGAAAGAAATAGTAACACCCTTTGTAAAAATCCTTAAATACGGATCCACTTAAGGAGTACTTTCTAAATCCTGCAGCTAACAGGCTAAATCCAGATTTGTTGGAGCCGTGTCCGCCGCCTTCGTAGGATACAAAAGATTTCATTGCATCATAACTTCCTGTCCCGGTCACATAGAAAACGGCAAGCATTTCCTTCTGAGTCATAACGTGCCAGTCATCGGGGCAGATTCCCTGGTGGAATCCATCACCATCAGGGTCGATTAAGTCAGCACAGCTCTTGCTGTTGCATTCATAGGGCAAAGCCATCATTTCTGCCCACTGGTAATAGGCTCCATACCAGTCATCGCAATATTCCGTGCTGTCACGGTAGCAGTAACCTTCCACCTTGGTGTCGTCATTCTGTTCATCTGCGGCCAGGGTCATTTTTTCACGATATTTCAGATTCTGCGCAAACACCGTAAACGAAATCTGCACACTGTCCGGGCCATACTTGTTCGTTATTTCAATGGTCGCATACTTGGTTCCATCGCGTCGATCAACAAACTCGCCGTAAGACATGCCCATTTTTAACGGGTCTGGGCTCTTTTTGTATTCGTGACTACTGCTGGATGCTACAGAACTGGAGGAGGGGGGTACGTATAAAACCCAAATTCCGTTGACACATTGGCAATGTTTTCCATCAATTATTTTCATCCAGTTTTCGTCAGAACATTCTCCTCCAAGAAAAGGCGCCACACTTGATGATGATATTCCCAAGGAACTGCTGTTATTCACTACAGAAGAACTACTTTCTTCTTTTTTGACAGATGAACTTGATTCTTTTTTTTCTTCAGAAGACGAAGAACTATTAGAAACATCAGGGTCCTTGCCGCTACTGCAAGACCCCTCTGTTTTCGTTGAACTGCTGGATTCCAGGTCGGAATCGGAAGTAACAGAGGAGGAAGAATTGTCATTGATGCTGGAGGATGATTCATCGTCCTCAACAGCGGAACTCAAGGAACCGTTTTCGCCAGGTGCGCTGGTGGAGTTGGAGTCGTCGCCGCAGGCGTTAAAGGCGAACAGCGCAAAAGCCACCGCGCTCACCAAACCAATTTTCTTAATCGTATTCATAAAAAACTCCGAATATATTCCCCATAAATTTAGTTTTTCTAAAACATCTTTCCCCTAAAAATAAATTTTATTAATCAGAATTTGCCTAGTTTCCCATACGCCTCACCCCGAGGCATATAGAACATCTTGCATCCTGCATTCGCGTTAGGGATGGTTACCCCGTGAGCCAAAAGCAACTTGTATTAACAAGTTGTGTTGGCGAAAGTGAGGCGAAAGCCGAACGGTCTTTATGGGGCCGAGACTCGCGTAGCGCGGCTCGGTGAGCGAAGCGAATACAGCCCGACCCCGGC